>NZ_JBNCNM010000007.1:0-290924 GCF_049846985.1 Streptomyces sp. DT190 | reverse complement strand
CCCCCGCGGCCCCGCCCCCCCCCCGCGGGGCGGGGGCGGGCCCCCGGGCGCCCCCCCCCCCCACCGCCGTCGCTCATCTCACGCCGACCTGCGGAGCGAGCAGCACGGGAAGCCGGGTCGTCCGGGGCTTCGCCGGGACCTCGGCCACGGCCCTGGGCAGCGCCTGCTCCACCCCGTGCACCACGGACAGATGCCGGTCGGCCCGCCCGAACGCCGTGTACACCCACGGCCGGCTCAGCGCCTGCGCCGCGTCACCGGGCAGCACCACGACCACCGCGGGCCAGCGGCTCCCGACGGCCTGGTGGGCCGTCATCGCCCACCCGTGCCGCACGGCCTGCTCCACTCGCTCCTTCGGTACGACGACGGACTCGCCCGCGCACGACAGGTGCAGCCCCTCGGCGTCCGCCTTCACCACCCGGCCCGGCACCGACCTGCCGGGCGCGGGGGAGTGCACGATCCGGTCGCCGGGGTCGAAGCCGCCGAAGCGGCCCGGGCCCGGGTTGAGCCGCTCCTTCAGGGCCGCGTTGAGCGCGCGCGTACCGACGGCGCCGCCGTGCCCCGGCGTGATCACCTGCGTCTCCTCGGCCGGGACGCCGATGGCCCGCGGCACCGAGTCCACGACCAGCTGCACCGTCCGGTGCACGGCCTCGCCCGCGTCCCGCACGGGCACGATCACGACCTCCTTGCCGGGCGCCTCGACCTGGTTCAGCTCGCCGACGCCGATGCCCGAGACCAGCTCGCCCAGCGGCCCCGGGTCGGGCAGCCGTGAGGCGACCTGCGGGCAGATCCGCGCGGCGAGGAGGTCCGCGAACACCCGCCCCGGCCCCACGGACCACAGCACCGCCGGATCCCCGGCGAGCACCAGCCGCGCCCCGTCCGGCAGCGACTCCGTCAGCAGCGCCGCCGTCTCGACGTCCAGCTGCGGCGCGTCGAGCACGACCAGCAGGTCCAGGTCCAGCGTCCCGTCGGCATCCCGGCCGGGTCCTTCGAGACCGGACAGCAGCCCGGACACCGTGGCGACGGGGGAGGGGGCGCCGCTGTCCTGCCCGGCCCGGTGCAGCAGGGCGGTGAAGCGGTCGCGCCCGACGGGGCCGTGGGTGGCTGCCCAGGCACGCAGGCCGAGGGAGCGCGCGGCGTGCAGCAGCGCGGCCGGTTCGGCCAGGGACGCCTCCCCGCCGGTGTGCAGGACCAGACCGTGACCGGCCGCCGCGCGGATCAGCTCACCCGTGGACCCCGCCGCCGCGGCGGCGAGACGCTCCCACTCCTCGGCCGGACCGTCCTGTTTGGGCGCCGAGTTGACCAGCCGGGCCAGACCGTCGGCCAGGCTCTCCTCCGCCAGCGCGTACCGCTCCAGCCCGACCAGGACACGGACCGGGCGCTCCGCGCCCTCCTCCGAGCCCTCCGGGTCCGCGGCGGGGGCCGGGGCACCGGGCTCCTCCAGGGCGTCCTGGAAGACCAGTGCCTCGCCCTCCGCAATCGCGTCCTGCACGGCGCTGTCCGGCTCCGGCACGCCCCGCTGGGCCAGGGCCGCGAGGAGCGCCGGCATCTCCAGGGCGGTGTGCCCCGCCAGCGCCGCCTGCTCCAGGAGCCAGACCGTGACGGCCCGCCCGCGCCGCTCGTCGCCGGGCGCGCACTCGGCGCCCAGCAGCGCCCGCGCGAACCCGTCGGCCTGCTCGGGCCGTACACCCGCGACCCGCAGCAACTGCCAGGGATCGGCCCGCAGCAGCTCGTCGGCGCCCTCGCCGAGCACCGCGGCCACCTGCGGTGCCAGGGACTGGGGGGCACCGCCCTCGTCGAGCACCCGCTGCACGCCCCGCACCGCCTCGGGCGCGGGGGCCGCCGGCGCCGCGACGGTCTCCGCCGCCACCGGCTGCGGCCGCCGCACCGGCTCGGGGGCGGAGCGGCGCGGGGCGGGGGCGGGCTCCTCGAACACCGTCGCCGCCGGCTTCTCGCCGCTCTCCACGGCCCGTACGGCCGCGAGCAGATCGGCGGCCGTGCCGCTCAGCTTGGTGCCGGCCTCGATGGGGGCCTTCTTCTCGGCCTTGCGCTGCTCGATGCGCTCCCGCTCGGCCCGCTGGGCCAGCAACTCGGCCTCGGCCTCGGAGAGCCGGCCGGCCTTGCCCTCCTCCTGCGCCGGGTCCTCGGCACGGTCCTCCGCCGCCGAGTCCTCGGCACCCTCCACCGGGGTGGTCCCGGCGTCGCCCGGCGTCCCCGGCTCGGCGTCCTCCGTGGTCTCGGGCTCCGTGCTCACAGCGTGCTCCAGTCGTGATCGGGATAGCGGTGCACGGGCGCCGACACATCGTCGAGCGCCCGGCAGATCTCGTCAGGAAGACTAAGGGTCTCCACTGACAATGCCGCCGTGAGCTGCTGCGCGTTGCGCGCGCCGACGATCGGGGCGGCCACCCCCGGCCGGTCGCGGATCCACGCCAGGGCGACCTGGAGCGGCGTCACCGCCAGCCCGTCGGCGGCGGTCGCCACGGCGTCGACGATGCGGCTCGCGGTGTCGTCGAGGTAGGGGGCGACGAAGGGCGCGAGGTGGTCCGAGGCGCCGCGGGAGTCCGGCGGTGTGGTGTCGCCCCGGTACTTGCCCGTCAGCACCCCGCGCCCGAGCGGCGAGGACGGGAGCAGCCCGATGCCGAGGTCCAGCGCGGCGGGCAGCACCTCCCGTTCGACCCCGCGCTGCAGCAGCGAGTACTCCAGCTGCGTGGCCGCCAGGCGGGTCCGGGTGCCCGGGGCGGCGAGCTGCCAGGTGGCGGCCTTGGCCAGTTGCCAGCCGCAGAAGTTGGAGACGCCGGCGTAGCGGGCACGGCCGCTGGCGACCGCGAGGTCGAGGGCCTGGAGGGTCTCCTCCAGCGGGGTGTACGGGTCGTAGGCGTGCACGTGCCACACGTCGACGTGGTCGGTGCCGAGCCGGGCGAGCGAGGCGTCCAGGGCGGCGAGCAGATGGCCGCGGGAACCGTCGACACGGCGGTCGGGGTCGGGCACGCTGCCGGCCTTGGTGGAGATGATCAGGTCCCGCCGGGGCACGAGACCCTCCATCAGCCGGCCGAGCAGGTACTCGGCCTCTCCGTCGCCGTACACGTCCGCGGTGTCGACGAGGGTCCCGCCCGCCTCCCAGAACGTCTTCATCAGGTCCGCGGCGTCGTGCTCGTCGGTGTCCCGTCCCCAGGTCAGGGTGCCGAGCCCGATCCGTGACACACGCAGGCCGGTGCGGCCGAGATGCCTCTGCTCCATGAACGCCGAGATTACTGGCCAGAACCTGTCGTGTGGGTGGCTGTGGACGACCGATTTCCGGAGGTGGACGGTGCGTTCCCCTCGGCCGCCACAGCCCGGTGCCCGAGGTCAGCAGCTGCCGTCCGACACCTGCAGTCCCTTGTTCGCGCCCGCGGTCCGGTTCACGACGGCCGGGACGCAGCCGGCCGCGTCCAGGCGGAAGGAGTAGGGGACGGACACGGTGGTGTTCGACTTCACGTCGGGACCGGCCGGACGGTTCTCACTGTCCGGCTGGGACCACGTGACGTTGTCGAAGACGTTGCCGCCGACCTGCCAGTAGCCGGCCTCGTCGGTGTAGAAGGTGCCGAGGACGTCCTTGGAGTCCTCGAAGTAGTTGTTGTCCACCTTGGCGCGGGCGCCGGCCCGGGAGTTGATGCCGGACTCGTTGAGGCGCACGTAGTGGTTGTTGTACATGTGCGCGACGCCGCCGCGCAGCAGCGGGGCGCGGGAGTCGATGTTCTCGTAGCGGTTGTGGTGGTAGGTGATGAACCCGTTCGACAGGTCGCTCTCGCTGCTGCCGACCAGACCGCCGCGGCCCGAGTTGCGCAGGACGCTGTAGGACAGGGTCACGTACTGGGTGTTGTTCTTCATGTCGAACAGCCCGTCGTAGCCCTCCGACTCGCCGCCCGAGGCCTCCAGGGTGGTGTGGTCGACCCAGACGTTGCGGACGTTGCTCTCCATGCCGATGGCGTCGCCGCCGTTGGACGTGGGGGAGCCGGACTTCTTGACGTTCCGCACGGTCACGTTCTGGATGATGATGTTCTTCGATTCGCGGATGTGGATGCCCACCTGGTCGAAGACGGCACCGCTGCCGACCCCGACCAGGGTCACGTTGCTGATCTTCTTGAGCTCGATCACGCCGTCGGCGGTGTCGCAACTGCTGCCGGAGACCTTCTTGGTGCCGGCGTGGGTGATCGTGCCGGTCACCTCGATGATCAGGGGGGTGCTGCTGCTCGCCCGGCTGCACAGGGCGGCGTGGATCGCGGTCCCGGTGGTCGCCCGGACCGTCTGCCCGCCGGCGCCGCCGGTGGTCCCGCCGTTCTGGGTGGCGTAGCCGGTCGTGGTGCCCGTCGCCGCCGACGCCTCGGGCGTCGAGACCAGTGTGCCGGTGGTGGCGGCCAGGGCCAGGGTGGCCAGGGTCGCGCCGAGTCGCACTGAGGCTGCTCGCTTCATCCGTACCTCTCCGTTCGTGTGCGGAGTGCGGGTGGGTTAGAAAGCGCTTTCCCGAGAACGTACGGATTTGCTGTGCACGCGTCAATGGTCGTGTACTTGATTCTTGTTCACGCATCTGAAAGGGAGCGGCTGCACCGCTGTCCCGTGCGAGGGCCCCGCGCTATGGTCGGGGCACCAGGTACGTTACTGATCGGTAAGGGGATGCGGATGCAGCTCGGTATCAACCTCGGCTACTGGGGTGCCGGAATGGACGCGGACAATCTGGCCGTCGCCCAGGAGGCCGACCGGCTCGGCTACGCCGTCTGCTGGGCCGCCGAGGCCTACGGCTCCGACGCGGCCACCGTCCTCACCTGGGTCGCCGCCCAGACCGAGCGCATCGACATCGGCTCCGCGATCTTCCAGATCCCGGCCCGCCAGCCGGCGATGACCGCGATGACCGCCGCCACCCTCGACTCCCTCTCCGGCGGCCGCTTCCGCCTCGGCCTCGGCGTCTCCGGCCCCCAGGTCTCCGAGGGCTGGTACGGCGTCAAGTTCGACAAGCCGCTGTCGCGCACCCGCGAGTACGTCGAGATCGTCCGCAAGGCCATGACCCGCGAGCGCCTGTCGTTCGACGGCGAGCACTGGACGCTGCCCCTGCCCGGCGGCCCGGGCAAGCCCATCAAGCTGACCGTGCACCCGCAGCGCGAGCACATCCCGCTCTACATCGCCGCCATCGGCCCGAAGAACCTCGAACAGACCGGCGAGATCGCCGACGGCGCCCTGCTGATCTTCCCCTCCGCCGACCACCTGGAGGACACCGCGATCAAGCACCTGCGCGCGGGCCGCGAGAAGGCCGGCAAGACCCTCGACGGATTCGACGTCTGCCCCACGCTGCCGCTCGCCGTGGGCGACGACAAGGACGTGGCGGCGCTGGCCGACACCTTCCGCCCCTACACCGCGCTGTACGTCGGCGGCATGGGCAGCCGCAAGCAGAACTTCTACAACCAGCTCGCCCAGCGCATGGGGTACGAGAAGGAAGCCGCCGAGATCCAGGACAAGTACCTCTCCGGCGACAAGCAGGCCGCCGCGGCCGCCGTACCGCACGACCTGATCGACAAGACGACCCTGCTCGGTTCCGTGGACCGCATCGCCGAGCGGATGAAGGCCTACGCGCAGGCCGGTGTCACCACCCTCACGCTCGCCCCCGCGGGCTTCACGCTCGACGAGCGGCTCGCCTCCCTGCGGGCCGGCACGGAGGCCCTGGAGCGCGCCGGCCTCGCCTGAGGCCTCTCGAAGTTCCGCGGCCGTGGTGGGGGCTCGGGGGTCTTCCCCGCCACGGCCGTCACGGGGAACAACGCGGCGGACGGCCGCCGGTTACGGTCCGGCGCCGCCCGGCCGGCGGGCCGGCACGGCTCGCTCTGTGTCCCCCGTTCGGCGGAGATGTCCGGCACACCTGTTGCAACGCCCCGCACCCCGCATTTGACTCGTTCTTCGCGGAGACCTGCGGATCCTGCAGCACGCGCACGCGCGCGGGAAGAGGTGCCCACGATGCTTTCGGCCAAGAATCTTTTCCAGGAGATCCTCGACAACGACGAGTCCTTCGCCCTGTTCTGCTCCATCGCCGCCAGCGGCGAATCCCAGGGCGGCTGGGAGAACGCCCGCATCGCCGCGCTCGTCCCGGACGGTGAACGCGAGCTCGCGCCCAGGATCTCCCGGCACGGCGCCGACGAGGACAAGCACGGCCGCATCTTCAACGCCCTGCTGAAGAAGCGCGGTCTCGACCCCGTCCCGGTCCCGCGCGAGACCGACTACACGATGCTCCTGGAGAAGAACGGCATCGGCCTGGCCCACGAGCAGCTCAGGCGCGACGAGCGGCTCACCGTCCGGGACATCGTCACCTACCTGTCCCACAGCAGGGTCACCGAGCAGCGCGCCTCCGAGCAGATGGACCTGCTGCGCAAGCACTTCGCCGACCACCCCGACATCGGCCGCGCGGTCAGGCAGATCTCCCACGACGAGGACAACCACCTCGCCTACTGCCACGAGGAACTGCTGCGCTTCGCCCGCGCGGGCCACGGCCGGGACATCCAGCGGACCCTGCGCGCGTGCGCGCTCGCCGAGATCCGGATCTACCGGGACGTCAGCCTCGCCGTCATGGCGCACATGGGCCGCATCCTCGGCTGGTCCCGGGCCAAGTCGGCCGTGCTGCAGGCGGGTATCCACGCGGTGTACGCCTACGAGCGGCTCGGCGGCTGGCGCCGCATGGTCTCGCTGCGGCCCCCCGAGCGCCGTGACGCCCTCGGCGGGCCGGCCGCCCCGGAACCCGAGTTCGCCTGAACCGGCCCGCCCTGCTCTACAGCCACCCGCGGCGCTTGAACAGCCGGAACACCAGGAACTCCAGGACGGCCATCAGGGCGATCAGCGCCGGATACGACCAGACCCAGCGCAGCTCGGGCATGTACTCGAAGTTCATGCCGTAGATCCCCGCGACCATCGTGGGGATCGCGGCCATGGCGGCCCACGCGGAGATCTTCCGCATGTCGTCGTTCTGCCGGACGCTCATCTGCGCCAGATGCGCCGAGAGGATGTCGGACACCAGCCGGTCGAGGTTCTCCACGGACTCGTTCACGCGCGTGAGGTGGTCGCTGACGTCCCGGAAGAACGGCCGGGCGCGGTCGTCCACGAACGGCACCGCCACGCCGTACGGCGCCGTGCCCGACAGCCGGCTCATCGGCAGGGACAGCGGCCCGGTCGCCCGGCGGAACTCCAGGACCTGCCGCTTGAAGTCGTAGATCCGGGACGCGGTGTTGCGCGAACCGCCGCCGTCGGGTGAGAACACCTCCGCCTCCAGGCCCTCCAGGTCGGCCTGCAGCTCCGTCGCCACGTCCAGGTAGTGGTCGACGGCGGCGTCGGCGACCGCGTACAGCACCGCCGTGGGGCCGGTGCCCAGCAGCTCCGGCTCGTGCTCCAGACGGTGCCGCACCGCCTTGAGGGGAGCGCCCTCGCCGTGCCGGACGGTCACCACGAACCCGTCACCCAGGAAGATCATGATCTCGCCCGCGGAGACCTTGTCGCTCTGCGGCTCGTACACCACCGGCTTGAGGACCACGAAGAGGGAGTCGTCGTAGATCTCCAGCTTGGGCCGCTGATGGGCCTTGAGGGCGTCCTCGACCGCCAGCGGATGCAGGCCGAACTCTCGCGTGACGTGGTCGAACTCGCGCTCCGTCGGCTCGTGCAGCCCGATCCACACGAATCCGCCCGCCGCACGCGCCTCCCCCAGGGCGTCGGAGAAGTCCTCCGGCCCGTCCGTCCGATGTCCGTCGCGGTAGATGGCACAGTCGACGATCACGAAGCGAGTCTCCCGTCACTCGAACGACACCGCACGCGTGCGTGCGCCTACGCTGGAGCGCATGCCCACGCTGATCCTGGTCAGGCACGGACGCTCCACCGCCAACACCGAGGGACTGCTCGCCGGCTGGACGCCCGGCGTCGCCCTCGACGAGCGCGGCGCCGCGCAGGCCGCCGCGCTCCCCGGACGTCTGGCCGAACTGCCCCTCGCCGAAATCGTCACCAGCCCGCTCCAGCGCTGCCAGGAGACGATCCGCCCCCTGCTCGAGGCCCGCCCCGGCCTGAACCCCCACACCGACGAGCGCATCGGCGAGTGCCACTACGGCGACTGGTCCGGGCGCAAGCTCGCCGAACTCAAGGACGAGCCCCTGATGGAGGTCGTGCAGGCGCACCCGTCGGCCGCGGCCTTCCCGGGCGGGGAGTCGATGCGGGCCATGCAGACGCGCGCCGCCGAGGCCGTACGCGAGTGGAACGCGCGCGTGGAGCGCGACCACGGCGCCGACGCCGTCTACCTGATGTGCTCGCACGGCGACATCATCAAGTCCCTCGTAGCGGACGCACTCGGACTTCACCTGGACCTCTTCCAGCGGATCTCCGTCGAACCGTGTTCCATCACCGCGATCCGCTACACACGACTGCGGCCGTTCCTCGTCCGCCTCGGCGACACCGGCGACTTCACGTCCCTGGTGCCGCGCGAGGAACCGCCGGCCGAGGAGGCCCCCGTCGGGGGTGGTGCTGGCGCACCGTGATCGTCGGCCGCAGTAGGGTGAAGCGGTCGCAGCAGTGCCGTGCTTCCACGGCTCCCACGATTCCAATGGAGACAGGACGTGTCCCGTCAGGTGTTCCTCTACGACCATCCGGAGCGTTTCGTGGCCGGCACGGTCGGGCTGCCCGGGCGCCGTTCGTTCTTCCTCCAGGCCTCGGCCGGCTCCCGGGTGACCAGTGTGGCCCTGGAGAAGACCCAGGTCGCCGCGCTCGCCGAACGCATGGAGGAACTGCTCGACGAAGTCGTACGCCGTAGCGGCGGCAGCGCCTCCGTCCCCGCCGTGGCCCCCTCGGAGATCACCGACACCGCACCGCTGGACACCCCCATCGAGGAGGAGTTCCGGGTCGGCACCATGGCACTCGCCTGGGACGGCGAGGAGCAGCGCATGATCGTCGAGGCGCAGGCGCTCGTCGAACTCGACGCCGAGTCCGAGGAGGACCTCGCCGAGGCCGAGGAACGGCTGCTCCAGGACGAGGAGAACGGGCCCCCGATGCTGCGGGTCCGGCTCACCGGCGCGCAGGCCAGGGCCTTCGCCAAGCGCGCCCTCGACGTCGTCAACGCCGGGCGGCCGCCGTGCCCGCTGTGCAGCCTCCCGCTCGACCCGGAAGGACACGTATGTCCGCGCCAGAACGGATACCGCCGCGGAGCGTGACACCTCCTTCGGACGCGGCCGAGCTGCTCGCCCGCGGTGAGCTCACCGTCCGCGGACGCATCCGTGAGGCGTCCAACGCGGCCCTGTACTGCACGGTGGCCTACGACGGCCGGGAGGCGGCCTGCGTCTACAAGCCGGTCGCCGGCGAACGCCCCCTGTGGGACTTCCCCGACGGCACGCTCGCCCAGCGCGAGGTCGCGGCCTACGAGGTCTCCCGGGCGACCGGCTGGGACCTGGTGCCGCCCACCGTGCTGCGCGAGGGCCCCTACGGCGAGGGCATGTGCCAGCTGTGGATCGAGGCGACCGCCGACGGGGAGCTGCTCGCGCTGGTCGACGGCGAGGAACCGGAACCGGGCTGGAAGGCGATCGGCCTCGCCGAGGTCGGCGAGGGACGGACCGCGCTGCTGGTGCACGCCGACGACGCACGGCTGCGGCGCCTGGCGGTGCTGGACGCCGTGCTCAACAACGCCGACCGCAAGGGCGGGCACCTGCTGCCCACCGGCGACGGGCGGCTGTACGGCATCGACCACGGGGTGACCTTCCACGTCGAGAACAAGCTGCGCACCCTGCTGTGGGGCTGGGCGGGGGAGCCCCTCACCCCGGAGGCCGTCGGCGTCCTGGAGGGACTCCGCGAGGGCCTGGCGGAGGACGGGGCGCTCGCCGCCCGGCTCGCACCGCTGATCACCGGCGCCGAGATCGACGCCACTCGCGCGCGGGTGGGCGCGCTGCTCGCCTCGCGTACGCATCCCGAGCCGAGCGGGGAATGGCCCGCGATTCCCTGGCCACCCGTCTGACAGCACACCGGTCCGGGTCACCGCAAGAGCGCCTTCTCGGCCGTCCGGCCCGCTCCCGTTCGTATATGGAACTTCAGTCCGGTTAGGCTCAAGGCATGCATGCCTGGCCCGCTTCCGAGGTCCCCGCCCTGCCTGGTCAGGGCCGCGACCTGAGGATCCACGACACCGCGACCGGCGGCCTCGTCACCCTCGACCCCGGTCCCGTCGCCCGTATCTACGTCTGCGGCATCACGCCGTACGACGCCACACACATAGGACACGCGGCGACCTACAACGCGTTCGACCTCGTGCAGCGCGTGTGGCTCGACACCAAGCGGCAGGTTCACTACGTGCAGAACGTCACCGACGTGGACGATCCGCTCCTGGAGCGGGCCCGGCGTGACGGTCTCGACTGGGCCGCGCTCGCCGAGCAGGAGACGGCCCTCTTCCGCGAGGACATGACGGCCCTGCGGATGCTGCCGCCGCGGCAGTACATAGGCGCCGTCGAGGCCATACCGGGGATCGTCCCGCTCGTGGAGCGCCTGCGGGACCTGGGCGCGGCCTACGAGCTCGAGGGGGACGTGTACTTCTCCGTCGAGTCCGACCCGCACTTCGGTGCCGTCTCGAACCTGGACGCCGCGGCGATGCGGCTGCTGTCCGCCGAGCGCGGCGGCGACCCGGACCGCCCGGGCAAGAAGAACCCGCTCGACCCGATGCTGTGGATGGCCGCCCGTGAGGGCGAGCCCAGCTGGGACGGCGGATCGCTGGGCCGCGGACGGCCCGGCTGGCACATCGAGTGCGTGGCGATCGCCCTCGACCACCTGGGCATGGGCTTCGACATCCAGGGCGGCGGCTCCGACCTCGCCTTCCCGCACCACGAGATGGGCGCCTCGCACGCCCAGGTCCTCACCGGCGAGTTCCCCATGGCCAAGGCGTACGTCCACGCCGGCATGGTGGCCCTCGACGGCGAGAAGATGTCCAAGTCCAAGGGCAACCTGGTCTTCGTCTCCGGGCTCCGGCGCGACGGCGTCGACCCGGCCGCCATCCGGCTGGCGCTGCTCGCCCACCACTACCGTGCCGACTGGGAGTGGACCGACCAGGTCCTGGCGGACGCCGTGGCGCGGCTCGGCCGCTGGCGGGCCGCCGTGTCCCGGCCGGACGGCCCGCCGGCGGAGGCGCTCGTCGACGAGATCCGCGAGGCCCTGGCCCAGGACCTGGACGCCCCGGCCGCGCTCGCCGCGGTCGACCGCTGGGTCGCCGGCCAGGAGCGCGACGGCGGCACCGACATCGGCGCACCCGGCGTGGTCTCCCGCGCGGTGGACGCGCTGCTGGGTGTGGCGTTGTAACCGAACGGCACACCGAGGGGCGCCTCCCGGCCGGGAGGCGCCCCTTTCGTGTCTTCGTGCCCGCGTGCCGCTCTCAGTCCTCCGAGGACTCCTCGTCGTCCGGGCCCGGCTTCGGCGGCTTGGGCGGGCGCGTACGGCCGCTGGGGTTGTCCCGCAGGTACGACGACGTGCTGTCGCTGCCGTCCGCGGTGGCGTGCCCGCCACCGTCCCGGCGCCGCAGGTAGCGCTCGAACTCGCGGGCGATCGCCTCGCCCGACGCCTCCGGCAGCTCGGCGGTGTCCCGGGCCTCCTCCAGCGACTGGACGTACTCGGCCACCTCGCTGTCCTCGGCGGCCAGCTGGTCCACGCCGACCTGCCAGGCGCGCGCGTCCTCGGGCAGCTCGCCCAGCGGGATGCGCACGTCGATCAGGTCCTCGAGCCGGTTCAGCAGGGCCAGCGTGGCCTTGGGGTTGGGCGGCTGCGACACGTAGTGCGGCACGGCCGCCCACAGCGACACCGCCGGCACCCCCGCGTGCGTGCACGCCTCCTGGAGGACGCCGACGATGCCCGTGGGGCCCTCGTACTTGGTCTCCTCCAGGTCCATGCGCCGGGCCAGGTCCGGGTCGGACGTCGTCCCGCTGATCGGAACCGGCCGGGTGTGCGGGGTGTCGCCGAGCAGGGCGCCCAGCACGACCACCAGTTCCACGCCGAGTTCGTGTGCGAAGCCGAGCAGTTCGTTGCAGAACGAACGCCAGCGCATGGACGGCTCGATTCCCCGGACCAGCACCAGGTCGCGCGGCTTGTCACCGCCGACCCGGACCACCGACAGTCTCGTCGTCGGCCAGGTGATCTTGCGGACGCCCGCTTCCATGAAGACCGTCGGGCGGTTGACCTGGAAGTCGTAGTAGTCCTCGGCGTCCAGCGCCGCGAAGACCTCGCCCTTCCACTCCCTGTCCAGATGCGCGACCGCGGTGGAGGCGGCGTCGCCGGCATCGTTCCAGCCCTCGAACGCGGCCACCATGACCGGGTCGATCAGCTCGGGAACCCCCTCGAGCTCGATCACCCAGTGCCTCCTTCCGACGTGCCCTCGCTTGACCCCCCAACTTTACGGCGTGCCAAGGGGGCGCCCGCAGCCCCCTCGCAGGGGGAGTGCCCCCATGCCTGCCCCGTGATCCACCCCGGAACACACAGGATTCATCCGAGCGGTCCGTGAGGTCCTGGGTGCTCGCCGATCCGGGGCCACGCGCAGGCGGTTGCGGGACAGGCCGGGACCGGGGCCCTCGACGTATCAGGTCATCAGGGGGCCCGGGATCGCCGGAAGGGCGGCTCCGTCGGCGTGGAGCCGCCCTTGGCGGGAACGCGTCTTCCCCGGGGTGTGCCTACTTCTTGTCGAGCAGGTCCTGCACCTTGGCGCGGACGTCGTCCGTGGCCAGACCGCGGATGGTGAGCGTGGTCCGGCGGCGCAGCACGTCGTCCTGCGTCTCGGCCCACTCGTGGTCCCGGGCCCAGACGACCTGCGCCCAGATCTCCGGGGCGTCGGGGTGGACGCGCTCGGCGAGCTCCGGGCTCTCGTTGGCCAGCCGGGCGATGTCGAAGGCCAGCGAGCCGTAGTGCGTGGCCAGGTGCCGGGCGGTGTCGGCCGCCATGCGCGGGCCGGGCGCCGGGCGGTCGGTCAGCAGCCGGTGGGCGACCGCGCGCGGGTTGGCGATGCCGGGCAGCGGGAGCTTCTTCGGCAGCGCGCTGATCGGCTCGAAGTCGTCACCGAGCGGGTGTCCCGGCAGCGACTCCAGCTTCTTCATGATCGTCCGGCCGATGTGGCGGAAGGTGGTCCACTTGCCGCCCGCGACGGACAGCATGCCGCCCCGGCCCTCGGTGACGACCGTCTCGCGCTTGGCCTTGGCGGTGTCGCCGGGGCCGCCCGGCAGCACGCGCAGGCCGGCGAAGGAGTACGTGATGAGGTCGCGGCTGAGCTGCTGGTCGCGGACCGAGAAGGCGGCCTCGTCGAGGATCTGGGTTATGTCCTGCTCGGTGACCGAGACGTCCGCCGGGTCGCCCTCGAAGACCTCGTCGGTGGTGCCGAGCAGCAGCATGTCCTCCCAGGGGAGGGCGAAGGTGATGCGGTACTTGTCGATCGGGGTGGCGAGCGCGGCCTTCCACGGGGAGGTGCGCTTCAGGACCAGGTGCGCGCCCTTCGACAGCCGGATGGACGGCGCCGCGTTCGGGTTCTCCATCTTGCGCAGGTGGTCGACCCACGGACCGGTCGCGTTCAGCACGAGCCGGGCGTTGACGCCGAACTCGTCGCCGGACAGGCGGTCCTTCAGCTCGGCGCCCGTGACCCGGCCCTGGGTGAAGCGCAGGCCGGTCACCTCGGCGTGGTTGAGGACGACCGCCCCGGCTTCCACGGCCGCGCGGACCGTCATCAGGGCCATGCGGGCGTCGTTCATCTGGTCGTCGCCGTAGACGGCCACGGCCTTGAGGTTCTCGGTGCGCAGCTCGGGCACGTCCTGCGCGGCCTTGGCCGGCGAGAGCAGGTGCCCGACGCCGTCGCCGAAGGCGGAGAGCGCGGAGTAGGCGAAGACGCCCGCGCCCAGCTTCGCCGCGCCGTGCGGCCCGCCCTTGTACACGGGGAGGTAGAACGTGAGCGGGTTCGCCAGGTGGGGGGCCACCTGGCGGGAGACCGCACGGCGCTCGAAGTGGTTCTCCGCGACCAGCTTCACCGCGCCGGTCTGCAGGTAGCGCAGACCACCGTGGAGCAGCTTGGAGGAGGCGGAGGACGTGGCTCCGGCGAAGTCGCCGGCGTCCACCAGAGCCACCCTGAGGCCGGACTGCGCGGCGTGCCAGGCGGTGGAGATGCCCAGGATGCCACCGCCGATCACGAGAAGGTCGTACGACGCCTTGGAAAGCTGCTCCCTGGTCTCGGCCCGGCTCGGGTTCGAGCCGGAGGCCGGGTGCGTCCCCAGGGCAGGCACGGACTGCAGGGTGGACTTGGTGGTCATGCTGTTCTTACTCCTCGTCCTCGAGCCAGCCCATGGTCCGCTCGACGGCCTTGAGCCAGTTCTTGTACTCACGGGCGCGGGTCTCCGCGTCCATGCGGGGGGTCCACTCGGCGGCCCGTCGCCAGTTGGCGCGCAGGTCGTCGGTGCTGTTCCAGAAGCCGACGGCGAGACCGGCGGCGTAGGCGGCGCCGAGGCAGGTGGTCTCGGCGACCATCGGGCGCACCACGGGGGCGTCCACGAAATCGGCGAGGGTCTGCATCAGCAGGTTGTTGGAGGTCATGCCGCCGTCGACCTTCAGGGCGGCCAGCTCGACGCCGGAGTCCTTCGTCATGGCGTCGGCGATCTCGCGCGTCTGCCAGGCGGTGGCCTCCAGGACGGCGCGCGCCAGGTGCGCCTTGGTGACGTACCGGGTCAGGCCGGCGATCACGCCGCGGGCGTCGGAGCGCCAGTACGGGGCGAACAGGCCGGAGAAGGCCGGCACGAAGTAGGCGCCGCCGTTGTCCTCGACGGACAGGGCGAGGGTCTCGATCTCCGCGGCGGTGGAGATCAGGCCCATCTGGTCGCGCATCCACTGCACCAGCGAACCGGTGACGGCGATCGAGCCCTCCAGGGCGTAGACCGTGTCCTGGTCGCCGATCTTGTAGCCGACGGTGGTCAGCAGGCCGCTGTAGGAGTTGATGATCTTGTCGCCGGTGTTCATCACCATGAAGGTGCCGGTGCCGTAGGTGGACTTGGTCTCGCCCTCGGCGAAACAGGTCTGGCCGAACAGGGCGGCCTGCTGGTCGCCGAGCGCGGAGGCGACCGGGATGCCGCCGAGCAGGTCGCCCAGCTTGCCGCCGGTGATCTCGCCGTAGACCTCGGCGGAGGAGCGGATCTCGGGCAGGATCTGCTTCGGGACGCCGATCGACTCGCAGATCTTGTCGTCCCACTGCATGGTGTGCAGGTTCATCAGCATCGTGCGCGAGGCGTTGGTGACGTCCGTGACGTGCTTGCCGCCGTCGACACCACCGGTCAGGTTCCAGATGACCCAGCTGTCCATGGTGCCGAAGAGGATGTCGCCCGCCTCGGCGCGCTCCTTCAGACCGTCGACGTTGTCGAGCAGCCAGCGGGCCTTCGGGCCGGCGAAGTAGGAGGCGAGGGGCAGGCCCGTCTCGCGGCGGAAGCGGTCCTGGCCGACGTTGCGGCCGAGCTCGCGGCAGAGGGCGTCGGTGCGGGTGTCCTGCCAGACGATGGCGTTGTGGACGGGCTCACCGGTGTTCTTGTCCCACAGCACGGTCGTCTCGCGCTGGTTGGTGATGCCGATGGCCTTGATGTCGTCGCGGGTGATGCCGGCCTTCTCGACGGCCCCGGCGACGACCTCCTGGACGTTGGTCCAGATCTCGGTGGCGTTGTGCTCGACCCAGCCCGGCTTCGGGAAGATCTGCTCGTGCTCCTTCTGGTCGACGGAGACGATCCGGCCGTCCCGGTCGAAGACGATGCAGCGGCTGGAGGTGGTGCCCTGGTCGATGGCGGCGATGAAGGGGCCGGCGGTGTGCGCGTCGGTCACTGTGTGCTCCTGGTAATTCCGGGTTTAAGGGGCTTTACGTACGGCGCGTGCTGGAAGTTTCGCGACGGGCGCGAGGAGGTCTCCTAAGCGAATGCGACGTTGTAGATGCCTGCCGCGATGGCGCCGCCGATCAGCGGACCCACCACGGGGACCCAGGCGTAGCCCCAGTCGGAGCCACCCTTGTTGGGCAGTGGCAGCAGGGCGTGCACGATGCGCGGTCCGAGGTCGCGGGCCGGGTTGATCGCGTACCCCGTCGGGCCGCCGAGGGAGAGGCCGATGGAGACCACCACGAGCGCGGTGATCAGGGCGCCCAGGGTGCCCAGGCCGTTGCCCTTGTCGTTCAGGCCCTGGGTGAGCACGGCGAGCACCAGCACGATCGTGCCGATGATCTCCGTGGCGACGTTCTGCCAGGCGACCCGGACCTCGGGGCCGGTGGAGAAGACGCCCAGCACCGGGCCGGCGGCCGCCTCCTGCGCCTCGACGGCCTTGGCCGCCGTGTCCTGCGCACCCGGACCGCCGACGATCTCGCGGTCGGTGAGGTGGGCGTGGAACTGGCCGTAGTAGGCGATCCAGACCAGGGCCGCGCCGATCATGGCGCCGAGGATCTGTCCGGCCCAGTAGACCGGGACGTTGCTCCAGTCGCCGTCCTTGATGGCGAGGGCGAGCGTGACGGCCGGGTTCAGATGGGCGCCGGAGAGCGGCGCCGTGGTGTAGACCGCCGTGAGCACCGCGAAGCCCCACCCGAAGGTGATGGCGAGCCAGCCGGCGTTGCGTGCCTTGGAAGCCTTCAGCGTGACGGCGGCGCAGACGCCGCCGCCGAGGAGGATGAGTATGGCGGTACCGATGGTCTCGCCGATGAAGATGTCGGAGCTGGACACCCGCGACTCCTTTGTCCTACGTCCAGGGAAGTTCGATACCGGCCTGGCGTTGTCACACTCTAGCGCGTATTGCCGGTAGCTGTTCGACAATGTCGACCGATGGACGGGAGTCTTGCTTCGGCGTTACGAGCACGTCAAGAGTTGTGTAGTCGAAAACACGATCGTTACTGATCGCCCCGTGTCCGTGGATCTTCGTGCAGGTGAGCACGGGGGCGGGCCGGGGCATGCCGAGGACCGGGACGCCGTTGGGCGCCCCGGTCTCGTCGTGTGGCGTCAGAACCGCCCGGCGCCCAGGTCCCGCGAGACCGCGCGGGCGCAGTCGCGCACCGCGGCGATGAGCTCGGGGCGCAGCACCGTCTCCTCGCCGGGCCGGCACAGCCGCTCCACGGCGCCGGTGATGCCGACCGCGCCGACCGGCATCCGCCGCCGGTCGTGGATGGGGGCGGCGAGCGAGGCGACGCCCTCCCAGGTCTCCTCCACGTCGGCGGCGTAGCCCCGCGCGCGCGTGACGTCGAGGATGTGCTCGAACTCCTCCGGCTCGCACACCGTCCGGTCCGTGAAGGCCTTACGGTCGGCCTCCAGGGCCTCGCTGTGCGCCACCGGGTCGTAGGCGGACAGCACCTTGCCCAGGGCCGTGGAGTGCAGGGGCTGCATGGCCCCGATCTCCAGGACCTGGCGGCTGTCGTCGGGCCGGAAGACGTGGTGCACGATCAGCACGCCCTGCTGGTGCAGGACGCCCAGGTAGACGCTCTCGCCGCTGGAGCGGGCCAGGTCGTCGGTCCACACCAGGGCGCGGGCGCGCAGCTCGTGCACGTCCAGGTAGGTGGTGCCCAGGCGCAGCAGCTCCGCACCCAGCTGATAGCGCCCGGAGGCGTCGTCCTGCTCGACGAAGCCCTCCTGCTGGAGGGTGCGCAGGATGCCGTGGGCGGTGCCCTTGGCCAGGCCCAGCGACGAGGCGATGTCCGACAGGCCGAGCCGCCGCTCGCCGCCCGCCAGCAGCCGCAGCATCGCGGCCGCTCGCTCGAGCGACTGGATGTTCCGTGCCATCGCCGTACTGCCTCCGTCCCCTTCGGTCCGCCGACAAGCGGGGCCAGCAGCCCTCGTTCGGCAATGTCGAACACTACCGGTCGATGCCGACCTCTCGCTAATGGCGGGTCACCATTAGTTGCGCCGTCCCGGCCCCGGCCGTCACCGCACCGTCCCCCGGACGGCCGCGGCGAAGCCGCCGCGTCCGCCCCGTGGACGCGCTGCCCATCCAAGCCGACTCCCGGCTACGCTGGCGCCGTGCGCCCGTCCCCGGATGCCCTGCCGGATGTCCGGGAAGCCGCATAGCCGACAGCCGTCGCATCCGAGGGAGCCCTATTCATGGCCTCGTTGCCGCCGACCCCTTCCGCAGACAGCCTGACCCGCGTGTCCGACCTCCGACAGGCCCTGGCCAGCCGCGTGGTCGTGGCCGACGGTGCCATGGGCACCATGCTCCAGGCGCAGGACCCCACGCTGGAGGACTTCGAGAATCTCGAGGGCTGCAACGAGATCCTCAACGTGACCCGCCCGGACATCGTCCGCTCGGTGCACGACGCGTACTTCGCCGTCGGCGTGGACTGCGTCGAGACCAACACCTTCGGCGCCAACCACTCGGCCATGGCCGAGTACGAGATCCCCGACCGGATCCACGAGCTGTCCGAGGCCGGCGCCCGCATCGCCCGCGAGGTGGCCGACGAGTACGCCGCCCGGGACGGGCGCCCCCGCTGGGTCCTCGGCTCCATCGGCCCCGGCACCAAGCTGCCCACGCTCGGCCACATCACCTACGGCACGATCCGCGACGGCTACCAGGCCAACGCCGAGGGCCTGCTCGCCGGCGGCGCGGACGCGCTGATCGTGGAGACGACGCAGGACCTCCTGCAGACCAAGGCCTCCGTCCTGGGCGCCCGCCGGGCCATGGAGGCCACCGGCGCCGACGTGCCGCTGCTGTGCTCGATGGCCTTCGAGACCACCGGCACCATGCTGCTCGGCTCCGAGATCGGCGCGGCCCTGACCGCGCTGGAGCCCCTCGGCATCGACATGATCGGCCTGAACTGCTCCACGGGCCCGGCCGAGATGAGCGAGCACCTGCGCTACCTGACGCGGCACTCGCGCATCCCGCTGCTGTGCATGCCCAACGCCGGCCTGCCGATCCTCACCAAGGACGGCGCGCACTTCCCGCTCGACGCCGAGGGACTGGCCGACGCCCAGCAGAACTTCGTCCGCGACTACGGCCTGTCCCTGGTCGGCGGCTGCTGCGGCACCACGCCCGAGCACCTGCGCCGGCTGGTCGAGCGGGTCCGGGACGTCACCCCGCCCGCGCGCGACCCGCAGCCCGAGCCGGGCGCCGCGTCCCTCTACCAGTCGGTGCCGTTCCGCCAGGACACCTCCTACCTGGCCATCGGCGAGCGCACCAACGCCAACGGCTCGAAGAAGTTCCGCGAGGCCATGCTGGACGGCCGCTGGGACGACTGCGTGGAGATGGCCCGCGAGCAGATCCGCGAGGGCGCGCACATGCTCGACCTGTGCGTGGACTACGTCGGCCGCGACGGCGTCGCCGACATGGAGGAACTGGCCGGCCGCTTCGCCACCGCCTCCACGCTGCCGATCGTGCTGGACTCCACCGAGGTCGACGTGATCCGGGCCGGCCTGGAGAAGCTCGGCGGCCGCGCGGTGATCAACTCGGTGAACTACGAGGACGGCGACGGTCCCGAGTCCCGCTTCGCCAAGGTCACCCAGCTCGCCAAGGAGCACGGCGCCGCCCTCATCGCGCTGACCATCGACGAGGAGGGCCAGGCCCGCACCGCCGAGAAGAAGGTCGAGATCGCCGAGCGGCTCATCGACGACCTCACCGGCAACTGGGGCATCCACGAGGAGGACATCCTCGTCGACTGCCTCACCTTCACCATCTGCACCGGCCAGGAGGAGTCCCGCAAGGACGGCATCGCCACCATCGAGGGCATCCGCGAACTCAAGCGGCGCCACCCGAAGGTGCAGACCACCCTCGGCCTGTCCAACATCTCCTTCGGCCTCAACCCGGCCGCCCGCATCCTGCTGAACTCCGTCTTCCTCGACGAGTGCGTCAAGGCGGGCCTGGACTCGGCGATCGTGCACGCGTCGAAGATCCTGCCGATCGCCCGCTTCAGCGAGGAGGAGGTCCGGACCGCTCTGGACCTCATCCACGACCGCCGCGCCGAGGGCTACGACCCGCTGCAGAAGCTCATGCAGCTGTTCGAGGGCGCCACCGCCAAGTCCCTCAAGGCCGGCAGGGCCGAGGAACTGGCCGCCCTGCCGCTGGACGAGCGCCTGCAGCGCCGCATCATCGACGGCGAGCGCAACGGCCTCGAGGCCGACCTCGACGAGGCGCTCCAGGAGCGGCCCGCGCTCGACATCGTCAACCAGACCCTGCTGGAGGGCATGAAGGTCGTCGGCGAGCTGTTCGGCTCCGGCCAGATGCAGCTGCCGTTCGTCCTGCAGTCCGCCGAGGTGATGAAGGCGGCCGTCGCCCACCTCGAACCGCACATGGAGAAGACCGACGAGGCCGGCAAGGGCACCATCGTGCTGGCCACCGTCCGCGGCGACGTGCACGACATCGGCAAGAACCTCGTCGACATCATCCTGACCAACAACGGCTACAACGTCGTCAACCTCGGCATCAAGCAGCCGGTCTCCGCGATCCTGGACGCCGCCGAGGAGCACAAGGCCGACGTCATCGGCATGTCCGGTCTCCTGGTCAAGTCCACCGTGATCATGAAGGAGAACCTGGAGGAGCTGAACCAGCGCGACCTGGCGGCGAAGTACCCGGTCATCCTCGGCGGCGCCGCCCTCACCCGCGCCTACGTCGAGCAGGACCTGCACGAGCTCTACGAGGGCGAGGTCCGCTACGCCCGCGACGCCTTCGAGGGCCTGCGCCTGATGGACGCCCTCATCGGCGTCAAGCGGGGCGTGCCCGGGGCCAAGCTGCCCGAGCTGAAGCAGCGCCGGGTCAGGGCAGCGGCCCCGGTCGCCGTGGAGGAGCGCCCCGAGGAGGGGCATGTCCGCTCCGACGTCGCCACCGACAACCCCGTGCCCACCCCGCCCTTCCGCGGCACCCGGGTCATCAAGGGCATCCAGCTCAAGGAGTACGCGAGCTGGCTCGACGAGGGCGCCCTGTTCAAGGGCCAGTGGGGCCTGAAGCAGGCCCGCACCGGCGAGGGGCCGTCCTACGAGGAACTCGTCGAGAGCGAGGGCCGGCCCCGGCTGCGCGGCCTGCTCGACCGGCTCCAGACGGAGAACCTGCTGGAGGCGGCCGTGGTCTACGGCTACTTCCCCTGCGTCTCCAAGGACGACGACCTGATCATCCTGGACGACGCGGGCAACGAGCGCACCCGCTTCACCTTCCCGCGCCAGCGCCGCGGCCGGCGCCTGTGCCTGGCCGACTTCTTCCGCCCGGAGGAGTCCGGCGAGACCGACGTCGTCGGGCTGCAGGTCGTCACCGTCGGCTCGCGCATCGGGGAGGAGACCGCGCGGCTGTTCGAGGCCAACGCGTACCGCGACTACCTCGAACTGCACGGCCTGTCCGTGCAGCTGGCCGAGGCGCTCGCCGAGTACTGGCACGCCCGCGTGCGCTCCGAACTCGGCTTCGCGGGGGAGGACCCGGACGAGATGCAGGGCATGTTCGAGCTCAAGTACCGCGGCGCCCGCTTCTCACTCGGCTACGGCGCCTGTCCCAACCTGGAGGACCGCGCCAAGATCGCCGACCTGCTCCAGCCGGAGCGCATCGGCGTCCACCTGTCCGAGGAGTTCCAGCTGCACCCGGAGCAGTCCACGGACGCCATCGTCATCCACCACCCCGAGGCGAAGTACTTCAACGCCCGCTGACCCGGCCCGCCGGGCACACGCCGCCACACCCCCCGGCGTGCGCACCGTGTGCCCGGGGGCACGGCGGTCAAACGAGGCACTTCCGCCGGACACGACGTAGACTGGTCGGTCCACTGCAGGCCGGTTCCCTTCGTGGGAGCCGGCCTGATCGTCCCTCAAGGAGGTAGGTGGATGACCAGTACGGTCCCCGCGCTCGGTACCCGGACGGCCGAAGGGTCGGCCCTGCAGGCCGTGCTCCTCGACATGGACGGCACCCTGGTGGACACGGAGGGCTTCTGGTGGGACGTCGAGGTCGAGGTCTTCGCCTCCCTCGGCCACAGGCTCGACGAGTCCTGGCGCCATGTCGTGGTCGGCGGGCCCATGACCCGCAGCGCGGGCTTCCTGATCGAGGCCACCGGCGCCGACATCACCCTCGACGAACTCACGGTCCTGCTCAACGACGGCTTCGAGGACCGCATCGACCGCGCCCTGCCGCTGATGCCGGGCGCCGGCCGGCTGCTGGCCGAGCTGTACGAGTACGAAGTGCCCACGGCCCTCGTCTCCGCCTCGCACCGGCGCATCATCGACCGGGTGCTCGCCTCGCTCGGCGCGCACCACTTCCGTCTGACCGTCGCGGGCGACGAGGTGCCGCGCACCAAGCCCCACCCCGACCCCTACCTGGCCGCCGCCGCCGGACTCGGCGCGGACCCGGTCCGCTGCGCCGTCATCGAGGACACCGCCACCGGCGTCGCCGCGGCGGAGGCCGCCGGCTGCCGGGTCGTGGCCGTGCCCTCCGTCGCCCCGATCCAGCCGGCCCACAGGCGCACGGTCGTCAGCTCCCTCGAAGAGGTCGACCTGACATTTCTGCACGGTCTGATGACGGAAATGCGCTAGCCGTTCACCCAGCGTGCAGCGAGGATAGGGCGGTAATTCCGCAGGTGAATTCCAACCCCTGCGGATGACCGAATTCCCGTACCCTCGAACCTGTTTACGCGTGTGACGTTCCCCACGCGGCCCGGGGTCGACAGTGGATCCGGTGTGTGCTGCGCACCCCCTCCGGGGGGTCGTCGGCGTGCCCTTGTGTCCCGATTGGTGGAACGGTGCACCAAAGCTTCCGCTGTCGGGTTTTCGGTGTGTCCACGCCCGGTTCCGCAGCGTGATGGGTGCTCAACTCCGGTGGCTGCGAAGCTTCCTGCCGGGCCGGACTAATCTCGTCGCGAGAACATCGCCCCACCCCCGTGATCCGCTGCGCCACCCCTGCATGCCGGGTACACGGAGTCGAGAGCTCTGGAGAAACTCGAGCATGAACCGCAAGACTTTGGTGCTGCCGGCCGTGGTCGGCCTGCTCGTGCCCGTGCTCGCCGCCTGCGGCGGTTCCGGCAGCGGGAGCGGCGACAGCGACGCGATCGTCGTCGGCACCACGGACCGGTTCACCGCCTCGAAGGAGGCGCCCGCGCCCCTCGACCCGGCGTACGCCTACGACGTCGGCACCTGGAACATCCTGCGCCAGACCGTGCAGACCCTGATGATCCAGCCGCGCGGTGAGGGCGAGCCCGTACCGGAGGCCGCCGAGCGCTGCGGCTTCACCGACACGGGCAACGAACGCTACGCCTGCACCCTGCGCGACGGTCTGTCGTTCGCCAACGGCGACCCCATCACCGCGGCCGACGTGAAGTACTCCATCGACCGCGCCCGTTCCCTCAAGGCCGACAGCGGTGTCTTCGCCCTGCTGTCCACCGTCGACACCGTCGAGACGCAGGGCGACCGCGAGGTCATCTTCCACCTCAAGACGGCCGACGCGACCTTCCCGTACAAGCTGTCGACCCCGGTCGCCGGCATCGTCGACCCCGACGTCTACCCGAAGAACAAGCTGCGCGACGGCTTCGAGCTGGAGGGCTCCGGCCCGTACACCCTCAAGGCCGACGTCGAGGACGGCGAGCTGGTCAGGGCCGAGTTCACCAAGAACCCCGAGTACAAGGGGACGCTCAAGGTGAACAACGACAAGGTCGACATGGTCTCCTTCAAGGACGCCGACGCCATGGGCGAGGCGCTGGAGAAGGGTGACATCGACCTGATGACCCGCGCCATGTCGCCGGAGCAGATCCGCAAGCTCTCCGGCGACGCGGACACCGCCGTCGACCTCGTCGAGATGCCGGGCCTGGAGATCCGCTACCTGGGCTTCAACACCGACGCCCCGAGCGTGAAGTCCAAGGCCGTGCGCCAGGCGATGGCCCAGGTCGTCAACCGCAGCGCCCTGATCTCCAAGGTCTACGGCTCCCAGGCCGAGCCGCTGTACTCGCTCGTCCCGGCCAGCGTCACGGGTCACTCCAACTCGTTCTTCAACAAGTACGGCGACCCGAGCGTCACCAAGGCGCGTGCGCTGCTCGACCAGGCGAACATCACCACCCCGGTGAAGCTGACGCTGCACTACACGACCGACCACTACGGCCCCGGCACCAAGAAGGAGTTCGAGGTCCTGCGCGACCAGCTGAACTCCAGCGGCCTGTTCGAGGTCGGCATCAAGGGCACCCCGTGGAACACGTTCCGCCCGGCCGAGAGGAAGGGCGAGTACGACGTCTACGGCATGGGCTGGTTCCCCGACTTCCCGGACGCCGACAACTTCCTCGCGCCTTTCCTCGACAAGGACAACACCCTCGGCTCGCCCTACGCCAACAGCCGCATCCGCAACAACCTGATCCCCGAGTCCCGCCGCGAGGCGGACCGGCTGTCTGCCTCCGCCAGCCTGACGGACATTCAGGACATCGTCGCCGGTGACGTGCCGGTGCTGCCGCTGTGGCAGGGCAAGCAGTACGTCGCCGCACGCGACGACATCACGGGCACCGCCTACGCCCTCAACTCCTCCTCGACGCTCCAGTTGTGGGAGCTCGGGCGAGGCGTGAGCGGCTGACGCACCCGATGGAACCCCGGGGCCTGTGACCGCGGCCCCCGGGGAACCGTGCCCCGGGGCCGGGGACAGGCCCCGGGCGTTCTCGAGAACCGACGACAAGGCACACACGTGAACATACGCAACCAGTGGCCGGTCCTGCCCATCGTGGCCGGGCTCGCCTCCGGACTGCTGACCGGCTGTGGCACGGAGAGCGGAGACTCCGCGGGGGACGGCTCCAACGTGGTGGTGGGGATGTCCGACGACGTCCTGGCCACCGATCCGGCCTCCGGCTACGACCCGGGCTCCTGGCTGTTGTTCAACAACGTCTTCCAGTCGCTGCTCAGCTTCCCCAAGGGCGCCACGGAACCCCAGCCCGAGGCCGCCGAGAGCTGCGCCTTCAGCGACGCGGCGACCACGGTCTACAAGTGCACCCTGAAGGACGGGCTGAAGTTCAGCAACGGTGACGAACTCACCTCGAAGGACGTCAAGTTCTCCTTCGACCGCATGCTGAAGATCAACGACCCGGACGGGCCCGCGATCATGTTCCCGATGCTGGAGAAGGTCGAGACGCCGGACGAGCGGACGGTCGTCTTCCGGCTCAACACGGCCGATGCCACCTTCCCCAGCAAGATCGCCTCCGGCGCCGGGTCCATCGTGGACCACCGCGAGTACGACGCCGACGGGTTGCGCGAGGACGGCCAGGCCGTCGGCTCCGGCCCCTACAAGCTCGACTCGATCGACAAGGGCCACGCCGTCTTCTCCGTCAACGAGAACTACAAGGGCACGGCCGAGGTGAAGAACACCGGCGTGACGCTCAAGTTCTTCGACGGCGACCAGACCGCCCTGAAGCAGGCCATCCAGAACGAGGACGTCGACATCGCCTACCGCGGCCTGACCGCGGGCGACATCGCCGACATGGAGAAGGCCGACGACGGCACCGGCGCCGAGGTCGTCGAGGGCAGCAGCGCCGAGGTCCAGCACCTGGTGTTCAACATGGACCATCCGGTCACCGGAAAGCTCGGCGTCCGCAAGGCCATCGCTCACCTGCTCGACCGCGAGGCCCTCATCCGGGACGTCTACCAGGGCACCGCGACCCCGCTGTACTCGATCATCCCGGCCGGTATCGCGGGCCACAACACCGCCTTCTTCGACACCTACGGCGCCCGGCCCTCCAAGGCCAAGGCGGCGGACGCGCTGCGCGAGGACGGCATCACCGGCAAGGTGAAGCTGACTCTCTGGTCGACCCCCTCCCGCTACGGCCCCGCCACCGACCAGGAGCTGACCGCCATCGCCGGCCAGCTCAACGCCAGCGGCCTGTTCGACGCCGACGTCAAGTCCGTGCCCTTCGGGCAGTACGAGAAGGACATCGCGGCCGGCAAGTACGGCGTGTACGTCAAGGGCTGGGTCCCCGACTACCCGGACGCCGACAACTTCACGGCCCCCTTCTTCGGCAAGGGCAACGTGCTGAACAACAACTACGACAACGGCACCATCACCGGCTCGCTCATCCCGCGCACCGCCTCCCTCACCAACCGGGCGGCCACGGACAAGGAGTTCGGGGAGCTGCAGGACATCGTCGCGGACGAACTCCCCGTCCTGCCGGTGTGGCAGGCCAAGCAGTACGCGGTCGTCCGCGACGGCGTCTACGGCCTGGAGTACTGCCTGGACGCGTCGACCGTGTTCCGCTTCTGGGAGCTGAGCAAGGACGCCTGACGCGGACCCGTGACCACGGAGGCCGCCCCCTGCCGCGCAGGGGGCGGCCTCCGCCGTCGTACCGGTGGCTACTGCGCGCCGGGGCGCACCAGCCCGCTCTCGTACGCGTAGACGGCCGCCTGCACGCGGTCGCGCAACCCCAGCTTGGTGAGCACGTGCCCGACGTGCGTCTTGACGGTGGTCTCGCTGACGAACAGATCGGCGGCGATCTCCGCGTTGGACAGCCCGCGCGCCACCAGCTTCAGCACCTCGACCTCGCGGTCGGTCAGCGTGTGCAGGGTGTCCGGCACCGGCTCGTCGCCCGACGGCAGGTGCGTGGCGTACTTGTCGAGGAGCCGGCGCGTGATGCTCGGCGCGAGCATCGCCTCGCCCGCGGCCACGACCCGGATCGCCTGCACCAGTTCATTGGCCGGGGCGTCCTTCAGCAGGAAGCCGCTGGCCCCGGCGCGCAGGGCCTCCACCACGTACTCGTCGAGGTCGAAGGTGGTCAGCACCAGGACCTTCGCCGGGCCGTCGCGCCCGGGCCCGGTGATCTGCCGGGTCGCCTCCACACCGTCCATCCGCGGCATGCGGATGTCCATCAGGACCACGTCGGGCTGCAGGGCCCGCACCTGGTCGAGCGCCTGGAGGCCGTCTCCGGCCTCGCCGACGACCGCGAGGTCCTGCTCGGCCTCCAGGATCATCCGGAAGCCCGTGCGGAGCAGGGGCTGGTCGTCGACCAGTAGGACGCGGATGGCCACGTAAGTCTCCTTCGCTAGTCCGGCCCCATTCTGCCCTGCGCGGGCCCGCCGGACTCAGCCGCCCTCACCGGCGGCGACCGGGTCCGCCCGGGGGACGAGCCCGGGACCGCCGCTGCCGGACTCCCGCACCGGCAGCGGATACGGCGGGGGAGTGCCCCCGAACTCCGGGCAGTGGGCCTGGTGGTCGCACCAGCCGCACAGCTTCGTCGGGCGCGGCCGCCAGTCCCCCGTCACGGTCGCCTGCCGGATCGCCTCCCACAGCGCCAGCAGCTTGCGCTCGACCCGCTCCAGGTCCGCGGGCACCGGGTCGTACGTCAGCACCTCGCCGCTGCCCAGATAGACCAGCTGCAGCCGCCGCGGCACCACGTTCTTCAGCCGCCAGACCACGAGGGCGTAGAACTTCATCTGGAACAGGGCACCCTCGGAGTACTCCGGCCTGGGGGCCTTGCCCGTCTTGTAGTCGACGATCCGGACCTCGCCCGTGGGCGCCACGTCGACCCGGTCGATGATGCCGCGCAGCCGCAGCCCGGAGTCCAGCTCCGCCTCGACGAACAGCTCCCGCTCGGCCGGCTCCAGCCGGCTGGGGTCCTCCAGGGTGAACCAGCGCTCGACGAGCCGCTCCGCCTCGCCCAGCCAGCGCGCCAGCCGCTCGCCCTCCGGGTCGTCGGCGAACAGCTCCCCGACCTCCGGCCGCGTCTCGCGCAGCCGGTCCCACTGGCCGGGGATCAGCGACTTCGCCCGCGGCGCCGTACGCTCCCCCGCCGGGGCGTCGAAGAGGCGCTCCAGGACCGCGTGCACCAGCGTGCCCCGGGTGGCCGCCTCGCTGGGCTTCTCCGGGAGCCGGTCGATGACCCGGAAGCGGTAGAGCAGCGGGCACTGCATGAAGTCACTCGCGCGTGAGGGGGACAGCGAGGCGGGCGGTATGGCACGGGGTCCCGCCACGAGGTCGCTCACGGCGGCCGTCTCCGCCGCCGCCTCCGCCACCGCCTGGACGGCCGTGTCCTCCTCCGCCGCCGCGGACCCCGCCGTGACCGGCGGCTCCACCGCCGGGGCGGGGCCGCTGCCGGGCCGCTCCGCGCCCTCGCTGCTCGTCTCCATGCCCCAGACCATACGGCCCGCCACTGACAGTGAGCCGAGCGCGTTCCGTGAGGGAAGCCCGGAGGCGACGTCGACGTACGGGAAACACAGGGGTGCCGGGGCGGAACGCACCTCGGCGGACGCATACCATCGACACGAGACCCTCCCGTCCGGCAGGCGCGGGAGACGCTTCGAACGAGGGGACACCGGTGGAGGAGAGCGGCGGGCGCGGGCAGCCGCGGTCCGGCAACGACGAGTCGGCCGAGCACCGGGCCGGCCCCCCGGCCCGGCCTGACGAACACCCCGCCACGCAACGGCGCTTGTCCCCCGACCCCCAGGACGACAGTTGGGACCGGAGCACTCCGGACTCTGCCCCTCCACCGACGGCCCCCCCGACGGGGAACGCCCCGACGCCCGGATCTGCTGCGGCGGCCTCCCCGACGGGGAACGGCCGGACGCCTGGGCCTGCTAGGGCGGCCTCCCCGACGGGGAATGACCCGGCGCCCGGACCCGCTGCGGCGGCCTCCCCGACGGGGAATGACCCGGCGCCCGGACCCGCTGCGGCGGCCTCCCCGACCTGGGACGGGCAGCCGCCCGGGCCTGCTGCGGCGGACTCCGCGACAGGGGACGGTCCGGCGACCGGGCCCGCAGCGGCGGATGCCCCGACGGGGGCCGACCCCGCGTCCGAGCCCGCACCGGCGGGCGCCCCTGAGGCTGCCCGCCCTACGCCTGGGCCCGACCCGGCGGCGCCCTCGACAGGGGGCGGCTCGATGCCCGACCCGGCAGCCCTCGGCTCCGCCGGCGAGCTCCCGCCCGACGGCCGTGCCGAGCCCAGTGGCCCGGCAGCCCCCGGTTCCTCCTCGGTCCCCGCCCACGGCGGGCCCGCCCCGAGTCACCCCGAGAGCCGCTCCGACGACGGTGGCCGTGCGCCCGGGCCCGATGGGCACCCCGGCGGCGACGCCCACCCCGACCGCGCCTACGCCTCCCACCCGGGCCCCGCCGACGGACCCGCGACGGACCCCCGGCGCTCCACCGCCGACGCGCCCGCGACGGACTCCCGGCACACCGCCCCCGCCGCCCACCGGCCCGGCGCGGACCCCCGGCACCCGGCTGGGGCCCCGCCGGAGCGCCGCCCCCTGGCGCACTCCGCCGACGGCAAGGGCCCCGCCCCCCAGCGGCCCGAGCCCCGGGGCGGGCTGCTCATGGGGCGGCCCTTCGGGGTGCCCGTCTACGTGGCTCCCAGCTGGTTCCTGGTCGCCGCCCTGATCACCTGGGTGTTCGGCGGCCAGCTGGAGCGCGTGCTGCCGGAACTCGGTGCCGCCCGCTACCTGGTCTCCCTCTTCTTCGCGGTGGCCTTCTACGCGTCCGTGCTGGTCCACGAACTGGCGCACACGGTCGCCGCCCTCCGCTTCAAGCTCCCGGTCCGCCGTATCCAGCTCCAGTTCTTCGGCGGTGTCTCCGAGATCGAGAAGGAGGCCGAGACCCCGGGCCGGGAGTTCGTGCTGGCCTTCGTCGGCCCGCTGCTCTCCCTCGTCCTGGCCGGTGTCTTCTACGCGGGCCTGCAGGCCGTGGACCCGGGCACCGTCCCGGGCGTGCTGCTGGCCGGCCTGATGATCTCCAACCTGATCGTGGCCGCGTTCAACCTGCTGCCCGGCCTGCCCCTGGACGGCGGCCGCATGCTCCGCGCGGTCGTCTGGAAGCTCACCGGCAAACCGATGAGCGGCACCATCGCCGCCGCCTGGGTCGGCCGGGCCCTCGCCGTGTGCGTCCTCATCGGCCTGCCGCTGCTCACCCAGTCCGGGGCGCTCGGCTCCGACGCCGTGGACAACGTCGGCATGGACACCGTCCTGGACGCCCTGCTGGCCGCCATCCTCGCCGCGATCATCTGGACCGGCGCGGGCAACAGCCTGCGCATGGCCCGCCTGCGCGAGCACCTGCCCGAGCTGCGCGCCCGCACGCTCACCCGCCGCGCGGTCCCCGTCGAGGCCGACACCCCGCTCTCCGAGGCCCTGCGCCGCGCCAACGCCGCCGGAGCCCGCGCCCTGGTCGTCGTCGACGCCGACGGCCAGCCGCTCTCCCTCGTCCGCGAGGCCGCCATCGTCGGCGTACCGGAGCACCGCCGCCCCTGGGTCGCCGTCAGCGGTCTCGCCCAGGACCTCACCGACGGCATGCGCGTCTCGGCGGAGCTGTCCGGCGAGGAACTCCTCGACGCCCTGCGCGCGACCCCCGCGACGGAGTACCTGGTGGTGGAGGAGACCGGCGAGATCTACGGGGTGCTGTCGGCGGCCGACGTGGAGCGCGCCTTCGTCAAGGCGATGGCCAGGCCGTCCTAGCGGCCGCCGGGGTGGCCGTCCGGGTGGTCGGAGGCCCTCTCCGGGGCCGGTAGGCTGGTCACATGTCCGAACCGACCGGTGCCGCCCGCAGGCGCGGGCCCTTCAAGGTCGGGGACCAGGTTCAGCTGACCGACCCCAAGGGCCGCCACTACACGTTCACGCTCGAGGCCGGGAAGAACTTCCACACCCACAAGGGTTCCTTCCCGCACGACGAACTGATCGGTGCTCCCGAGGGCAGCGTTGTCCGCACCACCGGAAACGTCGCCTACCTCGCGCTGCGCCCCCTGCTCCCCGACTACGTCCTGTCCATGCCCCGCGGGGCAGCCGTCGTGTACCCGAAGGACGCGGGGCAGATCCTCGCCTTCGCCGACATCTTCCCCGGCGCGCGCGTCGTCGAGGCCGGCGTCGGCTCGGGCTCGCTCAGCAGCTTCCTGCTGCGCGCCATCGGCGACCAGGGCATGCTGCACAGCTACGAGCGCCGCGCCGACTTCGCCGAGATCGCCCAGGCGAACGTCGAGCGCTACTTCGGCGGCCCGCACCCCGCCTGGCAGCTCACCGTCGGCGACCTCCAGGACAACCTCTCCGACACCGACGTCGACCGCGTCATCCTCGACATGCTCGCCCCCTGGGAGTGCCTGGAGGCCGTCTCCAAGGCACTGGTCCCCGGCGGCATCCTCTGCTGCTACGTCGCGACCACCACCCAGCTCGCGCGGACCGTCGAGTCCATCCGGGAGATCGGCTGCTTCAACGAGCCCACCTCCTGGGAGACGATGATCCGCAACTGGCACATCGAGGGCCTGGCCGTCCGCCCGGACCACCGGATGATCGGCCACACCGGCTTCCTGCTCACCGCCCGCCGCCTCGCCGACGGCGTCGAGCCGCCCATGCGCCGCCGCCGCCCCGCGAAGGGCGCCTACGGCGAGGACTACGCGGGACCCAACGCCGACGGCGGCACCGCCCGCTGAGACGGTCCGGCACCTCACCCAACGCACAGGCGCCGTGGCGCAGTTCCCCGAGGAATCCCGGGAACTGCGCCACGGCGTCTCCGCGTTGCCGCCCGGGGTGAACCCGGACACGACGCCGTTGACCTGCCCCGCGGCACCCGTCGGCCGCCGCCCGCGCCGGCAGCGGCCCGCGACGGCTCCGGCCGGCTGACACGACGGCAGGAACGCAACCTTTCTGACTTCCCCGGTGGAGCCGGCGCACACCCCGCCGTTCCCTGGCGGTGTGACGTGTGGCACCATCTTGGCCACCCCACCGGCACAGCCCTCAGGAGACACTCCTAGTGCAGCCTTCCGCCGTCCCGGAGCTCGCCCACACCCACACCCGCCCCATCCACTGGCTCGCCACCGCCACGGCGGTCGCCGGTGTGGTGGCCCTCTCCTCGGTCCTCCAGCCCGGCGCGGCCACGGCCGCACAGCCGGCCGCCCCCGAGACCAAGAGCGCGCCGGCGCCCCTGGCCGCGCCCGACCCGGCCGCCGTGGAGTTCCCCCTCGAGTGCGGCCCGGTCGAGGCCGTGGTGCAGAAGAAGGCGACCGGGGACCTCGACGGCGACGGCAATCCCGAGACGGTGGCCGTGGTCCACTGCGACTCCCCGATGGGCACCCCGCCGGACGGCGTGTACGTGCTCACCCGGGGCGGCACCGGCGGCAAGCCGCGCGTGGTCGCCACGCTCCTCGATCCCAAGGACGGCACCACCGTCGGCGACTTCGCCGTGCGCGCCGGCGCCGTGACGGCCACGCTCCTCGGCTACTCGTCCCCGGACGTGCCGCGTTGCTGCCCCGACGAGAAGAGCGACGTGAAATGGCGTTGGCAGGACGGCACGTTCGTCAGCTCCACGCCGGCCGGTGCCCGCAGTGTGTGAAGCCCGTGTGGCACCGGTGTGTGAGATATCAGACAGTAGTCACGTAGCGTAGAGAACTGGTCACTGCGCGTCCGGTCCGTAGACCTCGGCCCTGTCCGAAACTCGCCGTACGTGGATGCACTCGCCCGGACACTCCTTCGCCGAGTCGATCACGTCCGTGAGAAGCGGCAGCGGGACGGGCGTTGTCGCGCCCTTGTCCTGGAGCAACTCGTCGTCGGGGCTCTTCACATAGGCCAGACCGTCGATGTCCAGCTCGAACACCTCGGGCGCGTACTGGGCGCAGATGCCGTCGCCGGTACACAGGTCCTGGTCGATCCAGACCTCCAGTGCCTCGCCCTCGACCCCGGCCTCCTGCTGCACGCTCATGTCTCCTGCCGTTTCATGCGTCGAGCCGTACCGGGAATCCGGCCAGCTCTGACGGGTGTTGAACGCTTCGACCGTACCTGAGGCTGGGTTCCAATCATGTTCGCTGGGTATTCCCCTGGCGTGAGGGAGAGCGCAAGGGTGAAGATCGGACACACCCCGACCGTCTTTGTGATCTAGGGGTTTCAATCGACACCCGCCCAGGTAGGGTCTGGAAGCGTCCAGCTCCCCTTGGAGGAGGTGAGGACCGTGGCAGCCCACGACGACGACATGAACCGCGGCATCCGCCCGGGACGCGGGTCCGACGACCCGGCCGGGCAGATCGCCTACCTTGAGCAGGAGATCGCCGTCCTGCGACGCAAGCTCGCCGACTCTCCGCGACACACGAGGATTCTCGAAGAGCGGATCGTCGAGCTGCAGACCAATCTGGCCGGCGTGTCCGCGCAGAACGAGCGACTCGCGAACACGCTCCGTGAGGCACGGGACCAGATCGTGGCCCTCAAGGAGGAAGTCGACCGGCTCGCGCAGCCGCCGGCCGGCTTCGGAGTCTTCCTGACGGCCAACGAGGACGGCACCGCCGACATCTTCACCGGCGGCCGCAAGCTCAGGGTGAACGTCAGCCCCAGCGTCGAGCTCGAAGAGCTCCGGCGCGGCCAGGAAGTCATGCTCAACGAAGCGCTCAACGTGGTCGAGGCCATGGAGTTCGAGCGCGTGGGTGACATCGTCACCCTCAAGGAGATCCTCGAGGACGGCGAGCGGGCCCTCGTGCTCGGGCACACCGACGAGGAGCGGGTGGTGCGGCTCGCCGAGCCGCTGCTGGACGTCACCATCCGCCCCGGCGACGCCCTGCTCCTGGAGCCCCGCTCCGGCTACGTCTACGAGGTCGTTCCCAAGAGCGAGGTCGAGGAACTCGTCCTCGAAGAGGTCCCCGACATCGGCTACGAGCAGATCGGTGGTCTCGGCGGCCAGATCGAGGCCATCCGGGACGCCGTCGAGCTCCCCTACCTCTACCCCGACCTGTTCAAGGAGCACGAACTGCGGCCGCCGAAGGGCGTCCTGCTGTACGGGCCCCCCGGCTGCGGCAAGACACTGATCGCCAAGGCGGTGGCCAACTCGCTGGCCAAGAAGGTCGCCGAGGTGACCGGCCAGGCCGCCGGCAAGAGCTTCTTTTTGAACATCAAGGGCCCCGAGCTGCTCAACAAGTACGTCGGTGAGACGGAGCGGCAGATCCGCCTCGTCTTCCAGCGGGCCCGTGAGAAGGCCAGCGAGGGCACCCCCGTCATCGTCTTCTTCGACGAGATGGAGTCCCTCTTCCGCACCCGCGGCTCCGGTGTCAGCTCGGACGTGGAGAACACCATCGTGCCGCAGCTCCTCGCCGAGATCGACGGTGTGGAGGGCCTGCAGAACGTGGTCGTGATCGGCGCCTCCAACCGCGAGGACATGATCGACCCGGCCATCCTGCGTCCCGGCCGGCTGGACGTGAAGATCAAGATCGAGCGTCCGGACGCCGAGGCGGCCAAGGACATCTTCGGCAAGTACCTCACCGAGCGCCTCCCGCTGCACTCCGACGACCTCGGGGAGCACGGCGGCGACAAGGGTGCCACGGTCCAGAACATGATCCAGACGGCCGTCGAGCACATGTACGCCGAATCCGAGGAGAACCGCTTCCTGGAGGTCACCTACGCCAATGGTGACAAGGAAGTCCTGTACTTCAAGGACTTCAATTCCGGCGCCATGATCGAGAACATCGTGGGCCGTGCCAAGAAGATGGCGATCAAGGACTTCCTCGAGAAGAACCAGAAGGGTCTGCGCGTCTCCCACCTCCTCCAGGCATGTGTGGACGAGTTCAAGGAGAACGAGGACCTGCCGAACACCACCAACCCCGACGACTGGGCCCGCATCTCCGGAAAGAAGGGCGAGCGGATCGTGTACATCCGTACGCTCATCACCGGAAAGCAGGGCGCGGACACCGGGCGCTCCATCGACACGGTGGCGAACACCGGTCAGTACCTGTAAAAGGCAGGGCGGCTGCGGGTGCCCGTCGCGGGTGCCCGCAGCCGACTGTTTTTCAGGCCACGGCTGGAGCAACGCAATGACGCAAATGATCTCCCCACCAGCGCAAAGGCGTTCTAGGCTCTTGCGTACCGCCGAGTCGCGCAGTGCGGGGACGGGCACCGCACACGCAACCGAGCGCCAGCGGTATCTGAGTGGCGCCCACGACCGAGGGTGCCGCCGGGCAAGGAGGGCCGCATGACCGTACGGCGAGTAATGGGCATCGAGACGGAGTACGGGATCTCCGTCCCCGGCCACCCCAACGCCAATGCCATGCTCACCTCGTCCCAGATCGTGAACGCCTACGCGGCGGCGATGCACCGGGCCCGCCGGGCCCGCTGGGACTTCGAGGAGGAGAACCCGCTGCGGGACGCGCGAGGCTTCGACCTCGCCCGCGAGGCCGCCGACTCCAGCCAGCTCACGGACGAGGACATCGGCCTGGCCAATGTGATCCTCACCAACGGTGCGCGGCTCTACGTCGACCACGCGCACCCCGAGTACAGCGCCCCCGAGGTGACCAATCCCCGGGACGCCGTCCTCTGGGACAAGGCCGGCGAGCGGATCATGGCCGAGGCCGCGGAACGGGCCGCGCAGCTCCCCGGTGCCCAGCCGATCCACCTGTACAAGAACAACACCGACAACAAGGGCGCGTCCTACGGCACGCACGAGAACTACCTGATGAAGCGGGAGACCCCCTTCTCGGACATCGTGCGCCATCTGACGCCGTTCTTCGTCTCCCGTCAGGTCTTCGCCGGAGCGGGCCGCGTCGGCATCGGCCAGGACGGGCACGAGCACGGTTTCCAGCTCAGCCAGCGGGCGGACTACTTCGAGGTCGAGGTCGGCCTGGAGACGACGCTCAAGCGCCCGATCATCAACACCCGCGACGAGCCGCACGCGGACGCCGAGAAGTACCGGCGCCTGCACGTGATCATCGGCGACGCGAACCTGTCGGAGATCTCGACCTATCTCAAGCTGGGCACGACCTCGCTGGTGCTGTCGATGATCGAGGACGGTTTCATCGCCGTCGACCTCGCCGTCGACCAGCCCGTCCGCACGCTCCACCAGGTCTCGCACGACCCCTCCCTGAAGCGACTGGTCACCCTGCGCAGCGGCCGCACCCTGACGGCGGTGCAGTTGCAGATGGAGTACTACGAGCTGGCGCGCAAGTACGTGGAGGAGCGGTTCGGGGCGGACGCCGACGAGCAGACCAAGGACGTCCTGTCCCGCTGGGAGGACACCCTCACCCGTCTGGAGCACGACCCGATGAGTCTGGCCGGCGAGCTGGACTGGGTCGCCAAGCGGGAGCTCATGGAGGGCTACCGCCGCCGCGACAGCCTCGACTGGGACGCGGCCCGGCTGCACCTGGTCGACCTCCAGTACGCCGACGTACGGTCCGACAAGGGCCTGTACAACCGTCTGGTGGCCCGCGGGCGCATGAAGCGGCTGCTGACCGAGGAGGACGTCGAGCGGGCCCGTACGGCGCCGCCGGAGGACACGCGCGCGTACTTCCGCGGGCGCTGCCTGGAGCAGTACGCGGACGACGTCGCGGCCGCCTCCTGGGACTCGGTGATCTTCGATCTGCCGGGCCGGGACTCGCTGCAGCGTGTCCCAACCCTGGAACCGCTTCGCGGAACGCGTAATCACGTCAAGGAGCTCCTGGACCGCTGCCGCACCGCGGAAGACCTGGTCAGGGTGCTTTCGGGAGGATGAGGCCGATCAGCGGGTACTCGGGTGGGGCCCGCCGGACAGGGTGGAAAATCCCTGGTCCGGGAATCATCGAGGTGGTCCCCGTACGTTGGAGCAACTGCGGGGCCATTGTCAGACCCGGCGAGTAGGGTCTGATCTTGACCGAGCAACTGTGTCGGGCGAACCGAGCGGGGTGAGGGATATGGCGACCAAGGACACCGGCGGCGGACAGCAGAAGGCCACCCGGTCCACCGAGGAGGTCGAGGAGCAGGCGGCGGAGACGCAGGCTTCCGAGGACCTCAAGGAGCGTCAGGAGAAGCTGAGCGACGACGTGGACTCGGTCCTGGACGAGATCGACGACGTCCTCGAGGAGAACGCCGAGGACTTCGTGCGGTCCTTCGTGCAAAAGGGTGGCCAGTAAGGCGCCTGTGCCTTCATGAATGGGGTGTGCGGGTGACGGACGGGCGGAGCGCGGAGCGCTGCGCGCGGGGCAGTGCGTGACGCGCTGTTCCCGTGTGCGGCGCTCCGGGCGTCGGTGGCGTCCCGAGCCCGGTGGCCCGCCGGCCGGACGCGGCGGGCAAGTGCGGCATCGCTCCGGCGGAGTTGGGTTCGCCGGGCATGTGGATCACCGCCGCAGGACGGGTAGGGTCCGTGGCATACCGTGCCCCCGGCCGCAACCGGACCGGGGTTGTTCCAAGGATCGGCCCGACGTCACAGGGCGGGCTGTCGCATACGTGGAAGGAATCGCGTGGAAGCCAACACTCGTAGCACCGGGCGTCTACCAGCTGCCTTCCTGACGCCAGGCTCCTCCTCCTTCATGGACTTCCTGTCCGAGCACCAGCCGGAGATGCTGCCGGGCAACCGGCAACTGCCCCCCACCCAGGGAGTCATCGAGGCACCGCACGGGACCACGATCGTCGCGGTGACGTTCCCCGGCGGCGTCGTCCTCGCCGGTGACCGGCGGGCCACCATGGGCAATGTCATCGCGCAGCGGGACATCGAGAAGGTCTTCCCCGCCGACGAGTACTCGGCGGTGGGCATCGCCGGCACGGCGGGTCTGGCCGTGGAGATGGTGAAGCTCTTCCAGCTGGAGCTGGAGCACTTCGAGAAGGTCGAGGGGGCGCAGCTGTCCCTGGAGGGCAAGGCCAACCGGCTCTCGACGATGATCCGCTCCAACCTGGGCATGGCCATGCAGGGACTGGCCGTCGTCCCGCTGTTCGCCGGGTACGACGTGGACCGGGAGAAGGGCCGGATCTTCTCCTACGACGTCACCGGCGGGCGCTCCGAGGAGCACGGCTACGCGGCCACCGGTTCCGGCTCGATCTTCGCGCGCGGCGCGATGAAGAAGCTCTACCGGGACGACCTGAGCGAGGACGAGGCCACGACGCTCGTGGTCCAGGCGCTCTACGACGCGGCAGACGACGACTCGGCGACCGGTGGTCCCGACGTCGCCCGCCGGATCTATCCCATCGTCACCGTGATCACCGAGGACGGCTTCCGCCGGCTCACCGAGGACGAGGCGTCGCAGATCGCGCGCTCGATCCTGGAGCGGCGGCTGGAGCAGCCGGACGGTCCGCGGGCCGCGCTGCTGTAGCGGCCGGCTGTCCTGACGAGGTGGTCCAGTGAATCGACGGAATCCTGAAGAGAGGGACGGATAACCGGTGTCGACGCCGTTCTATGTCTCACCCCAGCAGGCCATGGCCGACCGGGCGGAGTACGCCCGGAAGGGCATCGCCCGTGGTCGCAGCCTGGTCGTGCTGCAGTACGCCGACGGCATCGTGTTCGTCGGTGAGAACCCGTCCCGCGCGCTGCACAAGTTCAGCGAGATCTACGACCGGATCGGCTTCGCGGCCGCCGGCAAGTACAACGAGTACGAGAACCTGCGGATCGGCGGCGTGCGCTACGCCGACCTGCGGGGCTACACCTACGACCGGGGCGACGTGACGGCCCGGGGCCTGGCGAACGTGTACGCGCAGACGCTGGGCACGATCTTCTCCAGCGCGGCGGAGAAGCCGTACGAGGTGGAGCTGGTGGTCGCCGAGGTCGGGGAGACGCCCGACGGCGACCAGATCTACCGGCTGCCGCACGACGGGTCCATCGTGGACGAGCACGGCTCGGTCGCGGTGGGCGGCAACGCGGAGCAGATCAGCAGCTACCTGGACCAGCGTCACCGGGACGGCATGACGCTGGCGGAGGCGCTGAAGCTGGCGGTGCAGTCGCTGTCCCGCGACACCAACGGCAGCGAGCGGGAGATTCCCGCCGAGCGGCTGGAGGTGGCGGTGCTGGACCGGACGCGGCCGCAGAAGCGCAAGTTCAAGCGGATCAGCGGGCGCCAGCTGTCGCGGTTGCTGGAGGAGGCGGCCGGGGCGGGTGGTTCGGACACGGCGTCGAAGGACGCCGAGTAGTCGTACCTGGCAGCTGCGCACGGCATCGACGCCCCGGTCACGTTGTGGCCGGGGCGCGGTCGTGTGGGGGCGTGCGTGCCTGCGCGTGGCGCCGGGTGTGGGTCGGGGCCGTGCCGGGGGGTGTCCGTCCTCGGAACGGCGCGATGGGGTTGCGAACCGGCTCGCTGTTCGTTGACGCGCCAACCGCTGCGGGCGGACACCCCCCGGCACGACCCCTTCCGTGCGTCGGCGAGTGCGGGAGCGTGGTGGCTCGCCCAGCGGGTCGCGGGCCCGGCCGGCCTCCGCCGCAACGCCGGGCACGGCTACCGCGGCGGTGCCGTGGAGCCCCGTTCCACCAGCCGTACCGGGATGTCCCCGCTCTCGGGCTCGCGGTCCTCCAGGACCGCCAAGAGGGCCCGCATGCCGCGTTCCCCGAACAGTTCCGCGTCCAGGCGGACCGTCGTCAGCTCCGGGTCGATCGCCGTGGCCAGGGCCAGGTCGTCGAGGCCGGTGACCGACAGGTCGTCCGGGATGCGCAGGCCCAGGCGGCGGGCGGCCTTGTACACGCCCGCGGCCAGGAGGTCGTCGTCGCAGACCACCGCCGTGGGCCGGGGACCGGGGGCCGACAGCGCTGCCTCGGCCGCCGGTACCGCGCCCTCGATGGAGATCGGGGAGCGGGCCGTGGTGACCGACGTGCCCGGCACCCCGGACAGGCGGGCGGCCAGTTCCCGGGCCCGTACCTCGAACGTCCAGGACGGCACCTCCGCCGCGAGGTGCAGGACGCGGCGGTGGCCCAGGGACAGCAGGTGCTCGGCGACCTGGCGGACACCGTCGGCGATGTCCAGGTTCACCGTCGCCGCGCCGAGACTGCCCGCGGGGTCGCTGTCCAGCATGACCAGGGGGAGCGCCTCGCCGCGGATCGCGGTCAGGGCGTCGGCCGCCATGGAGGAGGCGAGGACGCCGTCCAGGGCCGCCTGCGCGGAGGCGAACGGGTCGCGGGCGGGGCCGATGCCCTCGGGGGAGGGGTAGAGGACCACGCCGAAGCCGTGCTCCGCGGCGACCCGGGCCGCGCCCGTGTACACGCCGGCGAAGAACTCCGTGGTGAGGGCGGGGACCACCAGCAGGACCGTGCGCGTGCGGCCCAGACGCAGGTTGCGGGCGGCCAGGTTCGGGCGGTAGCCCAGGTCGCGGGCGGCCTCGCGGACGCGTTCGGCGGTCGCCTGCGAGACCCGGCCGCGCCACTTGTCGCCGAGCACCAGGGAGACGGCCGCCTGGGAGACGCCGGCGGCCTGGGCGACGTCCCGGCTCGTGGGGCGTGTGCTGCCTCGTGCCACCGTCGGGCCGCTCCTTCGTCTGGACTCGTGAACAGCGGACATGGTACGTATGGAAACCGACGTTATACGTAAAACCTAGGGCGGGGACATGGCCACGGGATACCTGGAGATCCTTCGGGCGCGACACGCCGCCCGACTGCTCGTCGGCACGCTGGTCGGCCGGCTGCCCAACGCCACGGCCGCCATCGCGATCGTGCTCTTCGTCCGGGCGGAGGGCGGCACGTACAGCCTGGCCGGTGCGCTGGCCGCCGTGTACGGCGTCGCCAACGCCGTCGGGCAGCCCGTGCTCGGCCGGATCGTGGACCTGCGGGGGCAGCCCCGTGTACAGCTGCCCGCGGCCGTCCTGTCGGCCCTGGCCATGGCCGCCTTCGCCTTCTGGGGTATCGGCACGCTGCCCCTCGCCTACGCCGCCGTCGCGGCCGCCGGGCTCTTCACGCCGCCGCTGGAGGGCGGGCTGCGGGCGCTGTGGCCCTCCGTGCTGCGCCGGGAGGACCAGGTGCACACGGCGTACGCGATGGACGCCGTCGCCCAGGAGGTGATGTTCACCGTCGGGCCGCTGCTGGTGACGCTGTGCGTGTCCCTGTGGTCGGCCCAGGCCGCCCTGCTGGTGCTGAACGTCGTGGGAATCCTGGGGGCGCTGTCCGTCGTCGTGTCGCCGCCCTCGCGGGCCTGGCGGTCGGAGCCGCGCGAGGCCCACTGGCTCGGCGCGCTGCGCTCGGCGGGGCTGCTGGCCCTGCTGGCGGCCTTCCTGTTCATCGGGATGGCCCTGGGCTCCATCACGGTCGCCTCCGTGCCGTACGCCGACGCGCACGGCGGCGACGCCGTCTACGGCTGGCTGATGGCGGCCCTGGGGTTCGGGGCGCTGGTCGGCGGCGCCGTGTACGGGGCGCGGCAGTGGGCCGGTGAGCCCGCGCGGCGACTGCGTGTGCTGGTGGCGCTTCTGGTGGTGTGTTACCTGCCGCTGATGCTGATGCCGGACGCGGTGCCGATGGTGGCGCTGACGGCGCTCGCCGGGGTCTTCCTCGCGCCCGCCATCGCCTGCGCGTTCGTCCTGGTCGACCGGCACGCCCCGCGCGGCACGGTCACCGAGGCGTTCTCCTGGCTCGTGACCACCTTCACCGTGGGCCACTCGGTCGGAACGGGCGTCGCGGGGCCCGTCGTCGAGGCGGGCGGAGCGCAGTGGGGCTTCACCGTGCCGGCTGTCGCGGGTGGCGTGTCGCTGCTGGTTTTGGCGGCCACCGGAAGGGTAGTCGCAGCTCCCGGACGGGGAGCCGTCGTAGCGGCCGGTTCGGAAAATGATCCAAACCGTGCCGTCGAACCCCGTTTCAGTTCAGGGGATCGGGCGTAATGTTCCCTCATGGACCGCCGCATTTTCGGGCTGGAGAACGAGTACGGCGTCACGTGCACGTTCAGGGGACAGCGCCGCCTGTCTCCTGACGAGGTGGCGCGGTACCTCTTCCGCCGTGTCGTGTCATGGGGCCGCAGCAGCAATGTCTTTCTGCGAAACGGCGCCCGCCTCTATCTCGACGTGGGATCGCATCCGGAATACGCCACACCCGAATGTGACAACGTGATCGAACTGGTCACCCACGACAAAGCCGGCGAGCGCATTCTCGAAGGACTCCTGGTGGACGCCGAACGACGCCTGCACGAGGAGGGAATCGCGGGCGACGTCTACCTCTTCAAGAACAACACCGACTCGGCGGGCAACTCCTACGGATGCCACGAGAACTATCTCGTGGCGCGGCACGGGGAGTTCTCGCGTCTCGCGGACATCCTGATCCCGTTCCTGGTCACACGGCAGCTGCTGTGCGGTGCCGGCAAGGTGCTGCAGACGCCGCGCGGAGCCGTGTACTGCGTCAGCCAGCGGGCCGAGCACATCTGGGAGGGCGTCTCCTCGGCGACGACCCGCTCCCGGCCGATCATCAACACCCGCGACGAGCCGCACGCCGACGCCGAGCGCTACCGCCGCCTGCACGTCATCGTGGGCGACTCCAACATGTCCGAGACGACCATGCTGCTCAAGGTCGGCGCCACCGACCTGGTGCTGCGCATGATCGAGGCGGGCACGGTGATGCGGGACCTGACCCTGGAGAACCCCATCCGGGCCATCCGGGAGGTCAGCCACGACATCACCGGCCGCCGCAAGGTCCGCCTGGCCAGCGGACGCGAGGCCTCCGCCCTGGAGGTGCAGCGCGAGTACTACGAGAAGGCCGTGGACTTCTGCGAGCGCCGCGGCATCCGTACCGGCACCGTGGAGCAGGTCCTGGAGCTGTGGGGCCGTACCCTCGACGCGATCGAGAGCGAGGACCTCGACCGCATCGGCACCGAGATCGACTGGGTCATGAAGTACAAGCTCATCGAGCGGTACCGGGCCAAGAACAACATGACCATGTCGCACCCCCGGGTCGCGCAGATAGACCTCGCCTACCACGACATCCACCGCCGTCGTGGCCTGTACTACCTGCTGGAGAAGAAGGGGCAGGCGGCCCGCGTCTGCAACGACTTGAAGATCTTCGAGGGCAAGTCCGTTCCGCCGCAGACCACTCGGGCCCGGCTGCGCGGCGACTTCATCCGGCGGGCCCAGGAGCAGCGCCGGGACTTCACGGTCGACTGGGTGCACCTCAAGCTCAACGACCAGGCGCAGCGCACCGTGTTGTGCAAGGACCCGTTCCGGTCCGTGGACGACCGCGTGGAGAAGCTGATCGCCGGAATGTGAGCGGCCGCACCGGCGCGGAAAAATCGCCGGAACGCCACACGGGCGCCGTACGTTACCAGTGCGGCGCCCTGCTCACGCCGTAGAGTTGCGCGCACTTCCATCCACGAGATCAACCGATTACGAGGCCCCCACAGTGCGCCGACGCTCACTTCTCATCTCCGTGCCCGCAGGACTGGCCACGCTCGCCGCGTGCGGTGACGACAAGTCCGACTCGAGCAAGGCCAGCGACAGCCCGTCGCCCTCGGCGTCCGGCCCCTCCGCCGCTCCGGCGCCGAAGATCGTCGACGGCCCGCTGCCCGCGGTCACGGCCGGCGCCAAGTTCGACGAGAAGCCCACGGTCGCCAAGGGCACCGGCGAGCCGTCGAAGGACCTCGCGGTCAAGACCCTCATCGCCGGCGGCGGCAAGACCGTCGCGGAGAACGACTTCGTCGTCGCGAACTACCTGGGCCAGATCTGGAACACCGCCAAGGTCTTCGACAACTCCTACGACCGCAAGGCCCGCCTGGCCATCCAGCTCACCCAGGGCCAGATCATCGACGGCTGGCGGTACGCGCTGGCCGGCAAGAAGGCCGGCAGCCGCGTCGAGATGGCCGTCCCGCCGACCTGGGGCTACGGCACGCAGGGCAACCCGCAGGCGGGCATCAAGGGCACCGACACCCTGGTCTTCGTCGTCGACATCCAGGACACCTTCAACGCCACCAGCTCCGCCAAGGGCAAGGAGGTCCCGCAGCAGAACGCGGACCTGCCCAAGGTCGGCACCAACACCGACGGCAAGGCCCCCTCCATCGAGGTGCCCGAGAAGGCCGCGCCGAAGAAGCTCGTCGCCGAGTACGTCCTGGAGGGCGACGGCGAGGAGGTCGCCGCCGAGAACAGCGTCCTCGTGCAGTACAAGGGCGTGCTGTGGGACGGCGGCAAGGAGTTCGACTCCTCGTACGCCAACAAGCAGCTGGTGTCCTTCTCGCTGCAGCAGGTCGTCAAGGGCTGGGCGCAGGGCCTGACCGGCAAGAAGGTCGGCAGCCGGGTCCTCATCGTCATCCCGCCGGAGCTGGGCTACGGCGACAACCCGCCGCAGGGCAGCGGCATCAAGAAGGACTCCACGCTGGTCTTCTCGGTGGACATCCTCGCGAAGCTGTGAGGCGTAAGGGATGTAAGACTGTGCGTGTTCGCCTTTCCGCAGACAAGCAGGAGCAACAGACGTGAGCATCGACAAGCCCGAGATCGACTTCCCGGGCGGCGAGCCCCCGGCGGACCTCGAGATCAAGGACATCTGGGAGGGCGACGGCCCGGTCGCGCAGGCCGGCCAGACCGTCACCGTGCACTACGTCGGTGTCGCCTTCAGCACGGGCGAGGAGTTCGACGCCAGCTGGAACCGCGGCACCCCGTTCCGCTTCCCGCTGGGCGGCGGCCGGGTCATCAAGGGCTGGGACCAGGGCGTGCAGGGCATGAAGGTCGGCGGCCGCCGCCAGCTGACCATCCCCGCCCACCTCGCCTACGGCAACCAGAGCCCCACCCCGGCGATCAAGCCCGGCGAGACGCTGATCTTCGTGGTCGACCTGCTCGGGGTCTGAGCAAGGTCCGACAGACTCGATCACGCGGGGCCCATGCCTGCTCGGGCATGGGCCCTCGGCTTTTGCCGTACCACCCTGTGGCGGTACGGTCATCGCTCGTAAGCACCATAGGGAGGCGAAGCGCGTCGATGGCCATTGCCAAGGCCGAGCGGCTGATGAACCTGGCACTGTGTCTGCTCGGGACACGGCGGCCGCTCAGCAAGCGCGAGCTGCGTGACTCCATCGAGGCCTACGTCGAGGCCTTCGGGCCGGGCAACGGCGCGAGCGGCAGCGACGACTCCTTCAACCGCATGTTCGAGCGCGACAAGGACGACCTGCGCGAACTCGGACTGGTCATCGAGACCGTCGAGAACCTCGACGGCGAGGTCGGCTACCTGGCCCGCCGTGACAGCAACCGCCTCCCGCCCATCACCCTGGACGCCGAGGAGGCCGCCGCGCTGGGTTTGGCCGCCAAGGTGTGGCAGCAGGCCCGGCTCGCCGGCGCGGCCAGCGGGGCGCTGCAGAAACTCCGCGCGGCCGGGCTCCCGGAGGACGTCGACCCGTACGGGTCGCACGGCGCGCTGGAGCCGCGGATCCCGGTGCACGAGGCCGCGTTCGAACCGCTGATGCTGGCCTGCCGGGACCGCCGGCCCGTCGTCTTCGACTACCGCAAGGCCACGGCCGCCCGCCCCGAGCAGCGGCACGTGGAGCCGTGGGCGCTGGAGTGCTGGCGGGGCCACTGGTACCTGGCGGGCTGGGACCGCGACCGGGGTGCCGAGCGGGTCTTCCGGCTGTCCCGGATCACGGGCAAGGTCCGCTCCCGTGGCGGCCGCTACACCGCCGAGGTGCCGGACGTCGTCACGGTCCGGGAGACCGTCGCGGGCTGGGCCGGGGAGATCGCCGACCGCTCGGCCCGGATCCGGCTGCGCTCGGACGCGGGGTACCCCCTTCGGGCGAAGGCCACCTCCGTCCGGGAACTCGGGGACGGCTGGGACGAGTTGGAGATTCCGTACGGCCACGGGCTGGACGCCTGGCTGGTGGAGTTCGGGCCGGACGTGGTCGTCCTGGAACCCGCCGAGCTGCGGGCCGACGTGGTGGACCGGCTGCGGGCCGTGGCCAAGGGCTGAGGGGGAGCGGAGCAACAGTGGCAGGCAAACCGGTCAGGTCCGTGAACGCCATCGACCAGACCCGGCGGATGCTCTCCCTGGTGACGTATCTCAGGGAGCGCCCCGGGGCGCGGGTCGAGGACGTCGCACGCGCCTTCGGCATCACCGAGGACGAGCTGGTCTCCGACCTCGACGTGCTGCCCATGTGCGGCACGAGCTTCCGCGGCGGCGACCTCCTCGACATCGACACCGACGGCGAGCGCATCTGGTGGCACAACCCCGCCGCCCTCGCGGCGGAGGCCGCCGAGCCGCTCAGACTCGCCGCCGACGAGGCCACCGCCCTGCTCGTCGCCGCCCGGGCCGTGGCCACACTGCCCGGGCTGCGCGAGAGCGACCGGCAGGCGCTGTTGCGGGCGACGGCCAAGGTGGAGACCGCGGCCGGCGAAGCGGCGGGCGCCAGCTCGCGGCTGTCGGTGACCTTCGAGTCCGAGGGCGGCGTCTTCGCGGACGTCGACCGGGCGATCGCCGAGCGCCGCCGGCTGTGGATCCGCTACTACTCGCCCGCGCGCGACGAGGTCACCGAGCGGGAGATCGACCCCATCCGCCTGGTCAGCGTCGGGCACACCTACGTCGAGGCCTGGTGCCGCCGCTCCGAGGCGCGCCGGACGTTCCGCCTGGACCGGGTCGCCGAGATCAAGATCCTGGACGAGCCGTCGGCGCCGCCCGAGATAGAGCTGCGCGACCTGTCCGAGGCCCTGGTGCAGCCGGCGGCCGAGGATCCGGAGGTCGTCGTCGAGGTCGGGCCCGGCGGCCGTTGGGTCGCCGAGTACTACCCGCACGACAGTGCGGATGAGCTGGCGGACGGCGGGTTGCGTATCACTCTGCGGACGCCCGACCCGGCGTCGCTGCGCCGTCTGGCGCTGCGGCTCGGACGGGACGGCCGGATCGTCTCCCCGCCGGAGCTGGCCGACAGCGCCCGGCAGGCGGCCCGCGAGGCGCTGGCGGCGTACGACGGCATCGAGGCGGCCCACGCGGCCGGCACCGCCGGCACGGTGGCGACCGCCGCTGTGCCCGAGCCCCCGGAGCCGACCGAGCCGCCCGTGGCGCAGGCCGTCCCGGCGGTGCAGGCGGTTCCGGACGGGCCGGGCAGCGCGCGCGAGTGACCCGGGGCGCCGATGGCGCGGGCGGCCGGGCCGGCCGCCCGCGCGCGGTCCCGGAGGCGAACGACCCCAGGAAGAGGAGCGAGGGCTGTGACCGAGTCGGCGACGTCCGGTGTGCGGGGCATGACGGTGGAGTCCGCGTTCGCCGGGATGAGAAGCGTGTCCCCGGTGGTGTTCCGCGCCGGCTGCCCGGACTGCCGGGAGCGCTTCGAGCTCACCGCGAGCGCCCTGCGCCTGGCCATCGGCGCCACGAGCCGCACGACGTTCTACTCCTTCACCTGCCCGGCGTGCGGCGCGTCCGTCCGCAAGCCGGCGGGGGAGCGGATCGTGGAGCTGCTCACCGGCGGCGGCGTGCGGACGCTGCGGCTGCACTCCACGGTCTAGAGGGCCGGTCCGTCCGGCCCCGCGGGACGGTCTAGGCTCGGCGTCATGTTCTGGCCGATGTTCGCGATCGCTGTGGGTTTCGTGGGTCTCGCCGTGCTCGGGGTGCTCGCCGTGCGGGTGTTCGTGGAGGCACAGCGCCTGGGCAGGCAGGTCACAGACTCGGCGCGGCGTATCAGCCGGGCCGCCGAGGATCTGGAGCGGGCGACGGAGAGCGCGGCCCGGGCCGTGGACGCCCTCTGAGCCGCCGGGCGGGACGGCCCCCGAGTTGCGCTTTGAGCCGGTTCGCCCTGTCACCTCGGCGGTTCGGGCAGGTACGCTGCTGGTCGCGGCCCGGTTAACGAGGCACTGGTCGCGGACGGGAGTACGCACAGGGGTTGCAGAGGGATTGCCTCACGTTCACCCCCGGGCGTTACGATCGCTGTCGACACGATCGTTCGGACATGTGTCCGACCGGTCGGACAGCACCCCACACAGCCGCCTCGGTGAGAAGGTAAAGACTTATGTTCGGAAGGCTCGGAGCCCCCGAGATCATTCTCATCCTCGTCGTCATCATCCTGCTGTTCGGCGCGAAGAAGCTTCCGGACATGGCTCGGTCGCTCGGCAAGTCCGCCCGCATCCTCAAGAGCGAGGCCAAGGCGATGAAGGACGAGAACAAGTCGTCCACCACCCCGGCCGGCCCGCCGAACACCGACGAGCCCGCGCAGCGCACCATCCAGGCCGCTCCCGGCGACGTGACCAGCTCGCGCCCGGTCAACGAGCCCACGGACACGACCAAGCGCTGACGCAGGGCCGGTGACCTCCGGCCCGCCGCACGAGATGGGAACGTGGGTTGCTGAAGTCTGCCCGCAAGCAGGAGAGGGATCCCGAGGGGCGGATGCCCCTCGCGGAGCACCTCCGCGAGCTCCGCAACCGGCTCGCCAAGGCGATCCTGGCGATCGTCGTCGTCACGGTCTTCGCCGCCTTCTTCTACAACGACATCATCAACCTGATCACCAAGCCGATCCTCGACTCGGTCGGCTGTGACAAGACCTTCGCGGAACTGGCCAGGTCGGAGACGGGCACCAAGCCCTGTGCGCAGATCACCATCAACGGTCTGCTCACCCCCTTCACGCTGGCCCTGAAGGTGTCGCTGATGGCCGGCGTCGTCCTGGCCTCGCCGATCTGGCTGTACCAGCTGTGGGCCTTCGTCGCGCCCGGACTGCACCGGCACGAGAAGAAGTACGCCTACGCCTTCGTCGGCACGGGTGCCCCGCTGTTCCTCGTCGGTGCCTACTTCGCGTACACGGTCCTGCCCACCACCGCGAAGGTGCTGCTGGAGTTCACACCGGGCGGCACGTCCAACCTGCTGCCGCTGGACGACCTGCTCGACCTCGTCCTGCGGATGGTGCTCGTCTTCGGCCTCTCCTTCGAACTGCCGCTGCTGCTGGTCATGCTCAATCTCACCGGGGTGCTCACCGGCAAGCGCATGTTCGGCTGGTGGCGCGGCATGATCATGGGCATCACGGTCTTCGCGGCCATCGCCACGCCCAGCACCGACCCGCTGACCATGCTGGCGCTGGCGGCGCCGATCTGGATCCTGTACTTCGCGGCCGTCGCCTTCTCCCTGCTGAACGACCGCCGCCGCAGCCGCCGCGAGGCCCTCGGCCCCGCCGACGACGAGGCCTCCGAGCTGGACCTCACCCCCGAGGACATCGGCGAGATCGAGCCCGTGACCACCAGCCGCGCCGCCCTGCCCGAGCAGGCGAGCGCGGACCGGTCGGAACGGGTCAACGGTTATGACGACGTGACCTGAGGAAGGGCGGGCAGCTCATAAGGTCACTTCCGTGACCAGCGAGATCACCCTCTTCGTCAACCCCACCGCGGGCCGCGGCCGGGGCGCCCGCGCGGCGCAGCCGGCCGCTTCCGCGTTGAGGGCGGCCGGCTTCTCGGTGCGCACCGTGCTCGGCGTGGACGCCGACGACGCCCTCGCCCGCGCGCGAGCCGCCGTCGAGGGCGGTACCGGGGCGCTGATCGCCGTCGGCGGCGACGGCATGGCCCACCTCGCCCTGCGGGCCGTCGCGGGCACGCGCACCCCGCTCGGCCTGGTCGCCGTCGGCACCGGCAACGACTTCGCCCGGTCCCTCGGACTGCCCGTGCGCCGGCCGGACGCCGCGGGCCGCATGATCGCCGACGCCCTCAAGTGCGACCGGATCCGGGACATCGACCTCGGCCGGGTGGGCGACCGCTGGTTCGGCACGGTCCTGGCCTCCGGCTTCGATTCCCGCGTCAACGACCGGGGCAACCGCATGCGCCGGCCCGCCGGCCGCCTCAAGTACGACCTGGCGATGGTCGCCGAACTGGCCGCCTTCCGGCCCCTGCCGTACCGCATCCGGCTCGACGACGGCGAGGTGCGCGAGAACCAGGCCACCCTCGTGGCCGTCGGCAACGGCTCCTCCTACGGCGGCGGCATGCGGATCTGCCCAGGAGCCGACCTGACCGACGGGCTGTTCGACATCACGGTGGTCGGGGACTGCAGCCGCAGGACGCTGCTGCGCGTGTTCCCGGGGGTGTACCGGGGAACGCACGTCGACCACCCGAAGGTGGCGGTGCTGCGGGCGGCGCGCGTCGAGCTCGCCGCCCAGGACGTCACCGGCTACGCCGACGGGGAGCCGCTGGGTCCCCTGCCGCTGACCGCGCGCTGCGTACGCGGGGGCGTGCGGGTCGTCGGCCCCTAGGGGCCGGCACCCCTGAGCTGCTGCGATCCGCGGTTTCACAGGAACGGATCCGGATAATGATCGTCCTGTTGTCAGTGCGGCCCGGTACGCTCGAAAGCACGATGACAGAGGACCTCTCACCGGCCGAGCGGTACGCGGCAGCCCGCAAGCGCGCTGCCGAGCAGGCCACCGCGCTCGCCTCCTTCCGCGAGATGTACGACTTCGGCCTCGACCCCTTCCAGATCGAGGCCTGCCAGGCGCTCGAGGCGGGGAAGGGCGTGCTGGTGGCCGCGCCCACCGGATCCGGCAAGACGATCGTCGGCGAGTTCGCCGTGCACCTCGCCCTCGGACAGGGCAAGAAGTGCTTCTACACGACACCCATCAAGGCGCTGTCGAACCAGAAGTACGCCGACCTGTGCCGCCGCTACGGCACGGACAAGGTGGGCCTGCTCACCGGCGACAACAGCGTCAACTCCGACGCCCCGGTGGTCGTGATGACCACCGAGGTGCTGCGGAACATGCTGTACGCCGGTTCCCAGACCCTCCTGGGCCTCGGCTACGTGGTCATGGACGAGGTGCACTACCTCTCCGACCGGTTCCGGGGCGCCGTGTGGGAAGAGGTGATCATCCACCTGCCCGAGTCGGTCACGCTGGTCTCCCTCTCGGCGACCGTGTCGAACGCCGAGGAGTTCGGCGACTGGCTCGACACGGTCCGCGGTGACACCGAGGTGATCGTCTCCGAGCACCGGCCCGTGCCGCTGTTCCAGCACGTGCTGGCCGGACGGCGGATGTACGACCTGTTCGAGGAGGCGGAGTGCCACAAGAAGGCCGTCAACCCCGACCTCACGCGCATGGCGCGCATGGAGGCGAGCCGGCCGTCGTACCAGGACCGCCGGCGCGGCCGGCTGCGCGAGGCGGACCGCGAGCGCGAGCGCAGACAGCGCTCCCGCGTGTGGACGCCGAGCCGGCCCGAGGTCATCGAGCGGCTCGACGCCGAAGGGCTGCTGCCCGCCATCACCTTCATCTTCAGCCGCGCCGCCTGCGAGGCCGCCGTCCAGCAGTGCCTGTACGCGGGCCTCCGGCTGAACGACGAGGAGGCGCGCGAGCGGGTCCGCTCCCTCGTCGAGGAGCGCACGGCGTCCATCCCCCGCGAGGACCTGCACGTCCTGGGCTACTACGAGTGGCTGGAGGGCCTGGAGCGCGGCATCGCCGCCCACCACGCGGGCATGCTGCCGACGTTCAAGGAGGTCGTCGAGGAGCTGTTCGTGCGCGGCCTGGTCAAGGCCGTGTTCGCGACCGAGACCCTCGCCCTCGGCATCAACATGCCCGCCCGCTCGGTGGTGCTGGAGAAGCTCGTCAAGTGGAACGGTGAGCAGCACGCGGACATCACCCCGGGCGAGTTCACCCAGCTGACGGGCCGTGCCGGGCGGCGCGGCATCGATGTCGAGGGCCACGCGGTGGTGCTGTGGCAGCGCGGCATGAACCCCGAGCACCTGGCCGGTCTGGCGGGCACGCGCACGTACCCGCTGCGCTCCAGCTTCAAGCCGTCGTACAACATGGCGGTCAACCTGGTCGAGCAGTTCGGCCGGCACCGCTCGCGGGAGCTGCTGGAGACGTCCTTCGCGCAGTTCCAGGCCGACAAGTCGGTCGTCGGGATCTCGCGGCAGGTACAGCGCAACGAGGAGGGCCTGGAGGGCTACAAGGCCTCCATGACCTGCCACCTCGGCGACTTCGAGGAGTACGCGCGGCTGCGCCGCGAACTGAAGGACCGGGAGAACGAGCTGGCCCGTCAGGGTGCCCAGCAGCGGCGCGCGGAGGCCGCCGTCGCACTGGAGAAGCTGAAGCCCGGTGACGTCATCCACGTGCCCACCGGCAAGTACGCGGGCCTGGCGCTGGTGCTGGACCCGGGCCTGCCCGCGGGCCGTTCGAACGGCCACCGCGGCTTCGACCACCACGACGGGCCGCGCCCGCTGGTGCTGACCGCCGAGCGGCAGGTGAAGCGGCTGGCGTCGATGGACTTCCCGGTGCCGGTCGAGCCGCTGGAGCGGATGCGGATCCCGAAGTCCTTCAACCCCCGCTCGCCGCAGTCCCGCCGGGACCTCGCCTCGGCGCTGCGCACCAAGGCCGGGCACATCCCGGCCGACCGGCACCGCAAGCGGCGCTCCCAGGCGGCCGACGACCGTGAGATCGCCCGGCTGCGGACCGCGCTGCGCGCGCACCCGTGCCACGGGTGCAACGACCGTGAGGACCACGCGCGCTGGGCCGAGCGGTACCACCGGCTGCTGCGGGACACCTCGCAGCTGGAGCGGCGGATCGAGGGCCGGACGAACACGATCGCCCGGACGTTCGACCGTATCGTCGCGCTGCTGACCGAGCTGGACTACCTGCGCGGCGACGAGGTCACCGAGCACGGCAAGCGGCTCGCGCGGCTCTACGGCGAGCTGGACCTGCTCGCGAGCGAGTGTCTGCGCGAGGGCGTCTGGGAAGGGCTCGGCCCGGCCGAACTGGCCGGGTGCGTCTCGGCGTTGGTGTACGAGTCGCGCGTCGCGGACGACGCGATGGCGCCGAAGCTGCCGACCGGCAAGGCCAAGGCCGCGCTGGGCGAGATGGTGCGGATCTGGGGCCGGCTGGACGCGCTGGAGGAGGAGTTCCGGATCACGCAGACCGAAGGGGTCGGGCAGCGGGAGCCCGATCTCGGGTTCGCCTGGGCGGCGTACACGTGGGCCTCCGGGAAGGGGCTCGACGAGGTGCTGCGCGAGGCGGAGATGCCGGCGGGCGACTTCGTACGCTGGTGCAAGCAGGTCATCGACGTGCTGGGGCAGATCGCGGCGGCCGCTCCGCAGGGGTCGTCCGTGGTGAAGAACGCGCGCAAGGCCGTCGACCTGTTGCTGCGGGGCGTCGTCGCCTACTCGTCGGTGGGGTGACCGCACCCGCCTCGTACTGAAGCCCATTCACCCGTCACGGTGAGTGGGCTTTCGTACGGGCGTTCGTGATTACGGTGCGCATTCGAACGATGTCGCAGCGTGCAATCGAGTGAGCCTACTATCCCTTCGCGTCCGCTTTCCGGCACTTGCTGAATATGACACGGCGATGATCCGGTCGGACTAAGCTCGCCCGCAGCGCACCGGCTTGAGGTGAATTCGTGCGCTTGTTCCCCCATGTGTGGAAAGTCCGACAGTTTCATGACATACCCCCCTGCACGTTCCCCTGAACCCCAGCCGACTCCTGTCAGAAGGCCTACATGGTGAGTGTTCAATCCCCCCCTGTTCGCGGTGAACTTCCCTACGCGCGCCTGCTGTTGCTGCCCGCCATAGCGATGGCCGCGGCGACCGGAGCCGCCGTCGCCCTGGTGTCGGCGCCGGCCCGGCTCGCCGTCGGCTGGCTGGGTGGCATCGCCACGGTGCTGGTCCTCGCCATGGCGGTCGTAGCGGTGCGTCGCGGCCGTGCGCTGCGCAGGCAGCAGGATGAGCACGCCCGTCACAGCGCGTCGCTGGAACAGCGGATCGCCGCCCACGAGAAGGAGTTCTTCCGTTTCGCCCGGGAGATCTTCCCCGCCGCGCTCAACCTGCTGCACACCGGAGAATCCCCCAGGGAGGTGATTCGCAAGCTCGGTCTGCGCAACCCCGAGTACCGCGACCTCCCGAAGCCGCTGCACGAGACGCTGCTGACGGTCCTGAAGATCGTCGACCACGAAGTGGTCATGCGGGACGCCGCCGCGCGCTCCTTCGTCAGTGTCGCCCGCCGCGTGCAGGCGATCATCCACCAGCAGGCCGAGGAACTGCGGGAGATGGAGGAGGACCACGGCCGCAACCCCGAGGTCTTCGACGACCTGCTGCGCATCGACCACGGCAACGCCCTGATCGGCCGCCTCGCCGACTCCGTCTCCGTCCTCGGCGGCGGCCGCCCCGGCCGTCAGTGGCCCGAGCCGGTGTCCCTCTACAGCACGCTGCGCGGCGCCATGTCCCGCATCCTGGAGTACCGGCGCATCCAGCTGGCCTCCATCGCGAAGGTCAGCGTCAAGGGCATCTACGTCGAGCCGGTCATCCACGCGGCCGCCGAGCTCCTCGACAACGCCACGCGCTACTCGCCGCCCCAGACCAAGGTCCACGTCACCGCCACCGAGGTGCAGACCGGTGTCTGCATCGAGATCGAGGACGGCGGCGTCAACCTCAACGAGGAGGCCCGGGCCCGGATCGAGGGCATGCTGGAGGCCGCCAAGGCCGGCGTCGACCTCCAGGACATCGGCGAGCACCCGCGCCTGGGCCTGGCCGTCGTGGGCCGTCTGTGCACGGCGTACAACATGGAGGTCTCGCTGCGCGCCTCCGCCTACGGCGGGGTCCGGGCCATCCTCATCGTGCCGAGCGAGATGATCACCCACGCGCCCGGTGTGGGCCTCGCCCACGGCATCGGCGCCACCGGCATCCCCATGACCGTCGGCATCCCCGAGGGGCCCAAGCGCACCCCGAAGAAGCGCCGTCCCACCATGCCGAAGCTCCCCGCCGCGGTCGCCCTGGAGGACGACGACGTCCCCGAGGTCACCGAGTGGACGGCGAACGGCCTGCCGCAGCGCCGCAGCCGGGTGAAGATGCCGCTCGCCGAACGGCTCGCCCAGCAGGCCGCCTACGAGAAGGAAGACCGCGAGGCCGAGGAGCGGGGCGAGTACAACCCCTGGGCGGCGGCCAAGGAGCCCGAGGTGCCGCCGCTGCGCGACATGAGCGCCCCCGACGCCCCCGGCAAGGGCCTGGAGGCCTTCTGGGAGGGGCTCAAGCAGGGCATCGAGCCCGGCACCCACCCGACCGACTTCATCCGCAACCCCACCAAGTACCTGCACCTGCTCAACGACCCGGCCCCCACCGAGGCCGATGACGAGGGGGATCTCAAGTGATCCAGCAGCGAGGCAACTTCGACTGGATGCTCAAGCAACTCGCCGACGGCGTGCCGGGCATCGAGATGATCGTGGTGCTCTCCGCCGACGGCCTGCGCATCGCCCGCTACGGCGGCGAGCCCGACGCGGCCGACCGGGTCGCCGCGGCCTGCGCCGGCCTGCAGTCCCTGGCGAGCAGCGTCTGCCAGGAACTCACGGTCGGCGACGGCGAGATGAAGCTCGTCATGATCGAGATCGACCGCGGCTACTTCTACCTGATGAACGCGGGGGCCAACGCCTTCCTCGCGGTGCTCTCCGACGTGCGGTGCGAACCCGGCCGGATGAGCGCCATGATGCGTGACCTCGTCGTCCGCATCGGCGGCCACCTGACCAGTCCGCCCCGGCGGAACGGGCAGATCGTATGACCCCTCCGCAACGCCAGAGGCGCAGCCCCGCGCCCGAACCGCCCCCGCAACCCGCCCAGCAGGGCGAGGGGAAGGTCAGGAATCCCGAGCGGATGTACGTGGTGGCGGGCCCGGACGGGGAACGGGCCGAGCTCGACCTGGTGACCTTAATCGTGGCGCGGGCCACGGACCCGCCGCCCTCCGCCTCCCCCGAGCAGGCGGCGCTGCTCCGGCTCTGCGCCGCCCCGCTGTCCGTGGCCGAACTGTCGGCCTACCTCCACCTGCCGTTCAGCGCGATGGGCGTCCTGCTCACCGAGATGCTGACGGCGGAACTGGTACAGGCGCGTGCCCCCATCGTCCGCAAGGCGCGTTCCGACCGTTCCCTTCTCGAAGCGGTGATGAATGGACTTCAAAGGCTCTGACACCATCCCGGGCCCCCGGGCCGAAGACCAGCTGCCCCACACGGCGCAGGCCGCGGCCAAGATCGTGATCGTGGGTGGCTTCGGCGTCGGCAAGACGACCATGGTCGGCTCGGTCAGCGAGATCACACCGCTGACCACCGAGGAGACCATGACGCAGGCCGGCATCGGTGTCGACGACAACTTCGGTTCCGCGTCCAAGACGGCCACCACCGTCGCCATGGACTTCGGCCGCATCAGCATCACCGAGCAGCTCGTGCTCTACCTCTTCGGCACGCCCGGACAGCAGCGCTTCTGGTTCCTGTGGAACGGCCTGTTCGAAGGCGCGCTCGGCGCGGTGGTCCTGGTGGACACCCGCCGGCTGGAGGTGAGCTTCGACGTCATGGGGCGCCTGGAGGAGCGCGGCGTGCCCTTCGTGGTCGCCATCAACACCTTCCCCGACGCGCCCCGTTACGACGTCGAGGAACTGCGCACGGCCCTCGACCTCACCCCGGACATCCCGATCATGGAGTGCGACGCGCGCCGCCGGGCCTCCAGCCGGGACGTCCTGATGACGCTCATGCGCTTCCTGCACTCCCTCGCCATGCAGGGCGCGAGCACCTGATCCCGTTCCGACCCTCACACCTGCCCCAGACACCTGGAAAGCTCCGGAGCGACCACTGTGACGCCTGAATCCCACGCCCCGACCGGTACGGACGGACCCCGGCTCGAACCGCCCCCCGGCTGCCCCGCGCACGGCCTCGGGCCCGGGGGGCTGCACCGGCTGCACGAGTCGGAGGACCTGGGAGCGCTGTACGAGCAACTGCGCGAGGAACACGGCCCCGTCGCGCCCGTGCTGCTCCACGACGACGTGCCGATCTGGATCGTCCTGGGCCACACCGAGAACCTGCACATGGTGCGCTCGCCCTCGCAGTTCTGCCGGGACAGCCGCATCTGGACCCCGCTGCGGGAGGGGCTGGTCAAGCCCGACCACCCGCTGATGCCGCACATCGCCTGGCAGCCCATCGCCTCGCACGCCGAGGGCGACGAGCACAAGCGGCTGCGCGGCGCGGTGATGGGCGCCATCTCGACCATCGACTTCCGCAGCCTGCGCCGCTACATCAACCGCAGCACGCAGGTCATCGTCAACCGCTTCTGCGAGCAGGGCGAGGCCGACCTGGTCGGTCAGTTCACCGAGCACCTGCCGATGGCCGTGATGTGCGAGATCCTCGGCATGCCCGACGAGTACGACGACCGGCTCGTCGAGGCCGCCCGCGACGCGCTCAAGGGCACCGAGACCGCCATCGCCAGCCACACCTACGTGATGGAGGCGCTGAGCCGGCTCACCGCGCACCGCCGCGCCCAGCCCGAGGAGGACCTCGCCAGTTACCTGATCACCCACCCCGCCCGGCTGACCGACGACGAGGTCAGGGAGCACCTGCGCCTGGTCCTCTTCGCCGCCTACGAGGCCACCACGAACCTGCTGTCCAACGTGCTGCTGACGGTGCTGATCGACCCCCGCTTCCGGGCCCAGCTCAACGGCGGCCAGATGACGGTGCCGGAGGCGGTGGAGCAGTCGCTGTGGAACGAGCCGCCGTTCAGCACGGTCTTCGCCTACTTCGCCAAGCAGGAGACGGAGCTCGGCGGGCAGCGCATCCGCCGGGGCGACGGGCTGCTGTTCGCCCCGCTCCCGGCCAACGTGGACCCCAGGGTGCGGCCCGACCTCAAGGCCAGCATGCAGGGCAACCGCTCCCACCTGGCGTTCGGCGGCGGCCCGCACGAGTGCCCGGGGCAGGACATCGGCCGTTCCATCGCCGACGTCGGCGTCGACGCGCTGCTGCTGCGGCTGCCGGACGTCGAACTCGACTGCGACCAGGACGAGCTGCGCTGGACGGCGTCCATCGCCTCCCGGCACCTGGTGGAACTGCCGGTGCAGTTCTCGCCCAAGCCGCCGCAGGACGTGTCGGAGACGCCGCACCACAAGGCGGTGCCCACCCAGCGGTCCGACTGGCAGATCAGCATCTCCTCGTCGGAGCCGCAGCCCGCGCCGGTGGCGGCGCAGCCCCAGCCCCAGCCTCAGCCGCAGCCCGAACCGGCTCCCGCGCAGCCGCAGCCCGTCATGGTGCCCCCGCCGCCCGCGGCACCGGAGCCGGTGCGCCGCAAGGGCGTCTGGCCGCGCTTCCTGCTCTGGTGGCGCGGCTACTGACCAACCCGGCCGTCGTACGTCCCGGCGGCCCACCGGTCGTAGGAGGCCCAGGCCGCGAGCGTCCGGCCGCTGCGGAACCGGCGCTCCTCGCCCGTGACCGGGTCGGTGAACTCCAGCCCCCGGGCCAGCAGTTGCAGCGGGCGCCGGAAGTCACCGGCCGGTACGGGCCCGGTCACCTCGGGGTAGAGCGGGTCGCCGAGGATCGGCACGCCGAGCGCGGTCATGTGCACGCGCAGCTGGTGGGTCTGGCCGGTGCCGGGGACCAGCCGGTAGCGCGCCAGAGCGGGCGTGCCCTCCGGGTCCGTTCCCGCCGGGCGGTGTCCGGCGAGTTCGACGTGGCTCTCCGCGTTGGGCTCGCCCGGCACCTCCCGGGCGGTCAGCACCCCGCGCTCCTTCACGATCCGGCTGCGGACGGTGCGGGGCAGGACGAGGCCGGGGTCGTAGGGGGCGACGGCCTCGTACTCCTTGCGGATCCGCCGGTCGCGGAAGAGCGTCTGGTAGGCGCCCCGTTCCCCGGGGCGGACGGTGAACAGCACCAGTCCGGCGGTGAGCCGGTCCAGACGGTGCGCGGCGCTCAGCGTCGGCAGGTCCAGCTCCCGGCGCAGCCGCGCCAGCGCGGTCTCGGCGACGTGAGCGCCGCGCGGGGTGGTGGCGAGGAAGTGGGGCTTGTCGGCGACGACGATGTGCTCGTCCCGGTGCACGACCTCCAGGGGGAAGGGCACCGGCGCCTCGGCGGGCAGTTCGCGGTGGAACCACACGAACATGCCGGCTTCGTAGGGCGCGTCCGCCGCGACGGGCCGTCCGTCCGCCCCGACGATCAGCCCCGCTTCGAACATGCCGTCGACGGTTCCGTCTCCCGCGCCGGTCAGCCGCTCCACCAGGTGCTCGCGCACCGTGGCCCACGGGCCGGCGGCGGGCAGCCGCACCCGCACGGGGTCCACCCCGTGGCGCTGCGGCAGGGGAGAGGGCGGGGTGCGGGGCTTGCGTCTCATCGCGGCCCAGCGTACGGAAGCGCACCGGCTCGCCGGCATCGGGTGTGCGGGGCCGGGGGAGGTCAGGCGGCCGGCGCGCTTTCCTGCTCCGCCTCGATGCGCGCGTTCCACTCCCGCTTCGAGGCCTGCCAGCCGTCCTCGTTGTGGCCGAGGCGCCAGTAGCCGGAGATCGACAGGTCCTCGCGCGGGATGCCGCGCTCGACCCGCAGCAGTCGCCGCAGCTCCTTCACGAAGTGCGCCTCGCCGTGCACGAAGGCCTGCATCCGGCCCGCGGGGAAGTCCAGGCCCCGCACGGCCTCCAGCAGCGCCTCACCGACCGGCCGGGCACCGCGGTGCAGCCAGACGACCTCCACATCGGAGTCGATCTTCTGCTCCTCGTCGGGGCCGGAGATCTCCACGAAGGCATGCGCCCTGGCCCCGTGCGGCAGCGCCTCCAGGGCACGGGCGATGGCGGGCAGCGCGCTCTCGTCCCCGACGAGCAGATGCCAGTCGGCCCGCGGGTCGGGCGCGTAGGCGCCACCGGGTCCCATGAAGAACACCGTCTCACCGGGCTGGACCCGCGCGGCCCACGGGCCGGCCAGCCCCTGGTCCCCGTGGATGACGAAGTCCAGCGTCAGCTCACGGTGCTCGGCGTCCCACTGGCGCACCGTGTACGTCCGGGTCACCGGCCACTGTTCGCGCGGCAGCTCCTCGCGGATCCGCTGCGGGTCGAAGGGCTCCGGGTAGGTCACGCCCGCGGGCGGGAACAGCAGCTTCACATAGTGGTCGGTGCACGTGTCGGCCGCGAAGTCGGCGAGGCCCTCACCGCCGAGGACGACCCGCTGCATGTGCGGGGTCAGCCGCTCGGTGCGGACGACCTGAGCGGAGTGCGGCTTGCGCGGCTGGCGTCCCGGTCGCTCTGCCATGAGGACCTCCCTGTGTGACACATGGTTAGGGTTACCTAAGTTAGCACCCCGTCCCCGCTTCACACCTCTCGTACACGAAGTCACGCCCCACTCTCATCCGCCGGTCGCCCCGAGCGTCGTCAGCAGGCGCTCCAGCGACCCGCCCAGCCCCCAGCGGGCCGCCAGGTCCTGCAGCGCCGCCGGATCCCGGGGGGTCCGCGGCAGCGCCGTCGGCACGTCCGGCAGCGGCACGTCGTCCGCGACCCGGACCACCTTCGGCGCGACCGCGAGGTACGGGCGGGCCTCGTCCAGTCGCCTGCGCTGCGTCGGCGTCAGCTTCGACCGCCGGTCGTCGACCGCCGCCAGGATCCCGGCCAGGTCCCCGTACTCGGCGAGCAGCTTGGCGGCTGTCTTCTCGCCGACTCCGGGCACCCCCGGCAGACCGTCGCTGGGGTCGCCGCGCAGCAGGGCCAGATCCGCGTACCCGCTCCCGCCGACCCCATACTTCGCACGCAGCACCGCCTCGTCGGTGAGCTGCAGCGTGCCCACGCCCTTCAGCGGGTACAGCACCCGCACCCCGCGCGCGTCGTCCACCAACTGGTAGAGGTCGCGGTCGCCCGTGACGATGTCGACCGGGCCCTTGGCCCGCGCGGTGAAGGTGCCGATCACGTCGTCCGCCTCGTACCCGGCGACGCCGACCCGGGCGATCCCCACCGCGTCCAGCACCGCCTCGATGACCGGCACCTGCGGCGACAGCGTGTCGGGCACCTCCTCCTCGTCCGGGCCGGCCGCGTGCTCCTCGGCGACGCGGTGGGCCTTGTAGGAGGGGACGAGCTCCACCCGCCACTGCGGCCGCCAGTCGGCGTCCATGCAGGCGACCAGGGCGTCCGGCCGGTGGTCCCTGATCAGGCGGTCGATGAAGTCGAGCAGCCCGCGCACGGCGTTCACCGGCGTGCCGTCCGGGGCCTTGACCGACTCGGGCACGCCGAAGTAGGCGCGGAAGTACAGGGAGGCGGTGTCGAGGAGCATCAGTCGTCCGGTCACGCCACGCATCATGCCGTACCCCACCGACAGCCGGTCGCCGCTGCGCAACGCGTTGCGCCCTGCGCGTCCTGTGTGAACCGCCCCACCTTTCCGTTTGCCGGGGGAGATCGGGGGGAGGCGCGGCCCCGGAGCGAGGCTGGTTGCGCATTTCAACTGTTGCGCCCGGTCCTCGCTCCGTCCTGTTGCCGAGGAAACAGAGGTGCACGTGTCAGCGACCCTAGAGGCAGAGAGCCTGTACAAGGTGTTCGGCAGGAGACCGGACCGGGCGGTCGAGCGGCTCCGCGAGGGAGCCGACCGCGAGGAACTGCGCGCCGAGGGCACGACCGCCGCGGTGATCGACGCGTCCTTCACCGTGGAGCCCGGCGAGATCTTCGTCGTCATGGGCCTGTCCGGCTCCGGCAAGTCCACCCTGCTGCGGATGCTGAACGGCCTGCTCGAACCGACCGCGGGACACGTGCGCTTCGACGGCCAGGACCTGACCGCGCTGAGCGGCCGCGAGCTGCGCGAGGTCCGCTCGAAGAAGATCAGCATGGTGTTCCAGCACTTCGCGCTCTTCCCGCACCGCAGCGTCCGCGAGAACGCCGCCTACGGTCTGGAAGTGCAGGGCGTGCCCCGCGCCGAGCGCGAACGCCGCGCCGACGAGGCGCTCGCCCTGTGCGGCCTGGCCGGCTGGGAGAAGTCCTGGCCCGACGAGCTGTCCGGCGGCATGCAGCAGCGCGTCGGCCTCGCCCGGGCCCTGGCCACGGACGCCGACCTGCTGCTGATGGACGAGTCCTTCAGCGCCCTGGACCCGCTGATCCGCCGCGACATGCAGGACCAGCTGCTGGAGCTCCAGCAGAAGCTCAAGAAGACGATCGTCTTCATCACGCACGACCTGAACGAGGCCATGCGCCTGGGCGACCGCATCGCCGTCATGCGCGACGGCCGCGTCGTCCAGAACGGCACCGCACAGGACATCCTGCTGCGGCCCGCCAACGACTATGTCGCCTCCTTCACCCAGGACGTCGACCGCTCCCGGGTGCTCACCGCCGGTGAGCTCATGGACCCCTCGGTCACCGCCGCCGACCCCGGCTGCCACTGCGAGACCGCCACGCCCGACACCCCGTTCACGGAGCTGTGCGCGATCAGTGCCCGGCTCTCCCACCCGGTCTCCGTCGTGGACCGGGACAACCGGCAGATCGGCGTCGTCCCCCGGCAGCGGCTGGTGGGCTTCCTCGGCGACGAGCAGGACACCGCCCCGCGGCCCTGCGACTCCCCGCGCGACAAGGACGCAGAGAAGGTGACCGCCCGTGCCTAGGATCCAGCTCGGCACCTGGGTCAACGACGCGGTCGACTGGCTCACCACCCACATGGCGTGGCTGTTCGACTTCTGCAAGACCGTCTTCCTCGGCCTGTACGACGGCATCAACGCCGTCCTGCAGGCCCCGGAACCGCTGCTGCTCGCGGGCATCTTCGCCGTGATCGCCTTCTGGCTGCGCGGCACCCTCGCCGGTGTCCTCGCCTTCGCCGGATTCGCGTTCATCGACTCCCTGGAACTGTGGGAGAACGCGATGATCACCCTGGCGCTCGTCCTCGTGGCGACCGTCATGGCCCTGGTGATCGCCCTGCCCGTGGGCATCTGGGCGGCCCGCTCCGACCGCGTCAGCGGCCTGGTCCGGCCCGTGCTGGACTTCATGCAGACGCTGCCCGCGATGATCTACCTCATCCCGGCGATCCTGTTCTTCGGCACGGGCGCCCCGGCGGGCATCGTCGCCACCCTGATCTTCGCGCTCGCCCCGGGCGTGCGCATGACCGAGCTGGGCATCCGGCAGGTCGACAAGGAACTGGTCGAGGCGGCCGAGGCGTTCGGCACCACGCCGCGCAACACACTGCTGCGCGTCCAGCTCCCGCTGGCCCTGCCCACCGTCATGGCCGGGGTCAACCAGGTAATCATGCTGGGCCTGTCCATGGCCGCGATCGCCGGCATGGTCGGCACCGGCGGCCTCGGCGGCGACGTCAACGAGGCCATCGGCCAGCTCAACGTGGGGCTCGGTGCCGAGGCCGGCGTGGCCATCGTGATCCTCGCGATCTACCTCGACCGCATGACCAGCGCCCTGGGCACCCAGGTCTCCCCGCTGGGCCGCCGCGCCGCCGCCAAGCTGCGCGCCGCCCAGGGGCTGAGGATCTGGTCCTACCGGCCCCGCCCGGCCGTCGCCGTGATCGGCGTCGTCGTCCTCGCGCTCGCCGCGGGCGGCATGGGCGTCCTCGGCGGTGGCGGCACCGGCACCGGGGCCGCGGCGAACGGCGGGAACGTCGGCCAGGGCAAGAAGATCAGCATCGGCTACATCCCCTGGGACGAGGGCGTCGCCTCCACCTTCCTGTGGAAGGAGATCCTGGAGCAGCGCGGCTACGAGGTCGAGGCCAAGCAGTTCGACACGGGCCCGCTCTACACCTCCCTCGCCCAGGGCGACGTCGACTTCCAGACCGACGCCTGGCTGCCCACGACCCACGCCCAGTACTGGAAGAAGTACGGCAAGCAGCTCGACGACCTGGGCGCCTGGTACGGCGAGACGTCCCTGGAGCTGTCCGTGCCCTCCTACATGAAGGGCGTCGACTCCCTGGAGGACCTCAAGGGCAAGGCGTCGCGGTTCGGCGGCAGGATCACCGGCATCGAGTCCAGCGCCGGCGAGATGGCCCTGCTCAAGAGCAAGGTCCTCAAGGAGTACGGCCTGGACAAGGAGTACGAGGTCGTCGACAGCTCCACGCCCGCGATGCTGGCCGAGCTGAAGCGCGCCTACGCCCAGAAGAAGCCGATCGTCGTCACGCTCTGGTCGCCGCACTGGGCGTACAACGACTACGACCTGAAGAAGCTGAAGGACCCGAAGGGCGCCTGGGGCGAGGGCGACGGCGTGCACACCCTGTCCCGCAAGGGCTTCGCCGAGGACGACCCGACGGTCGCCCGGTGGCTGAAGGACTTCAGGATGAGCGAGAAGCAGCTCACCAGCCTCGAAGCCGGGATCAACAAGGCGGGCAAGGGCCGGCAGCAGGACGCCGTGCGCGCCTGGCTGAAGCAGAACCCCGGCGTCGTCGACGAGCTCGCCCCGGTGAACACCCAGGGCGGCACGCCCGCCGAGGCCGAGCAGCCCCTGGACGTGGCCTGGTTCCCCTGGGACGAGGACATCGCCGTCACCTACCTGTGGAAGAACGTCCTGGAGCGGCGCGGCTACCGGCTGAACCTCAAGCAGATGGACGTCGGCCCGGTCTACACGGGTCTGGCCTCGGGCGACCTCGACCTCAACTTCGACGCCTGGCTGCCCCACGCCCAGAAGAACTACTGGGAAAAGAACAAGGACCGGCTCGAGGACCTCGGCACCTGGTACGAACCGACCTCCCTGGAGATCGCCGTGCCGTCGTACGTCAAGGGCGTCGACTCCCTGGAGGACCTCAAGGGCAGGTCCGGCACCTTCAAGGGCAGAATCATCGGCATCGAGCCCGGGACCGGCGAGATGGACCTGCTGAAGAACAAGGTCCTGCCCGGCTACGGCCTCGACGAGGAGTACGAGGTCGTCGACGGCTCCACCCCGGCCATGCTGGCCGAGCTGAAGCGCGCCTACGCCAAGAAGGAGCCGATCGCCGTCACCCTGTGGTCGCCGCACTGGGCGTACAGCGACTACGAGCTCACCAAGCTGAAGGACCCGAAGAAGGCCTTCGGCGAGGGCAACACGATCCGCACCATCTCCAACGAGGAGTTCCCCGAGCAGTACCCGCAGCTCACGAAGTGGATCAAGAACTTCAGGATGAGCGAGGAGGAGCTCGGCAGTCTGGAGAGCGAGATCAAGGACCGCGGCCAGGGCCATGAGGAGGAGGCCGTCGCCGCGTGGCTGAAGCGGCACCCGGACATGGTGAACCGCATGACACCGCAGTAGGGTTCCGGGGTGGGACGCGCGACACGCCCGCGTCCCGCCCCGCACCCCCGGATCCACGATCAGGATCCGGACAACCACAGAGCGCTACACCAGCCCCCGAACCCCCTCTCCCTCCCTGTTCCTCCCGTAGGAGGAATCCCCGCCCCGGCCCCGGGACGGCGGATCCCCTGGCGCGAACTGTGAGGTCGCGTCCCACCCCGGACGACGTCGATGTGACGGGCACGGGAAACGGTTTGCCGAACATGCGTAGGGTGCAGACAACTCCACAGGAGCCGCGCGCCGGGCCATCGGCGCACGGGACGCGGATCGACGGGCGAAGGAGGGAGCCGGAGCGATGGGCGACCACAAAGAGCAGCCCCTGCGGGTGGGCGCGGCCGTGCGCCGGCGGCGCCGCGCGCTGGAGCTCACGCTCGCCGTCGTGGCCGAGCGCAGTGGCCTGTCGGTCCCGTTCCTGAGCCAGGTCGAGAACGACCGGGCGCGGCCCAGCACCAGTTCCCTGGAGAAGGTCGCCGACGCCCTGCGCACCACCGCCGTCGAACTGCTCGCCGCCGCCGACCCGGCCTGCAGCGTGGACGTCGTCCGCGCCGACGGCGCCGAGCCGCCGTCCCACCGGCCGCGGACCCGGTCGCTGGTGCGCGGCCACCACCAGATGCACGCCTCCGAGTTCACCGGCGACCATGACGCGGGCCGGGAATTCCAGTACCGCAACGACCAGTTGATGTACGTCGCGGACGGTGCCGTCGAGGTCGAGGCGGAGGGCCGCGCCTACCGGCTCGGCCGCGGCGACACGCTGTACCTCACCGGTGGGGTGCGGCACCGCTGGCGGGCGGCCGAGTCGGACACGCGCGTGATCGTCGTCGCCGTGGCGGAGCACATCGAGGCGGTCCGGGACCGGCCACGCCGGTGAGGGTCGTCTCGCTGGTCCCCTCACTGACCGAGGCCGTCGCCCGGTCCGCGCCCGGGGTCCTGGCCGGCGTCACCGACTGGTGCACCCATCCGCCGGACCTCGACGTCGTCCGGGTCGGCGGCACCAAGAACCCCGCGACCGGCCGGATCGTCTCCCTCGCGCCCGACCTGGTGATCGCCAACGAGGAGGAGAACCGCGAGCCCGACCTGGCGGCCCTGCGCGATGCGGGCGTGGAGGTCCTGGTGACGGAGGTCCGCGACGTGCCGCAGGCCTTCCGCGAACTGGACCGGGTCCTGCGGGCCTGCGGGGTCACGGCCCGGCCCCGCTGGCTGGACGAGGCCGAGGAGACCTGGTCGGCCCTGCCGCCGCCGGAGATCCGCCGCACGGCACTCGTGCCGGTCTGGCGCCGCCCGTGGATGGTCCTGGGCCGCGACACCTTCGCCGGCGACGTCCTGGCCCGCCTCGGCGTCGACCACCTGCACGCGGCGCACCCCGAGCGCTACCCCCGCCTGTCGCCGGCGGAGCTGCGCGCGGCGGCGCCGGACCTGGTGGTCCTCCCCGACGAGCCCTACCGCTTCACGGCCGACGACGGCCCCGAGGCCTTCCCCGGCCTGCCGTGCGCGCTCGTCAGCGGACGGCACCTGACGTGGTACGGGCCGTCGCTGGCCGAGGCGCCCCGGGTCCTGGGCCGGGCCCTGCGAGCAGCTCGCCCCTGAGCAGCCCGCGCACGGTGCCCGCGACGGCCGTGCCCCAGGCGGCGACCAGCAGCCCGTACAGCACGACGGCGGGCCCCGCGTAGGCCACCAGCCCGGTGTGCCGCCCCAGCGCCTCGGCGCCCGTGACGCAGGTGCCCACCGGGAAGGTGAACGACCACCAGGTCATCGCGAACCGCATCCCCCGCCGCCGGGCCCGCCACACATGCACACCGGCCAGGCAGAACCACAGCAGCGCGAACCCCATGACGGGCACGCCGTACAGCACGGCGAGGGCGGCGAAACCCTGGGCGCAGGGCTCCGGTACCACCCCGGGGGCGACGTCGGCGAAGGCGCCGACGGCGGTCGTGGACTGGCCGAGCGGGCCCAGCACCAGGAACAGCGTCGGGGTGAGGGCCAGGGGCAGCGGCCCGCCGGTGAGCAGCCGGGCGAAGACCAGGGGCAGCATGAGCAGGGTGGCGAGCAGGCTCAGCCCGAACAGCGCGAGGCAGCCGAGCAGCAGCGTCTCCCGGGCCTGGCCGGCCGGCAGGTGGGGCACCAGCTGGGGTCCCACGGCGGCCGACACCATGGGCGCGACCAGCGGCAGCAGCCACACCGGCGTGGCCTGCCCCGGCCCGACCCGGTGGCGGACGGCCATCAGGTACGGCACCGCCACCGCGGCCGCCAGTCCCAGCGCCGTACCGGCGGTGAACAGCACGGCGTCGAGCAGCACCGCCGCCCGCAGGCCGATCAGGTCCCGGCCGACGGCCAGGGCACCGCCGCCGACGGCCAGCAGGGCCATGGCGAGACAGCCGTAGAAGGGGGCCGTCGCCGGGTCGAGCAGGTGGGCGCGGGCCTGGTCGCGGTGGCGGGCCCAGTGGGCCGAACGGGCGGCGAGCAGGGTCAGCAGCAGGAGGAGAGACAGGGCCCACACGCCCGCGAGCACGCCGCGCGGCGCGGGGACGGACGGGGGGAGAGCGGCCCCTGCGGTGGCCACGACGGCCGTGCCCATCACGGTGGCGTACCAGTTGGGCCCGAGATGCCGGACGGACAGCGGGTACGCGACGGGCGGGGCTGCGGTGACCATGACTCCACGGTCGGGCCGGGCGGGGCGCACCACCAGGGAGTCCGCCTCTATGGCGACATAAGCTGGCTTTATGAGCAACACGGAGGAGCAGACCGGCCCGTCGGCCGCCGGGTTCCTGGCGCACCGGGTGCCGGACCTCGGGGCCCTGGAGCTGCTGCTGGCGGTGGCGCGGATCGGCAGCCTCGGCGGGGCGGCACGGGAGCTCGGCATCACCCAGCCCGCGGCCAGCAGCCGGATCCGGTCGATGGAACGGCAGCTCGGCGTGGCCCTGGTCGACCGCTCGCCCCGCGGGTCGCGGCTCACGGACGCCGGTGCGCTGGTGACGGACTGGGCGCGGCGGATCGTGGAGGCGGCGGAGGCGTTCGACGCGGGGGCGCAGGCGCTGCGCGACCGGCGTGACTCGCGGCTGAGGGTGGCGGCGAGCATGACGATCGCGGAGTACCTGCTGCCGGGATGGCTGCTCGCGCTGCGGGCGCAGCGGCCCGACACGGCGGTGTCCCTGCACGCGGGCAACTCCACGGTGGTCGCCGAGCGGCTGCTGTCGGGCGAGGCGGACCTGGGCTTCGTGGAAGGGCTGACGGTGCCGACCGGGCTGGACTCGGTGGTCATCGCCCACGACCGGCTGATAGTGGTCACGGCACCGGGGCACCCGTGGGGCCGCCGCGGACGGCCGGTGGCGGCCGCCGAGCTGGCCTCCACGCCGCTGATCCTGCGGGAGAAGGGATCCGGGACGCGCCAGGTGCTGGACGCGGCGCTGGGCGGGCTGGCCCGTCCGCTCATCGAGCTGTCCTCGACGACCGCGGTGAAGGCGGCGGCGGTCGGCGGGGCGGGACCGGCGGTGCTGAGCGAACTGGCGGTGGGGGAGGAACTGGCGATGCGGCGGCTGGTGCGGGTGCCGGTGGACGGGGTGGCCCTGGCCCGGGACCTGCGCGCGGTGTGGCCGACGGGGCACCGCCCCACGGGCCCGGCCCGGGATCTGCTGTCGCTGACGCGGGGCTAGCGGCGTGCGGCGGGCTCGGGCTGGGATGTGTCGTCGCTGAGCCAGGGCTGGCGGCCTGGTGGGGTGCGGGCGCCGGGGCGTCGGCCCTCCACGGGTCGGGCCCGGGGTGTGCTGTCGTTGACCCGGGGCTGGCGGGGTGCGGGCCTCGGGGCAGCGTGCGGCGGGCTCGGGCTGGGATATGTCGTCGCTGAGCCAGGGCTGGCGGCCTGGTGGCGTGCGGGCGTCGGGGCACCGGCTCCCTCACGGGCCCGGCCCGGGATGTGCTGTCGCTGACCCGGGGGCTGGCGGGGTGCGGGCCTCGGGGCAGCGTGCGGCGGGCTCGGGCTGGGATGTGTCGTCGCTGAGCCAGGGCTGGCGGCCTGGTGGCGTGCGGGCGTCGGGGCACCGGCTCCCTCACGGGCCCGGCCCGGGATGTGCTGTCGCTGACCCGGGGGCTGGCGGGGCGCGGGCCTCGGGGCAGCGTCCGGCGGGCTCGGCCCGGGATCTGCTGTCGCTGACGCGGGGCTAGCGGGTGCGGGCCTCGGGGCAGCGTGCGGCGGGCTCGGCCCTGATGTGCTGTCGCCGAGCCGCGGCTGGCGGGGCTCCGGTGCGGGTGGCGGGCGTCGCGAGGCCCGGCGTCCGCCGATCGTACGCTCGCCGCAGGGCGGCCCGGCGTCGCCGCCGCGGGTCACCGCGCCGCCGCCTCCACCAGCGCCCGCATCACCCGCACGTCGTCGCCCATCTCCGGGTGCCACTGCACCCCGAGGACCCAGCCCGGACCGGGAAGCTCCACCGCCTCCACGGTGCCGTCCGCCGCGTACGCCGACGGGACCAGGCCCCCGCCGAGCCGGTCGACGGCCTGGTGGTGGTAGGTCGGCACCGACGTCTCCTCGGGCACGATCCCGGCGTACAGCGTGCCCGGCACCGGCTTGACGGGGTGCCCGCCGAACACGCCCACGACCTCCGCGTGCCCGTCGAGGTGCTGCACGAGCGTGCCGCCCAGCGCGACGTTCAGCAGCTGCATGCCCCGGCAGATCCCCAGCAGCGGTACGTCCGCCGCCAGGGCCGCGTCGACCAGCGCCAGCTCCCACGCGTCACGCTCCGGCGCCGGAGGACCCGTCCGCGGTTCGCGCTCGGCGCCGTAGCGCACCGGCTCCACGTCCGGCCCGCCCGCGATGACCAGCCCGTCCAGCCGGGCCACGGCCTCCGCGGCCCGCTCCGGGTCGTCCGGCGGCAGCATCGCGGCCAGGCCGCCCGCCCGCTGCACCAGCCGGGGGTAGCCGACCGGCAGCAGCGCCGCCTCCAGCTCCCACACGCCCCAGCGCGCCCCGGACTCCAGATAGGTGCTGACCCCGATCAACGGCCTGGCCACTGCGGACTCCTCCTCGCTCGACGCCTCAGTCCCGTGCCAACTCTGCCTCGGCCGCGGCCAGGGCCGCGAACTCCTCCTCCGGCGCCTTCGCCACCAGCCGCTTGCGGCTGTACAGGCCGAAGTACGCGACGGCCACGGCGTACACCACCAGCGCGATGAACGCGGCCGTCACATCCACCAGGAACGTCGCCACCAGCGCCGCGCAGGCCAGGACCAGCGCGACCGAGGAGGTCAGCACCCCGCCCGGCGTGCGGTACGGCCGGGGGAGCTCCGGCTCCCGGCGGCGCAGCACGATGTGCGACAGGGACATCAGCGCGTAGGAGATGGTCGCGCCGAACACGGCGATGTTCAGCATGCGGGCGCCGTTGCCGGACACCGCCGCCAGCAGGAAGCCGATCGTGCCGGGCACCAGCAGGCCCAGGTAGGGGGCCTTGCGGCGGCTGGTCAGGGACAGGAAGCGGGGCAGGTAACCGGCCCGGGAGAGGGCGAACAGCTGGCGCGAGCCGGCGTAGATGAGGGAGAAGAAGGAGGCCACCAGGCCTGCCAGGCCCGCGTAGTTCACGATCCGGCTCAGGGTCGTCGCCTCGCCGTCCGGCTGGAGCGCCTCGACCAGCGGGTTGCCCGCCTCCTGGACGGCCGCCGACCCGCGCGCCCCGGCCGCCGCGAAGAACGTCACCACCGCGAGCACCACCAGGATGCCCATCGACCAGCGGATCGCCTTCGGCAGCGTGCGGGCCGGGTCCCGGGTCTCCTCGGCGGCCAGCGGCACCCCCTCGACGCCCAGGAAGAACCACATGCCGAACGGGAACGCCGCCCAGATGCCGAGCAGCCCGAACGGCAGCCAGGAGTTCGACCCGGCGGCCGAGGCGTCCACCGGGATGTCGTCCAGCGTGCCGAAGGAGAAGTCCGGAAGTGCCGCCAGCGCGAACACGACCAGGGCGGCCACCGCGATGCCGGTGACCACGAAGCTGAAGCGCAGCGCCTCGCCCACGCCCCAGAGGTGGATGCCGAGGAAGATCGCGAAGCACACCAGGTACAGCGGCCAGCCCGACTCCAGGCCGAACAGGCCGAGCGACTCGACGTAGTCGCCGATGAAGATGACGATCGCGGCGGGCGCGAGGACGTACTCGATGAGGATCGCCGTACCGGTCAGGAAGCCGCCCCAGGGGCCCAGCGCGCGGCGGGCGAAACCGTAGCCGCCGCCCGCCGTGGGCAGGATCGAGGACAGCTCGGCGAGGGCGAAGACCATGCAGGCGTACATGGCACCCATCAGCACCATGGCGATGGCCAGGCCCCCGAAGCCGCCCTCGGCGAGGCCGAAGTTCCAGCCCGAGTAGTCACCGGAGACGACGTAGGCGACACCGAGACCGGTCAGCAGCACCCAGCCGGCGCTGCCGCGGCGGAGCGCTCTGCGCTCCAGATAGTCGTCGCCCTGGGGGGCGACGGAGGTGGTGGTGGGTTCCTCGGACATGGGCAGACTCCCGACGGGCGGCGGTCACGGGGCCGAGCGCGCTACGACTCAATGGAATGAGGCCATACCTTTGCGGTGCCGACCGAGGGAAGGCAAGACCCGTGCGTTAATCGCCCGTAAATCCTCACAGCGCCCGGCCGCGGCCCGGCTCAGCCCAGGAACCCGCGCAGCAGAGCCGCCGTGCCCCCGCAGTGCTCGCGCATGATCTCCCGCGCCTGGTCGGCGTCGCCCTCGATCACGGCCTCCACCAGGGCCGTGTGCTGCCGCTGGGAGTGCTCCAGGTTGCGCACCAGCAGCGGGATGCAGTCGAGCAGGTCGTTCACGCTCGCGCGCACCGCCGCGTACTGGGCGGTCAGCGTGGGGGAGCCGGACAGCTCGGCGAGGGTGAGGTGCAGCAGCGTGTCCCGGCGCCGGTAGTCGCTCAGCGGCGCGTCGTGCGTGCCCGCCAGCGCCGCGCGCAGCCGTGCCTCCTGGTCCCCCGTCAGGCCGTGCGCCGCGCACAGCCCGGCCGCGCCCACCTCCAGCACCTCCCGGAACCGCAGCACGTCCTCTATGTCGACCTCGGCGATCCGGCGCCGCAGCTCGTCCTCGCCGGCGGCGTCGGCGCGCGGCAGCACGAACGTGCCCCCGTAGCGCCCGCGCCGGGACTCCACCAGCCCCTGGTCCTGGAGCACCTTCAGCACCTCGCGCAGCGTCACCCGGCTGACGCCGAGCCGCTCCGCCAGCTCCCGCTCTGCCGGCAGCCGCTCGCCCCCCGCCACCAGGCCCAGCCGCAGGACCTGGAGGATCTGCTCCAGGGCCTCCTCGAAGCCGTTGCCCGCGCGCACCGGCCGCAGTACCGGCGTCAGCCGGTCCCGCACCCCGCCGGCCGATTCCTCCGGCATGTGGCCGTACCCCCTTCCCAAGCAATGGTTCTCCGCAATACCTTATGGCTCCCGGCTCGCCGAAAGAAGCCGAAGGAGGCTCTCCCGTGGCAGACCGCACACCCCCGCTGAGCGTCGAGGAACTGCACGCCCTCGTCGCCGGCGGTGAGATCGACACTGTCGTCCTGGCCTTCCCCGACATGCAAGGGCGGCTCCAGGGCAAGCGGTTCGCCGCACGCTTCTTCCTCGACGAAGTCCTCCACCACGGCACCGAGGGCTGCAACTACCTGCTCGCCGTCGACACCGAGATGAACACCGTCGACGGCTACGCGATGTCCTCCTGGGACCGCGGCTACGGCGACTTCGCCATGCGTCCGGACCTGGCCACCCTGCGCCGGGTGCCCTGGAACGAGGGCACGGCCATGGTGCTGGCCGACCTCGCCTGGGAGGACGGCTCCCCGGTCGTCGCCGCCCCCCGCCAGATCCTGCGCCGCCAGCTGGAGCGCCTGGCCGAGCTCGGCTACACCGCCCAGGTCGGCACCGAGCTGGAGTTCATCGTCTTCAGGGACACCTACGAACAGGCCTGGGACGCGAACTACCGCGGCCTGACCCCGGCCAACCAGTACAACATCGACTACTCCGTCCTCGGCACCGGCCGCATCGAGCCCCTGCTGCGCCGCATCCGCAACGAGATGGCCGGCGCCGGCCTCACCGTCGAGTCCGCCAAGGGCGAGTGCAACCCCGGCCAGCACGAGATCGCCTTCCGCTACGACGACGCCCTGGTCACCTGCGACCAGCACGCCGTGTACAAGACCGGCGCCAAGGAGATCGCCGCCCAGGACGGCATGTCGATCACCTTCATGGCCAAGTACAACGAGCGCGAGGGCAACTCCTGCCACATCCACCTCTCGCTCGCCGACGCCGACGGCACCAACGCCATGGCCGGGGACGGTGAGGGCGGCATGTCGGACGTCATGCGGCACTTCCTCGCCGGCCAGCTCGCCGCCCTGCGCGAGTTCTGTCTGCTCTACGCCCCCAACATCAACTCCTACAAGCGGTTCCAGCCCGGCTCCTTCGCCCCGACCGCCGTCGCCTGGGGCCGCGACAACCGCACCTGCGCGCTGCGCGTGGTCGGCCACGGCCGCTCGATGCGCTTCGAGAACCGCCTGCCCGGCGGCGACGTCAACCCCTACCTCGCCGTCGCCGGACTGATCGCGGCCGGGCTGCACGGCATCGAGCAGAAACTGGAACTGCCCGAGCCGTGCGCCGGCAACGCCTACACCGCCGGCTTCGCCCACGTCCCCACCACCCTGCGCGAGGCCGCCGAGCTCTGGGAGCACAGCGCCATCGCCCAGGCGGCCTTCGGGGACGAGGTCGTCGCGCACTACCGCAACATGGCGCGCGTCGAACTGGACGCGTTCGACGCCGTGGTGACCGACTGGGAGCTGCGCCGCTCCTTCGAACGTCTGTGAGGCCCCGTTGTCTTCAGAGTCCGCAAAGTCCTCAGAGTCCTCGGTGGTGTCTTCCGAGCACCTGCTGGACGTACTGAACCCCGCCACCGAGGAGGTCGTCGCCGCCGTCGCCGGCGCGAGCCCGGCCGACGTCGACACGGCCGTCGCCCGCGCCGCCCGGGCACAGCGCACCTGGGCCGCCCTCGCGCCCGGCGACCGCGCCCGGCTGCTGCGCCGCTTCGCCACCACCGTCGACGAGCACCTGGAGGAGCTGGCCCGTCTGGAGGTCCGCGAGGCCGGCCACCTGATCGGCAACGCCCGCTGGGAGGCCGGCAACGTCCGCGACCTGCTGGACTACGCGGCCGGGGGAGTGGAGCGGCTCACCGGCCGCCAGATCCCCGTGCCCGGCGGTCTCGACGTCACCATCCTCGAACCGCTCGGCGTGGTCGGCGTGATCGCCCCCTGGAACTTCCCGATGCCGATCGCCGCCTGGGGCACCGCCCCCGCCCTCGCGGCCGGCAACGCCGTCCTCCTCAAGCCCGCCGAGACCACCCCGCTCACCGCCCTGCGCCTGGCCGAACTCGCCCTGGAGGCCGGTCTCCCCGAGCACCTCTTCCAGGTCCTGCCCGGACGCGGCGACATCACCGGCGACGCCCTGGTGCGGCATCCCGGCGTCGCCAAGATCGTCTTCACCGGCTCCACCCGTACCGGCACGCGCGTCGCCGCTGCCGCCGCCGAGCAGGTCAAGCCGGTCACCCTCGAACTCGGCGGCAAGAGCCCCAACGTCGTCTTCGCCGACGCCGACCTGAAGACCGCCGTCGACCCCTTCTCCTTCCTCGACAACTCCGGCCAGGACTGCTGCGCCCGGACCCGCGTCCTGGTCCAGGAGTCCGTGTACGACGAGGTCCGCGACCTGCTCGCCGACGCCCTGTCCGCCGTGGTGGTGGGCGACCCGGCCGACGAGAAGACGCAGATGGGCCCGCTGATCTCCCGGCAGCAGCTCGACCGCGTCCGCGGCTACGTGCCCGATGACGCCCCGGCCCTGCGCGGCAGCGCCCCCGAAGGGCCCGGCTTCTGGTTCCCGCCGACCGTCCTCACCGGGGAGCGGCCCGACTCGCCCGCCGCCCGGGAGGAGATCTTCGGCCCCGTGGCCGTCCTGCTGCCCTTCACCGACGAGGAGGACGCGATCCGCCTCGCCAACGACACCCCCTACGGCCTCTCCGGCTCCATCTGGACCCGGGACATCGGCCGAGCCCTGCGCGTCTCCCGGGCCGTCCGCGCCGGCAACCTGTCCGTCAACTCCCACTCCAGCGTCCGCTACTGGACCCCGTTCGGCGGCTACAAGCAGTCCGGCGTCGGCCGCGAACTCGGCCCCGACGCCCTGGCCGCCTTCACCGAAACCAAGAACGTCTTCATCAGCACGGAGGGCCCCGCACAGTGACTGCCCAGGAAAGCATCTGCCGCCGTCTGGTCGGCCGTACCGCCGTCGTCACCGGAGCCGGCAGCGGCATCGGACTCGCCGCCGCCCGCCGCCTGGCCTCCGAGGGCGCGCACGTCGTCTGCGCCGACGTCGACGAGACCCGCGGCAAGGCCGCCGCCGAGGAGACCGGCGGCACCTTCGTGAAGGTCGACGTCACCGACCCCGACGAGGTCGAGGCCCTCTTCAGGACCGCCCACGACACCTACGGCAGCGTCGACATCGCCTTCAACAACGCCGGCATCTCCCCGCCCGACGACGACTCCATCCTGGAGACCGGCCTGGAGGCCTGGAAGCGCGTCCAGGAGGTCAACCTCACCTCCGTCTACCTGTGCTGCAAGGCCGCCATCCCCTACATGCGGCGCCAGGGCAGGGGCTCCATCATCAACACGGCCTCCTTCGTGGCCAGGATGGGCGCGGCCACCTCCCAGATCTCCTACACCGCCTCCAAGGGCGGCGTCCTCGCCATGTCCCGGGAACTGGGCGTGCAGTTCGCCCGCGAGGGCATCCGGGTCAACGCCCTGTGCCCCGGCCCGGTCAACACGCCCCTCCTCCAGGAACTGTTCGCCAAGGACCCGGAGCGGGCCGCGCGCCGCCTGGTGCACATCCCGCTGGGCCGGTTCGCCGAGGCCGAGGAGATCGCCGCCGCCGTGGCCTTCCTCGCCAGCGACGACTCCTCCTTCGTGAACGCCACCGACTTCCTCGTCGACGGCGGGATCTCGGGGGCGTACGTCACACCCCTGTAAGCCGTGTCCGCGCGGCCCGGGTCCCGGCCTACAGTGCCGGGATGAGCATGACGCCCCCACCCGGCTGGTATCCGGACCCCCACGCCCCGCACCTGCAGCGCTGGTGGGACGGCACGGCCTGGACCGAGCACCGCCGCACGCCCGAGGCCCCCACCGTCCCGGTGCCCTCGCCCCCGGGCGGCGGCACCGGGCGGGCGAAGACCGTCGCCCTCGTCGCGGCGGGGGCCGTGCTGGTCGCGGCGATCGTCACCGGAGCCGCGGTCCTGGGCAACGGCGACGACGGCGGGGCGGAGACCAGGACGGCCCCGACGTCCGCCACCTCCACCCCGCCCGAGTCGCCGGATCCGGCGCCCGGGGAGTCCACCGCCGAGCCGTCCCCGGAGGACCCCTCGGTCGTCGAGGACCAGCTCAACGGGGTCACCTTCCCGCTCCTCGACGGCTGGGTCCGCCCCCGCCACGTCGCCCAGGACGACGTCGTCATGACGACGGACGGCACGTACGACTGCCCCGGCGACGGCGCCGTCTGCCGCCACGGCCTGGTCATCTCCCGCACCGTGACCGCGAACGACGAGACCTCACCCGAGGCCCTCGCCAAGGCGGACATCCCCGACGCGGCCGAAGACGCCTTCGACCGTGACGCGATCGGCCGGCAGCCCTACGGGGGCATGGAGTCCCACGAGCTCGTGAAGTCCGGGCCGGTCGCGGTGGCGGGCCGCGCCGGGTACTTCGTGCGCTGGCGGGTGCACACGGCCGAGGGCCCCGGCGGCTACGTCCAGTCGCTCGTGTTCCCCTCCAGCGTCGGCACCGAGTCGCCGGTCCTGGTCCGGTTCGTCTTCGACGCGGGCGCGGACGGGCCGCCGCTCACCGACATGGACCGCATCACCAAGGGCATCCGCCCGGTCGGCGACGCGGACACCGGCGGCGGCGTGGGCAGCAGCATCGGCCCGACGGGCTGACGCCCGGCGGGCCGGCGACCGGGGTCCTACAGGAACGTGTGGCCCTCGCCGCGGTAGGTGGGCACGGACGCCGTCACCGCGTCGCCCTCGACGAGATGCAGCGTGTCGAACCGCTCGCACAGTTCACCGGCCTTCGCGTGCCGGAACCACACCTTGTCGCCGATCAGCAGGTCGTCGGCGGGCGAGCCGAGCAGCGGCGTCTGCACCTCACCGGCCCCCTCCTGCGGGTCGTAGCGCAGCCCCTCGGGCAGATACGGCACGGGCGAACGGTCGGGCCCGGCGGCCCCCGACGCGGGGTAGCCGCCCCCGAGCACCGTCACGACCCCGACCCCCGGCCGTCGCACCACGGGCTGCGCGAAGAGGGCGGCCGGCCTGCCGCGGAACGAGGTGTAGTTGTCGAACAGCCGCGGCACGTACAGCCCCGACCCGGCGGCGATCTCGGTGACGGCGTCCTCGGCGGCCGTGTGCTGCACCGAGCCGGTGCCCCCGCCGTTGACGAACTCCAGCGCCGGCACCACGGCCCGCACCGCACGCACCACCTCCGCGCGCCGCTCGGCCAGTTCGCGCCTGGCGGCGGCCTGCATCAGCCGGACGGCACGCGAGCGCAGCGGCCGCCCCGCGACGGCGTCCCCGACCCCGGCGACATGACCCTCGTACGCCATGATCCCCACGAGTTCGAAACCGGGCCGCCGGGCCACCGCGCGGGCCACGTCGGCGACTTCGGCGGGGGAGTGCAGCGGCGACCGCCGCGCCCCGATCCGCACGCGCCCGCCCAGGAGCCTGAGCGAGGTGTCCAACTCCAGGCACACCCGCACCACTTCACGGCCGCCGCCGCGGGAGGCGTCGATGAGATCCAGCTGCGCGACGTCGTCGACCATGACCGTCACGGCCGCGGCGAGCTTGGGGTCACCGGCCAGCTCGGCGTACGCGGCGCGGTCGGCGGACGGATAGGCGAGCAGCACGTCCTCGAACCCGGAGCGGGCCAGCCACAGGGACTCGGCGAGCGTGAACGACATGATCCCCGCGAAGCCGTCCCGGGCCAGGACGCGTTCCAGCAGCGCCCGGCAGCGCACGGACTTGCTGGCGACCCGCACGGGCTTGCCCCCGGCGCGGCGGACCAGATCGTCGGCGTTGGCGTCGAAGGCGTCCAGGTCCACGATCGCGAGAGGGGCGTCGAGATGGGCGGTGGCCCGGTCGTAACGGGCCCGGTCGGCGGCGCGCGCAGTCATGAACGCAGCCTGCCAGACCCGATTACCGCAGGGTAGGGGGACGTTCCGGGCAGATGCCCCGGCCTTGCGGACTGGTTCCCGTTCGCCCGGGGACAAGCCGTAGAGTGACGCGCACGTACGGCGGACGACGCCGGCCGCGGAGCCGTGCCGGGATGACACTCCGTCCGTACGGGTATGTGTGCCCGGACGAGTCGGTGCCGGGCCTCGGGCAGAACGCACCGGCCCGCGCGCGTAGCGGCCCGGGCCGAGGAAACGGGGGGTGCATGAGCACGGAAGCGCGACGCGCCTCCTTCCCTCCCCGCCCCGCACATCCCCCGGCCCCGCCGCGGTCCCCGGCCCCCCAGGACGAGGGCACCTCCACCGCGGGAGACGCCCAGGAGGGCGCCGGTACCCTCGCGGACGGCGGCTCCGGCCGGCCTCCGTTCCCGGCCTTCGGCGCGCCGACGTCCCGCCGCGACGAACCGGGGGCTCCGCCCCCGCCGCATGCCTCGTCCCGCTTCCCGGACACACCGCCCCGCACGGCGGGCGACCGCCACACCGCCCCGCGCCCCGGACGCCCACGCTCCACCCCGCCCGAACCCACCCCTGAGACCCCCACCCGCCCCTTCCGCCTCACGGCACGGGACGGTACGGAGACGCCCACCGGGGGTTCGCCGCAGGCGGGCCACGGAGCGCAGGGCGCTGCCGAGAGCGGCCGCACGGGTACTTCGCCGCGGGCGGAAGGCGTGGCTCAGCGGTCCGCCGAGGTCGGTGGGTCCGGTGCTTCCGAGCGACCGGCACCCGCCACCCCCACGGTCTCGCCCCGCGGCACCGGCCCCACCGAGCGACGCACACCCCCCGCTCCCACGGCCCCGCCCCGTGGCACCGGCCCCACCGAGCGACGTACACCCCCCGCTCCCACGGCCTCGCCCCGTGGCACCGGCCCCACCGCCCCGCCGCGCAGCGCCGCCCCCGCGGGCCCTCCGCGCAGCGCCGCCCCCACGGCCCCGCCCCGCGGCACCGCCCCCGCCGAGCGACGTACACCCCCGGCCCCCACCTCCCCGCCGCGCGGTGCCATGCCCGGTCAACGGGCGGCTCAGGGTGCCTTCCCGCCCGCGCCCTCCGCGCCGCCCGTCATGGACAGCACCTCCGTCTCGCCCGACCCCGCTCTCTCCTGGAGTGCGAGCGCCCCCCTCAGGCCCGGCGGAGCCCCGGGCGCCACGCGCCCGGTCGTGTCGTTCGGGGAGCCCGAGGGGTACGACAGTGCCGCCCGGCCCCGGCCGCTCGGGCGGCGCCGGGCGTCGCAGGCCGCCGCTGCCGCCGTCTGCCTGGTGCTCGGGCTGGGACTGATCTCGGGCGCGGTCACCGGAAGCTGGTTCGTGGGGGACTCCGGCGAGGAGGGCGCGCGCAGTACCTTCAGCGCCGCCGGCAGCCTCTGGCACAGCGTCCCGGTCGACGAGCTGTTCCCCCGCACCGTGCAGGGCCGCGGCGCCGGTCCCGGCGGAGCCGACCGCGTCTGGACCCGGATAGCCGTCGCCCCGGACAGCGGCTGCAAGGACGCCTTCGACCCCCTGCTCCGCAAGGCCCTCGCCCCGGTCGGCTGCGCACGCCTCCTGCGCGCCACCTACACCGACGCCACCGAGAGCCACGTGACGACCGTCGGCCTGCTCTTCACCTCGGCCGACGCCCCGGGCATGACCGCCCTCGCGAACCGTTTCCGCAAGGAGCGCCTGGACCGCCGCAGCGACCTGATGCCCCTGCCGTACGCCGCGAAGGACACCCCCGCCGCCGACTTCGGGCCCGGGCAGCGCGCCTCCTGGACCGTGTCGGTGCTCACCGAGGCCCCGGTCGTCGTCTGGGCCGTCTCCGGCTGGGCCGACGGCCGCACCGTCGACGACCCGCAGCCCGCCGAGGACGCCATGGAGTCCGGCGCCACCACCGCCCCCGCCCAGGCCGGCCTCGGCCACGAGGCGCAGGGCCTCGCCGACCGCGTCGAACGCGACCTGCGCAGGAACGTCCGCTCGGCCACGGAGCAGCCGTCGTGAAAGCCGTCACCTCCCGCGCGGGCGGGCTCCTGGGCGTCCTCCTCGCCGCCGGCCTCACCCTGGTCCCGGCCGCCCCCGCCCACGCCGACGGCATCCGCGCCCAGCAGTGGGCCCTGGAGGCGATGCACACCCAGGAGGCCTGGCAGACCACCAAGGGCGCGGGCGTCACCGTCGCGGTCCTGGACACCGGTGTCGAGGCCGACCACCCCGACCTGGCCGGCAACGTCCTGCCCGGCAAGGACCTGGTCCGCTTCGGCGCCGAACCCGGCGACCGCGCCTGGGCCCGGCACGGCACCGCCATGGCCGGCATCATCGCGGGCCACGGACACGGCCCGGGCAACGCCGACGGCGTCCTCGGCATCGCCCCCGAGGCGAAGATCCTCCCCGTCCGCGTGATCCTGGAGGACGGCGACCCTTCCCGCGCCAAGGCCCGCAGCACCCGCGGCAACGCCCTCGCCGAGGGCATCCGCTGGGCCGCCGACCACGGCGCCGACGTCATCAACCTCTCCCTCGGCGACGACTCCGCCTCCGCGCACCCCGAACCGACCGAGGACCAGGCGATCCAGTACGCCCTGAAGAAGGGCGTGGTCGTGGTCGCCTCCGCGGGCAACGGCGGCGAGAAGGGCGATCACATCTCCTACCCGGCCGCGTACCCCGGCGTCATCGCCGCCACGGCCGTCGACCGCGCCGGCACCCGCGCCTCCTTCTCCACCCGCCGCTGGTACGCCACCGTCAGCGCCCCCGGCGTGGACGTCGTCATCGCCGACCCGGACCGCAAGTACTACGAGGGCTGGGGCACCAGCGCCGCCGCGGCCTTCGTCTCCGGCGCCGCCGCCCTGGTCAAGGCCGCCCACCCCGGGCTGAGCCCCGCCCAGATCAAGACGCTCCTCGAGGACACGGCCCGCAACGCCCCGGTCGGCGGCCGCGACGACTCCCGCGGCTTCGGCTTCATCGACCCGGCCGCCGCCATCAGGGCCGCCGCCCGCCTGAAGCCCGAGGGCCTGCAGTCGGCGTCCTACGGCGAGAAGTACTTCGGCAGCGGCCCGGCCACCGCCTCCTCCGGCGACGGCGCCGCCGACTGGGCCGCCCCCCTCGCGGGCGGCGCCGGCGGCGTGCTGCTGGTCGCGGCGGTCGTCCTGTGGCGCGGCCGGCGCAGCGGCCATCAGGACTTCTGAACCGCTGCCTCCCGGACCGCTGCCTTCCGAGCCGCTGCCCGCAGCGCCGCACCCGGCCGATAGGGTCGACGACCGTGGCGAACAAGAACATCCCCGACCCCGGCTTCTCCGACGACGACGGCTCCGCCGACCCCCGGCTGAGCGCGGCCCTGGCAGCCTGGTCCGAGGACCGCACCGCCGTCGGACCCGTGCTGGAGGCGCTCAAGGGCGCCCGGCTGCTCGTCCCCGTCGTGGCCGTGCTCGGCGAGGTCGAGGAGGACGAGAAGGGGCTGCGCCGCGAGAAGACCAGCGACATGGCCGTACCGACCCTCAAGGCCGGTCACCGCACCGCCCTGCCCGCCTTCACCTCCACGGACTCCCTCGCCCGCTGGGACCCGCAGGCCCGCCCCGTCGCCGTACCGCTGCACCAGGCCCTGCAGGCCGCCGCGCACGAGAAGGCGGACACGGTCGTGCTCGACCTGGCCGGGCCCGTGCCCTTCGAGCTGACCGGACCCGCCCTGCTGGCCCTGGCGGAGGGCCGCGCCACCACCGACCCGCTCGCCGACCCGGCCGTCGTCGCCGCCGTGCGCGAGGCCGTCGCCGCCGAGCCCGCCGTGCTGCGCGCCCACCTCGGGCCGGGACAGGCCGACGGCACGCTCGCCCTGGTCCTCGATCCCGCGGCGGCCCCCGCCGAAGCCGCCCGGGCCGTCGCCGAGCGCCTGGCCGCCGACGAAACACTGAGGGCCCGCCTGGTGCGCGGCCTCGACCTGGCACTGCTGCCGGCCGAGGCGACGCCCCCGGGCGAGCCCCTCTTCGTCCGCTGAACTGCTAGCCGTAGACCGGGCCCGTGTACTTCTCGCCCGGGCCCTGGCCCGGCTCGTCCGGGACGAGTGAGGCCTCGCGGAACGCCAGCTGGAGCGACTTCAGGCCGTCGCGCAGGGGGGCCGCGTGGAAGGAGCTGATCTCGGTCGTGGAGGCGTCCAGCAGACCGGCCAGCGCGTGCACCAGCTTGCGGGCCTCGTCGAGGTCCTTGTGCCGGTCGCCCTCCTCGGTCAGACCGAGCTTCACGGCGGCCGCGCTCATCAGGTTGACGGCGACCGTCACGATCACCTCGACCGCCGGGACCTCGGCGATGTCACGGGCCATGGCGTCGAAGTCGGGATTCGCCGAGGATTCAGCAGGGGTCTCACTCATGCCCCACACGATAGGCGCAGGAAAGGGACGTGCCGCACCAGGGCCCGCGGCGTCTGAATTAGCCCTTCCTGGCCAATGCTGGTAACCTCGTGTAACGACCGGTCGGACACGTATGCCTCACAGCCCACGCGCCCGGCCCACAAGTGGAGGCTTTCGAACTCCCACCCGACCACCCCCAGGGCGGCGGGTCACCGGTCAGACGGTCCCGTCCCAGCGGCGGTGATCCGTCCGAAAGTGCGCCCCGCGGATCCCGCGGCGGTGCTCCGGTAGTTCGAGGAGCCCCGCCTGGGAATCGTCCGGGGCATTTTTTGTGCTTCGGCGCGGTTAGGTCTAACGAACAGAGACGTTACGCGGCCGTCCGCCAGACCGTCGCGTGGTGCTACCGAGGAGGATCCATCAGCGCCGAGCCCCGCATCAACGACCGGATTCGCGTTCCCGAGGTGCGACTTGTCGGTCCCAGTGGCGAGCAGGTGGGCATCGTCCCCCTGGCCAAGGCACTGGAGCTTGCGCAGGAGTACGACCTGGACCTGGTCGAGGTCGCGGCGAACGCCCGTCCGCCCGTGTGCAAGCTCATGGACTACGGGAAGTTCAAGTACGAGTCGGCCATGAAGGCCCGTGAGGCGCGCAAGAACCAGGCGCACACGGTCATCAAGGAGATGAAGCTCCGGCCGAAGATCGACCCGCACGACTATGACACCAAGAAGGGTCACGTCGTTCGGTTCCTCAAGCAGGGCGACAAGGTCAAGATCACGATCATGTTCCGTGGTCGCGAGCAGTCCCGGCCCGAGCTGGGCTACCGGCTGCTGCAGCGTCTCGCGGAGGACGTCCAGGACCTCGGTTTCGTCGAGTCGAACCCGAAGCAGGACGGCCGGAACATGATCATGGTTCTCGGTCCGCACAAGAAGAAGACCGAGGCGATGGCCGAGGCTCGCCAGGCGCAGGAAGCCCGCAAGGCGGAAGCGAAGGCCAACCCCGGCAAGTCGCAGAACGCCGCGGACGCCGCGGACGCCGAGGCGCCGGCTGAGGAGCCCGCCGAGGAGCCCGCCGAGGCGTGACCCCCGGGACGCCAGTCCCAGGAAGCAACCGAAACAAGACGACGCTCCACCGTGCCCGGTTTAACGACCGGGCACCGGAGCGCCACCGACGAGGAGAGAACGGCGCTATGCCGAAGAACAAGTCGCACAGCGGTGCCAGCAAGCGCTTCAAGATCACCGGCTCCGGCAAGGTGCTCCGCGAGCGCGCCGGCAAGCGCCACCTGCTCGAGCACAAGTCGTCCCGTGTGACGCGTCGCCTCACCGGCAACGCCGAGATGGCCCCGGGCGACGCCGCGAAGATCAAGAAGCTTCTCGGCAAGTGACGCCCGGCGCGTGAGCGCCGCACGTCAGGACCGGGACCCAATCGATTTCGGGTCGTGTGAGGACAACCACGGCCCCGCTACAAGGAGTTAAGAAGTGGCACGCGTCAAGCGGGCAGTCAACGCCCACAAGAAGCGCCGGGCGATCCTCGAGCAGGCCTCCGGCTACCGCGGTCAGCGTTCGCGCCTGTACCGCAAGGCCAAGGAGCAGGTCACCCACTCGCTGGTCTACAACTACAACGACCGCAAGAAGCGCAAGGGTGACTTCCGCCAGCTGTGGATCCAGCGCATCAACGCCGCTGCCCGCGCCAACGGCATGACCTACAACCGCTTCATTCAGGGTCTGAAGGCCGCCAACGTCGAGGTCGACCGCAAGATCCTCGCCGAGCTGGCCGTCAACGACGCCGGTGCGTTCGCCGCCCTCGTCGAGGTCGCCCAGAAGGCGCTGCCGAGCGACGTCAACGCCCCCAAGGCGGCCTGACGCCGGCTTCCAGCCGATGTGACTGACAGGACCCGCAGGCCGGACGGCCTGCGGGTCCTGCTGTGCAGCTACCGAGAAAGCGAACAGGATGTCCCCTGCCACCCCCGAGCTCATCTCCCCCCGCTCGCCCCGCGTCTCCGCCGCCCGGCGGCTGGCCAAGCGGAACTTCCGGGGGAAGGAGCGGCTGTTCCTCGCGGAGGGGCCGCAGGCGGTGCGGGAGGCGGCCGGGCACCGGGCGCGGGACGCGGCCACGCTCGTGGAACTGTTCACCACTCCGGAGGCCGCCGACCGGTACCCCGACATCGTGGGCGCCGCCCGGGACGCCGGCGCGCGGGTGCACCTCGCCTCCGAGCAGGTCATCGCCGACATCTCCACCACCGTCACCCCGCAGGGGCTCGTCGGGATCTGCCGGTTCCTGGACACGCCCTTCGACGAGGTCCTCGCCGCCCGGCCGCGCCTGGTCGCGCTCCTGGCCAACGTCCGCGACCCCGGCAACGCGGGCACGGTGCTGCGGTGCGCCGACGCCGCCGGCGCCGAGGCCGTCGTGCTGACCGACGCCTCCGTCGACGTGTACAACCCCAAGGCCGTACGCGCCTCGGTCGGCTCGCTGTTCCACCTGCCCGTCGCCGTCGGCGTCCCCGTCGAACGGGCCGTCGAGGCGCTGCACGCCGCCGGTGTCCGCGTCCTGGCCGCCGACGGGGCCGGTGACCGCGACCTCGACGACGAGCTCGACAAGGGCACCATGGGCGGGCCCACCGCCTGGGTCTTCGGCAACGAGGCCTGGGGCCTGCCGGAGGAGACCCGCGCCCTCACCGACGCCGTGGTGCGCGTCCCGATCCACGGGAAGGCCGAGAGCCTGAACCTCGCCACCGCCGCGGCCGTATGTCTGTATGCGTCGGCGCGTGCACAGCGCGCCCCCGGAGGGTGCCGCTCCGTCACCGGGAGCTAGTAGGGTGACCAGCTCAGGGACCCTCCGCGGAGCCTGAGAGGTGGGGTACGGGGATGAGCGTCGGCACGAGCAGCGCACCGGGAGCCCGGGACGCCGGGAGCCCGACCGCCGCGTCCGGGCCGTCCGGTGATCTCGCCGGGCTCGGCATCGACCCCGACCACCTGCCCGACGGGCTCGTCGTCGGCGACGAACAGGGCCGGGTCATCTGCTTCAACGCCGCCGCCGAGCGCATCACCGCCGTCCGCGCCCGGGACGCGCTCGGGCAGAACCTGGAGAAGGCGCTGCCGTTAGAGGACCTCGAAGGGCGCCGCTGGTGGCAGCTGACCGACCCCTACGGCGGTCTCGCCATCCGGGTCGGGCAGCCCGAGCGCAACCTCCTGCTGCCCGGCGGGCGCGAGGTGCTGGTTTCCGCGCGCTACGTCCGCACCCACCCCACCGGCCCCGTGCGGCGCCTGATCGTCACCCTGCGCGACACCGAGGCCCGCCGCCGCACCGAGCGCAGCCACGCCGAGCTGATCGCCACCGTCGCCCACGAACTGCGCTCCCCGCTCACCTCCGTGAAGGGCTTCACCGCCACGCTGCTGGCCAAGTGGGAACGGTTCACCGACGACCAGAAGCGGCTGATGCTGGAGACCGTCGACGCCGACGCCGACCGGGTCACCCGGCTCATCGCCGAGCTGCTCGACATCTCCCGCATCGACTCGGGCCGGCTGGAGGTGCGCCGCCAGCCCGTCGACATCGGCGCCGCCGTCGGACGCCACATCCAGGCCTACGTCGCCGCCGGGCAGCCGGCCGACCGCTTCCTGCTGCGCGTCCAGCAGCCGCTGCCCGACCTGTGGGCCGACCCCGACAAGATCGACCAGGTGCTCAGCAACCTGCTGGAAAATGCCGTGCGGCACGGTGAGGGAACTGTCACGATCGACATCACGGCCACGGCGTCCCCCCGCGAGGGCGAGTCCGCCGAGTACGCAGCCACGTCGGTCACGGTGAGCGACGAGGGGCCCGGCATCCCGGAGGAGTCCATGAATCGCGTCTTCACCCGCTTCTGGCGGGGCAGCAAGCGCGGCGGCACGGGCCTCGGGCTCTACATCGTCAAGGGCATCGTCGAGGCCCACGGGGGCACCATCACCGTCGGCCGCGCCCCCGGCGCGGGCGCCGAGTTCCGATTTACGTTGCCCGTGGCGGCCCCGGCGTATCTCGCCTGAGGACCACGGGCGCATTCGTCCACCTCCACCCCGTTAGACTCGGCCATTGGCACCTTTGTGTCCCGACAGACGACCGTCGGAGTCGGTGACGGGGACCTTCAGCCAGGGGGCACCTCCCAGCGGTAGCTGGGGGACAATCGGAAGCACGGGAAGAGATGTCGGCACCGAATAAGTCGTACGACCCGGTCGAGGTCGAGACGTTGAAACCGGAAGAGATCGAGCGCATGCGGGACGAGGCGCTCGCCGCCTTCGCAGCCGCGGACTCCCTCGACGCGCTCCACGAGGCCAAGGTCGCCCACACCGGCCCGGCCTCGCCGCTGGCCCTCGCCAACCGCGAGATCGGCGCCCTGCCCCCGCACGCCAAGGCCGAGGCCGGCAAGCGCGTCGGCCAGGCCCGCGGCGCCGTCAACAAGGGCCTCGCCGCGCGCCAGAGCGAGCTGGAGGCCGAGCGGGACGCGCGCGTGCTGGTCGAGGAGGCGGTGGACGTCACGCTGCCCTACGACCGCGTACCGTCCGGCGCCCGGCACCCGCTCACCACCATGATGGAGCGGGTCGCGGACGTCTTCGTGGCCATGGGCTACGAGGTCGCCGAGGGGCCGGAGGCCGAGGCGGAGTGGTTCAACTTCGACGCGCTCAACTTCCTGCCCGACCACCCGGCCCGGCAGATGCAGGACACGTTCTTCGTGCAGGGCCCGAAGGGCACCGAGGAGTCCGGGTCCGGCGTCGTGCTGCGCACGCACACCTCCCCGGTGCAGGCGCGCGCCCTGCTCGACCGTGAGCTGCCGGTCTACATCGTCTGCCCCGGCCGGGTGTTCCGCACCGACGAGCTGGACGCCACGCACACGCCGGTCTTCCACCAGATCGAGCTGCTCGCGGTGGACGAGGGCCTGACGATGGCCGACCTCAAGGGCACCCTGGACCACATGGTCCAGTCGCTGTTCGGCGCGGACATGAAGACGCGGCTGCGGCCGAACTACTTCCCGTTCACCGAGCCCAGCGCCGAGATGGACATGCTCTGCTACGTCTGCAAGGGCGAGTCCGTCGGCCACCCCGACCGTCCCTGCCGCACCTGCTCCTCCGAGGGCTGGATCGAGCTCGGCGGCTGCGGCATGGTCAACCCCCGCGTGCTGCGGGCCTGCGGTGTCGACCCGGAGAAGTACAGCGGCTTCGCCTTCGGGTTCGGCATCGAGCGGATGCTGATGTTCCGCCACAACGTCGAGGACATGCGAGACATGGTCGAGGGTGACGTCCGGTTCACCCGGCCGTTCGGGATGGAGATCTGATGCGGGTCCCGCTTTCTTGGCTGCGGGAGTACGTCGACCTGCCGGCGACGGAGACCGGCCGGGACGTCCAGGCCAAGCTCATTTCGGCCGGTCTGGAGGTCGAGACCGTCGAGCAGCTCGGCGCCGACCTCAAGGGCCCCCTGGTCGTCGGCCAGGTGCTGACGATCGAGGAGCTGACGGAGTTCAAGAAGCCCATCCGCTTCTGCACCGTCGACGTCGGCCAGGCCAACGGCACCGGCGAGCCCCAGGAGATCGTCTGCGGCGCCCGCAACTTCGCCGTCGGCGACAAGGTCGTCGTGGCCCTGCCCGGCTCCGTCCTGCCCGGTGACTTCCAGATCGCCGAGCGCAAGACCTACGGCAAGATGTCGCGCGGCATGATCTGCTCCAGCGACGAGCTGAACATGGGCGACGACGGCACCAAGGGCATCATCGTGCTGCCGCCCGAGACCGAGGTCGGCAAGGACGCCGTCGAGCTGCTCGAGCTGGTCGACGAGGTCCTCGACATCGCCGTCACACCCGACCGCGGCTACTGCCTGTCCCTGCGCGGCGTCGCCCGCGAGACCGCCATCGCGTACGGCCTGCCGCTGCGCGACCCGGCGCTGATCGACGTGCCCGGCCCGAACGCGTACGGCTACCCGGTGCGGATCTCCGACCCCACCGGCTGCGACCGCTTCACGGCCCGCACGGTCACCGGCCTGAGCGCCGAGGCCCGCTCGCCGATCTGGCTCCAGCGCCGGCTGCAGAAGGTCGGCATGCGCCCGATCTCGCTCGCCGTCGACGTCACCAACTACGTGATGATGGAGCTCGGCCAGCCGCTGCACGCCTACGACCGCTCCCTGGTCCAGGGCACCATCGGCGTGCGCCGGGCCGAACCGGGCGAGAAGCTCACCACCCTCGACGGCGTCGAGCGCACGCTGGACGCCGAGGACCTGGTGATCACCGACGACCGCGGCCCGATCGGCCTCGCCGGTGTCATGGGCGGCGCCGACACGGAGATCGCCGACCACGACGACGTCGAGAACGCCACGTCCGGCGTGGTCATCGAGGCGGCGCACTTCGACGCGGTGTCCATCGCGCGCACGGCCCGCCGGCACAAGCTGTCCTCCGAGGCGTCCCGGCGCTTCGAGCGCGGCGTCGACCCGCAGGCCGCCGCAGCTGCCGCGCAGCGCACGGTCGACCTGCTGGTCCTCCTCGCCGGCGGCACGGCCGAGGCCGGCGTCACCGAGGTCCTCGCCCCGAGCGCGCCGCGCACCATCACCATCCCGGCCGACCACCCGGACAAGGTCGCCGGCGTCGCCTACGGCCGCGAGACCGTCGTGCGGCGGCTGCAGGAGATCGGCTGCGACGTCTACGGGCAGGACGAGCTCCTCGTCACCGTCCCGTCCTGGCGGCCGGACCTGACCGACCCGAACGACCTGGCCGAAGAGGTCATCCGACTGGAGGGCTACGAGAACCTGCCCTCCACGCTGCCCAAGCCGCCGGCGGGCCTCGGCCTGACGGAGCGGCAGCGGCTGCACCGCCGCGTCGGCCGCGCCCTGGCCGGCGCCGGATACGTCGAGGCGCTGAACTACCCGTTCCTCGGCGAGCCGGTCTTCGACCAGCTCGGCCTGGACGAGGACGACCCGGTCCGCCGTGTCGTGAAGCTCAGCAACCCGCTGAGCGACGAGGAGCCCGCGCTGCGCACGACGCTGCTGCCGGGTCTGCTCGCCGCGCTGCGCCGCAACGACGGCCGGGGCTCGCACGACCTCGCCCTGTTCGAGTCCGGCCTGGTCTTCCGGCCGCGCGAGGAGCAGCGGATCTCCGCCGTGCTGCCCGTCGACCGCCGCCCCACCGACGAGGAGCTCGCCGAGCTGAACGCGGCGCTGCCCGAGCAGCCGCGGCACGTCGCCGTCGTGCTCGCCGGTGCGCGCGAGCAGGCCGGCTGGTGGGGCAAGGGACGCCCGGCCGACTGGGCCGACGCGGTCGAGGCGGCGCGCTCCGTCGCCCGTGAGGCCGGTGCCGAGCTGGTCATCCGCAAGGGGCAGTACGGACCGTGGCACCCGGGGCGGTGCGCCGAACTGGCCGTCACCGTGGACGGCGCCGAGCGGGTCGTGGGCCACGCCGGCGAGCTGCACCCGCGGGTCGTGAAGGCCCTGGGGCTGCCCGCGCGCACCTGTGCGATGGAGATCGACCTGGACGCGGTGGAGTCGGCGGGTGACGCCACGGCCACGGCGCCGCGGATCTCCACGTTCCCCGTCGCCACGCAGGACGTGGCCCTGGTCGTCGACGCGTTCGTGCCGGCGGCCGAGGTCGAGGCGGCCCTGCGGGAGGGCGCCGGTGAACTGCTGGAGTCGATCCGGCTGTTCGACGTCTACGAGAACGCCGAGCAGCTGGGCGAGGGCCGCAAGTCGCTCGCCTACGCGCTGCGGTTCCGGGCGGCGGACCGGACGCTGACCGTGGACGAGGCGTCCGCGGCCCGGGACGCGGCGGTGGCCCTCGCGGGCGAGCGCGTGGGCGCGGAGCTGCGAAGTTAGCGCCGTGGGGGCTGCGCGGGGACTCCGGCTGCAGGTTCGCTGTGGCTGGTCGCGCAGTTCCCCGCGCCCCTGGCGGGGCGGGTCACCTCACTCGTTTGAGTGGTAAAGGCGGGTGATCCCGCCTTTTCGGGTGGACTGTCCCACAGAATCGGACCGGCCTTCTCGGGCCGGTCCGATTCTGTGTGTCAGGGGCCTGATGGGGGGCCAACGGCATGATCCGCGTCAGGGGGCGGGTGCGTAGCCTCGGACTGCCGACGGTGTGGGGTGCGGCGGCTGTCACGTACAAGCTGGCCTGCCCGCTCGCCCAGCAGACCGATCTCCCGGCGCGCATTCTGACCAGCGCCGTGTTCTTCGCGGTCGGCACGGGCCTGATCCTCCATGTGCGCAGCTCGCTCACCAGGGAGCTGCGGCAGCTGCGCCGGGTCGCGGGCGCCGCGCAGAGCGCGCTGCTGCGCACACCGCCGTCGCGCGTCGCCGGCTTCGACGTCGCCGCCGCCCAGCTGTCGGCGGAGCGGGGTGCCGCGATCGGTGGCGACCTGTACGAGGTCGTCGCCACCGAGCACGGCGTCCGGGCCGTGATGGGCGACGTCCGCGGGCACGGGATCGGCGCGCTCGGCACCGTGGCCGCCGTGCTCGGCTGCTTCCGCGAGGCCGCGCACGACGAGAAGGAGCTCGGCGGCGTGCTGCGTCGGCTGGAGCGCGCCCTGCACCGGCATCTGCGCCAGGAGCATCCCAACGGCGACATCGAGGAGTTCGTGACCCTGCTGCTCGTGGAGATCCGGGCCGACGGCGAGATCCTCGCGCTGAACTGCGGTCATCCCTGGCCGTACCGGCTGGGCGGCGCCGAGGTGGCGCACCTGTCCGCCGGCGACCCGCATCCGCCCCTGGGGCTGTTCCCCCTGCCGGACACCGACCTGCCCTCCGCGGGCCTCGGATGCCTGCGGCCCGGGGAGGGCCTGTTCCTCTACACGGACGGTGCCCTGGACGCGCGGGACGGGCGTGGCCGGTTCTTCCCGCTGCCGGCCGTGCTGGAGAGCGCCGTGCGGGAGGAGCCGTACTCGTCGCAGTCGGTCCTCGGCAGGGTCTGCGCCGCCCTGCGCCACCACACCCGGGGCGAACCGCAGGACGACATCGCCCTGCTGGTGCTGACCAACGGCAGGTGCGCGACCGCCGGGGACGCGGCGCGCCACGCCTCCGGCCACGTGAGTCCCGCACCCGGCGACACACCCCTGGCCCCCCGGTGAGGGCCCGCAGGGCCGGCGATGCCGTCCGCCCCGCCACGGAGTGTCGGGCAGGCGGCCGGGCGGACGGCGGTAGCGGGCCGCCGCACTGTACGAGGGGGAGCCGGCGGCCCGGCCGGCCTCTTGCGAGGCAATTCAGTCAACCGGCCGGCGACGGTGAGCGACAGCGCGCACACCCTACGGATTCGGGCACTCCGTTCACACCCCGTGTGAATCCGGACCCACTAATCTGACCGCACCGAGCCACCCGGGGGGCCCACATGCAGCCCAACACTCTGCTCGACGCGATCCTCGACGAGGCGGGGATCTCGCACGCGGGGCTGGCCGCACACGTCAACCAGGCGGGACGGGCCCGAGGTCTGTCCCTGCGCTACGAACACACCGCCGTCGCCCGGTGGCTGAAGGGGCAGCGCCCCCGGGGCCAGGTGCCCGACCTGATCTGCGAGGTGCTGGCCGCCCGGCTGCAGCGGCAGGTCACCCTCGACGACATCGGCCTCGGGGTGCCCGGCGAGCCGTCCGCCCCGCACACCGGCTCGCTCTCCGGGTTCGTCGAGCGGGCCACCGCCCTGTGGCGCTCCGACCAGCAGCAGCGCCCGCACATCCTGGGCGCGCCCGCCCTAACCGGCACCCCCGCGGTCATGCCCGTGTGGGAGTGGGAGAACCCGCCCGAGGACGTCGACGTCTCCCGGGGCGGCAGGCACCGGGTCACCCCGGGCGACCTGGAGATGCTGCGGGCGGCCCGCACCCACTACGAGCAGATGTACCGCAAGGCCGGCGGCATCGCGACGCGCGCGCGGATCGTCGGGTTCCTCAACGCCGAGGCGGCCCCGCTGCTGCGCGGCAGTTACACCGACGAGACCGGCCGCCAACTGCACCGTGCCACCGGCGGGCTGGTGGCGGTGGCCGGTATCTGCGCCTACGACTCCGACGCGCACGGCCTCGCCCAGCGCTACTTCCACCAGGCGCTGCGCCTGGCCAAGGCCAGCGGGGACCGGGGGCTCGGGGCGTACGTCATCGCCCTGCTGGTCAACCAGTCGCTGTTCATGCGGGAGTACCGGCAGGCCGTGGCCTTCGCGGAGGCCGCGCTGCGGACCGCGGGCAAGGAGATCACCCCGGCGCTCGCCTCCGACCTCTACGCGATGCAGGCCAAGGCGTACGCGCACCTCGGCGACGGCGGCAGCGCCCTGTCCTGCATCCGGCGCGCCGAGCGGGCCGCCGAGCGCATCCGGCGCGGCTACGAGCCCGACGAGACCGGCTATGTCCAGCCGGGCCTGGTCAACGTCCAGGTGGCCGAGGCGCTGCTCAGCCTCGGCGAGATCGCGGCGGCCGGGGAACACGCGGCGGCCGCCGTCGACAACCCGGCGCACGACCGGGGGCGTGTGCACCGGCTCGCGATGCTCAGCACCATCGAGCTGCGGCAGGGCAACGCCGACAAGGCGGTCGCCATCGCCGTGCAGATGGCCGAGCAGGCCCGTGGCATGGAGTCCCAGCGGTTGCGCGACCGGTTGCGCGCGGTGCGCGAGCACCTGGTGCGCAGCGGGTGCGCGGGCACGGCCGAGGCCGCCGAACTCATCGACGGGGCGCTGCGCGTACCGTTGTAGATCCCGGGCGGCGTCCCCGGTCTGATCCCGAGCCGCTTCCTGTGCGCCTGCTGTCCCTATGTCCCTGCTGCGATATTGCCCCTTACTCGACGGAAGGTGGCAGAACCGTGCAGTGGACGAAACACAACGAACAAACTGTGTACTCAAACCGCTGGTTCAGCGTCAATCTGGCGGATGTCGAACTGCCGGACGGCCGGCATCTCGACCACTTCCTCATACGGCTGCGGCCGGTCGCCGTGGCCACGGTGGTGAACGAGGCCAACGAGGTGCTGCTGCTGTGGCGGCACCGCTTCATCACGGACAGCTGGGGCTGGGAACTGGCGGCGGGCGTCGTCGAGGACGGCGAGGACATCGCCCGCGCGGCCGCCAGGGAACTGGAGGAGGAGACCGGCTGGCGGCCGGGACCCCTGCGCCACCTCATGAGCGTGGAGCCGTCCAACGGGCTCACCGACGCCCGGCACCACGTGTACTGGGCCGACGAGGGCGAGTACGTCGGGCACCCCGTGGACGACTTCGAGTCGGACCGCCGGGAATGGGTGCCCCTCAAACTCGTCCCCGACCTGGTCGCCCGCGGCGAGGTCCCGGCCGCCAACATGGCGGCCGCGTTACTTCTGCTGCACCATCTCAGGCTCGGACAGGACACGTTGCCCTGACTCGACGTGGCCTAGCGTCCGAACGCCTGCCAGATCGCCATGACGAGGGCACCCACGGCGGTGAGGGCGGCGACCGCGGGCAGCGGCCAGCGCGCGTGTTCCAGTGTGTGGATACGGGTGTTGAGCTCCTCGATCTCCTTGGCGGTCTCCTCGGTGCGGTGGTTGAGCAGTGCCAGGCCGCCCTCGACGCGGGCGTACGCCACGTCGAGGCGGCGTCGTAACTCTGCGAGTTCTCCGTGGACGACGGGATGCTCGGGGTCGGCGGTCACGATTCCGCTCCTTTCCGTAGTCATGTCACATCCCTGGTGTGCGCACAGGAGTCAACTCCCCTGGTGGCGGCCTGGGGAGAGTGTGCGAGGGGCATATGCGAGCCCGCCGCGCACACGGTGTGTGAATGCCGCGGGCCCGGCACCTTTTGAGGTGCCGGGCCCACTGATTGGCCGAAATCTGACCGTCTGTAACCGGCCTCTCCGCTCGTCCCGGGGAGGGGCCGGCTCAGTACGTGTAGAAGCCCGATCCGGACTTGCGGCCCAGGCGGCCCGCGTCGACCATCCGCTGCAGCAGCGGGGGAGCGGCGTACAGCGGCTCCTTGTACTCCTCGTACATCGACTGCGCGACCGAGGCGACCGTGTCCAGGCCGATGAGGTCGGACAGCTTCAGCGGGCCCATCGGGTGGGCGCAGCCCATCTCCATGCCGTTGTCGATGTCCTCGCGGCTGGCGATGCCCGTCTCGAACATCCGGATCGCGGAGAGCAGGTACGGGATCAGCAGGGCGTTGACCACGAAGCCGGAGCGGTCCTGGGCACGGATCGCGTGCTTGCCGAGCAGCTTCTCGGTGAACAGCTGGGCGCGGCTGATCGTGCCCTCGGACGTGGTGAGCGCCGGGATCAGCTCGACGAGCTTCTGCACCGGGGCCGGGTTGAAGAAGTGGATGCCGATGACCTGGTCCGGCCGCGAGGTCGCCACCGCCAGCTTCACCAGCGGGATGGACGAGGTGTTGGAGGCCAGGATGGCGTCCGGCCGGGTCACGACCTGATCGAGCACCTGGAAGATCTCGGTCTTGACCTGCTCGTTCTCGACGACCGCCTCGATCACCAGGTCGCGGTCGGCGAACTCGCCGAGGTCCGTGGTGAAGCTCAGGCGGGCCAGCGTGGCCTCCTGCTCCTCCTCGGTGATCTTGCCGCGCTCGGCTGCCTTGGCCAGGGAGGTGAACAGCCGGGTGCGGCCGATCTCCAGGGCTTCGCCGGTGGTCTCGGCGACCATGACATCCAGGCCGGCCCGGGCGCACACCTCGGCGATCCCGGCGCCCATCTGACCGCAGCCCACGACTCCGACGCGTGCAATGTCTCCCGCTGGGGTGTCCGTCACATCGTCCCTTTCGCTGCTGATCCACGACCGGGCAGGCCGGCCGGGTCCCGGCGCCTGCTCCGTTCGTGCACGTTACCGCCAAGTATCGATGATCGATCGCAGGGGGCGGGCCGGGGTCGGGCATGCTGGGCGCGGAGCGATCCGCGACCGGGCGGATCCGCGGCATTTGGGGCATGCGCATGGGACGAGTCTCACGCAGGGCGTTCGCCGTGGCGGCGCTGTCGGCTTTCACGATGACGACGGCGGCGTCGGCCGCGCCCGGGCGCAAGGGCGGGGCGCCGGTCACCGAGATGCGGGGGGTGTGGCTCGCGACCGTGGCCAACCGGGACTGGCCGTCGAAGCCCGGGCTGACCGCGTCGCAGCAGCGCTCCGAACTCCTCACCCACCTCGACACGGCCGTCCGCAACCGCCTCAACACCGTCGTCTTCCAGGTCCGGCCCACGGCGGACGCCCTGTGGCCCTCGCCGTACGAGCCGTGGTCGCAGTACCTCACCGGCACCCAGGGCAAGGACCCCGGCTGGGACCCGCTGGGCACGGCCGTCGAGGAGGCCCACGCCCGGGGCCTGAAGCTGCACGCCTGGTTCAACCCCTACCGGGTCGCCGCCCACACCGACCCGACCCGGCTCGCCGCCTCGCACCCGGCCCGCCGCAACCCCGGCTGGGTGGTCGCCTACGGCGGCAAGCTCTTCTACAACCCGGGGCTGCCGGAGGTCAGGGCCTTCGTCGAGGACGCGATGCTGGACGCCGTTGCGCGCTACCCCGTCGACGGGGTGCACTTCGACGACTACTTCTACCCCTATCCGGTGGCCGGGGAGACGTTCGACGACGCCGCCGCCTACGAGGCGCACGGCGGCGGCTTCCCGGACCGGGCCGCGTGGCGGCGGGACAACATCGACCGGCTGGTGCGCGAGACCGCGGACCGCGTGAAGGAGGCGCGGCCGGACGCCCGCTTCGGCATCAGCCCGTTCGGCGTGTGGCGCAACGCCTCCACCGACCCGGCGGGCTCGGACAGCCGGGCCGGCGTGGAGACGTACGACGATCTGTACGCCGACACCCGCAAGTGGGTGCGCGAGGGCTGGATCGACTACATCGTCCCGCAGCTGTACTGGAACATCGGCTTCGCCGCCGCCGACTACGCCAAGCTGCTGCCCTGGTGGGCGGAGGTGGCCCGCGACAGCAGGACGCAGCTGTACGTGGGGGAGGCGCTGTACAAGGCCGGTGACCCGGCGCAGTCCGCGACCTGGCAGGATCCGGCGGAACTGTCCCGGCACCTGGCGCTCGCCAAGGAGCACGCGCAGGTGCGCGGGCATGTCTTCTTCGCCGCCCGGGACGTGGCGGCCGACCGGATCGGGGCGATGGCGAGGGTGGTCGCCGACCACTACGGGCAGCCGGCGGACCCCCCGCGCTGAGTCACGGCCCGGTGGTGGTCTCGCGGTGCCGGATCTCCGTGTCGGGCCCCGGTGCGCACACGCCCTCGTGCCCGTCCTCGAACCGGACGCGGTACGGGGGGTTGCCCTCCTGGCCGAGCACTTCGACGATCTCGCCGACCTTGTCGTGCTGACCGACCACCCTGCCGTGCTGGACAAGCTGGTCACCCACGGTTGCGCGCATCTGGGGCCTCCTCACGCGGTGCGGAGCAGCGGTCCGTGGCCTTGGTCCACGGCGGGGAACGAGGGCGGGCAGGGGGCGTGCGGCGCCCTGCTCGGCCGCGCGCCCGTCGTGTGACGTGCGGCGCTCCGCTCAGCCGCGCGCCCGTTGTGTGACGGCGATGCAGACGAGCACCGCCGCCGCCGTCAGCGGGGCGGCCACCGTCAGGTGCTCGCCCAGCAGCAGCACCGACCACACCAGTGTGAGCAGGGGCTGGGCGAGCTGCAACTGGCTGGCCTTGGGGATGCCGATGGCCGCCATGCCCCGGTACCAGACGACCAGTCCGACGAACTGCGAGCCCGCCGCGACCCACAGCAGTCCGGTGACGCTGTGCGCGGTGAGCCGCCACGGCTCGTGTGCCAGCGCCAGGACGGCCACCGGCACGGTCAGCGGCAGGCACAGCACCAGCGCCCAGCCGATCACCTGCCAGCCCGGCATGACCCGGGCCAGCCGGCCGCCCTCGGTGTAGCCGGCGGCGCACACCAGCAGCGCGGCGAAGAGGTACAGGTCGGCGGTGGTCAGGGCGCCGCCGCTCTGCTGCACGGTGAAGGCGGCCACGGCCGCGGCGCCCGCGAGGGCCGCCGCCCAGAAGGTGCGCGAGGGCCGGGTGCCGACGCGCAGGGCGGAGCAGAGCGCGGTCGTCAGCGGGAGCAGGCCGACCACGACGGCCGCGTGCGCGGTGGTCGAGGTCTGCAGCGCCAGCGTCGTCAGCAGCGGGAAGCCGAGGACGACACCGGCGGCGACGACCGCGAGGCCCGGCCAGTGGCGGCGGGCGGGCAGCGGCACGCGCAGGGCCAGCAGAGCACCGCCGGCGATCAGCGCGGCCAGGACGCTGCGCACGGCGACGAGCGACCAGGGCCCGAACCCCTCCAGGCCCCACGCGGTGGCGGGGAAGGTGAGGGAGAAGGCGATGACGCCGAGCGCCGCCTGGAGGGTGCCGAAGCCGGGGCGGTTCTGCTCCGGGGCGGCGACTGCTATCCGGGGTGCGGCAGTAGCGCTACTCTGTACTCTCATGCAAGAGCGTAGCAGCGTGTCTGAACTGGCGGAACAGCTGCGGCGGGAGCTCGACCGCTACTCACCGGGTGGAAAGCTGCCGTCGAGTCGGGCGCTGGTGGAGCGGTTCAGGGTCAGTCCGGTGACGGTGTCGCGGGCGCTGGCCCAGCTCGCCGCGGAAGGGCTCGTGGTCACCCGCCCCGGCGCGGGCGCCTTCCGCGCCCGGCCCCGGACGGCACCGGCTCCGGCCGGCGACACCTCCTGGCAGGAGGTCGCGCTCAGCGCGGAGGGGGCCGCCGACCTGGTACCGCGTTCGGTGGACGCCTCCGGGGTGCTGGCGTCGCTGGCCGCGCCGCCGCCGGGGGTGGTCGAGTTCAACGGCGGCTATCTGCACCCCTCGCTGCAGCCCGAGCGGGCGATGGCCGCCGCGCTGTCGCGGGCCGGCCGCCGCCCCGGCGCCTGGGGACGGCCGCCCATGGAAGGGCTGCCGGAGCTGCGCGAGTGGTTCGCGCGGACCATCGGCGGCTCCGTCACGGCCGCCGAGGTGCTGGTGACCGCGGGCGGCCAGTCCGCGCTCACCACCGCCCTGCGCGCCCTCGCCCCGCCCGGCGCGCCCGTCCTGGTCGAGTCGCCGACCTACCCCGGCATGCTCGCCATCGCCCGGGCGGCGGGCCTGCGCCCGGTGCCCGTCCCGGTGGACGCCGACGGGGTCAGGCCGGCGCTGCTCGCCGACGCGTTCCGCGCCACCGGCGCCCCGGCCTTCGTCTGCCAGCCGCTCTTCCAGAACCCCACCGGCGCCGTGCTCGCGCCCGAGCGGCGCGCCGAGGTGCTGCGCATCGCCCGGGCGGCGGGGGCGTTCGTCGTCGAGGACGACTTCGTGCGGCGGCTCGTGCACGAGGACGCCGGGCCGCTGCCGCGCCCGCTGGCCGCCGACGACCCCGACGGCGTCGTCGTCCACGTCTCCTCGCTGACCAAGGCGACCTCGCCGAGCTTCCGGGTCAGCGCGCTCGCCGCCCGCGGACCGGTCCTGGAACGGCTGCGCGCCATCCAGGTCGTCGACACCTTCTTCGTGCCCAGGCCCCTGCAGGAGGCCGCGCTCGAACTCGTCGGCTCACCCGCCTGGCCCCGGCATCTGCGGGCCGTCTCCGCCGCGCTGACGGCACGCCGGGACGCGATGACCGCCGCGCTCGGGCTGCACCTGCCGCAGCTGGACCTGGCGCACGTGCCGTCCGGGGGCTACCACCTGTGGCCGCGTCTGCCCGACGGCACGGACGAGTCGGCCCTCACGGCGGCCGCCCTGCGCGCCGGTGTCGCCGTCACGCCCGGCCGCCCCTACTTCAGCGCCGAGCCGCCCGCCGCGCACCTCCGGCTCAGCTTCGCGGCGGTCGCCGGGACCGGGGAGATCGCGGAGGGGGTGCGGCGGCTGCGTACGGCGTGCGAGGAGGTGCTGCGATAACCGCTCGACCCCGGGCACCAGGTTTGCGAGCATGCCGCCATGACCGACACGCCGAGCCTGCCCGAGGGCTACGAGATCTCCACCGACCCGTCCCGCGTCGACGCCGAGCGCGTGCACCGCTGGCTGTCGACCGACGCCTACTGGGCGCTGGGCCGCCCCCGCGAGAAGCAGGACCGGGCGATCGAGGGCTCGCTCAACTTCGGCGTGTACGACACCGTCTCGGGGGAGCAGGTGGCCTACGCCCGGGTCGTCACGGACCGGGCGACCTTCGCGTGGCTGTGCGACGTGTACGTCGATCCCTCGGTGCGCGGCAAGGGCGTCGGGACGGCGCTCGTGACGGCCGTGCGGGAGGAGGTGCGGTCGTACGGGGTGAAGCGGGTGCTGCTCGCCACGCACGACGCGCACGGCGTCTACGAGAAGATCGGTTTCGCGCCCCTGGCCCGGCCCGAGCACTGGATGGTGCTGCTCTTCGATCAGTGAAGGGCGCCGCACCCTCGGTAACTTGCAGGTAACACCTCTTGACCTGGGCACTTGCGGCGCTCACGATCGCCGCATGCCACTTCGGGTCACGTTCGTCGCCGCCGCGCGCAGCTCACCGCTGCTCGCCGAACGTTTCGAGGACGACCGGCCGCTGGACCAGGCCGGCTGGGGCGAGGTGGAGCGCGTCGCACACGACCTGCTGCCGCTCGCGGCGGCCGAGCTGCGCTACTGCTCGCCGGCCCCGCGCAGCCGGGCGACGGGGGAGGGGCTCGGCTACGCACCGCTGGTCCAACTGGGCCTGCGCGACTGCGACATGGGCCGGTGGCGCGGACTGACCCTCGGCGAGGCGATGGCCCGGGAGCCCGAGGTTGTGGACGCCTGGCTCGCCGACCCGCGGGCCACACCGCACGGCGGCGAGTCGCTGGTGGACTTCATCACGCGGGTGGGCGGCTGGCTCGACACCCGGCCCGTGGAGGACGGCTGCCGGGTGGTGGCGGTGGCCGAGCCGTCCGTGATCCGCGCCGCCCTGGTGTACGCCCTGAAGGCACCGCCCTCGTCGTACTGGAACATCGACGTCCGCCCGCTGTCGACGACCACGGTGACGGGCCGCGCGGGCCGCTGGCACCTCCGCTTCGACGGCCCGCCGGCCCAGTCCTCGCGGGCGTAGGGCCCGGGCGTCGTCCCTGCCGGGCGAGGTCCGGCCGGCCGGAGCCGGCGCGGGAGTGCGCGGGCCCGGGGCGTCGCGCCTGGCCGGTCTCCCTCAGCCCTCGCGGGCGTAGTCGGTGCGCAGGACCAGGTCCTTCGCGGGGCCGCGCACGCGCCACACCGTGCGCCAGTGGTCGGCGTCGCGGACCGTGAACTCGCCCCGGTAGAGATCCGCCGCGCAGGGATGGTCGGCGACGTGCCGCCCGGTCCTCAGGTCCAGGTCGTGGAAGGGCCGGCCGTCCGCGAAGCGCACGTCCGCCGTGCCGTCCGGGCCCGGCAGGAACCGCAGCGTCCGCTCGGCGGGCCGGGCCACGCCCTGCCAGACGAACGTCCCCGACTCCAGGTGCAGCAGCCCGCCGCCCTCCCGGGCGTCGAACAGGGTGCCGCCGGTGAACTCGCCCTCCGCGCCGCTGGCGAGATCGCGCACCGACCGCGTCACGCTCCAGCGCCCGGCCACGTACGCCAGTACGTCCGGCACTGGCCAGAACTCGCCCATCCTGCCCCGCTCTCCGTCCCGTCCGGTGCTGCGCGACCCATTGACGCGCACCTGCCCCCTCCCTATCTTGCCGTTCGAAGTGCTGATCAATGTCTGATATTTCGAACACTCCTCTACCAGAGAGCCGCGGAGTATCCATGCCACGCACCGCCCGCACCCGAGGGAGAGTGGGGCTCACGGCCACCGCCCTCCTGACGGCGACAGCCCTCCTGCCGGCCCCCGCACAGGCCGAGGACGTCACCGACTACGCGATCACCGTCGACCCGTCCGCACGGGGCGCGAAGATCGACGACACGATGTACGGCGTCTTCTTCGAGGACATCAACCGGGCCGCCGACGGCGGTCTGTACGCAGAGCTCGTGCAGAACCGCTCCTTCGAGTACTCCACCGCCGACAACGGCGCGTACACGCCCCTGACCTCCTGGACGGTCGGCGGCACGGGCCAGGTGCGGGACGACTCCGGCCGGCTCAACGAGCGCAACCGCAACTACCTCGCCCTCGGGGCCGGTTCGTCCGTCACCAACGCCGGATACAACACCGGCGTCCGGGTCGAGGAGGGCAAACGGTACGACTTCTCCGTGTGGGCCCGTGCCGAGGGCGGCAGCACGCTCACCGTCTCCCTGAAGGACGCCGCGGGCGGCCTCGCCGCCGCCCGCCAGGTCGCCGTCAAGGGCGGCTGGACCAAGTACCGGGCCACCTTCACCGCGACGCGCACCAGCAACCGCGGCCGGCTCGCCGTCGCCGCCACGGACGCCACCGCGCTCGACATGGTGTCGCTGTTCCCGCGCGAGACGTACAAGAACCAGCCCAACGGCCTGCGCAAGGACCTCGCCGAGAAGATCGCCGCCCTGAAGCCCGGCTTCGTGCGCTTCCCCGGCGGCTGCCTGGTCAACACCGGCTCCATGGAGGACTACAGCGAGGCCTCGAACTGGCAGCGCAAGCGCAGCTACCAGTGGAAGGACACCGTCGGACCCGTCGAGGAGCGCGCCACCAACGCCAACTTCTGGGGCTACAACCAGAGCTACGGCCTCGGGTACTACGAGTACTTCCGCTTCGCCGAGGACATCGGCGCCATGCCGCTGCCCGTCGTCCCCGCGCTGGTGACCGGCTGCGGGCAGAACAAGGCCACCGACGACGAGGCGCTGCTCCAGCGGCACATCCAGGACACCCTCGACCTCGTCGAGTTCGCCAACGGCCCGGCGACCTCGAAGTGGGGCAAGGTGCGCGCGGAGATGGGCCACCCCAGGCCCTTCGGCCTGACCCACCTCGGCGTCGGCAACGAGGAGAACCTCCCCGAGGAGTTCTTCGCCCGCTTCGAGAAGTTCCGGGCCGCCATCAAGGCGAAGTACCCGGACATCACCGTCATCTCCAACTCGGGCCCGGACGACGCCGGCCCGACCTTCGACACCGCCTGGCGGCTCAACCGCGAGGGCAAGGTCGACATGGTCGACGAGCACTACTACAACAGCCCGAACTGGTTCCTGCAGAACAACGACCGCTACGACTCCTACGACCGCACGGGCCCCCAGGTCTTCCTCGGCGAGTACGCCTCGCAGGGCAACGCCTGGAAGAACGGCCTGGCCGAGGCCGCCTTCATGACCGGCCTCGAACGCAACGCGGACATCGTGAAGCTGGCCTCCTACGCCCCGCTGCTCGCCAACGAGGACTACGTGCAGTGGCGGCCGGACATGATCTGGTTCAACAACCGGGCCTCCTGGAACTCGGCCAACTACGAGGTGCAGAAGCTGTTCATGACCAACGTCGGCGACCGCGTGGTCCCCTCGAAGGCCACCACCACGCCGGACGTCAGCGGTCCCATCACCGGCGCCGTCGGCCTGTCGACGTGGGCGACCAGCGCCGCCTACGACGACGTGCAGGTCACCTCGGCGGACGGCGCGACCCTGCTGGCCGACGACTTCTCCGGTGACGCCTCGCAGTGGAAGCACGGCGGTTCCGGCAGCTGGAGCGTCCAGGACGGCCAGTACGTCCAGACCGACACCGCCGCCGAGAACACCATGGTCACGGCGGGCGACCCGGCCTGGAAGGACTACGACCTGCACGTGAAGGCCACCAAGAAATCCGGCAAGGAGGGCTTCCTCGTCGCCTTCGGGGTCAAGGACACGGGCAACTACTACTGGTGGAACCTCGGTGGCTGGAACAACACCCAGTCCGCGATCGAGCAGGCCGTGGACGGCGGCAAGGGCACGCTGATGACCAAGGCCGGGTCGATCGAGACGGGCCGTGCCTACGACATCGACATCAAGGTGCGCGGCCGCCAGGTGACCCTGTTCCTCGACGGCCAGGAGTGGGGCAGCTTCACCGACGACAAGCCGGCCGAGCCCTTCCGCCAGGTCGTCACCGAGGACACCCGGACCGGTGACCTGATCGTGAAGGTCGTCAACGCGCAGTCCGCCGAGGCCCGCACGACCGTCGACCTCGGCGGCGCCCGGGTCGCCTCCACGGCCCGCGTGACCACGCTGGCCGCCGACCAGGACGCGGTGAACACCGAGACGGACACGCCGGTGACCCCGGTGACGTCGACCCTGCGGGGCGTGGCCGGCGAGTTCACCCACACCTTCCCGGCGAACTCCGTGACGTTCCTGCGGATCCAGCGGAGGTAGGTCCCGCTGCCCGCCGTGGGCCGCTGTCCCTCCGGGTGGCGGCCCACGCGCGCGCGTCCCATGCATGGGATTGCATAAACGTGCAGCGAAACGTATAGTCATGCCCTCTAAGGAGGAGGAAGCATGGCGGTACGAGCGGCAGTGGCAGGAGCGAGCGGGTACGCGGGCGGGGAACTGCTGCGCCTGCTCCTGGCCCACCCCGAGATCGAGATCGGCGCCCTGACCGGCAACTCCAACGCCGGGCAGCGGCTCGGCACGCTCCAGCCGCACCTGCTGCCCCTGGCCGGGCGCGTGCTGCAGGAGACCACCCCCGAGGTCCTCGACGGCCACGACGTCGTCTTCCTCGCGCTGCCGCACGGGCAGTCCGCCGCCGTCGCCGAGCGGCTCGGCCCGGACGTGCTCGTCGTCGACATGGGCGCCGACTTCCGGCTCACCGACGCCACCGCCTGGGAGAAGTTCTACGGCTCGCCCCACGCCGGCACCTGGCCCTACGGCCTTCCCGAACTGCCGGGTGCCCGCGCCGCGCTGGAGGGGTCCAGGCGCGTCGCGGTACCCGGCTGCTACCCGACCGCCGTCTCCCTGGCCCTCGTGCCGGCGTACGCGGCCGGCCTGGCCGAGCCGGAGGCGGTGATCGTCGCCGCGTCCGGCACGTCCGGCGCGGGCAAGACGCCCAAGCCGCACCTGCTGGGCAGCGAGGTCATGGGCTCGATGTCGCCCTACGGCGTCGGCGGCGGGCACCGGCACACCCCCGAGATCACCCAGAACCTCAGCGCCGCCGCGGGCGGGCCGGTCTCCGTGTCCTTCACCCCGACCCTCGCGCCGATGCCCCGCGGCATCCTCGCCACCTGCAGCGCCCGGGCCGCCGCCGGCGTCACCGGCGAGTCGCTGCGCGCCGCCTACGAGAAGGCCTACGCCGACGAGCCGTTCGTGCACCTGCTGCCCGAGGGGCAGTGGCCCGCCACGGCGTCCGTCCACGGTTCGAACGCCGTTCAGCTGCAGGTCGCGTACGACGAGACCGCCGGACGGATCATCGTGATCAGCGCCATCGACAACCTCACCAAGGGCACCGCGGGCGGTGCCGTCCAGAGCATGAACATCGCCCTGGGTCTCGACGAGACCACCGGACTGACGACGATCGGAGTTGCGCCGTGAGCGTGACGGCAGCGAAGGGATTCACGGCGGCGGGCATCGCCGCCGGAATCAAGGAGAACGGCAATCCCGACCTGGCCCTGGTGGTCAACACCGGGCCCCGCCGCGCCGCCGCCGGCGTCTTCACCTCCAACCGGGTGAAGGCCGCCCCGGTCCTGTGGTCCGAGCAGGTCCTCAAGAGCGGCCAGGTGTCCGCCGTCGTCCTCAACTCCGGCGGAGCCAACGCCTGCACCGGACCGAAGGGCTTCCAGGACACGCACGCCACGGCCGAGAAGACCGCCGAGGTCCTCGGGCAGGGCGCCATCGAGATCGCCGTCTGCTCGACCGGTCTCATCGGCGTCCTGCTGCCCATGGACAAGCTGCTCCCGGGCGTGGAGCAGGCCGCCGCGGCCCTGAGCGAGCACGGCGGCGAGAAGGCCGCCATCGCCATCAAGACCACCGACACCGTCCACAAGACGTCCGTCGTGACCAGGGACGGCTGGACCGTCGGCGGCATGGCCAAGGGCGCGGGCATGCTCGCCCCCGGCCTCGCCACCATGCTCGTCGTCCTCACCACCGACGCCGACGTGGACGGCGAGACCCTGGACAAGGCCCTGCGCGCCGCCACGAAGGTCACCTTCGACCGGGTCGACTCCGACGGCTGCATGTCCACCAACGACACCGTGCTGCTCCTCGCCTCCGGCGCCGCCGGGGTCACCCCGGAGTACGCGGAGTTCGCCGAGGCCGTACGGCAGGTGTGCGACGACCTCGGCCAGCAGCTCATCCGGGACGCCGAAGGCGCCAGCAAGGACATCAAGGTCGAGGTGATCAACGCGGCGAGCGAGGACGACGCCGTGGAGGTGGGCCGCTCCATCGCCCGCAACAACCTCCTCAAGTGCGCGATCCACGGCGAGGACCCCAACTGGGGCCGGGTGCTCTCCGCGATCGGCACCACGAAGGCGGCCTTCGAGCCGGACCGGCTCAACGTCGCCATCAACGGCGTCTGGGTCTGCAAGAACGGCGGCGTCGGCGAGGACCGCGAGAAGGTCGACATGCGCTACCGCGAGGTGCACATCGTCGCCGACCTCGCCGCCGGGTCCGAGACCGCCACGATCTGGACCAACGACCTCACCGCCGACTACGTCCACGAGAACAGCGCGTACTCGTCATGAGCAGTGGAGCGACACGCAAGCACACCGCGCTGCCCAAGGCGCAGATCCTCATCGAGGCCCTGCCCTGGCTGGTCCGGCACAACGGCAAGACGGTCGTCATCAAGTTCGGCGGCAACGCCATGGTCGACGAGGACCTCAAGGCCGCCTTCGCCCAGGACGTGGTCTTCCTGCACCACGCCGGCCTCAAGCCGGTCGTCGTGCACGGCGGCGGCCCGCAGATCAGCGCCGCGCTCGACCGGCACGGCATCGTCAGCGAGTTCAAGGCCGGCCTGCGGGTGACCACCGACGACGCCATGGACGTCGTCCGCATGGTCCTGGCCGGCCAGGTGCAGCGCGAGCTGGTCGGGCTGCTCAACCGGCACGGGCCGCTCGCCGTCGGCCTGACGGGCGAGGACGCGCACACCATCACCGCCACCAGGCACCAGCCGGAGATCGACGGCGAGCTGGTCGACATCGGCAGGGTAGGCGAGATCACCGCGATCGACACGGGCGCCATCGAGGCCCTGCTCGCCGACGGCCGCATCCCGGTCGTCTCCTCGATCGCCCGCTCACAGGACGACGGTGATTCGGGGCATGTCTACAACGTCAATGCTGATACGGCGGCTGCGGCACTCGCTGCTGCACTGGGCGCCGAAACCCTCATGGTCCTCACGGACGTCGAGGGACTCTACGAGGACTGGCCGCACAGCGACGAGGTGATCAGCCGCCTCACCGCCTCCGAGCTGGAGCGGCTGCTGCCGGACCTGTCCTCGGGCATGGTGCCGAAGATGGAGGGCTGCCTGCACGCGGTGCGCAACGGCGTGACCAACGCCCGCGTCATCGACGGCCGGGTCCAGCACTCGATCCTGCTGGAGATCTTCACCGACGAGGGGATCGGCACGATGGTCGTGCCCGACGAGAAGGGGGACGCCGTATGACCGCCAACGAGGAACTCACCGAGCGGTGGCGGGGCGCGCTCATGAACAACTACGGCACCCCGCTGCTGCCCCTCGTCCGCGGTGCGGGCACCGCCGTGTGGGACGCCGACGGCACGCGGTACCTCGACTTCGTCGGCGGCATCGCGACCAACGCCCTCGGCCACGCCCACCCGGCCGTCGTCGAGGCCGTCAGCCGGCAGATCGGCTCCCTCGGCCACGTCTCCAACTTCTTCATGGCCGACCCGACCGTGACGCTCGCCGAACGGCTGCTGACGCTCTTCGGCCGGGACGGCAGGGTCTTCTTCTGCAACTCCGGCGCCGAGGCCAACGAGGCCGCCTTCAAGATCGGCCGGCTGACCGGGCGCACCCACGTCGTCGCCACCGAGGGCGCCTTCCACGGGCGCACCATGGGCGCCCTGGCCCTGACCGGCCAGCAGGGCAAGCGCGAACCGTTCCTGCCCCTGCCCGGCGACGTCACCCACGTGCCGTTCGGCGACGCCCAGGCCCTGGCGGCCGCCGTCACCGAGGAGACCGCGCTCGTCGTCCTGGAGCCGATCCAGGGCGAACTCGGCGTCGTCGTCCCGCCCGCCGGGTACCTCAAGGCCGCCCGCGCGATCACCGCCGCGACCGGGGCGCTGCTGGTCCTCGACGAGGTGCAGACCGGCATCGGCCGGACCGGGCACTGGTTCGAGTACCAGGCCCACGAAGGTGTCCTGCCCGACGTGGTGACCCTGGCCAAGCAGCTCGGCGGCGGGCTGCCGCTGGGCGCGACCGTCGCCTTCGGGCGGGCCGCGGAGCTGCTCCAGCCCGGGCACCACGGCACGACCTTCGGCGGCAACCCCGTCGCCTGCGCCGCCGGACTCGCCGTCCTCGACACCATCGAGAACGAGGGGTTGCTGGAGAACGTCAAGCGGCAGAGCGAGAAGTTGCGGGACGGGATCGAGGGCCTCGGCCACCAGTTGATCCATTCCGTCCGGGGCGCGGGACTCCTCCTGGGTATCGTGCTCACCGAGCCGCTCGCGCCGCAGGTGCGCCAGGCGGCTCAGGAGGCCGGTTTCCTGGTGAACGCGCCCGCCCCCGACGTCGTCCGGCTGATGCCGCCGCTGAATCTCCGCGACGCCGAGGCGGACGCGTTCCTGGGGGCGCTGCCCGGCATCCTCCAGGCAGTGGACGGGGACGGACGATCCGGGGAATGAGACGACGATGAGCCAGGCGCAGGACCACGAGCAGCCGGGGGCGAACGGGCCCGCCGTGCCGCAGACCCGCACCGCACGCCACCGCCGGATCGTGGACATCCTCAACCGGCAGCCGGTCCGCTCGCAGAGCCAGCTGGCGAAGCTGCTCGCCGACGACGGGCTGAGCGTCACGCAGGCGACGCTCTCCCGGGACCTGGACGAGCTGAACGCGGTGAAGATCCGCAACACCGACGGGGACCTGATCTACGCGGTGCCGAGCGAGGGCGGGTTCCGCACGCCGCGGGCCCCGCTGGGCGGGTCGGCGAAGGAGGAGCGGATGCGGCGGCTCTCCCAGGAACTGCTGATCTCCGCGGAGGCCTCGGCGAACCTCGTGGTCCTGCGCACCCCTCCGGGGGCCGCGCAGTTCCTGGCCTCGGCCATCGACCAGGCCGAGCTGCACGACATCCTGGGGACCATCGCCGGGGACGACACGCTGCTGCTGATCAGCCGGGAGCCGACGGGTGGGCAGGCGCTCGCGGACCATCTGCTGAGGCTGGCGCAGAACGGGCACTGAGGGCTGCCGCCGGCGCGGGTGGTTCGCTGTGCGGGGCGGTGTCGCCGTCCTGGGGTGGGCGCTGTCAGGGGGGCGTGTGCTGGGCGCCGTGTGGGGTGGCGGTGGTGTGGGCGGGTGCGGGTGCGCTGTGGCTGGTCGCGCAGTTCCCCGCGCCCCTGAGGGCGTGGCCGTGAGCGGCGTGGCACTGAGGGGCGGGGCTCTGAGGGGCGGGGCCGCTCACCCCAGCCGGGTCGCCAGGCCGTCCGTGCAGCGCACCTCGTCACCCGCCGTGATCAGCAGCGCCTCGACGTCCGGCAGCGACTCCAGCCATGCCAGGCCCTCCCGGGACCCCATCGCGAACGCCGCCGTCGCCCAGCAGTCCGTCCACGTCAGCCGGGGCCCCACCACCGTCACCGCGACGAGGTCCGTCACCGCCGAACGCCCCGTGCGCGGGTCGACGATGTGCGCCCCCCGCTCCGCCGTACCGGACGTCGCCACCGACAACTCCCGCACACCGGCCGCCGAGACGACCGCCGCCAGCCCACCCGGCCGCAACGGGTCCGACACCCCCACCCGCCACGGCCGCCGCGGCTCCGGGGAGCCCAGCAACTGCACGTCCCCGCCGCCGTTGACGCTCACGCCGCACACCCCGGGCACCTGAGCCAGCCGCCGCGCGGCCCGTTCGACCGCCCAGCCCTTGACGATGCCGGTCGGATCGAGGCGGCCCTGGTAGGACGTGCTGAACCAGCCGTCGCTCACCCGCTCCGCCTCGGCCGCCAGCTCCAGGACCTCCGCGACCTCGGGATCACACTGCCCGACGCTCACCTCACCGCGCTGCAGGCGGGAGACCTGGCTGTCCTCGCGGTAGGTGCTGAACACCTCGTCCACCCGGTGCAGCCCGGCCACGACCTCGTCCAGGGCCGCGCGGACGGCGGCCGGTTCCCCGCCGCGGACGTCGAGGGAGAAGACGGTCCCCATCGTCTCCTCCACGTGACGCACCGCGGCGGGAGCCTGTGCGGAGTCCGCCACCGTGTCAGCCACCGGCCTGGTCCAGCGCCGACTGGAGGGACTTCTTGTAGCCGGCGCTGGTGTAGGTGGCTCCGGAGACGGAGTCGATCTGCGCGGTGCCGGTGGTGACGGCCGCCTGGTTGAGGCGGGGGACGGAGGCGGAGGTGATCTGGTCGCTGCGGCCGCCCTTGGGCGCCTGCACCGCTTCGGCCTTGGTGATCTTCCCGCCCGTGACGGTGATGCGGACCTGGACCGGCCCGTACTGCGTCTGCGCCACGCTTCCGGTGAGCGTCCGGGTCTGCGGCTGCGGCTGCGCCTGGCCGCCGCCGCCCGAGCCGGCAGCCTGCGAGGAGCCGCCCCCGGTCGGTGCCTTGTCCAGGGCGGACTGGAGGGACTTCTTGTAGCCGGCGCTGGTGTAGGTGGCTCCGGAGACGGAGTCGATCTGCGCGGTGCCGGTGGCGACGGCCGCCTGGTTGAGGCGGGGGACGGAGGCGGAGGTGATCTGGTCGCTGCGGCCGCCCTTGGGCGCCTGCACGGCCTCGGCCTTGGTGATCTTCCCGCCGGCGACGGTGATGCGGACCTGGACCGGCCCGTACTGCGTCTGCGCGACGTCTCCGGTCACCGTCCGGGCGGTACCCGAGCCGGTACCCGAGCCGGCACCCCCGCCCTGCGCGGCACCCGCCGCGGCCTTCGCCTTGTCCAGGGCGGACTGGAGCGACTTCTTGTAGCCGGCGCTGGTGTACGTCGCCCCCGACACCGCGTCGATGTCCGCGCTCTGCGCCGCGAGGGCCGCCTGGTTGAGGCGGGGCACGGCGTTGGCGGTGATCTGGTCGCTCTGGCCGCCCTTGGGGGTCTGGACCGCCTCGGCTTTGGTGATCTTGCCGTTGGTCATGGTCACGCGGACCTGCACCGGGCCGTACTGCGTCTGCGCGGCGTCACCGGTGACCGCGCCGTTCACGCCGCCCTGCGGGGCCTGCCCGGCCGCCGCCGGCGGGAGCTGGCCACCCGCCGCCTGGGCGGAGCCCGGGTCGGAGGCCGGCTTCAGCGACAGCAGCAGCACGATCCCGGAGACGGTGGCTGCGCCGGCGAGCACGGCACGCCGGACGGGGTGAGACTTCCTCATCGTTTCCCAAACTCCTGAAGGGCCGTTGGTGTCCCGTCGCTCACATCTCGAACGACTCGTGATGGATGCGGCGGGCGGGGACTCCCGCGCCGCGCAGTGCCTCGTAGACCGACTGCGCGAAGCCGGGCGGCCCGCACATGAAGACGTCGTGGTCGCCGATGTCCGGGATCTTGCGCTGGAGGGACTCGGCGGAGATGTCGGGGCGTTCCCCGTCCGGGCTGTTGACCGCGTACATCAGCCGTGCGCCGCGCTCGTCGGCGATCTTGGCGAGTTCGCCCCACAGGGCCAGGTCCTGGGTGCTGTTGGCGCGGTACAGGAGCGTGATGTCACCGGACGCACCGGGCAGCGTCTCGAACAGCGCCCGCATCGGTGTGATCCCGACACCGCCCGCCACCAGCAGCACCTTGCCGCGGCTGCGGCGCTGCGCGGTCATGGCGCCGTAGGGGCCCTCCGCCCACACCCGGGTGCCGGGCGTCAGCTCGCGCAGCCGGGAGGTGTGGTCGCCGATCGCCTTGACGGTGATCCGCAGCATGTCCGGGCGCGGCGCCGCCGACAGGGAGTACGGGTGGGAGCTGAAGCGCATGCCCGGCGCCATGAACCGCCAGCGGAAGAACTGCCCGGCCTCCGCGCCCATCCGGTGCAGCCGGCGTCCGCCGATCAGCACGGACACGATGCCCGGGGTCTCCTCGATGACCGCCTCGACGCGCATGCGGTGCCGCAGGTTCAGCCGGATCGGGGTGAGGATCCGGTACCAGACCACCAGGGCGGTCACCGCTCCGTACAGCCCGTACCAGAAGGTCTTCGCGGTGGGCTCCACGGCGAACTCGTTGCCCGTGGTGATCTGGTGCCAGAACGTCAGGTACACCGCCGCGTAGGTGAGCAGGTGCACGTGGTACCAGGTGTCGTACCCGATCAGCCGGCGCACTCCGCCGATGGACAGGATCCCGATGAGGAACAGCAGGCCGGTGCCGATGGCCGCCTTGCCCATGTCGGGCAGCTGGTTGACGGAGTCGACGGTCTGCTGGACGACGTCGCCGAGCCCCTTGCCCGCCTGCAGGGCGTAACCCCACATGATGAGGAAGACGTGGGCGAGGACCAGGCAGAGGGTGTAGCGGCCGGTCATGGCGTGCCAGCGCGCGACGCGGTCGGTGCCCACGCGCCGCTCCAGCGCGGGCACCCGCGCCATCTGCAGCACCACCAGCGCCATCAGATAGCCGGCGAGCAGGCCCGTGATCCGGCCGGCCGCCACGATCTTGCTCGTGGTGTCCGCGAGGGACGGTGTGTTGTCCCACCACAGCCACAGCACGGCCGCCGCACCGGCCCACAGGGCGATCAGCAGCGGTACGGCCGGGGAGCGGCGCGGGCGGATGCGGCGCATCGTCTGGCGGCGGGCGGCACGGCCGCCTGCGAGCGTGGTGGTCACGGTTCCTCCGTGGGGACTTGACCCTTGGCCCACAGATACGTGCCGGGACACGTGAGTGTTCAGCCACCGGCCGAGTCATGTGCGGACACACGTGACCGCTGGTAACACCGGCCCGCCCGGCGCCTCGCCACCCCGCCCGCCCGCCGCCTCGTCACCCGGCCCGCCCGGCGACCGGCCACCCGCCCGGCCCGCGACCCGTCACCCCCGCCTGACGGCCGTGCTCCCGCGCTCCGTTCCCACGGCGATGTGCGGCCGCCGCGCGGGGTCCGCCCAGGTGAGGAGCCGCCGCATCGCGGCCGCCGGGACGGAGACGCAGCCGGCCGTCGGGCCCCGCCCGTGGACGTGGAGGAAGATGCCCGCGCCGCGTCCCCGCACGGGACGCTCGTAGTTGAAGCCGATGACCAGCGCGTGCGCGTACTGCGTCCGGTAGGTGACCAGGTGCTCGGACTCGGCGGCCCGGCAGTCGGCCGCACGGGGCTCACTCCAGCGGTTGTAGGAGCGCGAGTCGTTGTCCTGGCACCACCAGGAGTCCTGGCGCACCCGGCGGTAGGGGTACGCCGTCCCGCGCGGCGCCGCCGCGATGCCGAACGCGTACGGCAGGTCGTACAGGCCTGTGGGCGTCGTGTCGGTGCCCTGCCTGCGGGCGCCGCCCTCGACGAGTCCTCGCGCCCCGAAGCGCGCGGGCGCGGAACCCGCCCGCACCCACCGGCCGCCGCGGGTCCGGTCCCACCAGGTGACGGTGCCCGTCGTGGACGTCCGCTCCGGGGCCACTGCGGTGATCAGTTGGGTGCCGCCGCCGGTGTCCGCCATCCGGTCCGGCAGCGGCGGGGCGGGAGGCCCGGCGCCGAGCAGGAGGGGGGCGAGGGCGGCGAGGGCGACGGCACCGGGGCGCATGCCTCAGACGGTAGAGGGAGGCAGCGGCAGCGGCAGCCCGGGTAGTCCGTCCAGGCTGGTGGCGATGTGCTCCTTCTGGGCGAAGTACGCGGCGAGTGAGGCGTCGTCCTCGCGGGCGAACCGCTTGCGGTGCAGGTCCCGGTCCTCCTCGTACGCCATGAAGGGCACCGCGTACCCGCAGGTGTCGCGGACGAGTTCGGCCGTGACGACGATGATCGCGCGCAGCCCGTGCGGGGCCGGGTCGATGTCCGGGAAGCGGGCGAGCAGTTCGCCGAACCGGGGGTCGTCGCGGAAGACGGGCTCGCCTCTGCCGTGCACGCGCACGATGTTGGGCGGCCCCTGGAAGGCGCACCACATCAGGGTGATCCGCTCGTTCTCGCGCAGGTGGGCGATGGTCTCCGCGTTGGAGCCGGCGAAGTCCAGGTACGCCACGGTGTGTTCGTCGAGCACCGCGAAGGACCCCTTGAGGCCCTTGGGGGAGAGGTTGATCGTGCCGTCGGCGGACAGGGGCGCGGTGGCGGTGAAGAAGACCGGCTGCGCCTCGATGAAGGAGCGGAGCCGGCCGTCTATGCCCTCATAGGTCTTTCCCATGTCTGACGATTATGGGAGCAGATCTTTCGACTGTCTAAGGAATAGCGGGATCCGGTCACCTCTGCCGGATCCCGCACCCGTCCGTGGCCGCCCCGGCCGGCGCTCCCACGGGGCGGCCACGGCGCCTGTCACGTCACTTGGTGAGCGTGCAGGCGGCCAGGGAGTCCAGACCGGCCGGGCGCTCGGCCGTACGGCCGATGGCGGTGGCGATGCGGTTGATCGCGGCGACGCGCTTGTCCTCCAGCGGGCCGAGGATGGCGTTCTGGACGAAGTTGGGCCCGCCCTGGCCGACGGTGTCGACGAGGCGCTTGTTGGCCTCCTGGATCTGGGTGTCCAGCTGCGCGAGGTTGCGGTCGACCTCGGCCTGGGCGGAGGCCGGGACCGCGGGCAGCTGCGGAGCGACGTCCGGGCAGCTGATCGTGCCGGCCCCGGCGTTCCCGGCCTCGCCCGCGCCGCCCTCTTCGGCCCCGGCGCCGCCCTCCTGCGCACCGTCTCCGGCCCCGGCGCCCGCGCCGGCCTCTCCACCCGCGCCCGCCCCGGCTCCGGCGTCCGCGCCGGCGCCCGCCTCTCCGCCGTCGGCCTCGCCCGCTCCGGCGCCGCCGTCGGCGTTCAGCTGACAGGCCGCGAAGGCCTCCAGGCCCTCGGGCTTGGCGGCGGCCCGCCCGATGGCGGTCTCGATGCGGTTGAGGGCGGCGACGCGCTTGTCCTCCAGCGGGCCGAGGATGGCGTTCTGCACGAAGTTCGGTCCGCCCTGGCCGACGGTGTCGACGAGGCGCTTGTTGGCCTCCTGGATCTGGGTGTCCAGCTGGGCGAGGTTGCGGTCGACCTCCGCCTGCGCCGAGGCGGGGACGGCGGGCAGCTGGGCGGTGACGTCCGGGCAGGTGATGGTGCCGGGACCCGCCAGCGTCCGGGCGTCCGCCGCGCCGCCGCCGGACGTCTCCCCGGCCAGCGCGAAGCCGGCGATCGCCGTGCCGGACAGCGCCACCGCGGCCGCGCCGCCGATGAACGCGACGCGACGCTTGTTGTACTTCGGAAGAGCCCTGGACATGGGGGTGCCTCACTCGGGGTCGATGGATCGTGGGTGTGCAACGCGGCGCCTGCGTTCGGCGAGAGGTACGGGTAAGCGGTTTCCGGCGTTCAAGGGACGAGCGAATTCCCTCGCGAAGTCACTCGGCGTGGCCGGAAACCGATGCCGGCCGCGGGCTCGACCCGGCTCGATTGACGAATCATGCAGCAGTCTGCATAATCATGCAGAACACTGCCCGTGGCGGTGGCCCATCCCACCGATTGAGGAGCGCAGCAGGTGAGCAGCAACAGCGGTGACGTCCGGCTCTGGGGCGGCCGTTTCGCCGACGGTCCCGCCGAGGCGCTGGCGAAGCTGTCCGCGTCCGTCCACTTCGACTGGCGGCTCGCGCCGTACGACATCGCCGGATCGCGTGCCCACGCGCGCGTGCTGCACAAGGCGGGCCTCCTCACGGACGACGAGCTGACCCGCATGATCGCCGGGCTGGACCAGCTGGAGACGGACGTCGCCGACGGCTCCTTCACCGGCACGATCGCCGACGAGGACGTGCACACCGCCCTGGAGCGGGGCCTGCTGGAGCGCCTCGGCCCCGACCTCGGCGGCAAGCTGCGCGCGGGCCGCTCCCGCAACGACCAGGTCGCCACCCTCTTCCGCATGTACCTGCGGGACCACGCCCGGGTCATCGGCGGCCTGATCGCCGAGCTCCAGGACGCGCTGATCGGCCTCGCCGAGGCCCACCGCGACGTGGCGATGCCCGGCCGCACGCATCTCCAGCACGCCCAGCCGGTCCTCTTCGCCCACCACGTCCTCGCCCACGTCCAGTCCCTCTCCCGGGACGCGGAGCGGCTGCGCCAGTGGGACACCCGCACGGCCGTGTCGCCCTACGGCTCGGGCGCCCTGGCCGGCTCCTCCCTCGGCCTGGACCCGGAGGCGGTGGCGGCGGACCTCGGCTTCGAGCACGGCTCGGCGGCCAACTCCATCGACGGCACGGCCTCCCGCGACTTCGTCGCCGAGTTCGCCTTCATCACGGCGATGATCGGGGTCAACCTTTCCCGGATCGCCGAGGAGGTTATCCTCTGGAACACGAAGGAGTTCTCCTTCGTCACCCTGCACGACGCGTTCTCGACCGGCTCGTCGATCATGCCGCAGAAGAAGAACCCGGACATCGCCGAGCTGGCCCGCGGCAAGTCGGGCCGTCTGATCGGCAACCTGACCGGCCTGCTGGCCACGCTCAAGGCCCTGCCGCTCGCCTACAACCGCGACCTGCAGGAGGACAAGGAGCCGGTCTTCGACTCCATCGACCAGCTGGAGGTCCTGCTGCCCGCCTTCACGGGCATGATGGCCACCCTCACCGTCCACCGCGAGCGCATGGAGGAACTGGCCCCGGCCGGCTTCTCCCTGGCCACGGACATCGCCGAGTGGCTCGTCAAGCAGGGCGTCCCGTTCCGCGTGGCCCACGAGGTCGCCGGCGAGTGCGTGAAGGCCGCCGAGGCCGAGGGCAAGGAGCTGGACGAGCTGACGGACGAGCAGTTCGCGAAGATCTCCTCCCACCTGACCCCCGAGGTCCGCTCGGTGCTCAACGTCCCCGGCGCCCTGGCCTCCCGCGACGGCCGGGGCGGCACGGCCCCGAGCGCGGTCGCGGTCCAGCTGGCGGAGGTCAAGCAGGATGTGGCCGCCCAGCACGAGTGGGCCCTGGCCAAGAAGCAGGGCTGAGGGCGACACCCTGGGCCGTGTCCGCACGGTCCCTCCCGCCCCGCGACGCCTGGCACGCACTCTCGCCGCACCGGACACAGTCCCGAGTGCGCCCGGTACGAGGGACCGCGTCCGGCACGCCGAGAGCACGCACCGGACGCCGCAGGGCCCGCCCTCCGGGCATACGAGGGGACTCCGCGGACACGACCCAGGGGGCGGGGGAGAACCGTGCGACGAGCCGGTGACCTCCCGCACCCGCTCGCGGGAACACGGCAGGTCCCGGGCTCGGCGGCGAAGGTCGTCCCGGGGGTTACGTTGGTCGAAAGCCGCAGCCGATCGAACGGAGCCCCCGATGCCCTTCGCCCGCCTGGCCACAGCGACGACCCCCACCTGCCACATCGGCCTGGGCCTCGCCGCCGTCGGCCGCCCCGGCTACATCAACCTCGGCCGGGACGAGGACCTCGGCGCGGACCGCAGCGTCGAAGCGCTCCGCACCCGCACCCACGAACTCCTCGACGCCGCCTACGCGCAGGGCGTCCGCTACTTCGACGCGGCCCGCTCCTACGGCCGCTCGGAGGAGTTCCTGGCCGGCTGGCTGAAGAGCAGGCCCGGTGTGGACGACGTCGTCGTCGGCAGCAAGTGGGGCTACACGTACACCGCCGACTGGTCCACCGACGCCGAGACGCACGAGGTCAAGGACCACGGCCTCGCCACCTACGAGCGGCAGCGCGCCGAGAGCGACGCCCTCCTCGGCGACCGGCTCGACCTCTACCAGATCCACTCGGTGACCCCGGACAGCCCGGCCCTCACCGACAAGGAGCTGCACGCCAGGCTCGCCGACGCCGCCGCCCGGGGCGTGACCGTCGGCTTCTCCACCAGCGGCCCCGCGCAGGCGGACGCGATCCGCGCGGCCCTCGCCGTGACGGTCGACGGCGAACCCCTCTTCCGTACCGTGCAGTCGACGTACAACGCGCTGGAGACCTCCGCGGCCCCCGCCCTCGCCGAGGCGCACGACGCCGGCCTCACGGTGATCGTCAAGGAGGGCATGGCCAACGGGCGCCTGGCCGGGCCGCACGCCCCGGCCGTCCTGCGGGAGATCGCCGCGCAGACCGGCCTGGGCTGCGACGCCGTCGCCCTGGCCGTCGCCCTGCGGCAGCCCTGGGCGGGCGTCGTCCTCTCCGGCGCCGCCACCACCCGGCAGCTCGCCTCGAACCTGCACGCGGCGGTCGTCGACCTCGACGACGACCAGCTGTCCCGCCTCACGGCCCTGGCCGAGGAGCCGCACACCTACTGGCAGCGGCGCGGACAGCTGCCCTGGCACTGACCTCCAGGCTCTTCCTTCCCGGCTGCTCAGCCCGCTCCCGGCCTCAGACGCTCCCCGGCTGCTCCGCCGCTCCCGCCCCTTCCGTCGCACCTGACGCGCCGGTCGTGAGTCACGCATGCCCAGCGTGAGACATCTCTGTCTCATATGGGGTATGTTCGTCTCATGGCTGTCGATCCCGACCACGTGCTGCGCAGCGCCGCTGCCCTGCTGACCCGCAAATCCACCGCGACCATGGACGAGGTCGCCAGGGCCGCCGGGATCAGCCGGGCCACGCTGCACCGGCACTTCGCCGGACGGGACGCCCTGGTCCGCGCGCTGGAATCCCTCGGCATCGCCGAGTGCGAGGCCGCGCTGGAGGCGGCCCGGCTGGACGAGGGCACGGCCGCCGAGGCCGTACGCCGGCTCGTCGGCGCCATCGAGCCGGCCGCCGGGCTGCTCGCCTTCCTCTACACCGAGAACCAGCTGTTCGAGGGCGAGGAGCAGAACGAGGGCTGGGCCCACATCGACGACCGCATCTCCGCCCTGTTCCGGCGCGGCCAGCTCGACGGCGAGTTCCGCATCGACCTCACGCCCGCCTGGCTCACCGAGGCGCTGTACGGCCTGCTGGCCTCCGGCGCCTGGATGGTGCAGAGCGGAAAGGGCGCCCCCAAGGACTTCCCGCACATGATCGTCGAGCTGTTGCTCGGCGGCGCACTCAGAAGAGAGGAACCATGACCAGCACCCTGCAGCCGGCGGACCCGACCGAGGCGGTGAAGCGCCCGGGCCGCTGGCTCGCGCTCGGCGTCCTCGTGCTCGCCGTGCTGCTGGTGGCCGTCGACGCGACCGTCCTCGGTCTCGCGACCCCCTACATCAGCGAGGACCTCAAGCCTTCCGGCACGCAACTGCTGTGGATCGGCGACGTCTACTCGTTCGTCATCGCCGGCCTGCTCGTCTCCATGGGCAGCCTCGGCGACCGCATCGGCCGCAAGCGGATCCTGCTCGTGGGCGCCGCGGCGTTCGGCGCGATATCCGTCCTCAACGCCTACGCCACCTCGCCCGAGATGCTGATCGCCGCCCGGGCGCTGCTCGGCGTCGCCGGCGCCACCCTGATGCCGGCCACCCTCGCCCTGATCCGCAACCTCTTCCACGACCCGCGCGAGCGCAGTCTCGCCGTCGGCATCTGGGGCGCCACCGCCTCCGCCGGCACGGCCGTCGGGCCGATCGTCGGCGGGTTCCTGCTGGAGCACTTCTGGTGGGGTTCGGTCTTCCTGATCAACCTGCCCGTGATGGCCGTCCTGGTCCTCGTCGGCATCCGGCTGCTGCCCGAGTCCCGCACCGCGAACCCGGGCCCCTGGGACCTGGCCAGCGTCCTGCTGTCGCTGGTCGGCATGATCGGCGTCGTCTACGCGGTCAAGGAAGCCGCCACCCACGGCTTCGCCTGGAGCGCCCTGGCCGCCGGTCTGCTCGGCGCGGCGGCCCTGTACGGGTTCGTCCGCCGCCAGCTGCGGCTCCCGGCCCCGCTGCTGGACATGCGGCTGTTCCGCCACCGCGGTTTCAGCGGCGCGGTCCTCGCCGACCTGCTGACCATCCTCGGCCTGTCCGGTCTGGTGTTCTTCCTCTCGCAGTACCTGCAACTCGTGCAGGGCAGGCGCCCGTTCGAGGCGGGGCTGGCCGAACTGCCCGCCGCGATCGGCGCGGTGGCGGCCGGTCTGATGGCGGGGCGTGCGGCCCGCCGCTTCTCGGTGCGTGCCGTGGTCTCCGGCGGGCTCGCCGCGATCGGTCTGGCGCTGGCCGTGCTCACGGTGATCGGCCAGTCGACCGGCTACCCGTTGCTCGGGGCCGCGCTGCTGGTGGTCGGTGTCGGCGCCGGCCTGTCCTTCACGGTGACCGCCGACGTGATCCTCTCCAGCGTGCCCAAGGAACAGGCGGGCTCCGCGTCCGCCGTGTCCGAGACGGCGTACGAACTCGGCGCGGCTCTCGGGATCGCGGTGCTCGGCTCCATCGTGACCGGCGTCTACCGCGACTTCACCGGCCCCGCCGGCACACCGGCCGCCGCCCACGAGTCGCTGGGCGGTGCCGTCGAGGCGGCCGCCGGGATGCCCGCGCACAGCGCCGCCATGATGCTGGACGCCGCCCGGACGGCCTTCGTCGACGGGCTGGCGCTCGCCGCGGGCGTCGGCGCGGCCGTGCTGCTGGCGGCGGCCGTGGCGGCGTGGTTCCTGCTGCGGAGCCAGAAGCTGGAGAGCGGCACGGGCCACGCCTGACCCGCCTGGACGGCGAAACGCCCCTGAGGGCGACCACCCTCAGGGGCGCGGGGAACTGCGCGACAAGCCCACCACGACTCGCGGCCGCCGACGTTCCACGGTCACCCGAACTCGAAGGCGCCCCCAGAAGACCTACGCCGCTTCCTTCGCCTTGCTCGCGTACATGTCCACGTACTCCTGCCCGGACAGCCGCATGACCTCGGTCATCACCGAGTCGGTCACGGCCCGCAGCACGTACCGGTCCCGGTCCATGCCCTCGTAGCGGGAGAACTCCATCGCCTCGCCGAAGCGGACGGTGACCTTGCCCGGCCGGGGCAGGCCCGCCCCGCCGGGCTGCAGCTTGTCCGTGCCGATCATCGCGAACGGCACCACGGGCGCCCCCGTCATCAGGGTCAGGCGGGCGATGCCCGTCCGGCCGCGGTACAGCCGGCCGTCGGGCGACCGGGTGCCCTCGGGGTAGATGCCGAACACCCGCCCCTCCTCCAGCACCCGGCGCCCGGTCATCAGCGCGGCGACCCCGCCCCGGCCCCCGTCACGGTCCACCGGGATCATGCCGACGCCGGTGAAGAACCAGGCCATCAGCCGGCCCTTGAGTCCCTTCCCGGTCACGTACTCGTCCTTGCCGATGAAGAAGACCTGACGGTCGCAGACCAGCGGCAGGATCATCGAGTCGATGAAGGTCAGGTGATTGCCGGCCAGGATGACGGGACCGTCGCCGGGAATGTGCTCCGCGCCCTCCACCTGTGGGCGGAACATCAGGCGCATGATCGGGCCGAGCACTGCCTTGATGAGCGCGAAGCGGGACAACGGACCCTCCGGTGTCAAGGGATTCTCTATGAGTCTGTGCAGGTGAGGACGATACTCGTGGGCCCCGGGATCGCGCACATCGGGCACGGCGACTTCACCGAGGCCTTACGCACTGTTGACGCGTGTTCACCTGCGGTGGCGCGCCGCCGACGGTCCGTCACGCGATCGACATGGTGTGACGCACATCGCCCCGGGCCTGCCGGACGCGTTCCCCGAACCGCCGCGGTCAATCGAGCAGGTCACGACGGGCCGTCAAGTCCCGGGCCCCACCCGCCTCCAGTGACATCCCCAGTCACCCGCGTGTTCCGCCCGCGGTCTCCCGCCGGTCATGTACGCGCCCCTACGATCGGCCCGCACTGGCGAGCCGACGGCAGGAAGGGCACTCATGGGAACGCAGGAGTCGAACGAAATTACGGGTGGGGCCGGACGGCGGGCCCTGCTGGGCGCGGCGGTCCTCGGCGCCGGCGGAGCGGTCCTCGGCATGAGCGGCACGGCCCGGGCCGACGGCGCCCGGCACGGCGGCGGGGGAGTGCGCAGCCTGCCCACGCCGACGATCATCGGCCACCGCGGCGCCAGCGGCTACCGTCCGGAGCACACCCTCGGCTCCTACCAGCTGGCGCTCGACATGGGCGCCGACATCGTCGAGGCGGGCGACCTGGTCCCCACGAAGGACGGTCACCTGGTCTGCCGTCACGAGCCGGAGATCGGCGGCACCACCGACGTCGCCGCCCACCCGGAGTTCGCCGACCGCAGGAAGACCAAGCTGCTCGACGGTGTCTCCACCACCGGCTGGTTCACCGAGGACTTCACCCTCGCCGAGCTGAAGACGCTGCGCGCGGTCGAGCGCATCCCGGCCAACCGCCCGCACAACACCCTCTACGACGGGCGCTGGGAGATCCCCACCTTCGAGGAGGTCCTGCGCTGGCAGGACGAGCAGACCCGCAAGCGCGGCAAGCAGGTGTGGATCTACCCCGAGCTCAAGCACCCCACCTACTTCCGCAAGCAGGGCCTGCCCCTGGAGGAGCGCGTCGCCAAGCTGCTGCGCAAGTACCGCAAGGACCGCCGCACCTCCCCGGTCATCCTGCAGTCGTTCGAGCCGACCAGCGTCGAGCGGCTGAACAAGCTCGTCGACAACCCGCTGGTGGTCCTGCTGTCCTCGGCCGGCTCCCGCCCCTGGGACTTCGTCGAGACCGGCGACCCGCGCACGGTCGCCGACCTGGTCAAGCCGGCCGGTCTCAGGGAGATCGCCTCCTACGCGCAGGGCATCGGACCGACTCTGGACCTGGTCATCCCGCGCGACGCCCAGGGCAACCTCACCCGGCCCACCTCGCTCGTCGCGGACGCCCACAAGGTCGGGCTGATCCTGCACCCCTACACCCTGCGCAACGAGAACCCCTTCCTGCCCGCCGGCTTCCGCAAGGGCACGGACGCGGACGGCTACGGCGACGTCTTCGGCGCGTACCGGACGTACTTCGCGACCGGCATCGACGGCATCTTCACCGACCAGCCCGACACGGGCCTGCTGGCCCGCGAGGAGTTCCGCAACGGCTGAGCGTCAATCCCCACGCCGGCACCCACCGTTCGGGTGAGGTTCGGCCGCCCGGGCAACCCGTCGCCCGGGCGGCCGCGTCGCTCCGCATATGACGCACGACCTGGTCACCGCCCTGGGCCCCCTGCTCACCGCAGAGGCCTCCGCGGAGGCATATGCCGCCGGAACCGAACCCGGCGATCTGGAACAGGCGGTCTGGCTCCGCCTACTGGAGCGCCTCGACGCCGACGGCCCGCCGGTCGACCCCGAGGAATGGCTCCGCCGGGCCGTCCGCTCCGAGGCGCGCCGCAGCCGCCGCCGGAGCCGCCTCGAACGGCCGTACGCCCACGAACCGGTTGACGACGCAGACCGCGACCCCGAGCAGCTCGCCCTCGCCGCGGCCCGCGGCCGGGCCCTGCGCGCGGCCGTACGTCGCCTGCCGGGCCGCTGCCCCCGGCTCATGGAGGCCCTGCTCTCACCGAAGGACCTGACATACCGGGAAATCGCAGGGGAGTTGGGTATCTCACAGGGGAGTCTTGGTCCGGAACGTTCCAGATGTCTGGGATGTCTGCGCAGATTGCTCACACCGGAGGTTGCGGCCCGCTGAGGACGGGGATAGGAGTGGGGGACCACCGGTGATCAGATGAGCGGGAGGCGTGCGCACATGGGCATGAGCGTGATCATCTCTGCGGCGACCGAGCAGGACGCGGAGCAGATCTTCAGGCTGCAGTACCTGTGCTTCCAGACGGAGGCCGCGCTGTACGGGAACTACCGCATCGACCCGCTGGTCCAAACCCTCGACTCGGTCCGCGAGGAGGTCGCCCGGGACTGCGTCTTCGTCGCCCGGCTCGGTGAGGAGGTCGTCGGCTCGGTCCGCGGCTCGGTCACCGAGGACGGCGCCGCCGCGATCGGCAAGCTCTGCGTCCACCCCCGCCTCCAGGGCCACGGCATCGGCGCCCGCCTGCTGCGCGCGGCCGAGGCCGCCCTGGCCGACCAGCACGGCGCGACCCGCTTCCGCCTGCACACGGGCCACCGCAGCGAGGGCAACCTCCGCCTCTACCGCAAGGTCGGCTACGAGACGGTGGGCACGTCCCAGGGCGCGGACGGCGTACCGATGATCGTCCTGGAGAAGCCGGCGAGCACCTACGCGGCGACGGCTTGAGCTACGCCCTGCAGGGGCGCGGGGCTGCGTCCATGTGCGGCTCCGCCGCGTGGGCGCGAGCAACCACGCACGGCCCGCAGCCGCCTGGTCACCTCAGGCGGCATCCCCTTCACGCGCTCGTGAGGTCCGCAGCCAGTAGATGGCTGTCAGCGGCAGGAGCACGGGGATGAAGAGATACCCCATCCCGAAGTCCGACCAGACGGTCGCGTCCGGGAACGCCGACGGCTCGATCAACGTCCACGTCCCCACCGTCAGCACACCCACCAGCTCGGCCGCACAGCACGCCAGCGCGGCCTTCCGTGCCGTCTCCCCGCCCCGCACCAGCGAGTACGTGATGAACCCGTAGACGACACCGGCCACGGCCGACAGCGAGTACGCCAGCGGCGCCCGGTCGAACTCCGTCGCGATCTGATACGCCGAGCGCGACACCGCCCCCACGACCATCACGCCGTACAGCCACACCAGCAGCGTGCCCGGTCCGGAGGCCAGCCGCCGCCGGCTCACCTCAGCCTCCCCAGATGTCATGGAGCCGCACCTCCAGCACCGCCAGCACCACGCCACCCGCGGCGACCGTCACCGAGCCCCACCGGGTCCGCTCGGCCAGCGACATGAACCCCGCCGCGGGCACGCACGCGAACGCCCCCAGCAGATACGCCACGAAGATCGTCGTGCCCTGTTCCGGCTTCTCGCCCTGCGCCAGCAGCACGATCCCGACCACCAGCTGGACCAGCGACAGCAGCGTGACCACGGCCATCCCGATGAAGTGCCAGTCCTTCGTCGGCTGGTCACGGTAGGCCGCCCAGCCGCACCAGGCGGCGAGCAGCAGCGCGGCGACGCCGGTCACCAGCGTCAGGACAGTGAGCATGCAGCGACCTTATTACGGCCGAAAAGGCCCGATGCCTCCGGCCCCGGCCCGCACCGTAGGGTCGAGCACATGAAGATCCGCGCGCACGCCCTGCTGTTCGACAACGACGGAACCCTGGTCTCCTCCCTCGCCTCGGTGGACCGCTGCTGGGCCCGGTGGGCCGCGGAGTACGGCATCACCCCCGAGGAGTTCGCGCGCGTCGAGCTGCACGGCCGGCCGCCGAGATAGCCGCCGACCTGCTGCCCGCCGGGATCGTGCCGGAGGCCGTCGCCCGGATCGAGGACCTGGAGGTCGACGACGTCCCGAACGGCGGGGTGCACCTGCTGCCCGGCACCCGGGCCTTCCTCGACTCCCTGCCCGCCGAGCGCTGGGCCGTCGTCACCTCCGCCACCCGGCGGCTCGCCGAGGCCCGGCTCGGCGCCGTCGGCATCCTGCCCAAGACGCTCGTCGCCGCCGACGACATCATGCGCGGCAAGCCCGATCCCGAGCCCTATCTGCTCGCCGCCCGCACCCTCGGCGTCGACCCCGCCGACTGCGTCGTCTTCGAGGACGCCCCCGCCGGTCTCGCCGCAGGCCGTGCCGCCGGGATGACCACCGTGGCGTTGACCACAACCCACCGGGCCCACGAACTCCGGGCCGACCTGGTCGTGGAGGACCTGTCGGCCCTGTCCGCACTGGTCACGGAGGAGGGCGTGGAGATCTTCCCGCGCGCCTGAGGAGCACACCGCCTGTCCGCCGCTGTCCAGCATCCGGACACCGGCGGCCGGTCAGGACCGTACGCGTGTTTTACTGACCGCATGACCACGACGAGCGACCGCATCCTGGCGACCGAGGCGACCATGACGCCCGGTGCTCGTTGTATGTGTCGAATGTGCGCCTGCTAGAGGGCCCCTGCACCACCCCTGAGCTCGCGCCCCGAAGCGAGACCGCGGCCCGTCCGCGCGCCCTGAGCGCCGCGTGACCCGAGCCGCCCGCGCACATGTTCTCTCCGGTTCCACGCCCCCGCGAGAACCGTGCCGCGTCCCCGAACGAACGCACCCGTGCCCGGGACCACCCACGCCCGCGCACTCGACTGTGACGGAAACCCACGTGATCACCACCACGGACCTCACCAAGGTCTACCGTGCACGCGGCCGCGAGGTCACCGCCCTGGACGGCGTCGACCTGCACGTCCGCGAAGGCGAGGTGTACGGCGTCATCGGCCAGTCCGGCGCCGGCAAGTCCTCGCTCATCCGCTGCGTCAACCTGCTGGAACGCCCCACCTCCGGCACCGTGAGCGTCGACGGCCAGGACCTCACCGCCCTGGCCGGCCGCGGCCCGCGCGCCGGGAAGGAACTGCGCCGGGCGCGCAGCCGCATCGGCATGGTCTTCCAGCACTTCAACCTGCTGTCCTCCCGGACCGTCCAGGACAACGTCGAACTGCCCCTGGAGATCCTGGGCAAGTCCGGCAGGGAGCGCTCCCGCAAGGCCCTGGAACTGCTCGACCTGGTCGGCCTCGCCGACAAGGCGGGGGCCTACCCGGCCCAGCTCTCCGGCGGCCAGAAGCAGCGCGTCGGCATCGCCCGCGCCCTGGCCGGCGACCCCAAGGTGCTGCTCTCCGACGAGGCGACCAGCGCCCTGGACCCGGAGACCACCCGGTCGATCCTGGCGCTGCTGCGCGACCTGAACCGGCAGCTCGGCCTGACCGTGCTGCTCATCACGCACGAGATGGACGTCGTGAAGTCGGTCTGCGACTCGGCGGCGCTCATGGAGAACGGCCGCATCGTCGAGTCGGGCACGGTCAGCGAACTGCTGGCGACCCCCGGCTCGGAACTGGCCGCCGCGCTGTTCCCCCTCGACGGCGAGGCCTCCGGGGCCGACCGCACCGTCGTCGACGTCACCTTCCAGGGCGAGAGCGCCACCCAGCCCGTCATCTCGCAGCTCGCCCGTACCTACAACATCGACATATCGATCCTCGGTGCCGCCATCGACACCGTGGGCGGCCTCCAGGTCGGCCGGATGCGCATCGAACTGCCCGGCCGCTACGAGGACAACGTCGTACCGATCGGCTTCCTGCGCGAACAGGGCCTGCAGATCGACGTCCCGGGCCACGAGACCCCGCTGGTGAAGGAAGGTGCCAAGTGACCTGGTCCGAGATGCAGCCGCTGCTGGAACAGGCGTGTTGGGACACGCTCTACATGGTCGGCTGGTCCACGCTGATCGCCGTCGTCGGCGGACTCCCGCTCGGCATCCTGCTGGTCCTGACCGACCGCGGCGGCCTGCTGCAGAACCTCGCCGCCAACAAGGTCATCGGGCAGGTCGTGAACATCGCGCGCTCGCTGCCGTTCATCATCCTGATGGTCGCGCTGATGTCCTTCACCCGCTGGATCACCGGCACGACCATCGGCCGCGAGGCCGCCATCGTGCCGCTCGCCGTCGGCGCCATCCCGTTCTTCGCGCGGCTGGTCGAGACGGCCGTGCGCGAGGTGGACCACGGGCTCGTCGAGGCCGTGCAGGCGATGGGCGGCAACACCTGGACCATCGTCCGCAAGGTCCTCGTCCCCGAGTCCCTGCCGTCGCTGATCTCCAGCACCACCACCACGGTCGTCGCCCTCATCGGCTACTCGGCCATGGCGGGCACGGTCGGCGCCGGCGGCCTCGGGGACATCGCCATCCGCTACGGCTACCAGCGCTTCGAGACCGGGCTGATGTGGATCACGGTCGCGATCCTCGCCGTCGTCATCTCCCTCATCCAGTTCGCCGGCGACTACGCGGCCCGCTCCCTGCACCGCCGCGGCGCCCACTCCGGGTCCGCCCCGAAACTGCGGCTGCTCAAAGCCGCCTCCTGATCCCCCCGTCCCACCCATGACGGGGTCGCACCCTCGCAAGGCCATAAGGAAAGGCACTTTTCGTGCGTAACACCGCCAAGATCACCACCGCCGTCCTCGCCGCCGGAGCCCTCACCCTCGGGCTCAGCGCCTGCGGCGGCGACAGCTCGTCCTCCTCCACCGACGGACCCCTGATCGTCGCCGCCAGCCCCGTCCCGCACGCCGAGATCCTCACCTACGTGAAGGACAACCTGGCGAAGAAGGAAGGGCTGGACCTCGAGGTCAAGGAGTTCACCGACTACGTCACGCCGAACACGGCGACCCAGGACGGCTCCGTCGGCGCCAACTACTTCCAGAACAAGCCGTACCTCGACGACTTCAACAAGAAGAACGGCACCGACATCGTGCCCGTCGTCACGGTTCACCTGGAGCCGCTCGGCCTCTACTCCCGCACGGTGAAGAAGGCCGACGACCTGAAGAGCGGTGCGACCGTCGCCATCCCCAACGACACCGTCAACGAGGCCCGTGCCCTCAAGCTCCTCGCGGCCAACGGGCTCATCACCCTCAAGGCGGGCGTCGGCAACGAGGCGACCCCCTCCGACATCACCAAGAACCCCAAGAACCTCAAGTTCAAGGAGCTGGAGGCGGCGCAGACCCCGCGCTCCCTCGACGACGTGGACGCCGCCGTCGTCAACGGCAACTACGCCATCGAGTCCGACCTCAAGCCCGCGCAGGACGCCCTCGTCCTGGAGTCGCCGAAGAACAACCCCTACGGCAACTTCCTCGCCGTGAAGAAGGGCAACGAGGACGACCCGCGCGTGAAGAAGCTCGCGAAGCTCCTCACCTCCCCCGAGGTGAAGAAGTTCATCCAGGACAAGTACGCCGGCTCGGTGCTCGCCTCCTTCTGAGCCCCTCCCGGCAGCCGCACGGCACGGGGTCCGCCCTCATCCGGTGGGGGCGGGCCCCGTGGTGCGGATCAGTGCTTTCATGCTGCATGCTGGGCAGTTCAGCAGGTTCCGAAGGTTCCCGAAGGTTACGGAGCGGCGCATGACGAGCACCTTCCCCAACGTCTCCATCAGCACGGAGCGGTTGGTCCTGCGCCCCTTCGAGGAGCCGGACGTCCAGGCCTTCGCCGACATGATGAACGACGAGCTCGTCACCGCCTGGACCTCCGTCCCGCAGCCCTACACCGAGGCCCACGCCCGCTCCTGGATCACCGAACAGGCCCCCGCCGAACGGACCGGGGGCCGCGGCATCGTCTTCGCCGTCACCGAGTTCCTCACCCAGCGCCTGGTCGGCATCATCCACCTCAAGAACACCGACTGGCGCATCCGCTCCAGCGAGATGTCCTACGTCATCGCCCCCTGGGCCCGGGGCGAGGGCTACGCCTCCGAGGCCGCGCTCGTCACCGCCCGCTGGCTCTTCGACGACCAGAAGTTCGAGCGCCTGGAACTGCGCACCGCCGCCGACAACACCGCCTCCCAGCAGGTGGCCCAGAAGATCGGCTGCATCAGCGAGGGCGTCCTGCGCGGCGCCTGGATAGCACGGACCCGCACCGACAGCGGCGAGTGGACCGAGGTGCGCACCGACCTCATCGTCTGGAGCCTGCTCCCCGAGGACCTGGAAGGCGTCGGCGACCAGCTGCCCGGCGGATTCACGTCCTTCGGCGACTGGAACTGACCGGAACCACCCGGCGGACGACGGCGACGACGGCACCGCCGCTTCCCCCGCAACCTCCACCGGGTACCCTCACGGAGCCCGCCCGCGGGCTGCACACCGAAACGACGCACGGACGACCTGCGAAAACCCTGGGAGACTGACGACGATGGCCGACCGGGTCACGGTGATCGGCTGGGACGGTTCGCCGCTGACCGAAGCGGCACGCGGCGCACTGGGCGCCGCGACCCTCGTGGCGGGCGCCGCCCACCACCTGGCACTCCCCGAGGTACCCGCGGGCGCCGAGCGCATCCGCCTCGGCAGCGTCGCCCTCGCCGCCCGCCGCATCGCCGCCCACCGCGGCACGGCCGTCGTGCTCGCCGACGGCGACCCCGGCTTCTTCGGTGTCGTACGCACCCTGCGCGCCCCCGAGTTCGGCCTGGAGGTGGAGGTCGTCCCCGGCGTCTCCTCCGTCGCCACCGCCTTCGCCCGCGCCGGCATGCCCTGGGACGACGCCCAAGTGGTCGTCGCACACCCCCGTACGCTGCGACGCGCCGTGAACGTGTGCCGCGCCCACCCCAAGGTGGCCGTACTCACCTCACCGGGCGCCGGTCCCGCCGAACTCGGCCTGCTCCTCGAAGGAGTCCACCGCTCCTTCGTCATCTGCGAGGAACTGGGCACCGGCCACGAGCGCGTCACCATCGTCACCTCCGACAAGGCCGCCGACCACACCTGGCGCGACCCCAACGTCGTCATCGTCCTCGGCGGCCCCACCCGGCCCGACACGGCGGGGGAGGCCGGCGGCTGGCTCGCCGGGCGCGACCCGTCCGCCGGGCCGCGCGGCTGGTCCCTGCCCGCCGAGGCCTACGGCGGCGACCTCGGTGAGGGCGAGACCCAGCTGCTGCGCGCCTCCCAACTCGCCCGTCTCGGACCCCGCGTCGGCGACCTCGTGTGGGACATCGGCTGCGGCAGCGGCGCCTTCGCCGTCGAGGCCGCCCGCGCCGGCGCCGCCGTCCTCGCCGTCGACAGCGACCGCGCCGCCTGCGCCCGCACCGACGCGACCGCCCGGCGCCTCGGCGTCCAGCTCCAGATCGTGCACGGCACCGCCCCGCACGTCCTGGAGAACCTCCCCGAACCGGACGTCGTCCGCGTCGGCGGCGGGGGAGCGGCCGTCGTCTCGGCCGTCGCCGACCGGCGCCCGCAGCGCATCGTCACGCACGCCGCCACCCGCGACGCCGCCGAACTCATCGGCCGCGACCTGACGGAGCACGGCTACGGCGTCGAGTGCGCCCTGCTGCAGTCCGTCGAACTCGACACCCGGGCCTGGACGGAGAAGGAACGGAGCGTCGCGTTCCTGCTCAGCGGCGTTCTGCCGAAGCGCGGCGCCTGACCCCGCGACCGTCCCCGTGATCGGTTTGTCGTACTGCGCGCGGTAGGCTGGCCGATCGCTGCACCGCACGCGGACATCCGGCAGTTCGTCGGTCAATGTCCGGAAAACCCGCCCGGTTTGGGGTGGGTGTGGTACGGCAGAACCGAAGGACGCGCAACGTGGCGCAGTCCACAGCGGAACCGTCGCGGATCAAGCTGCCGTGAGGGTGCCACGGCCGCAACAATGCCAGTGAATGGCTTTGTCGCCTTTTCCGGGCGGGCGTTCGTGCCGCTGGGGACGCACGCTCGTTCTTCACTGTGGGGCGGTCGGTGCGCCGTTCCGGGTGAGCTGGTCGTAGGAGCACTAACCGATGGGCGAGGGGTACGCATGACCGACACCGGCCAGGTCCCGGGCGAGGGACTGCCGGAGAACGCAGGCATGGTGGAACAGCCGGGCGCCGCGCACGGTTCGTACACCTACCTCTCCGAGCCCCCCGCCGAGGACGAAGACCTCCTGCTGCCGGGCGCCCAGGGCGCCTGGGGCCACGAGGTCGCCCCGCCCGCGCCGGAGCCGGTCCCCGAGACCGCGCACGAGCCGGGCCCGCACGAGCTCTCCGGCCGCGACAGCGGCTCGGTCGACCTCAGCGGCGTCCGCCTGCCGGACCCGCCGCCGATCCCGCCCATCACGCCGCGCCGTCCGCTGCACCTCGGGCCGCCGCTGCCCGACAGCTCCGCCAGCCCGGTCCGCTCCCTGGCCGACCGGGGCCCCGCGGGCGCGCCGGTACGCCAGCCCGTGCCGGCGCCCGGCCCCGAGTACCTCGACGCCCCGCGCACCGCCGAGGCGCCGTCGGCCCCGGCGGCGCCCTGGGCCGCACAGCCCATGGCACAGCCCCAGCCGAGCGCAGGGGCGACACCTGCCGAAACGGTTGTTCCGGCCGCGGGGCCCGTGGGAGCGGCCCAGGCCGTGGTGACGCGGGTGGCGGCCGAGGCGGGTCAGCGGGTTCCGGCGCAGGCGACGGAGCCCGGTGCAGCGGCGTCCGCGCCGGTCGCCGGGGCCGGGCCGGTGGCCGCCGGATCGGTGGCCGAGGCAGGGCCCGACGTTCAGCACGCGGTCGCGGGGCAGGCGGCCGAGGCCGCGCTCGCCGCTTCCGCGCAGGTGGCCGAGGCCCAGCAGGCGGTGACGGGAGAGGTGGCCGAGGCGTGGCCCCCGGTCGCCGCGCAGGCCGCCGAGGCCGGGCAGGCGGTGCCCGGGCACGGTGGCGCCGCGGTTCCCGGCGACCCCGCCGGGCCCGTCGGCCCGGGGGCCGACCAGGCGGCCGCCGCCGAGGCCGGGCAGACCGCGACGGTCCCGGGCGCTCCGGAGCCGGCGGGCCAGGAGGCGGAGCAGGCCGCCGGCCCCGAGGCCGTACCGGGCATGGCGGTCGGGGGCGACCCCGCTGCCGCCGCTCCGGAAGCGGTCCAGGTCGCCGATGCCGGGGCCGCCGCCCCCGTGCAGGATCCGGCCGTGGGCGCCCTCGCGTCGGTCGTCCCCGAGGCGGGCGGGCCGGCCGCTGCCGAGGCCGAGCCGGTGCAGGACCCGGGACTCACCACCGAATCCGCCGCCGCGGCTCAGGTCGCGCCCCAGGCCATCGATGCCGAGACCGCGCAGGACATGCCGGCGCAGGACGTGCCCGCGCAGGACGTGCCGGCGCAGGACCTGCCCGGGGCGGGCGAGCCCGCCCCCGTCGGTCCGGACGCGGCCCAGCCGGTCCCCGCCGAGGCCGCCGCCGCGCCCGCTGCCGGTCAGCTGCCGGATGAGGCCACCGGCGCGGTCGTCGACGGATCGGCCGGGGCCGTGGAGGCGGCGGAACCGGTGACCGGTCTCCCCGAGGCCCCCGTCCAGGGCGTGGCCGCCGGTGCCGAACAGGGCCCGGCGACCGCCCCCGCTCCGGAAGCCGGAGCGGCCCCCGAGGCGGTTCCGTTCCCGGAGGCCGCCACCGGGCCCGAGCAGACCGCCGTGACATCGCCGGAGGCCGTGTCCGAGGCGCCGGCCGACGGTCCCGTACCTGCGGCGCCCGCACCGGACGCCGCAGCACAGACGCCGGATGCCGCCACGCCGGCACCGGATGCCGCCCCGCACGCACCTGACGCAGCACCGCACGCACCGGACGCCGCACCGTCCGCACCGGACGCCGTCAGCCCGGAAGCCGCCGCGCAGCAGCCGGGCGCCGACCTCGCCGCGCAGGCACCGGTCGGCCCCGACACCCCTGCTCACGCCGCAGCACCCTCCGCGGCCCCGGACGTCACCGAGACCGCAGCCGCAGCCCCGACAGCACCGGCAGTACCGGACGCTCCCGAGGCCCCCGCCCCCACCCCGGCCGCCCCTGCCGCCGAAGCCGTCGCACAGGAAGCGATCGCCACCGTCGGCGACCCCGGCGCACAACTCCCGGCGCAGCCCACCCCGCCGGCCGACCCCGAGGCATCAGCACCCCAGCCCGAGATGACAGCTCCTCAGACCCTCACCCCCGAGGCCCCCGGCGACCCGGCAACGGCCCCGGCGGCTCCCGCTGCCGAGGCCCCCGCCGCCCCGGCCCCCACGGAAGCCGCACCGCCCGTCGGCACCCCGGCTCCGGCCCCGGCCGAAACGGTCGAAGCCACCGGCACCCCGGCCCCCGCCGAGGCCCTCGCCGCCCCGGCCCCCGCCGCACCCGCCCCGCAGGCCGCCACGCCGGAGGCCGCCCCCGAGACGACGCCCCCGGCCCCGGCCGAGCCGGCGACCGCACCCCCGCAGGCCCCCGAGCCGGCCTCCCCGGCTCCCACCGCGGAGGCCGCGGCCGCCGCCGCCGAGTCCCCGGCCCCCACCGCCGGAACCCCGGGCGGCCCGGGCGAGGACGTCACCGTCGTCCTGCCCGCCGCCCCCGCGGACGAGCAGGGCGGTCAGCCGGTCCAGGGCCCGCAGCAGTCCCAGCCCGCGCAGCCCGGCGCGGCGGAACCCGTCGCCCTGGTCCCCGCCCCCCGTGACGGCGACGCCGAACTCGCGCAGAACGCCGACGACCTGGACACCCGGGCCGCCGAACAGGAAGACCTGGCGGACCAGGAACGTCTAGAGGGAGAGGGCGCGCCCGCAGTGACAGAGGCACCCGAGTCCACCGGCCCGGCCGCACCGCCCTACGACCCCGCCGAGCGCGAGGCCGTCCTGAAGGTCATGCGCGAACGCCGCGACATCCGCAACGGCTTCCGCAGCGACCCCATCCCGCACGAGGTGCTGCTCCGGGTCCTGGAGGCCGCCCACCACGCGCCCTCCGTCGGCCACTCGCAGCCCTGGGACTTCGTCGTCATCCGCTCCGCCGACACGCGGCGCGCGATGCACGAACTGGCCATGCGCCAGCGCGACGCGTACGCGAAGTCCCTCCCCAAGGGCCGGGCCAAGCAGTTCAAGGAACTGAAGATCGAGGCCATCCTCGACACGCCGGTGAACATCGTCGTCACCGCCGACCCGACCCGCGGCGGCCGCCACACCCTCGGCCGCCACACCCAACCCCAGATGGCCCCGTACTCGGCCGCCCTGGCCGTGGAGAACCTCTGGCTCGCCGCCCGCGCCGAAGGCCTCGGCGTCGGCTGGGTCAGCTTCTTCGACGAGCGCGAGATGGTGCGCGCGCTCGGGCTGCCCGAGCACCTCGAGGTCATCGCCTATCTGTGCGTCGGTTACGTCGACGAGTTCCCGGACGAGCCCGAGCTGCTGCAGGCGGGCTGGTCCAAGCGCCGCCCGCTGTCGTGGGTCGTGCACGAGGAGACGTACGGCCGACGCGCACTGCCCGGAGAGGAACCGCACGACCTGCTCGCCGAGACCGTGGCGCAGATCCGCCCGCTGGACGCCAAGGCGCTCGGCGAGGCGTGGGAGCGCCAGAAGCGCATGACCAAGCCGGCCGGTGCCCTGGGCATGCTGGAGATCATCTCCGCCCAGCTGTCCGGCCTGTCCCGCCAGTGCCCGCCGCCCATCCCGGAGCCCGCGGCCGTCGCGATCTTCGCCGGCGACCACGGCGTCCACGCCCAGGGGGTGACCCCCTGGCCGCAGGAGGTCACGGCCCAGATGGTGGCCAACTTCCTCGGCGGCGGCGCCGTCTGCAACGCCTTCGCCACCCAGGTGGGCGCCGAGGTGTGCATCGTCGACGTCGGTGTCGCCGCCGACCTGCCGGCCACGCCGGGCCTGCTGCCCCGCAAGATCCGGGGTGGCACGTCCGACATGACGACCGGCCCGGCGATGACCCGCGAGGAGGCCAAGCAGGCCATCGAGGTGGGCATCGAGACGGCCCGCGACCTGGTCGCGGCCGGCAACAAGGCCCTGCTCACGGGCGAGATGGGCATCGGGAACACCACCGCCTCCGCCGCCCTGATCTCCGTCTTCACGGGCGCGGACCCGGCCGAGGTCACGGGCCGGGGCACCGGCATCAACGACGAGACCCTCGCCCGCAAGACCGAGGTCGTCCGCCGCGCCCTCGAACTGCACCAGCCGGACCCGGCCGACCCGGTCGGCGTGCTCGCGGCGATCGGCGGCTTCGAGCACGCCGCCATCGTCGGCCTGCTCCTCGGCGGGGCGTCCCTGCGCACCCCGGTGATCCTCGACGGCGTCAGCGCCGGCGCCGCCGCCCTGGTCGCCCGCGCCATCGCCCCGGAGGTCCTGGCCGCGTGCATCGCGGGTCACCGCAGCGCCGAGCCGGGCCATGTGGCGGCCCTGAACAAGCTGGGCCTGCGTCCCCTGGTCGACCTCGACCTGCGCCTCGGCGAGGGCACTGGTGCCCTGCTGGCGCTGCCCCTGGTGCAGAGCACGGCCCGGGCCATGCACGAGGTGGCGACGTTCGACTCGGCGGGCGTGACCGAGAAGTAGGGCTCCCGGAGCCCCCGCTGATCCGTGCCCATCCGTTCCGCGCGGCGGAGCGGGTGGGCACGGACCGTGTCCGGCACCCGGCCGTCGTGCCCAGCCACTGGACCACCCGAGCCGCCCTTCCGCCTGCCCATTAAAATCCGCACGTCAGGGCTACCGCACCGCCGTCAACAGGAGCCGCACCCTCATGGCCGAACACCCCGCCTACCCCGTAGGCCTCCGCCTCACCGGCCGCCGCGTGGTCGTCCTCGGCGGCGGCCAGGTCGCCCAGCGCCGCCTCCCGGCGCTCGTCGCCGCCGGCGCGGACGTCCTCCTGGTGTCCCCGGAGGCCACCCCCTCGGTCGAGGCGATGGCGGACGCCGGCGAGATCACCTGGCAGCGGCGCCGGTACGAGGAGGGGGACCTCGCGGACGCCTGGTACGCCCTGATCGCCACCAGTGACGCGGAGGCCAACACCCGGGCCTCGGCGGAAGCGGAACGCCACCGCGTGTGGTGCGTCCGTTCCGACGACGCCGACCAGGCCACCGCCTGGACCCCGGCGACCGGCCACAGCGAGGGCGTCACGGTCGCCGTCCTCACCACCGACGCCCGCGGCCGCGACCCCCGCCACACCGCCGCCATCCGCGACGCCGTCGTCGAGGGCCTGCGCGACGGCACGCTGGTCGCCCCGCACCACCGCACCCGCACGCCCGGAGTCGCCCTGGTCGGCGGCGGCCCCGGCGACCCGGACCTGATCACCGTGCGCGGCCGCCGCCTGCTCGGCGAGGCCGACGTGGTCATCACCGACCACCTCGGCCCGCGCGACCTGCTCGCCGAGCTCTCCCCGAACGTCGAGGTCATCGACGCGGCCAAGCTCCCCTACGGCAGGTTCATGGCCCAGGAGGCCATCAACGAGGCCCTGATCGAGTACGCCAAGCAGGGCAAGTCCGTCGTACGGCTGAAGGGCGGGGACCCCTTCGTCTACGGGCGCGGCATGGAGGAGGTGCAGGCGCTGGCCGAGGCCGGCATCCCGTGCACGGTCGTGCCCGGCATCTCCAGCTCCATCTCGGTGCCCGGCGCCGCCGGCATCCCGGTCACCCACCGGGGCGTCGCCCACGAGTTCACCGTCGTCAGCGGCCACATCGCCCCCGACGACGAGCGCTCCCTGGTCGACTGGCCGTCCCTGGCCAAGCTGACGGGCACCCTGGTGATCCTCATGGGCGTCGGCACGATCGGGAAGGTCGCCGAGACGCTCATCGCCCACGGCAAGTCCCCGGACGCGCCCGTCGCCCTGATCCAGGAGGGCACCACGGCCGGCCAGCGCCGTGTCGACGCCACCCTGGCGACCGTCGGGGAGACGGTGCGGACCGAGGACGTGAAGCCCCCGGCGGTCATCGTCATCGGCGATGTCGTCAAGGTCGGCCCGGCACCCGGCGCACCCCGGAAGTAACCCCGGGTAACACAACCCGTACCCAGCCGTTGGCACCGCACCCAGGACAAGGCAGTATCACCCTGTGGCCGATCTCATCACCGTCGAGGACCCCGACGACCCTCGCCTGCGCGACTACACCGGCCTGACCGACGTGGAGTTGCGCCGCAAGCGCGAACCCGCCGAGGGCCTGTTCATCGCCGAGGGCGAGAAGGTCATCCGCCGGGCAAGGGAGGCGGGCTACGAAATGCGGTCCATGCTGCTCTCGGCGAAGTGGGTCGACGTCATGCGCGACGTCATCGACGAACTCCCCGCCCCCGTCTACGCCGTCAGCCCGGAACTGGCCGAGCGGGTCACCGGATACCACGTGCACCGCGGCGCCCTCGCCTCCATGCAGCGCAAGCCCCTGCCCACGGCGGCCGACCTGCTGGGGACCACCCGCCGCGTCGTCGTCATGGAGTCGGTCAACGACCACACCAACATCGGTGCGATCTTCCGCTCCGCCGCCGCCCTCGGCATGGACGCGGTCCTGCTCTCCCCGGACTGCGCCGACCCCCTGTACCGCCGCAGCGTGAAGGTCTCCATGGGCGCGGTGTTCTCCGTGCCGTACGCCCGCCTCGACACCTGGCCCAAGGGCCTGGAGTCGGTCCGCGAGGCGGGGTTCACGCTCCTCGCCCTCACCCCCGACGAGAAGGCCCGGTCCCTCGACGAGGCCGCCCCGCACACCATGGACCGGGTGGCCCTCATGCTCGGCGCCGAGGGCGACGGCCTGTCCACACAGGCCCTGGTCGCCGCCGACGAATGGGTCCGCATCCCCATGTCCCACGGGGTGGACTCCCTCAACGTGGGTGCGGCGGCCGCCGTCGCCTTCTACGCGGTGGCCACCGGCCGCCCCCGGGTGTAGAGCCCGCCCATGGAGCAGCGCGAGGCCGTCGTCGCCGTACTCCTGCGCGGTGGGCGCCTGCTCGCGATCCGGCGCGGCCCGGGCGTCGCCCGCCCCGGCTACTGGCAGCCGCTCAGCGGCAAGGTCGAACCGGGCGAGACCCAGGAGCAGGCGGTCGTCCGGGAGGTCCGCGAGGAGGTCGGCCTCACCGTCGTACCCCTGCGGAAGGTCTGGGAGTCGGAGACCGACGACCTCCGCTTCCGCCTCCACTGGTGGACCGCCCGGGCGGACACGGGAGAGGTCGTGCCCGACCCGGTCGAGGTCGCCGACACCCGCTGGGTCACCCCGGAGGAGTTCCTGGCCCTGGACCCGGTCTTCGACGGCGACCGCGCGTTCTTCGAGCGGATCATGCCGCGTCTGTGACGGCCCGCGGCCCGCGCGCTACGGCCGGTACCCGCGCGGCCCGGGGTCCGGCTGGACGTGCTCCTGCCGTACGCCCGCCCCGTCGCCGCCGAGCCCACGCGCCGGGCCCTGGCAGCCCTGCACCAGGGCGATGCCCACCGCCACCAGCAGGGTGACCACGACGAACACGAAGAGGCGCTGGCGCAGCAGCCGCGGATTGGCGGGCCGCAGCCCGGTCCCGGTGTTCCGGGGCGCCGGGCGCCCGGTGCCGCTGTGCGGGCCGGACCGGCTGCCGCTGCCCGGCCGCGTCCCGTTGCGCCCGGTGGGCGTCGGCCGCGCACCCGACCGCGACGGGGTGCCGCCGCGTGCGGCGCCACCGCGCACCGGGGTCCGGCCGCGCTGACCGCCGCCCGACGGCCGGTTGCCGGTGCCGGACGCCCGGGACGCGCCCCGCGGACCGGTTCCGCCCTGGGACGCCGGGCCGCCGTCGGCCGGCGTGACGCCGTCCCGCGCCGGAGCGCCACCTCGGGGCGGGGGAGTGCCCCGGCCCCGCTGGCCACCGGACGTCCCCGGGGCCTGCCGGCCCCGGCCGCGGTCGGGGTAGGTGTCGGCGGGCCGTTCGGCGTCGCCCCCGCGTGGCGCGGGTGGCCGGACGCCGGTCAGGTCCTGGGACTCGCGGGCCGCGATCTCCTTGAGCCGCAGCGACAGTTGGAGCGTGCTGGGCCGTTCCTCGGGGTCCTTCGCCAGGCACGCCCGCACCAGCGGGGCCAGTGCGTCGGGTACGCCCTGCAACTGCGGTTCCTCGTGCACCACCCGGTACAGCATCACCTCGGAACTGCCGTGCCCGAAGGGCGAGTCGCCCATCGAGCAGTAGGCGAGGGTGGCGCCCAGCGAGAACACGTCCGTGGCCGGGGTGACGGCCGCCCCGCGCACCTGCTCCGGCGCGAGGAAGCCCGGCGAGCCGACGGCCGTGCCCACGTGGGTCAGCGTCGAGGCACCGGTCGCCCAGGCGATGCCGAAGTCGATGATCCGCGGCCCCTTCGGGGACAGCAGGATGTTGGACGGCTTCAGATCCCGGTGCACGACCCCGGCCTCGTGCACCGCGACCAGGCCCTCCGACAGGGCGGCACCGACGGCGGCGACGTCCGCCGCACCGAGCGGCCCCTCGGCGGCGACCTTGTCGTGCAGGGACGGGCCGGGCACGTACTGGGTGGCGAACCAGGGGCGGTCCGCGTCGAGGTCGGCGGCCACGAGCCGGGCCGTGCAGCCGCCGCGGATCCGTCTGGCCGCCGAGACCTCACGGGCGAACCGCGAGCGGAACTCCTGGTCCTCCGCGAGATCGGGCCGGATGACCTTGAGCGCGACCCGCTGCCCCTTCTTGTCGGAGCCCAGGTAGACCACGCCCATCCCGCCCGCGCCCAGCCGTCTGTGAAGCTTGAACGAGCCGACGACGCGCGGGTCCTCGCGCCTCAGGCGCATCATCGCCATGTTCATCCCCGCTGCCCGGTCCTGTGACGAGCCACAGCTTACGTTTCCACGGCCGCCCGCGCGCAGAGGCCGCGCCCTCTCGGAGTGATGGATTGTCAGTGGTCGGTGGGAGAATTGAAAGGTGGTCAGGGAGGGCGCGGGGAGGCGGACTTCGCGCCGTGCGTGATCCCAACCACCCGTCGCAGAAGGGGGATTGGTCCTGTGAAGGGTGATCGCGTGGAGATAGTCGTGGATGCCGGGGACACGACGCGTACGTACGAGGTGGTGGCGAGCCGGGCCGGCCGCAGGGTGGAGACGGCGGTGCGCCGGGGTGTCGTGGAAGTGAGCGAAGTCACGCGAACCGGGGCAGTCGTACGTACGGCGCGGTTCATGGCGAACCGGGTGCTGGCGCTCGTGGAACAGCCGGTTCCGCGGGAGGAGAGCTCGGAGAAAGCGGGATGATCCGGTCGTCCCGTCGGGGAAGACCCTGAGACACCGGCCGGTGTCTCCACCCAGGGGAGTACATCGCGTGGGACGGCTCATCCTCCGGGAGGCCCGGCAATCGGTACGAGGGCATGACGCCCGGGAGGGGCCGCGCGCCTAGATTTGAGGTCAAGCGGCGGGTGCAGCACTCGTCCCCCGAGGTCAGACACCCGCCGCTGTCAACGACAACAAAGCAGGTCAGGAGAGGGACCATGGCCCACACGGCACCGCGGACGCTGATCCGCGAGGAGGGACGCAAGGTGTACGCCGCCGCGTTCCGCCCGCGCCGCCAGGGCCGTCGCCACCCCGTGGTGGCGACGCTGATGGCCCTTCCCCTGGCGGCCCTGCTCCTCCTCGTCTTCGACGGGTGGGAGACAGTGGCCACACAGGCGTCGTCCGTGGGAGAGATGCTGGGGCGCTGAGCGGCGACCCCAGGCCCGGAAGAGCGGTCCGGGCGGGGACATCCACCCATGAAACCCCGTGGGGACGGGGGTGCGGCGGACGGCACAAATGCCGGCGCAGCTGGGGAGCTGCGCCGGCATTGCTTTTCCCCGACGACGGCCTACCGCGCGGGGGGGGGGGGGGGCAGGGGAACCCCCTGGCGGATCGAAGGCGAGAGCATACGAGGCCACTCCGCCGTTCCGGACGGTGTATTCACCGTGTCCGGTGCGCATGCCGAGAGCCTGCGGGGTCAGCCCGCCGCTGCGGACGGTGCAATCACCCGGTCCGGTGCGGACGTCGGGAGTGTGCGAGGCCCGGGCCGCCGCGCCCTGACCGCCCATTCACTCCGCGGGGTCCGGACCGTGTGTCCACCTGGCCCGGTGCGCACGTCGGGAGTGTGCGAGGCCCAGGCCGCCGCGCCGGAACCGTGCATCCACTCCGCCGGTCCGGACCGTGCATCCGACCGGCCTGGTGCGGACTCCGGGAGCGTGCGAAGCCGCTCCGGAAGGTGCATTCATCCGGCCCGGCGCCCGACGCCGATGGCGTGCGGGGCCACCCCGCGCTCCGGACCGTGCACCCACTCCGCCGCTCCGGACGGTGCATCCCCCCGGCCCGCCGCTGACGCCGGGAGCGGGCGAAGCCACCCCGGCGTTCCCGACCTTGCCTCCTCCCGGGCCTGACACCGACTCCGGGCACTCGGGAACCCGCCCCTGCGCCCCGGCGTACCCTCACCCCGTGACGCTCGCCCCGGACCACCGGCTCATACCCGCCCTCACCGCCACGGCCCGGGAGCGCGCGCATGCCGGCCCCGCGCGTTGCCCCTGCGGCGCGGCCACCCTCGCGGACCGCCCCGACGGCACCGTCGTACGCCACGGCGACACCGTCGCCAAGGCCCACCCCCCGGGCACCGTCCCCGCCGAGCTGACCGGCCGGCTCGCCGTCGCCGCGAGTCACCCCGGCATCCTGCTGCCCCCGCTCGCCCCGGCCCCGCTCGACCTGCACGGCCGCCTGGTCACACTCTGGCCCTACGGCACCCCCGTCGACCCGGACGACCCGGACGCCGCCCCCTGGGAAGCCGCCGCGACGCTCCTCGCCCGCCTCCACCGCGTCCCCGCCCCCGCGGGTCTGCCGCCCATGCGCGGTCCGGTCAAGGCGGCCCGCGCCGTCGCCCGGCTCCGCCAAACCGCCGGAGCGCCTTCCGCCATCGCCGCCGTGCTGCGCGCCTGGGACACCCTCCCCGCCTGGGCCCGCGCCGAGGCCCCCATGCCCGACACCACCACCCTCTGCCACGGCGACCTCCACCTCGGCCAGCTCCTGCGCCACCCCGTCCCCGACGGTCCCTGGCTGCTGATCGACGTGGACGACCTCGGCGTCGGCGTCCCGGCCTGGGACCTCGCCCGCCCCGCCGCCTGGTACGCCTGCGGCCTGCTCCCGCCCGACGCCTGGACCCGGTTCCTCGCCGCCTATCGCGCGGCCGGCGGCCCGGCCGTACCCGCCGACGGCGACCCCTGGCCCGCCCTGGACGTCCCGGCCCGCGCCCTCACCGTGCAGACCGCGGCCCGGTCCGTGACCAAGGCGGTCGCGGCCGGACGGCCCCTGGACGAGGTGGAGCAGGCGGTCCTGGACGCCTGCGGGCGCATGTCCGCCATCCCGCCGCACTTGGCGCAGGACCGCGCGAAGTAGGGTGCAACCGACCAGGGCGGGACGGAGTCTGTCCTGGCGAGACGCGAAGCAGCACCGACGGGCGAGGAGTTGAACGACCATGCAGTGTCCGAAGTGCCATGCGCCGATGCACACGTACAACCGCAACGGTGTCCAGATAGAGCAGTGCAGCGGCTGCCGAGGGATCTTCCTCGACTACGGCGAGCTGGAGTCGCTGACCCGTCTGGAGGCCCAGTGGTCCCAGCCGGGCCCACCGCCCCCGCCCGCCCCGCAGGCCTACCCCGCCCCGCCGGCCCCCGCCTGGGGCGCCCCGCACGGGCACCACGGCCACCACGGTCACCACCGCAACAAGGGCTTCGGGCACATGCTGTTCTCGTCCTGAGACGCCCACGCACGACGAAGCCCCCGGCCGTCGAACGGCCAGGGGCTCCGGTGTGATGTGGACGATACTGGGATTGAACCAGTGACCTCTTCCGTGTCAGGGAAGCGCTCTCCCGCTGAGCTAATCGTCCTCGGGACCATGACCACCGAATGCAGCGGATCATGGGCACTGCGTGCGCGATACTGGGATTGAACCAGTGACCTCTTCCGTGTCAGGGAAGCGCTCTCCCGCTGAGCTAATCGCGCGGGTGGATCTCCGGGAAGATCCAGTGGACGATACTGGGATTGAACCAGTGACCTCTTCCGTGTCAGGGAAGCGCTCTCCCGCTGAGCTAATCGTCCTTGGAGGTGGAGACGGGATTTGAACCCGTGTAGACGGCTTTGCAGGCCGTTGCCTCGCCTCTCGGCCACTCCACCAGGAGTGCAGGGGGCCGGGAGCCCCCTCTTCCTTCGAGCGGACGACGAGGCTCGAACTCGCGACCTCAACCTTGGCAAGGTTGCGCTCTACCAACTGAGCTACGTCCGCTTGTCGTTTCGGTCCGCTCTCGCGGCCCGGCGACGTGTTGAACTCTAGCGGATTCCCGTGCCAGTACAAAAACGCGTTTGCGCAGCGTGCTGCGCCTGCCCTGCTCAGGGGCGCCGGCGGTGCCCTCGAAGGGACATCCCCCGGTCACCCGCCGGACACCCGCCATAGACTCGACAACGTGCTCGACCTCCCTCCCCTCGCCCGCTTCGGCGACCGTGTCGCCACCGGGCTCCTCGATGTCACCGACGATCCCGAAGCCCTGGAGTCCAGCGGTTTCTGGGCCGTCTGCGCCGACTTCGAGGGCCGTCTGACCTGCGCCCGCTTCGCCCAGGTGCGCACGGCGGAGGTGCCCCCGCCCGTACCGGGCGCGTGGCGCGGCCCGGCGGCGGGTGACTGGGCGTCCTCGCTCGACCGCGCCGGGTACACGGCGGCGGTGCGGCGGATCCGCGACCACATCGCGGCCGGCGAGGTCTACCAGGCGAACCTGTGCCGGGTGCTGTCCGCGCCCGTGGCACCCGCCGCCGACGTCGACGCCCTCACCGCGCTGCTCGCCCGCGGCAACCCCGCCCCCTACGCAGGAACGATCCGCCTGCCCGGGCACGGCGTGGAGATCGCCACGGCGTCCCCCGAGCTGTTCCTGCGCCGCGACGGACGGGTCGTCGAGTCCGGGCCGATCAAGGGCACCGGCCGCACCGAGGCCGACCTGCTGGAGAAGGACTACGCCGAGAACGTGATGATCGTGGACCTGGTGCGCAACGACATCGGACGGGTCTGCGCCACGGGCAGCGTCACCGTGCCCGACCTGTGCGCCGTGGAGAAGCACCCGGGCCTGGTCCACCTCGTGTCGACGGTCCGCGGCGAGCTGGCGGACGGAGCCGGCTGGGCCGAGCTGCTCGGCGCCGCCTTCCCGCCCGGCTCGGTCACCGGCGCGCCCAAGTCCAGCGCCCTGCGGATCATCGACGCGCTGGAGACGGCGCCCCGCGGGCCGTACTGCGGGGGGATCGGCTGGGTCGACGCCGACCGCGAGGCCGGTGAGCTGGCCGTCGGCATCCGGACGTTCTGGATCGACCGCGCCGAGGGCCTGCTGCGCTTCGGCACCGGCGCCGGCATCACCTGGGGGTCCGACCCCGAGGGGGAGTGGCGGGAGACCGAGCTGAAGGCGGCCCGGCTGCTCGCGATAGCGTCGGGCACGAACGAGGTGAGTGGAGAGGACCTGACGTGAAGATCTGGCTCGACGGCGGACTGCAGGACATCGAGTCCGCCCGCGTCTCCGTCTTCGACCACGGGCTGACCGTGGGCGACGGCGTCTTCGAGACGGTGAAGGCCGTGGACGGCCGGGCGTTCGCGCTCACCCGGCACCTCGACCGGCTCACCCGCTCCGCGCGCGGCCTCGGCCTGCCCGACCCGGACCACGACGAGGTGCGCCGCGCCTGCGCCGCAGTCCTGAGGGAAAACCCCGTCCCGCTCGGCCGCCTCCGCATCACCTACACCGGCGGCCACGGCCCGCTCGGCTCCGACCGCGGCGACCACGGGCCGACCCTCGTCGTCGCCCTGGGCGGGACGACCCGCCGCCCCGACTCCACCGCCGTGATCACGGTCCCCTGGACCCGCAACGAGCGCGGCGCGCTGGCCGGCCTGAAGACCACCTCGTACGCCGAGAACGTCGTCGCCCTCGCCCGCGCCCGCGAACACGGCGCCTCCGAGGCCCTGTTCGCCAACACCGTGGGGCAGCTCTGCGAGGGCACCGGGTCGAACGTCTTCGTCGTCCTCGACGGCGCGATCCACACCCCGCCGCTCGCCTCGGGCTGCCTCGCCGGCATCACGCGCGCCCTCACGATCGAGTGGACCGGGGCGCAGGAGACCGACCTGCCGCTGGACGTCCTGGAGCGGGCCGACGAGATCTTCCTGACGTCCACGCTGCGGGACGTGCAGGCCGTGCACCGGGTGGACGGCCGTGAGCTGCCCGGAGCACCGGGGCCGGTGACCGCCAAGGCCATGCAGGTCTTCGAGGAGCGGTCCGGGAACGACCTCGATCCCTGACCGCCCGCCTTTATTGAGCTGAACAGGTCCGCGGTTACGGGTAGAACACCCCTGATGACCACGACCCTGCGGCCGACCGAGCCGCTTCAGCAGAACGCCGACGGGACGCGCTCGCGCCGCTACCAGGTGTGCGTGAACGGCCGTCCGGTAGGGGCGATACACCTCGGCACGCATCCCGTGTTCGGCGACGGGGTGGCCCGGATCATGAAGCTCCGCATCGACGAGCCGGACCGCGGACGCGGCCGGGGCACGGTGGCCGCGCTCGCCGCCGAGGAGGTGGCGCGCGGCTGGGGATGCCACCGGATCGAGGGCACGGCCCCCGGGGGGTCCGAGCGCGCGCTGCGGTTCGCCACGGCGCTCGGCTACGTCGTGCGCAACCGCGGCATGGAGAAGGAGCTCGGCGACACCCCGCCCGACCTGCCCTCCGGCAGCCGGGCCCGGCCCATGACCGAGGCGGAGTTCGGCCCCTGGCTGGAGAAGGGGAAGGCCGACTACGCGCGCAGCTGGGTCGAGCGGGGCGTCCCGGAGGCCGAGGCCCGGGCCAAGTCCGAGCGGGACCACGCCACGCTGCTGCCCGAGGGCCTCGCCACCCCCGGCATGCTGATCAGCGTCGTCGAGCACCTGGGCACACCCGTGGGCACGCTGTGGCTGGCGGTGCGCGAGAGCAGCGGCTTCGTCTACGACGTCGAGGTCGACGCCGTCCACCGCGGTCAGGGGCACGGCCGCACCCTGTTGCTGCTGGCCGAGGCCCAGACGATCGCCGAGGGCCGGCGCACCCTCGGCCTCAACGTCTTCGCCGGCAACACCCCGGCGGAACGGCTCTACGCGTCCCTGGGCTACAGGACGACGCAGTACGCCCTGTACAAGCCGCTGTTGTAGCGGCCGCGGGGCCGGGGAGGGTGATCAGTGCTGCTGTCCGGCCAGTAGCCGGTCCGCGATCTCCTCGATCCGCTCGCGCAGGCCCTCCTGGCTCTTGCCCCCGTCGAGCCGCTCACCGCCGATGACGTAGGTCGGGGTGCCGGTCACGCCGATGGCCTTGCCCTCGGCCTGGTCGGCGTCCACGATCAGGATGTGCCGGCCGTCGACCAGCGCGGTGTCGAACTCCTCGGCGTCCAGGCCCAGTTCGCGGGCCACCTCGACCAGGAAGGGCTCGCCCCGGCGGCCCAGCTCCTCGACCCGGCCCAGCACGGCCTCCACGTACGCCCATCCCGAGCCCTGCTCCCACGCCTCCTCCGCGGCCTGGGCGGCGGCGAAGGCGTGCTTGTGCTTCTCCAGCGGGAAGTGCCGCAGCCGCAGCTCGAGACGGTCGCCGTAGCGCTCACGCAGGGCACGCAGGTCGTCCAGCGCGGTGCGGCAGTCCGGACACTGCAGTTCGCACCAGATCTCGAGCACGGGGGCGGGGGAGGAGTCGTTCATGCCGACAGTCTTCCAGGAGTCGCGGCCGGTGGCGCAGCCCGCACCGGCACCTGGGGAGGAGGGGACCCGGAGATGTCCCTGATGTCCGGCGGCGGCATGGCCCGCGGGGGTATCGCGGGTGCAGGATGGAAAGGACGAAGTGCCCCGCCCGACCCCGCCACGCCTGGAGGACCGGATGATTGCCGAGACCGTCTGCTCCGCCGTGGCCGCGGCCGGCCTGGGCATCGCGGCCGTCACCGCGTACCGCAAGCGCTTCCTCGCGGCGGTCCGCATCGCGGCCTACTCGCTCGTGCCGATCGGGCTGGTGATGACGGGCGTCGTCGAATGGCTGGCCGACACGGCCTTCAGCCCGACCGCCTGGGCCGGCTTCGGTGTGCTGGGCCTCGCCTGGGTGCTGTTCGCGACCACACGCGTGGTGGAGCGCCGCCGCGGCGGCGGCACCCGCAAGGAGCGCAGGGCCGCGGCCCGCGCGGCGGGCCGCTCCGACGCGGTGGCTCCGGCGGCCTCGGCGCCCTCCCTGGGCCAGGGCACGCGCCCCGCGGCCCGGCCCGCGGCGGCGTCCCGGGGGGACGACGACTTCAGCGACATCGAGGCGATCCTCAAGAAGCACGGCATCTGACGCCCGCGCGCCGGCCGAACCGTCACAGTGGGTCTCCGGGCGCGCGAAAATGATCACAATCCGTACCGGACCTCGCGGAATCGGGGCACACCCGCACCGAACGAGGCCGCCGATCGCGCCCGGCCCGGCGACTGCGTCATCATCGCCGCGAGATGCTGGACACGACGAAACAGAGCGACCCCGCCCCGCCGCAGGACGAGTCCCGTTCCCCTCGGGACGAACCGCGTGGTTGCCTCTTCGCCCTTTCCCAGCCACCGCTGATGATCTTCCTTGCGGTGATCGGGTGTCTGCTGCTCATGGCCTCGTTGCACGATCTGCTGTTGCTGTGAGCCGTACCCGCGGTACCCGGCGCCACCCGCCGGGACCGCGTCGGCATCCCCCACCCCGATGGTCGGGCGAAGGCCCGGGCTCTCAGCCGGCCGCTTCCTTGCGGCGGGCCCGGTACGCGGCCACGTGCAGCCGGTTTCCGCAGGTGCGGCTGTCGCAGTAGCGCCGGGAGCGATTGCGGGACAGATCGACGAAGGCCCGCCGGCAGTCCGGCGCCTCGCACCGCCGCAGCCGCTCCTGCTCCCCTGCGACCACGAAGAACGCCAGCGCCATCCCGCAGTCGGCGGCGAGGTGGTCGGCGACGGACGCGCCGGGCGCGAAGTAATGAATGTGCCAGTCGTAGCCGTCGTGGTCGGTGAGTCGGGGGGTGGTGCCGGCGGCGGCGATCAGCTCGTTGATCAGGCCGGCCGCGGCGCGCGGGTCCGGGGCGGCGAAGACGGAGGCGAACCGGCCACGGATCTTCCGCACCGCGGACAGGTCGAACTCCGAGAGCACGCCGACGTCGCTGATCTCGTGGTTCCGTACGAAGTCCGCGAGAGTGGCCACGTCGGGCAGCCCGTCGGCCGTGTCGTCCTCCGGCGCGGTGTTCACCAGATCGACCACGGTGTCGAGGGCGCACCGGGTGTCATGGGTGATCAGCACGATTCGCTCCCTGGCCTGGGGGTCGGGCGGGCGCCCGTCGGTGGGGGCCGATGGTAACGGCTCCGCATCCGCCGGACCGCCCTCACGCCCGCACATGGCTTCGAATACAACGCAGCCGGGGCCGCCGTGGTTCCCCAGGCGGCCCCGGCACGAGCGGCGGCGCGACGCGGACCGGCGCCGGCCCGCGTGCTCCGCGGTGCAGGCGCCGGTGTATCCCGTATGCGGTTGTCCGGGCCCGAGCCGTCTCCCCGAGTCGACGGCGCCGGGCGGCTTGTGAGGGCCTCGGCCTAGCTTTCCGCCAGGATGTGCGAGAGCTCCTGATCGAGATCGAAGTGCCGGTGTTCCGTGCCGGGAGGCACAGCGGCGTCGGTGCGCTTCAGGAAGGACTCCAGGGCCCGCGCCGGGGCCTCCAGCAGGGCCTCGCCCTCCGGCGAGCTCAGGGCGATGCACACGACGCCCTGACCGTGACTGCGCGACGGCCAGACGCGGACGTCGCCGGTGCCCGTGGGGCGGTGAAGCCCTTCGGCGAGGAGGTCGCGGGCGAACACCCACTCGACGGTTTCCTCGGCTCCGGTGTGGAAGGTGGCGTGCACGGCGTAGGGGTCGGCCGTGTCGTACCGCAGGCCTGCGGGGACAGGCAGGGAGGACTCGCTCGACACAACGAGGCGCAGGTGCAGCTCGCAGCTGACCGTGGTGTTCATAAGCGCCAGGGCCTTTCGCTCAGTGTGCGCTCGGGGATTCGCACGTCGGCGAAATCGACATGCCACCTACGGTGCCGTTGTAAACCCCTCTGAGTGTTTTGCGTGCCTTTACGTAACTCTTCCGGCCGAGAGATCGTTCGCGCCGTGCGTCCATTCCGGTGACTGGTTTCGCTCGGGTAGTGTTTGGCCGTATGAATACGGGGAGTGACGAGCCGGGCGAGGTGGCCGTGGCGTCGAACGAGACGGGGACGAACGAGGTGCCGGGCGAGCCCGACCGAGGGCTCGGCTCGCGCGCGCCGGAGTTCATCAAAGCGCGCCGGCTGCTGCATGTGAGCTGGCAGGTCGGGGTCTTCATCATCGGGCTCGCGGTCGTCGTGGCGGGCATCATCATGCTGCCCCTGCCCGGGCCGGGCTGGGTCGTGATCTTCGGCGGGATGGCGATCTGGGCGACCGAGTTCGTGTGGGCGCAGCTGGTGCTCCGCTGGACCAAGCGGAAGGTCACCGAGGCGGCCCAGCGTGCCCTCGACCCCAAGGTGCGGCGCCGCAACATCATCCTGACGAGCCTCGGGCTGGTCATCGTGGCCGTACTGGTCGGTGTCTACGTGTGGAAGTTCGGCATCGTCATGCCGTGGAAGATCGAGAACCAGTGACCCGCGTCGGGGGTGCCGGCGCCGATCGATGGTCACAGGCACCCCCTGACATGCGGTAATGTTCTTCCTGCGTCCGGGCGATTAGCTCAGTGGGAGAGCGCTTCGTTCACACCGAAGAGGTCACTGGTTCGAACCCAGTATCGCCCACCCGGACCGGCGGCCCACCTGCGATGAAGCGGGTGGGCCGCCGTCGTTGTGTCGGCGGCGTGGCGGGGCGGAGCGAGACGGGGCGGGGGAGTGGCCGGTGCGTGCCGGGGCCGCGGGAGTGGCCGTCAGTGCCGTCGGTGCCCCGCCGCTGCCGGTCCGACATCGGCCCCCCGAGGGCCGGGCGCCCGTCGTCGCCACCGGTTTCGTCGGGGCCACCGCCGCCCCTCCCGGCTCCGCCGTCTCTGGCGACCTCCCCGACTTCGCCGCCATCGCCTTCGGCTTGCTCGGGGCTGTCGTCGTCTCCGGCCTGCTCGGCTCCGCTGCCGTCGTCTCCGGCCTGCTCGGCTCCGCCGCGGTCGTCTCCGGCCTGCTCGGCTTCGCCGTCATCGTCTCCGGCCTGCTCGGGGCCATCGTCGTCTCCGGGCGCTCGGGTCGCCGTCATCGCCTTCGGCCTTCTCGGGGTCGTCCTCGTCTTCGGGCTCCTCGGCTCCGCCGCGTCGCCGTCGGCCTCCTCGCGACCGTCATCGTCTCCGGCCTGCTCGGCTTCGCCGTCATCGCCCTCGACCCATCGACCCATCGGCCCGCCATCGCCGTAGGCCCCCCGGCTCCACCCATCGTCATCGGCCCTCTCGGGGCCGTCGTCGACACCGGCCTCCTGGCCGTCACCATCGCCGTCGGCCCCCTCGGGGCCGCCATCCGCACCCGCCCACCACACCCGCCCTCCAGGCCCGCCCCGCCCCGCGGTAACAACCTGCACCTTGCCTTGGGGCACCGCCGGAGGTGCCCCCGCGACCCACCCTTCAGGCCCACCACCAACCCCGCCCCACCTCGCGCCGCACCCCGCCCCGTCCCGCCGCGCGCAGCACCCCGCTCCCCGCCCCCGGGGGCGCTGGGCGGCATCGCCAGGGCTGCTCCCAAGACCGGCCCTCCGGGGCAGTCCGCAGGCGGCCACGCCTGTCCGAGCCGCGCCGCACCGGCCATCCCGCGCCGCTCCGCGTCTCCCCGCGTCGCAGACACCCCGTGCAAGATCCGCAGGTCCGCCCGTATCCGTCACGCTCCGTTCCGGGTCGGGCGTCATCCCCCGGCTGGCCGGAAACAGGCATCCTGCGTCTCTCGTCCCCCTCGACCCCACCGTCGTGTTTCGGTCGCCCCCGGGGCCCGTCCGGCCGGTCCCGCCGCGTCCGGCCCGTCGGCCGCACGCGTCCCACCAGCGGTGTCCCCACACCCCGCGTCCGTCCCTCTCGCCCCACCCGGCCCGGTGTCCCGTCCCTTCCCGAAGAAATTCTTGTCCGAATCATTGACGCACCTTCGGCCCCTCCGTAACTTGTGCCAGCAAGCGCTTACTTGAAACGATTCATGCGAGCGGGGCAACGTGCGGGGAGGTCCAACCGTGGTGAACGGCAGGAATGTTGACAGGCGTACGGTTCTGAAAGCGGCCGGAGCCACGGCGGCGACGCTGGGGCTGGCCGCGACCACCGGCTGCGGTGGTGACGGAGGGGCGTCCGCGGACGGGACGGTGACGATCCGTTATGCGTGGTGGGGTGCGGAGGACCGCGCCGAGCGCATCAAGAAGACGATCGCGCTGTTCGAGAAGAAGTACCCGAAGATCAAGGTGAAAACGGACTTCCAGCCTTATCTCGACTTCTGGAAGAAGTTCAACACACAGGCCTCCGGGGGAAATCCGCCGGACGTCTTCCAGAATGCCGTCGGCTTCCTCCGTAAATACGACGCGAAGAACGTCCTGCTCGATCTCAGCGCACAGGTCGAGGCCGGCAACCTCCGGATGGAGGGATTCCGGGCGGGTCTCGAGAAGTTCGGCGAGATCGACGGCAAGCTCCTCGGAGTTCCCGTCGGTTCCAACTCCATGGCCCTCGTCATCGACAAGCCCGTCTACACCAGGGCCGGCGTCAAGCCCGAGCAGGGCTGGACCTGGGACGAGTTCGAAGCGGGCATGAAGAAGATCCGCGACAGGACGGGCCGCGCCGGCGACAGCGGCATGTACGGCGTCATGTACCTCTACGACCTCTACCTGCGCCAGCACGGCAAGGCGTTCTTCACCGAGGACGGACTCGGCTTCACCGAGGCGGACCTGACGGACTGGTGGACGAAGGCCGAGCAGGGCGTCGAGGAAGGGCTCTACGCCGACCCCAAGAAGGTCGCCCAGATCAAGCCCAAGTCGGCGCTCGCCGCCGAGCTCTGCGGCAGCGAGTTCACCTGGGACAACTTCACCGTCCGCTACAGCGCCGAGGGCAAGAGCGAGTACGCCCTGGCCCCGATCCCCACCACGGACGGCAAGAAGACGGGGCAGTACCTCGGCTCCCTCATGCTGAGCGCCTCCAAGCGCACCCAGCACCCCGAGCAGGTCGCCCGGTTCATCGACTTCATGGTGCACGACCCCGAGGTCGCCAAGATCATGGGCTACGACCGCGGCGTGCCCGCGACACAGGCGCAGTTCGACGCCTACCGGCCCACCGACGAGGTCAACAAGGCGATCGCCGCCTACGAGGAGTCCCTCGTCGAGGCGGGTGCCTTGGAGCCCATCACGCCGCACCCGAACGGCGCGGACATCTGCGAGTCCGCGTTCCTGCGCATCGCCGAGGAACTGGGCCTCGGCAAGCGGTCGGTGGACGAGGCCGTCCAGCAGTTCTTCACCGAGTCGAAGACGGCTCTCGGCACCTGATGGGAACCACCGTGACACACGCCCCTGCGATGGAGGGCCTGTCCCGGGACTCCGAGCCGCGGCACGGTCCGGTGAAGCCCGCGCGCCCCGCCGCCCTCAAGCGGCGGCGCCGCCGGGAGAACCTGGCCGGCTACCTCTTCATGTCCCCGTGGATCGCCGGGTTCCTGCTGCTGACGGCGGGCCCGATGGTCGCCTCCCTCTACTTCGCGTTCACCGACTACAACTTGTTCGACCCGCCGAAGTGGATCGGCCTCGACAACTTCTCCGAGATGTTCGCGGACCCCCGCTGGCGCCACTCGGTGCAGGTCACGCTGTGGTACGTCGTCGTGGGCACGCCCCTCAAGCTGATCGCGGCACTCGCGGTGGCGCTGCTCCTCGCCCAGAAGCGGCGTGGGCAGGCCTTCTACCGGGCCGCGTTCTACGCGCCGTCGCTGATCGGCGCGAGCGTGTCCGTCGCGATCGTGTGGAAGGCGATCTTCTCGGACGACGCGGTCGTCGACCGTACGCAGAAACTGTTCGGGATCGACGTCGGCGGCTGGACCGGCGACCCCGACATGATCATCTACGCGCTGGTGGCGCTGACCGTCTGGCAGTTCGGCGCCCCCATGGTCATCTTCCTCGCCGGTCTCAAGCAGGTCCCACGGGAGCTGTACGAGGCGGCCGAGGTCGACGGGGCCGGCACGCTACGGCGGTTCTGGAACATCACGCTGCCGATGATCTCGCCGGTCCTGTTCTTCAACGTCCTGCTGGAGACGATCCATTCCTTCCAGATCTTCAGCTCGGCGTACATCGTCGGCGGCGGCGCCGGGGGCAACGCCTGCGGTCCGGCGGACGGTTCGATGGTCTACACCTGCTATCTGTACGTCCAGGGCTTCGAGAACAGCCGGATGGGGCTGGCCTCCGCGATGGCCTGGCTGCTGCTGATCGCGGTCGCGCTGGTGACGGCGGTGCTGTTCTGGTCCCAGAAGCGCTGGGTGCACTACGAGGAGGGCGCCTGATGAGCTCCCCCGATCTTTCGGCTCCGCTCGATCAGGGGGCACCCCCACGAGCCACCGAGGTCGAGTCCGCCACCGGGGCGCTGCGCCGCAGGCTGCCCGGGTCCGTCGCCTGGCACGTCGGTTCCCTGCTGATCCTCGGGGTGATCCTGTACCCGGTGGTCTGGGTCGTCGGTGCCTCGTTCAAGAAGAGCGAGGACATCGTCGGCAGCCTGGACCTGTTCCCGGGCGACCCCGTCACCACGAACTACACGCGGCTCAGCGAGGGCATCGCGGACATCGCCATCTCCACCTTCTTCGCCAACTCGCTGCTCCTCGCCGTGGGTTCCGTGGTCGGGATCCTGGTGTCCTGCTCGCTGACCGCGTACGCCTTCGCGAAGATCAGGTTCGCGGGCCGGAACCTGCTGTTCACGCTGATGATCGGCACGCTCCTGCTGCCGTACCACGTGCTGCTGATCCCGCAGTACGTGCTGTTCCGCAACATGGAGATGATCAACACCTACACCCCGCTGCTGCTGGGAAAGTACCTGGCCACGGAGGCGTTCTTCGTCTTCCTGATGGTGCAGTTCATGCGCAACCTGCCCAAGGAACTGGACGAGGCCGCCCGGCTCGACGGCTGCGGGCACCTGCGCATCTACTGGTCGATCGTGCTGCCGCTGTGCCGCCCGGCCCTGATCACCAGCGCCATCTTCACCTTCATCAACTCCTGGAACGACTTCATGGGCCCGCTGATCTACCTGAACGAGCCCGACAAGTACACGGTCTCGCTGGGGCTGAAGATGTTCGTGGACCAGGACGCCGTGGCCAACTACGGCGGCATGATCGCCATGTCGCTGGTCGCGCTGCTGCCGGTCCTCGCCTTCTTCCTCGCCTTCCAGCGCTATCTGATCGACGGCATGGCCACCTCGGGTCTGAAGGGCTGAGGCGGGCATGGCCGGAACACGGGTGAAGGCACGGAGCGAGTCGAAGGGCTGGGCCGGGTTCGCGGTCTTCGCCGAGTGCCTGCTGACCGGTGTGTGGAACGCGGTGGCCTCGCTGGGTGTCGTGACGTATCCGGCGGCCTTCGCCGCCGGGGCGCGGCACCTCAGACGCCGTACCGCCCACGAGGGCGGCGGCCTGCGCGAGTTCGTCGCCGACTTCGGCGCGGCGCTGCGCCGCGGCTGGCTCGTCGGGCTCGCCGGGTGGGCGGCTGCGGTCGCGGTCTGGGTCGACGTCCAGGCGGCCCGCGCGGGCATCCCCGGCGGGCCGCTCGCCGGGGCCGTCGGAGTCGTCGCGCTGATCGGGCTCGTCGTGGCCGGGCTGCGCGCGGCGGCGCTCTGGGAGCCGGGCGCCCGCTGGCGGGCGCTGCTCGCGCGGGCCGGGCGGCGGACCGTGCTGGACCCGGCCGGCTCCTTCCTGATCGTCGCCGGACTGGCCGTGGTGGCGCTGTCCGCCTGGTTCGCGACGCCGCTGGCGGTCCCCGTCCTGGGCGCCGTCGCGGCGGCGGCCGTCGCCGTGGAGGAGCGGTACCGGCACCGCTGACGGCGGTGCCTCCCCTTCCCGGGCCGGCGCCCCCGGGCGCCGCGCCCCCATCTGTCATGCACCTGACCAGCTATGGACGCGCATCCCGCACGGACGAGGAAAGGCAGCAACCCCTATGTCTCCCATTCCCCGCAGATCCCTCCTGAAGGCGGCCGCCGTCGCCGGAGCCGCCGCCCAGTTCAGCTGGGCGCTGGGGACGCAGGACGCCCAGGCCGCGCCCGCGGCCGCGCCCGCCGACGCCGACCCGGTGGTCCTCGACTGGCTGGAGGACGGCGGTCTCGGCGCCGCCCCCGGCTCCACCGTCGGCGTCCCCTGGCCCAAGGGCGCGTACCGGGAGGACCAGACCTTCGCGCTCACGGACGCCGACGGCACCGCCGTGCCCGTGCAGTCGTGGCCGATCGCCTACTGGCCCGACGGGTCCCTCAAGTGGACCGCGCACGCCGTCGGCTCGGGCGACGGGAAGCTCACCCTGCGGGCCGGTACGCCCGCCGTGCCCGAGAAGAAGGTCACCGTCGTGCGGCGCGGCGGCACCGTCGACGTCTCGACCGGCGTCATCACCGCGAGGATCGGCACGTCCGGCTCCACCCTCGTCAAGTCGGTGACGCGCGGCTCCACGGAGATCGCCCGCGACGGCCGCCTGGTGCTGATCCGCCAGCCGGAGTTCGAGGACGAGGACCAGGGGACGGTCAGGACCGAGCGCTTCGACGGCGCCCTGTCGAAGGTCGAGGTCGAACAGGACGGCCCGGTACGGGCCGTCGTCCGCATCGACGGCAAGCACCGCAGGGGCGACCGCAGCTGGCTGCCGTTCTCCGTCCGGCTCTACTTCTACGCGGGCGCCGACTCCTTCCGCATGGTGCACACCATCACCTACGACGGCACCCAGCAGCCGGGCAAGTCCTCCGGCGACTTCGTGCGCGGCCTCGGCGTCCGCTTCACCGTGCCGATGCGGGACGAGTCCTACGACCGCCACATCCGCATCGGCGGCGACGGCACCGGCCTGCTCCGCGAGGCCGTCAAGGGCATCACCGGACTGCGCCGCGACCCGGGCGCGGCCGTGCAGGCGGCCCAGTACGAGGGCAGGAAGCTGCCCGACCCGGCCACCTGGGACCAGCGCGTCACCACCCGCCTGCAGTACATCCCCGAATGGGGCGACTACACCCTCTCGCAGCTCTCCGCCGACGGCTTCACCCTGCGCAAGCGCACGAAGAAGGGCTACGGCTGGATCGGCGCGGGCGGCGGCCGGCGCGCCTCCGGCTTCGGCTACGTCGGCGGGGTGAGCGGCGGACTCTCCTTCGGGCTGCGGGACTTCTGGGAGAAGTACCCCGCCCAGCTCGACATCCGCGACGCGCACACCGATGCGGCCGAGGTCACCCTCTGGCTCTGGTCGCCCGAGGCGCAGCCCATGGACATGCGCTTCTACCACGACGGCATGGGCCAGGACACCTTCCCCGAGCAGCTCGAAGGCCTCAACATCACCTACGAGGACTACGAGCCGGAGTTCGGCACCCCCTACGGCATCGCCCGCACCTCCGAGCTGCTGTTCTGGGCCAACGCCTCCACCCCGAGCGCCGAGACGCTCGCCGAGCAGGTCGAGGCGGTCCGGGTGCTGCCGCAACTGGCCGCCCCGCCCGCGCAGCTCGTCAAGGCGGGCGTCTTCGGCAAGGGCCTGTTCGCCGAGCCCGACCGGTCCACCCCGGCCAAGGCGAAGATCGAGGACCACCTCGACTTCCTCTTCACCTACTACAGGGACCAGGTGGAGATGCGCCGGTGGTACGGCTTCTGGGACTACGGCGACATCATGCACACCTACGACACCGTCCGGCACCAGTGGCGCTACGACGTCGGCGGCTACGCCTGGGACAACTCCGAGCTGTCCCCGGACCTGTGGCTCTGGTACGCCTACCTCAGGAGCGGCCGCGCCGACATCTTCCGCTTCGCCGAGGCCATGACCCGGCACACCGGCGAGGTCGACGTCTACCACCTCGGCAAGTGGGCCGGCCTCGGCACCCGGCACGGCGTGCAGCACTGGGCCGACAGCGCCAAGCAGCAGCGCATCGCCAACACCACCTACCGGCGCTACTACTACTTCCTCACGGCGGACGAACGCGTCGGCGACCTCATGCACGCCAACGTCGACAGCGACGAGACGTTCCTCGTCCTCGACCCGATCCGCAAGATCCGCACCGAGCCCTACACCCCCGACCGGCACGCCCTGTCGATCGGTTTCGGCACCGACTGGTCCGGCCTGGTCTCGGCGTGGCTGACCGAGTGGGAGCGCAAGGGCCCCAAGTGGGAGAAGGCCAGGGCACGCGTGCTGTCCACGATGGAGACCATCGCCGCCCAGCCCAACGGTTTCGTGCAGGGCAGCGGCCTGTACGACCTGGACACCGGCCGGTTCGCCGTCGCCGCCCAGCCCAAGGTGGAGGTCTCGCACCTGTCGGCCGTCTTCGGCCTGAACGAACTGTGTGCCGAGCTCATCGACCTCGTCGACATGCCGAAGTTCCAGGAGGCCTACCTGGACTACTGCCGCTACTTCAACGCCACCAAGGCCGAGCAGGCGGCCCGCTACGGCAGCAACTTCGGCTCCCTGATCCTCTTCCAGGGCCACTCGCGCCTCGACGCCTACGCCGCCGTCCGCACCGGCGACGACCAGCTCGCCCGGCGGGCGTGGGACAAGTTCTACAACTCCGACGGCTACAAGGAGTCCGCGCCCTGGAAGACCGAGAAGCTGAGCGGCCCGCTCACGCTGGTGCCGGGCAGCGAGGCGCCGTGGGTCTCCACCAACGACACCTCGCTGTACGGCCTCGCCGCGATCGAGAACCTGGCCCTGCTGGGGGACAGGATGCCGTGACGGACGGCCGGACGAGCGGTTCCCTCCGTGCCGGCGCGGCGGGAACCGCTCGTCCTAGTCGATGATCTGGTTGAAGAACAGCACGGCGGGGGCGACCACCCCGCCTCCGACGCTCACCGCGACCGGCCACACGTTGCCGGCCAGCACCGCCAGGACGGTGGCACCGACGCCGACCAGGGCAGCCAGCAGAAAGACGATCGCGGCGCGCTGACTGAGGAGCGGCCCGTCACGGCCGGGCCCGCGACGACCGGCCTGTGCCACCTCGGTGCCCCCCTACCCGACGACGGGAACGGTCTCGTGCGGCCGCCGCGGCGGCACGCCGCCGGCAGCCGGGTCCGGCACGTCCCACGGGTCCTGCGCGGGACGCAGCAGTTCGAAGTGGACGTCACCGCCGTCACCGCTCGTCCGGAACCCGTGCACGGCGGGTTCGGGCAGGCTGTTGTAGTGGAACGGCGTCGAGAAGTAGTAGGCGCCGGTGTCCGGGACGCTGACGAGGTCGCCCGGTTCCAGCAGCGGCAGCGGCCGGTCACGCGCCAGCAGGTCCCCGGCGAAGCAGGCGGGCCCCGCGACGTCCTGGCGGAGCGGCCCGCCCCGCTTGGCCCTGCCGCTCCCGTCGTGCGCCTCGATGCGCAGGGGCCAGGCGTCGGGGTTGAACACCGTCCGGGTCGCCACCTGCACACCGGCGTGGGTGACCGCGATCCGCCGGCCGCCCATGCTCTTGGTGTACTCGACGTACGCCGCGGTGAACCCGTTCTTGGCGAGGACGGACCGCCCGAACTCCGTGACGATCTCGTACCGTCCGGAGAACAGCGCGGGAGCCTGGGCGCGCAACTGGCGGACGTAGGTGTCGAAGGTCGGCGTGGTCTCGTCGTCGGCGAAGTTGACGGGCAGTCCGCCGCCGATGTCGATGCCGACGACCTGGCGCCGCCCGAGCGAGGCGTTGACCTCCTCCGCGAACGCCACGGCCTGGGCGATCCCGCCGGCCATGAGGTCGAGCGGGCAGCCCTGGGAACCGGCGTGGGTGTGCACCCAGGTGAGCCACGGGTGGTCGTGGTAGGCGCGCAGCAACCGCTGCCGGCTGCCCGGGTCCGCCAGCGGGACGCCGAACTTCGACGTCGTCGTCGCCGTGCTCATCGCGGCGATGCTTCCGCCGCCGAGCTGGGAGTTGACCCGCACCCCGATCCTGGAGGCCGGGACGCGGCCGGCCAGCGCCCGGTCGATCCTCGCCAGTTCCTGGTAGTTGTCCACGTTGACGGTCACACCCAGGTCGAGGGCGTACCGCAGTTCCGCCTCCGTCTTGGCCGGCGAGTCGAAGACGATGCGGTCCGGTGCGAACCCGGCGGCCAGGGCACGGGCCAGCTCGCCCGCCGTGGCCACCTCGCAGCCCATCCCGAGCCTGCGCAGCTCCGCCAGTACCGGCACCAGGGAGTTCGCCTTGGCGGCGAACGCGTGCAGCACCGGCGGTGACGAGGGGAAGGCACGGTGCAGGGACGCGACGGTCGCTGCGACGCCGTCGAGGTCGACGAAGCCCGCCAGCTGGGACCGCTCGGGGTCCAGCAGTCCCTGCCGCACGGCTTCCTGGAGGATCCGTTCGCGCCGCGCGGCGGCGGGAGTCAGTCCGGTCATGATGAGCCCTTCCGGTGTCGGTGCCCCGGACCGCTCCGGGGTGGAACACCAGGCTGCTGTCCGCACCGGGCAGGCGTCTTCGTCGCATCGTCAAGGTCCCGGGTCCCCTCCCTGGCCGCCCGGCCCGTCGACCACCCCGGTCGGCGCGGCCGTTGTCGGATGCGACAAACGGACGCCCTTCACATGGTGGCTCCGGCCGAACGGCGAACCGCGCGGCGGCGTCCCGGCGGCCGGCCGTTCAGGGGCGTGCGCGGTCGGCGGCCTCGCCCAGACGCAACTGGACCTGGGCGAGCAGCCGGGCGTCGGGGTCGCCCAGGTCGAGGCCCGAGACCTGGGCGATGCGGCGCAACCGGTAGCGCAGGCTGTTGGGATGCACGCCCAGCGTGCGGGAAGCGGCCGACACGTCACCGAAGTGGTCGAGGTAGGCGCGCAGGGTCTCCACCAGGCAGCTGCCGCCGTGATCGGCGTCGAACTCCCGCAACCGGGCCACCGAGGTCCGCGGCGGCAGCGCCACCTCGCGCAGGGCCTCCACGATCTGCAGGACGCCCACGGTGTCCGCGACGTCCTCGCTCCGCGCGACGGCGAGCGGCCCGGCGCCCGCCGTGAGCGCCTGCAGCGTCCGCTCGGCCGACCTGCGCGATGCGGCCGCCCGGGCCAGGCCGGGGACCACGTCGCCGAGCCCCACCTTCACCGCCGGGCCGATCGTCGCCGACAACTGACCGGCCAGTGCGGTCCCGAGCCGCCGCACCTGGGCGTCGGCCCGCCCCGGCTCGCGCTCCAGCCCGCTCAGCAGCACCAGGGTCCTGCCCCCGGCCGGGATCACCACGACCCGATGGCCGAGGGCCGCGCAGTGCAGGCTCAGCAGGCTGTGCAGCCCGGACGGGTCGTCGTCCGCCGGGCGGTCGGCCCCCGTTCCCACGGCCAGGACCGCGCAGGGCTCACGGGGCGGCAACCCGGCCCGCTCCACGAGCACTTCGACGGAACCACGGTCCTCCAGCAGTGCCCGGGCCGCGTCCTCCACCAGCCGGCCGTCCGAGCTGTGGGTGCGGTGGTGCAGCAGGTGAGCGGCCGCGGCCCGGACCGCCGCGCGCAACGTCTCCGCGGCGTTCGGGGCCAGCGGGCGGCCGCCCACCGCCGCCACCCAGAGGGAGCCGAGCACCTCGCCGCCCGCCCGGACGGCGCCGACCAGACGCTCCGGATCACCGCCGTGGGCCGGCCGGTGCAGGACGTCGTCCGCACCCCACAGCGCCTGGAAGAAACCCGCCTCCCGCATGGCCGCCACCCGCCAGGGCGGCACGCGGCGGCCGAGGATGGTCAGCCGGCGCATCTCGTCCACGTTCTCCTCCGTGGAGGAGTACGCCAGCACCCGCGACTCCGTGTCCTCGATCGTCACCGAGCCCCCCACCAGGGCGGCCACCGCATCGGCCAGCGAGTCCAGATCGCCCAGGCGCAGGCCCCCGGCGGCGGGCACCGGGGGAGCGCCGGCCGCGGCCAGTCCCGCCCTCAGCACCCCCACCAACTGCGCCCACGAGCACCAGGCGGTCCGGAAGAGGAGGGCCGTGCCGCTCTCCTGGGCCGCCGTCTGTAACGCCCGGGCGGCGAAGTCCGGCCGGCCCGGACCGAACACCACCCCCGCCGCACCGGCCTCACCGGCCCGGCGCACCACGTCGACCGCATGGGCCGAGCGCGGGTCGACGCCGACCGCGAGCACCAACTCCCGCGCCCTGATCAGGGGTTCCAGGGCGTCGAGCACCTGGACACCGGTGATCTCCGTCCGTAACCCCGCCGGGGCCGAGTACAACTCCACCGCTCCCGCGCCCACCACCGAAAGCAGGCGCTCCAGCGTCCCCGTGGAGCTCGTGCCCGGTTCCGGGGCCACCTTCGAGTCCGTCATGGCGTCTCCCCCCTGGGTCCCTGCCCGGCCCTGCCGCTGCCCGGCGGCCGCCCGGAAACCTGCATGACATCACGGTCCCCGGCCGCGGTCGAGAGGCCCCCGGGCGCCCGGAGGCCGCGCACGGGCCCGCGCGGGCGCCCTAGCTCATCCTCCCCAGCACGTCCCGCACCCGGCGGACGTCCCGGATCCGCTGCTCGTACGTCGCGCCGAGAGCGAGCAGCAGGAGTCCCGCGAGGGCGGGCGGCGCCCAGCGGGGGAGCGCTCCGGTCACCTGCACGACGTACGGGGCGAGTTCGTGCAGCGTGACCAGGGCCAGTACCGAGCCGCCGAGCACCAGCGGCGCCTGGAGGTGGTGCCGGGCACCCAGCAGGGTGACCAGCAGCGCGGCCGTGCCCAGCAGCAGCGGGCGCGTCCAGTGCGGATCGGCCCAGGCCGCCACCAGGCTCGGCAGCCCGGTCGCGGCCAGCCCCGCACCGTACGCCGTCCACGAGGAGCACCGCGGGTCGCGGCGCCGGCGCAGGGCCCCGACGAGCAGGACCGGCAGGGACACCGGGAGCGTGTACGCCTCGGGCGTGGAGACGTCCCAGGCGGCCAGCCGCACCCACGCGGCCAGCACGAACAGGGCCGTGGCGGCGTAGCCGGCCGGACGCCGGCCGGAACGCAGCGCGGTGCCCGCGGCGATCACCCCGCACAGGGCCAGCACCAGGGCGAGCAGCGGCGGGTCCGTCACGGCGAGGCCCACGGCGAGCAGGCCGGTGGCGGCTCCGGTGCTCTCCACCGCCACCACCGCCCGGGGCTCGGCCAGGCGCGCCGCGAGCAGGGCGGCGGCCGCGGGTACCGCCAGGACCAGCAGGGCCGTGCGGGCCGGCGGCCAGTCCACGGCGGCGCCCGCGGACCCGGCCAGCGCGGCGGCGCACACCAGGGCGGCCGGGGCGGTGAAGGGGGTGAGCCCCGTCCGCCAGGAGAACGCGGCGAGCAGGGCCGTCAGCACGGACAGCACCACCAGCGTCGCGGTCTGCGAGGCGAGCGAGATCAGAGCGAGGTCGACGGCCGTCACCAGCGCCAGGACGAGGGCGGTGATCCGCCCCTCAAGCGATCGTGTGGTCCGGGCCGTGGCCAGCGCGGCCGCCGTCAGGACGACGAGGACCGACATCCCGGCGACGTACGGGACCGCGAGGACCGCGGGCAGCAGCAGGGCGGCGGCCCACAGCAGACCCAGCGCGCCGAGGCGGGCGCGAGGCCGCCACCGCTGCTCACGCACCACCAGCGCGAGCACCGCCGCGACCGCCGTCAGCACCAGGGGAGCCGTCACCGCGTCCGGCGGCCACGGCGCCTCGACGGCGACCGCCGCCCGCGCGTCCGACGGCGCGCCGCTCCACACCCGGCCCAGCAGACCGGCCGGGCCCAGCACCACCAGGGCGAGAACGGGCAGCGTCCACAGCAGGGCCAGGGCCTGGACGGCGGCGGAGGCCCACAGCAGACCGCGTCGCACGGGGTCCGGCAGCCGGGCTGCCCCCAGCGCCGCCAACAGGGCGACAGCGAGCGCCAGATGAACCGGGACGACCCACTCCGGCGGCACCACCGTGCGCGGCACCCCGCCGAGTGCGGCGACGGCGAGCAGCCCCGAGGCGATCGTGAGGCCGAGGCAGTGCGCGGCTCCCGCGCCGCGCCAGGCCGTGACCAGGGCGATCGCCGCCGCGAGCAGCAGCAGCGCGCCCGCCCGCGCGGCGGAGCCCGGACCGCCTGCCGTCAGGGACAGCCAGCCGGCGACGAGGACACCGCACCCGCCCGAGCCGTACGCGCCGACGACCGCCGGGATCCGCACGGCGGGGGCCGCCACCCGCAGCGCCACCACCGCGTCCGCCCCGGCCGTCGTCAGCAGCGCGAGCGCGATCACGGACGGACCCGCGTCGGCGGCCAGTGCCGTCAGCAGCAGCGGGAACTGGGCCGCCGCCAGGGCGGCGGGCAGCGGCAGCCGCAGCGCGGCCGTGGCCGGCAGCAGACCGTACGCCGCCCACAGCCCGGCCAGCACCGCCGTCGCGGCCGCCGCGTATCCCGTGCCGTCCGTTCCGGCGAGGGCCGCCTCGTGCAGCGCGTACGCGTCCAGGACGGTCAGGGCCAGCCCGAGCCCGGCCACGGCCTCGGCCGTCGACCGCAGTCCCCGGCGCAGCAGCACCGCCGGCACCGCGAGCGCGGCCAGGGTGACCGCGCCGAGCACCAGCGCCCGCCCGGTGATGCCCAGGTGCCCCCAGCTGACCAGCGTGAAGACCGCCGCCGCGAGCGTGAGCAGGACACCGCCCAGCACCAGGAGCACGTTCTGCACGCTGGGCGCGGCGGTCTCCGGGCGCGCCGCCGCGGCGGACGGCGTGCGCGGGTGCGCCCAGGGCCGCGACGGCTGCCCCGTCTGCTGCAGGGCCGCGACCAGCCAGGCGCGACGGGCCAGCAGGTGGGCCCGGCGGGCGTCCAGTTGCCGTAGTTCGGCGTCGAGGAACCGCAGTTCCTCGGCCGGGGGCGGAAGGTGCGTCATGGCACGCAGTGTGGCCCGGGTCACCGCGCCGGGCATGAGTGCCGGTACTCAGGCGCGTACTCAGCCGGTACCGGCCGCTGAGTGGGCAGACTGCGGGCATGGACTGGAACCACTACCGCTTCCGCAGCCTGTGGCCCCTGCCCGCACCGCCGGCCGCCGTGTTCGAGGTGCTGCGGCGCCCCGAGGACTACCCCCGCTGGTGGCGCCAGGTCCGCGAGGTGACCCGGCTCGACGACACCACCGGAACGATCCGGATCCGCTCCGTCCTGCCCTACGACATGACCTTCACGGCACGCCAGGTGCGGAGCGACCCCGCGGCCGGGGTGCTGCAGATCGACGTGTCCGGGGACATCGAGGGCTGGGCGCGCTGGACGGTCACACCGCACGGGACGGGCAGTCTCGCGCGGTACGACCAGGTGGTGAGCGTCACCAAGCCGCTGCTGCGGCGGTTCGCCGTACCGGGACGGCCCCTCTTCCGCGCCAACCACGCCCTGATGATGCGGTCGGGGCGGCGCGGACTGCTCCGGCACCTGCGAACGGTTTGAAGGAAGCGTGCCGGGACCTGTATGGTTCAGTGCGTTCCCGGGCGATTAGCTCAGTGGGAGAGCGCTTCGTTCACACCGAAGAGGTCACTGGTTCGAACCCAGTATCGCCCACCGGAAACAGCCGGTCCGTCGCAGACGGACCGGTTTTTTCATGCCCTCATGCCCCGCATGAGCCTCACACCCCGCGCCGCGTGCTCAGGCCGCCGCCGGCAGGTCCGGACGCAGCGGCCAGGCCGGATCGACCGCCTCGTCCACGCCGCTGCGCGCGAACCACGCCTGCAGGCCCCGGGCCTGCGCCGCGTGCCACACCGCCTGCAGCGTGTGCAGCTCACCGGGCGCGAGCCGCTCCAGCCGGGACGCGAACCGGCGGCCCACCGCCCGGGTCACCTCCAGCGCCGCCACGGCGTCCGCCGCCGCGTCGTGCGCGCCCTCCAGGGCGACGCCGTAGTGCGCGCACAGGTCCGTCAGGGTGCGGCGGCCCTTGCGGTAGCGGTCCAGGTGCTTGTCCAGGACCCTCGGGTCGAGCACCAGCAGCGGCGCCGACTCGAACCAGCGGCCGAGCGCCGACGCCCGGTGGCGGCGCAACTCCCGGTCCAGCATGGTCAGATCGAACGGCGCGTTCATCACCACGACCGGACGCCCGACATGGGCCTGCTCCGCCAGCGCCTCCGCTATCTCGAACATCACCGGCGCCGGCCACCGGCCGTTGCGCTGCAGGTGTTCCTCCGTCAGCCCGTGCACCGCCGTCGCCTCGGCGGGCACCGGCACTCCCGGGTTCACCAGCCACCGGCTGACCCGCGGCCGCATGCCCGGGGCGTCCTGGACGACGACGGAGGCCGACACGATCCGGTCGGTCTCGACGTCCACGCCCGTCGTCTCCGTGTCGAAGGCGGCCAGCGGCCCTTCGAACCAGCACGTCGTCATAGCCACACAACCCCTCGTTCACCCTCGGCAGTTGACATACCGTCCGCTGCCCGATCCGGTGATACCCGGGCTGTTTGCGCCGTACGCCGGAAGGAGACAACAGGAGTACGGGTCGGTGCAGTTCAGCGGCCCGCAGCGGGGAATCACTTGTTCTGGAAGGCTGTTGGGCCATGGCCATAGCGCAGCCCGAACGGGGCGGGCTGCTGCCCGAGAGCACGGCTCCCTCTCGCGGCTCTCTCGCCACCACCGCCTGCATGGAGACACTGCAGGTCGGTTATCTGCACGCCGTCGCGGCGGCCGCCGGCTGCTCGCTGTCCCAGCCCTTCCCCGACAACGGCATCGACTGGCACGTCAGCCACAGCGCCCCCGGGCACACGGTCGACGACGAGGTCACCATCAAGGTGCAGCTCAAGGCCACCTACCAGGTGCCGCCCCGCCCCCCGGGCCGCACCTTCGCCTTCACGCTCGACAACGACCACCTGGCGAAGCTCGCCCGCACCCCCGTGTCCGTGCACAAGATCCTGGTGGTGATGCTGGTGCCGCGCTCGCAGGACGACTGGCTGCGCGCCGGCCACGACCGGCTCGACCTGAGGCACTGCTGCTACTGGACCAACCTCGCCGGCCACCCGATCACCGGCCGCCGCCGCACCACCGTGCGCGTACCGACCGCGCGCATCTTCGACGACCGGGCGCTGTGCGAGATCATGACGCGGGTCGGGACGGGAGGAAGACCGTGACGCACCGCCCGACCGAGGAACCGGCGAGGCCCGTCCGGCCCCACCCCGTGGACAGCGCCTGGAGCGGCGCACCGCCCGAGCCCGGCGCCGTCGACCCGGCCGTGCTCGGCGCCCTGCTGCGCCGCCACGGCTGGCAGCGCCGCGGCGGCGCCCCGGGCCGCTACGGCCGCTGGACGCCGCCCGGACCCGGCGGCGGAACGAGCCTGCTGGTGCCCGAGAGCCGCGCCTTCCCCGACAGCGAGGACCTGCTCGCCGAGGCACTGGTGGCCCTCTCCCGCACCGGCGCGCCCTCCGCCCGCGAGGTCCTCGTCTCCCTCGCCGTGCCCAGCGACGAGATCCGCTGGTGGCAGGACGTCCCCGACGGGCCGGCCGGTGCGGCGTCCTGGACCGCCGAGGAACGGCTGCGCACCGCCGCCCGCCGGACGCTGCTCGCCGCCGCCCTCGCCACCCGCGCGCGGGCCGGCTACCACGGCGCCCGCCACCGCCGCGCCGCCGCCGCGGCCCTGGAGAACGTCCTCGTCGGCTCCGCCACCGGCGGCCGGCTCACCGCCTTCGTGCCCGTCACCGGCGGCCGCCCCCTCGCCGTACGCCTCCACCAGGCCCTCTTCGCCGCCCGCGAGGCCATCGACTACCAGCGCGCCACCGGCGGCATGGACGCCTTCGACGCGGCGGTCGAGGCCGGGGTGAGCCACGAGCTCACCGAGTCCCTCGTCGCGCTCGTCCGGGGCACCGAGGGCGCCCGGATCGCCGTCGCCTGGGCCCCGGCGGCCGGGGTGCCCGAGGGCTGCGCGCCCGCCGCCGAGCCCGTCGAGTTCTCCCCCGGAGACCTGCCCGCGCTGCGCGAGGCCGGCACCCGCTACCTGCGCGAGGAGCCCGCCGTGCCGGTGCGGATCACCGGGGCGGTCACCCGCATGCGCCGGTCGGGCCCGCGCGGCGAGGGCACCGTACGGCTGCGCGTCCTGGCCGGGGCCGACGTGCCGCACGTCCGGATCACCCTCGACGAGGAGGCCTACCGCATCGCCGGGCACGCCCACCTGGTCGGGCTGCCCGTGCGGGTGCACGGCAGGCTGGAGAGCCGGGGCGGGTTCCGCCGCCTGACCGGGGCGCACGGCGTCGTCCCCGTGCAGGTCGACGACGCCGAGCGGGACCGGCTGATGAAGGAGCTCCAGGAGAACCTCGACTTCTTCGAGGAGGCCTGCGGAGGGGACTGCGGGGACTGATTTCGCCCCGGGTGGTCCCGGGTCGGTACGATCCTTACTCGTGCGTGCGCTCCGGTATGGCGCCGCAGCCCCCTTCAGTCAGGAGAGACCGGTGTCAGACGTCCGTGTGATCATCCAACGCGATTCCGAGCGGGAAGAACGCGTGGTGACGACGGGCACTACGGCCGCCGAGCTCTTCGCCGGCGAGCGCTCGATCATCGCCGCACGCGTGGCGGGCGAGCTCAAGGACCTGTCGTACGCCCTGGCGGACGGCGACGAGGTCGAGGGCGTCGAGATCTCCTCCGAGGACGGTCTCAACATCCTGCGCCACTCCACCGCGCACGTCATGGCGCAGGCCGTGCAGGAGCTCTTCCCCGAGGCCAAGCTCGGCATCGGCCCGCCCGTCAAGGACGGCTTCTACTACGACTTCGACGTCGAGAAGCCGTTCACGCCCGAGGATCTCAAGGCCATCGAGAAGAAGATGCAGGAGATCCAGAAGCGCGGGCAGCGCTTCTCCCGCCGCGTCGTCACCGACGACGCCGCCCGCGAGGAGCTGGCCGGCGAGCCGTACAAGCTGGAGCTGATCGGTCTGAAGGGCTCCGCCTCCTCCGACGACGGAGCGGACGTCGAGGTCGGCGCCGGCGAGCTGACGATCTACGACAACCTGGACGCCAAGACCGGCGAGCTGTGCTGGAAGGACCTCTGCCGCGGTCCCCACCTGCCCACCACCCGCAACATCCCGGCGTTCAAGCTGATGCGCAACGCGGCCGCCTACTGGCGCGGCAGCGAGAAGAACCCGATGCTCCAGCGCATCTACGGCACCGCCTGGCCGACCAAGGACGAGCTGAAGGCGCACCTGGAGTTCCTCGCCGAGGCCGAGAAGCGCGACCACCGCAAGCTGGGCAGCGAGCTCGACCTGTTCTCCATCCCGGAGCAGATCGGCTCCGGCCTCGCCGTCTTCCACCCCAAGGGCGGCATCATCCGCCGGGTCATGGAGGACTACTCGCGCAAGCGGCACGAGGAGGCGGGCTACGAGTTCGTCTACACCCCGCACGCGACGAAGGGGAAGCTCTTCGAGACCTCGGGCCACCTGGACTGGTACGCCGACGGCATGTACCCGCCCATGCAGCTCGACGAGGGCGTGGACTACTACCTCAAGCCCATGAACTGCCCGATGCACAACCTGATCTTCGACGCGCGCGGCCGCTCCTACCGCGAACTGCCGCTGCGCCTGTTCGAGTTCGGGACCGTGTACCGGTACGAGAAGTCGGGCGTCGTGCACGGCCTGACCCGCGCCCGCGGCTTCACCCAGGACGACGCGCACATCTACTGCACGCGCGAGCAGATGTCCGAGGAGCTCGACAAGCTGCTCACCTTCGTGCTGGAGCTGCTGCGCGACTACGGCCTGACCGACTTCTACCTGGAGCTGTCCACCAAGGACCCGGAGAAGTTCGTCGGCTCCGACGAGGCCTGGGAGGAGGCGACCGAGACCCTGCGCCAGGTCGCCGAGAAGCAGGGCCTGCCCCTCGTCCCGGACCCGGGCGGCGCCGCCTTCTACGGCCCGAAGATCTCCGTCCAGGCCAAGGACGCCATCGGCCGCACCTGGCAGATGTCGACCATCCAGCTCGACTTCAACCTGCCGGAGCGCTTCGACCTGGAGTACACCTCCGCCGACGGCTCCAAGCAGCGCCCGGTCATGATCCACCGCGCCCTGTTCGGTTCGATCGAGCGCTTCTTCGCGGTGCTCCTCGAGCACTACGCGGGCGCCTTCCCGGCCTGGCTGGCCCCGGTCCAGGCGCTCGGCATCCCGATCGGCGACGCGCACGTCGAGTACCTGGAGAAGTTCGCCGCGGCCGCCCGGAAGCAGGGGCTGCGGGTCGAGGTCGACTCCTCCTCCGACCGGATGCAGAAGAAGATCCGCAACGCCCAGAAGCAGAAGGTGCCCTTCATGGTCATCGCGGGCGACGAGGACATGTCGCAGGGTTCGGTGTCCTTCCGCTACCGCGACGGTTCGCAGGAGAACGGCATCCCCTTCGACGAGGCCCTCGCGAAGATCCACAAGGTCGTCGAGGAGCGCGCGCAGGTCTGATCGCACGGCGCACGGGCCCCCGGGTGGATCCCGGGGGCCTTTGCCGTCCCCCCAGCTCGACGCCATATGCTGCACTGCATGACGAGTGAGCCGGAGCAGCAGCTGGGAGTGGGGACGCAGGACGCGTTCCAGCGTCTGTGGACGCCCCATCGGATGGCCTACATCCAGGGTGAGAACAAGCCGACCGGCCCGGGCGCCGGCGACGGCTGCCCCTTCTGCTCGATCCCGGCCAAGTCCGACGAGGACGGGCTCGTCGTCCGGCGCGGCGAGCAGGTCTACGCGGTGCTCAACCTCTACCCGTACAACGGCGGGCACCTGATGACCGTGCCCTACCGGCACGTGGCCGACTACACCGACCTGACGGCCGCGGAGACCGCCGAGCTGGGCGAACTCACCAAGCAGGCGATGACGGCCCTGCGCACCGCCTCCGGGGCGCACGGCTTCAACATCGGCATGAACCAGGGCTCCGTCGCCGGCGCCGGCATCGCGGCGCACCTGCACCAGCACATCGTGCCGCGGTGGGGCGGGGACACGAACTTCATGCCGGTGGTGGGGCACACGCGGGTGCTGCCGCAGCTGCTCGCCGACACCAGGAAGATGCTGGCGGACGCCTGGCCGACCAGCTAGCTCAGCCTGCGGGCAGGCCTACCGCTGGGGCGATGGGGGTGCCCCCTGCTCGAGCGAAGCCGAGAGCTCGGGGGAGGGTGGGCGCCGGGGGTCCCCCTGCTCGAAGAGCTTGGGGGAGGCACCCCGCAGCGCCGGGCTGCGCACCCACCCTCGCCCCAGCCACAACGCAGGGCACCTCACCCCCTAGGCGTCGTACACATCCGCCTTCTTCGGCGAAGCATCCTGCACCGCCCCGCTGAGCGCCGCCGACCGCGCCCCGAACTTCTCCACGCTCACCCCGTTCTCCCGCAGCACCTTCAGCGCGGCGGCGTGCACCACCCGCAGCACCGGCGTCGCCGCCCGCAGCGCGTCGTCCGCCATGAACCGGTGCCGCCACGGCTGGTCCGCCCAGGCGTGCCGCAGACCGAACGGCTCCGGCAGCGTCAGGCGCCCGCCGAGCCAGTTCAGCAGCGGCGGGTACCAGGTCAGCGGGGCGCGCGCGGCCAGGCGTACCACCTCGTCGGCGTCGATCAGCGGGAGCTTCACGGTGCGGGTCTCCCAGAAGCGGAGCGACTTCTGCACCGTCTTCTCCCGGGCCGCGGGCTTCTCGTTGAACAGCGAGTTCACCGGGCCCAGGGCGTGACCGGTGACCTCGATGCGCAGCGTGTCGTGGAGCACGGTCACCGTGATCAGCATCGTGATCACCAGGTGGCCGTCCCACAGGGTCCACTGCACGCCCAGGTAGTGCCGGTCGCCGCTGCCGAACTGCTGCTTGTTGCAGATCTCCTGTATGGCGTGGTTCCGGACCGTGTACGCCTCGACGTCCGTGCCGCTGGGGCGGGACACCTCCGTCGCCTTCTCGCCGATCGGCGTGACGACCCAGTGCGTGATGGTCGGCTTCGGGAAGCCGCCGGTGTTGATGGACGTGCGCTCCAGCATGCCCAGACCGCCCTGGATCGCCACGATGACGTCCCAGCTGCGGAAGGGGTGGAAGTCCTTGCCCGGCTCGGCGGAGACCAGCTCCTCGGCCAGCTGCCAGCTGCCCCAGCGCGTGCCCATGCCGAGGATGCCCTTGGGCCCGGCGTAGAAGGCCGAGTTGGAGCGCTGCTCGGCGGCGAGACGGGCCAGCTCCTTGCGGACCTGCTCGGCCGCGTCGCCGGGAGTGCCCGGCACGGCCTCGGGGATCTTCGCGCCGACTCCGCCGCCCGACAGCAGGCTCGACCAGCGCTCGCGCAGATCGCGGGCCGTGCGCTCGCAGACGTGCTTGGCCCAGAACCAGCCGACCACCGGCATGACGATCGCCAGGCGCGCGTACCACCCCCAGAACCCGGTGAACGGCATCCGCAGCAGGAACAGCACGGCCAGCGCGCCCACCGCGACCAGCAGCGTCGTCGCCAGGGCGCCGGCGCGCTTGTCCTCCCGCCTGGCCATGGTGGTGCGCAGCGTGAACACCAGCAGCCACACCAGGAAGCCCGGCAGGAACAGCACCCCGCAGATGACCGTGATCGCCGAGAGCATGTTGTCGCGGTCGCGGCGGATGCGGTGGGCCGCCAGGCAGTGCTCCACGACGACCTGCGGCTCGATGCCGAAGGACTGGATGACCGGCTTGCGCCCGGCGCCCAGCATGCGGTCGATGACCGCGCGGGAGAAGGCCTCACCGAACCGGGGGCGGAAGATCTTCGCCCAGGGGCGCGGTGGGGTCACCTTCGACTGGTGCCACTCGTTGTCGGCGTTGAGGATCTTCGTGACCTCGTCGTCCCGGTACGCCGCCGCGGCCAGGGCATACGTCGCCGCCGTCTGGCCGCTCGCGCCCGCCACGGGCACCTGGGCCCCGGGACTGAAGTCGAATCCGTCCGTCACTGCCGCCCCCATCGCTGCCGCATCTGCATCTGCGGCCTTCCCGACTTCCGCACTCCGCACACCTGTTGATCAGGTCATCAGCGTATCGGCACACATCCGCAGCCGTCGGCGGACGGCCCGCAAGCCGTCCGCCGACCCGGAAGGGAGCCCTCACGGGGGCACTTGGAGGCGCCGGGGCGCCAACTACGAAGCGGCACGCGCCTCTTCGCGCACCCGGTCCGCCACCTGCTGCGGCATCGGCTCGTGGCGCGCGTAGCGGCGGCTGAAGCGGGCCGTGCCGTGCGTCATCGAGCGCAGGTCGATCGCGTAGCGGCCGATCTCGATCTCGGGCACCTCGGCCCGGATCACGGTGCGCCCACCGGGTGTCTGCTCGGTGCCGAGCACGCGGCCGCGCCGGCTCGACAGGTCGCTCATCACCGAGCCCACGAAGTCGTCGCCGACCAGCACCGACACCTCGGCCACCGGTTCCAGCAGATGGATCCTGGCGTCGGCGGCGGCCTCCCGCAGCGCGAGCGCCCCGGCCGTCTGGAACGCGGCGTCGGAGGAGTCCACCGAGTGCGCCTTGCCGTCCAGCAGGGTCACGCGGACGTCGATCAGCGGATGCCCGGCGGCGACCCCCTTGGCGGCCTGGGCCCGTACGCCCTTCTCGACCGACGGGATGAACTGCCGGGGCACCGCGCCGCCGACGACCTTGTCCACGAACTCGATGCCCGAGCCGCCCGGCAGCGGCTCCACCTCGATCTCGCAGATGGCGAACTGCCCGTGCCCACCGGACTGCTTGACGTGCCGGCCGCGCCCGGCCGCCCTGGTCGCGAACGTCTCGCGCAGCGACACCCGGTGCGGCACGACGTCGACCTGGACGCCGTAACGGCTGCGCAGCCGCTCCAGGGCCACGTCCGCGTGCGCCTCGCCCAGGCACCACAGGACCACCTGGTGGGTGTCCTGGTTCTGCTCAAGACGCATCGTCGGGTCCTCGGCCACCAGCCGGGCCAGGCCCTGCGACAGCTTGTCCTCGTCCGGTTTGCTGTGCGCCTGGATGGCCAGCGGCAGCAGCGGGTCGGGCATCTGCCACGGTTCCATGAGCAGCGGGTCGTCCTTCGCGGACAGGGTGTCGCCGGTCTCGGCGCGGCTGAGCTTGGCCACGCACGCCAGGTCACCGGCGATGACGTGCGACACCGGGCGCTGCTGCTTGCCGAACGGCGTCGACAGGGCGCCGATCCGCTCGTCGACGTCGTGGTCCTCGTGGCCCCGGTCGGCCAGCCCGTGCCCGGAGACGTGCACCGTCTGGTCGGCGCGCAGGGTGCCGGAGAAGACGCGGATCAGCGACAGCCGGCCCACATACGGGTCCGAGGACGTCTTCACGACCTCCGCGACCAGCGGCGCGTCCGGATCGCACGGCTTCAGCTCGCGCGGCTCGCCGTCGATCGTCGTGACCCGTACCGTCCCGTGCTCCAGCGGGGTCGGGAAGCCACCGGTGATCAGCTCCAGCAGCTCCACCGTGCCCAGCCCCTGCCGGGCGCCCTCACCCGCCGGGGCGGCGGCCAGCACCGGGAAGAAGACCCCGCGCGCCACGGCCCGCTCCAGGTCGTCGATCAGCGGCTCGACCTCGACGGGCTCGCCGCCGAGGTAGCGGTCCATGAGGGTCTCGTCCTCGCTCTCCGAGATGATCCCCTCGATCAGCCGGTTGCGGGCCTCCTCGATCAGCGGCAGCTGGTCCTCGCCCGGCTCCGACTCCTTGCGCTCGCCGGCCGAGTAGTCGAACAGCTTCTGCGACAGCAGCCCGATCAGACCCGTCACCGGCGCGTGCCCGTCGGGCGCCTGCGGGCCGTGCAGCGGCAGGTACAGCGGCAGGACCGCGTCCGGGTCGTCCGCGCCGAAGGCCTCCGCGCAGATCCGCGTCATCTCCTCGAAGTCGGCGCGCGCCGCCTCCAGGTGCGTCACGACGATGGCCCGGGGCATCCCCACGGCCGCGCACTCCTCCCACACCATGCGGGTCGAGCCGTCCACGCCGTCCGAGGCCGAGACGACGAAGAGGGCCGCGTCCGCAGCCCGCAGACCGGCCCTGAGCTCACCGACGAAGTCGGCGTATCCGGGGGTGTCGAGAAGGTTGACCTTGATGCCGTCCCACTCGACGGGCACCAGGGAGAGCTGCACCGAGCGCTGCTGCCGGTGCTCGATCTCGTCGTAGTCGGAGACGGTGCCGCCGTCCTCCACGCGGCCCGCCCGGTTCACCGCCCCCGCCGTCAGCGCGAGGGCCTCCACCAAGGTCGTCTTGCCCGATCCGGAGTGGCCGACCAGCACCACATTCCGTACGGACTGGGGGCGGTCGGCCGCCTGCGCCCTGCCGGCGGCTCCGGGGTGTGTCTGTGCCTTGTCGCCCATGATCCTGCCTCCCGTGCACGGTGAGGTCACTGTGGGCGCGGACGCGCGGGGCCCTGCCCCGGACTCCGTCCGGGGGCATCCCCAGCGGTGGCGGCTCCGGCGACGCCCGCGGTCATTCGACCTTCCCACTGTCGTCACGGTGCGTCCATACGAGCGACGTCATCACGCCGCCCACCGGCGTCCCGCCGGTTCGCCCGAACGGGGTGCGGGTGCCCGCACCTCGGTCGCACGCGCGCGTGGCTACGATGGGCCAGCCGATGGCCAGCAGGGGCCACCCGGCGACACCGACCCTCGGGAAGGCCATGCTGAACAAGTACGCGCGTGCATTCTTCACGCGTGTCCTCACACCGTTCGCCGCGTTTCTGATCCGCCGGGGCGTCAGCCCCGACACCGTCACGCTCATCGGCACCGCCGGCGTGGTCGCGGGCGCGCTGGTCTTCTACCCCATGGGCGAGTTCTTCTGGGGCACGGTCGTGATCACGCTGTTCGTGTTCTCCGACCTCGTCGACGGCAACATGGCACGCCAGCTCGGCCGCACCAGCCGCTGGGGCGCCTTCCTCGACTCCACGCTCGACCGGGTCGCCGACGGCGCGATCTTCGGCGGCTTCATCCTCTGGTACGCGGGCGGCGGCGACGACCTGGTGCTGTGCGCCGTCTCGATCTTCTGCCTGGCCAGCGGCCAGGTGGTGTCGTACACCAAGGCCCGCGGCGAGTCGATCGGCCTGCCGGTCGCGGTCAACGGACTGGTCGAGCGCGCCGAGCGGCTGGTGATCTCCCTGGTCGCGGCCGGCCTCGCCGGCCTGCACGCGTTCGGTGTCCCGGGCATCCAGTACCTGCTGCCGATCGCCCTGTGGATCGTCGCCGTGGGCAGCCTCGTCACGCTGATCCAGCGGGTCGTCACGGTCCGCAGGGAGTCCGCCGAGGCCGAGCAGGCGGCGGCCGCCGCGCAGGACAATGAGGGCGACCAGCACAACGCGTCACACGGGAGCGAGGCGGCCACGTGAGCGCCCAGGACCGGCTGACGGACGCGCTGTACGGCCTCGGCTGGAGCACCGTCAGGAAACTCCCCGAGCCGGCCGCCGTACGGCTCGGACGTGTCATCGCCGACGCCGCCTGGAAGCAGCGCGGCAAGGGCGTGCAGCGCCTGGAGAGCAACTACGCGCGCGTGGTGCCGGGCGCGAGCCCCGAGCGCCTCGCCGAGCTGTCCCGCGCGGGCATGCGGTCGTATCTGCGCTACTGGATGGAGTCCTTCCGCCTCCCCGCCTGGAGCAAGGAACGCATCCGGGCGGGCGTCGACGTCAAGGACCTGCACTACCTGACCGAGGGCATGGACGCGGGCAGGGGCGTGATCCTCGCCCTGCCGCACCTGGCCAACTGGGACCTGGCCGGCGCCTGGGTCACCACCGAGCTCGGCATACCCTTCACCACGGTCGCCGAGCGCCTGAAGCCCGAGACGCTCTACGACCGGTTCGTCGCCTACCGCGAGGGCCTCGGCATGGAGGTCCTGCCGCACAGCGGCGGCAGCGCCTTCGGCACCCTGGCCCGGCGGCTGCGCGACGGCGGCCTGGTCTGCCTGGTCGCCGACCGCGACCTGTCCGCCTCCGGCGTCGAGGTCGGCTTCTTCGGCGACACGGCCCGGATGCCTGCCGGACCGGCCCTGCTCGCCCAGCACACGGGCGCCCTGCTGCTGCCCGCCACCCTCTGGTACGACGACTCGCCCGTGATGCGCGGCCAGGTCCATCCACCGGTCGAGGTGCCCGAGTCGGGTACGCGCGCCGAGAAGACGTCCGTCATGACGCAGGCGCTGGCCGACGCCTTCGCCACCGGCATCGCCGACCATCCGGAGGACTGGCACATGCTGCAGCGCCTGTGGCTCGCGGATCTCGACCCCGCGAAGGGACGCCCGTGAGGATCGGCATCGTCTGCCCCTACTCCTGGGACGTGCCGGGCGGGGTGCAGTTCCACATCCGCGACCTCGCCGAGTACTTCCTGCGCCTCGGCCACGAGGTGTCCGTGCTGGCCCCGGCCGACGACGACACCCCGCTGCCGCCGTACGTCGTCTCCGCCGGGCGCGCGGTGCCGGTGCCGTACAACGGCTCGGTGGCCCGGCTGAACTTCGGCTTTCTGAGCGCGGCGCGGGTCCGGCGCTGGCTGCACGACGGCGCGTTCGACGTGATCCACATCCACGAGCCGACCTCGCCGTCGCTGGGCCTGCTGGCCTGCTGGGCCGCCCAGGGCCCGATCGTGGCGACCTTCCACACGTCCAATCCGCGCTCCCGCGCGATGATCGCCGCCTACTCGATCCTCCAGGCCGCCCTGGAGAAGATCAGCGCCCGGATCGCGGTGAGCGAGTACGCCCGCCGCACGCTCGTGGAACACCTCGGCGGGGACGCGGTGGTGATCCCCAACGGCGTCGACGTCGGCTTCTTCGCCGGGGCCGAGCCCAAGGCCGAGTGGCAGGGCGACACGATCGGCTTCATCGGGCGCATCGACGAGCCCCGCAAGGGCCTGCCGGTGCTCATGAAGGCCCTGCCGAGGATCCTCGCGGCCCGGCCGCAGACCCGGCTGCTGGTCGCCGGGCGCGGTGACGAGAAGGAGGCGGTGGAGTCCCTGCCCGCCGAGCTGCGCCCCCGCGTGGAGTTCCTCGGCATGGTCAGCGACGAGGACAAGGCCCGCTTCCTGCGCAGCGTCGACCTGTACGTGGCGCCCAACACCGGCGGCGAGAGCTTCGGCATCATCCTGGTCGAGGCCATGTCCGCCGGGGCCCCCGTCCTCGCCTCCGACCTGGACGCCTTCGCCCAGGTGCTGGACCGGGGAGCGGCCGGCGAACTGTTCCCCAACGAGGACGCCGACGCCCTGGCCGACGCGGCCCTGCGCCTCCTGGCCGACCCCGGACGCCGCGCGGAACTGCGCGACCGGGGCAGCGCGCACGTGCGCCGTTTCGACTGGTCGACCGTCGGCGCGGACATCCTCTCCGTCTACGAGACGGTGACGGCGGGCGCGGCAGCGGTGGCCGCGGACGAGCGCACGACGGGGCTGTGGGGGCGGCTGGGGCTGGCGCGGGACTGAGGCGGCGGTGACGCGCGGCGGCGCGAGGAGGCCGTCCGGCCGCGTGCGCCCGCGGGTCGGGCGGGGCCGCGCGAGGAGGCCGTCCCGTCGCGTGCGCCCGCGGGTCCGCGGCGAGGCCGGACTCCGGCCGGCGGGGGACTGACGCGGGCCCTCGCAGGGCACGGGCAGGGGCCTTGCCGGTGCTTCGATGCCGCGTCCGAGGACGAGGCCGTCCGGGCGGCAGCCGGATTCCGGGCTACCGGGGTACCGGGGTACCGGGGCTCCAGGGCGACACCGGGCGACTGTCCCTTGAGGGGCCCGGGCCGCCCCACCCCGCACCCCGCAGGCCCGGTGGAGCGCCCCGGTAGCCTCTTGGCCCGTGACCGCAACCCTCATCTGGATCCTCGTCGCCCTCGTGGCGATCGGCCTGTACCTGAGCTGGACGGCCGGGCGGCTGGACCGGCTGCACGCACGGATCGACGCCGCCCGCGCCGCCCTCGACGCGCAGCTGCTGCGCCGCGCCTCCGTCGCCCAGGAGCTGGCCACCTCCGGCGTGCTCGACCCGGCCGCCTCGATCGTCCTCTACGAGGCCGCGCACGCCGCCCGGCAGGCCGAGGAGGAACAGCGGGAGGTCGCCGAGAGCGATCTGAGCCACGCGCTGCGCGCCGTGTTCGAGGAGCCGGCCCAGGTGGAGGCGGTGCGCGGAGCGCCCGGGGGAGAGGAAGCGGCCCGGGAACTCACGGAGGCGGTCCGCCGGGTCCCGATGGCCCGGCGCTTCCACAACGACGCCGTGCGCGCGGCCCGGGCCCTGCGCCGGCACCGCAAGGTGCGCTGGTTCCGCCTGGCCGGTCACGCGCCCTTCCCCATGGCCTTCGAGATGGACGACGAGCCTCCGGCGGCCCTGGTGGACCGGGCCGCCTAGCCCGCACCGTGCCCGCCGGCCCGCCCGGTTCACCGGCCGTTTTCCGCCGGTCCTCCCGAAAAGGATCCACGGCGTTCCCATTGGCCCTTGATGTGGACTGGTCCCCTCACGTTTCCTCGGTGCTGCAGAAACCCTCTTTCCCATCAGCGAGGTCACCCGTGTCCATCTCCGAAAACCAGGCTCCCGAGACCGGCACCGCCCGTGTCAAGCGCGGCATGGCCGAGCAGCTCAAGGGCGGCGTCATCATGGACGTCGTCACGCCGGAGCAGGCGAAGATCGCCGAGGACGCGGGCGCCGTCGCCGTCATGGCCCTGGAGCGGGTCCCGGCCGACATCCGCAAGGACGGCGGCGTGGCCCGCATGTCCGACCCGGACATGATCGAGGGCATCATCGAGGCCGTCTCCATCCCGGTCATGGCCAAGTCCCGCATCGGTCACTTCGTCGAGGCCCAGGTGCTGCAGTCCCTCGGCGTCGACTACATCGACGAGTCCGAGGTCCTCACCCCGGCCGACGAGGTCAACCACTCCGACAAGTGGGCGTTCACCACCCCCTTCGTCTGCGGTGCCACCAACCTGGGCGAGGCCCTGCGCCGCATCGCCGAGGGCGCCGCGATGATCCGCTCCAAGGGCGAGGCCGGCACCGGCAACGTCGTCGAGGCCGTCCGCCACCTGCGCCAGATCAAGAACGAGATCGCTCGCCTGCGCGGCTACGACAACCACGAGCTGTACGCCGCCGCCAAGGAGCTGCGCGCCCCGTACGAGCTGGTCAAGGAGGTCGCCGAGCTCGGCAAGCTGCCGGTCGTGCTGTTCTCCGCCGGCGGCGTCGCCACTCCGGCCGACGCGGCCCTGATGCGCCAGCTCGGCGCCGAGGGCGTCTTCGTGGGCTCCGGCATCTTCAAGTCCGGCGACCCGGCCAAGCGCGCCGCCGCCATCGTGAAGGCCACCACCTTCTACGACGACCCGAAGATCATCGCGGACGCCTCCCGCAACCTCGGCGAGGCCATGGTCGGCATCAACTGCGACACCCTGCCCGAGGCCGAGCGCTACGCCAACCGCGGCTGGTAACCCACTCATGACCGAAGCACCTGTCATAGGCGTCCTGGCCCTCCAGGGCGACGTACGGGAGCACCTCGTGGCCCTGGCCGCGGCCGACGCCGTGGCCAGGCCGGTGCGGCGCGCCGAGGAGCTCGCCGAGGTCGACGGCCTCGTCATCCCCGGCGGCGAGTCCACGACCATCTCGAAGCTGGCCGTGCTGTTCGGCGTGATGGAGCCGCTGCGCGCGCGGGTGCGGGACGGCATGCCCGTCTACGGCACCTGCGCCGGCATGATCATGCTCGCCGACAAGATCCTCGACCCGCGCTCGGGCCAGGAGACCGTCGGCGGCATCGACATGATCGTGCGCCGCAACGCCTTCGGCCGGCAGAACGAGTCCTTCGAGGCGGCCGTCGCCGTGCGGGGCGTCGAGGGCGACCCCGTGGAGGGCGTCTTCATCCGCGCCCCCTGGGTGGAGTCCGTCGGCGCCGCCGCCGAGGTGCTCGCCGAGCACGACGGCCACATCGTCGCCGTGCGCCAGGGCAACGCGCTGGCCACGTCGTTCCACCCGGAACTGACCGGTGACCACCGGGTGCACGCCCTGTTCGTCGCCATGGTGAGGGCGAACCGGACAGCCGAGTCCTTGTAGGATTCCTGCGTTCGTTGCTGAGATGGGTTACGCGAAGGAGACAGGCAGATGTCCGGCCACTCTAAATGGGCCACGACGAAGCACAAGAAGGCCGTCATCGATGCCAAGCGCGGCAAGCTCTTCGCGAAGCTGATCAAGAACATCGAGGTGGCGGCCCGGATGGGCGGCGCCGACCCCGAGGGCAACCCGACGCTCTACGACGCCATCCAGAAGGCGAAGAAGTCGTCGGTCCCCAACAAGAACATCGACTCCGCGGTCAAGCGCGGCGCGGGCCTGGAGGCCGGCGGCGCCGACTACGAGACGATCATGTACGAGGGCTACGGCCCGAACGGTGTCGCGGTGCTCATCGAGTGCCTCACCGACAACCGCAACCGCGCCGCCTCCGAGGTCCGCGTCGCCATGACCCGCAACGGCGGCTCCATGGCCGACCCGGGCTCGGTGTCGTACCTGTTCAACCGCAAGGGCGTCGTCATCGTCCCCAAGGGCGAGCTGACCGAGGACGACGTCCTCGGCGCCGTCCTGGACGCCGGTGCCGAGGAGGTCAACGACCTCGGCGAGACCTTCGAGGTCATCAGCGAGGCCACCGACCTGGTCGCGGTCCGCACCGCCCTCCAGGACGCCGGCATCGACTACGACTCCGCCGACGCCAACTTCGTCCCGACCATGCAGGTCGAGCTGGACGAGGAGGGCGCCAAGAAGATCTTCAAGCTGATCGACGCGCTGGAGGACAGCGACGACGTGCAGAACGTCTTCGCCAACTTCGACGTCAGCGACGAGGTCATGGAGAAGGTCGACGCCTGACCCGCGTACCAGAGCGACGGGCCGACGGGACACACCCCGTCGGCCCGTCGCGTTGTCGGTGGCACCCGATAGCCTGCACAAACTGGGGGCACCGCCCAGCGGTAGCTGGGGGAGAGCGAAAGGGAGGGCGCGTGCGCGTACTGGGGGTGGACCCGGGACTGACCCGGTGCGGTGTGGGCGTCGTCGAGGGCGTGGCCGGACGGCCGCTCACGATGCTCGGCGTCGGCGTCGTCCGGACCCCCGCCGACGCGGACCTCGGCCACCGCCTCGTCGCCGTCGAGCAGGGCATCGAGCGCTGGCTGGACGAGCACCGCCCCGAGTACGTCGCGGTGGAGCGCGTCTTCAGCCAGCACAACGTCCGTACGGTGATGGGCACCGCCCAGGCCAGCGCCGTCGCCATGCTCTGCGCCGCCCGCCGCGGGATCCCCGTCGCGCTGCACACGCCCAGCGAGGTCAAGGCCGCCGTCACCGGCAGCGGCCGCGCCGACAAGGCCCAGGTCGGGGCGATGGTCACCCGGCTGCTCCGGCTCGCCGCCCCGCCCAAGCCCGCCGACGCGGCCGACGCCCTGGCCCTCGCCATCTGCCACATCTGGCGCGCCCCCGCCCAGAACCGGCTCCAGCAGGCCGTCGCCCTGCACACCGCCACAGCACCGACCCCAGCACCGAAAGGCCGTAGGGCATGATCGCCTTCGTCAGCGGCACAGTCGCCGCACTCGCTCCGGACGCCGCGGTCGTCGAGGTCGGCGGTGTCGGCATGGCCGTCCAGTGCACGCCGAACACACTCTCCACGCTCCGCACGGGCCGTCCGGCCAAGCTCCACACGTCCCTGGTCGTGCGCGAGGACTCCCTCACGCTGTACGGCTTCGCCGACGACGACGAGCGGCAGGTCTTCGAACTGCTCCAGACCGCCAGCGGCGTCGGACCGCGGCTCGCCCAGGCCATGCTCGCCGTGCACACCCCCGACGCCCTGCGCCGGGCCGTCTCCACCGGCGACGAGAAGGCCCTCACGGCCGTCCCCGGCATCGGCAAGAAGGGCGCCCAGAAGCTGCTGCTCGAGCTGAAGGACCGGCTCGGCGCCCCGGTCGGCGCACCCGCCGTCGGCGCGCCGGTCAGCACCGGCTGGCGCGACCAGCTGCACGCCGCCCTCATCGGCCTCGGGTACGCGACCCGCGAGGCCGACGAGGCCGTCGCCGCCGTGACCCCGCAGGCCGAGGCCGCCGGGGGCACGCCCCAGGTCGGCCCGCTGCTGAAGGCGGCCCTCCAGACCCTGAACCGCGCCCGCTGACCCCCACCCCCCGAGGCACATCACATGAACTGGGACGACACGACCGACGCCGACGCCGCCGAGCGGCTGGTGGACTCCGTCGCCGGGAGTGAGGACCAGGCCGTCGAAGCCGCCCTGCGCCCCAAGGACCTGGGCGAGTTCATCGGCCAGGAGAAGGTCCGCGAACAGCTCGACCTCGTCCTGCGCGCCGCACGCGCACGGGGGGCCACCGCCGACCACGTGCTGCTCTCCGGCGCCCCCGGCCTCGGCAAGACCACCCTGTCGATGATCATCGCGGCGGAGATGGGCGCCCCCATCCGCATCACGTCCGGTCCCGCCATCCAGCACGCCGGCGACCTCGCCGCGATCCTGTCCTCCCTCCAGGAGGGCGAGGTCCTCTTCCTCGACGAGATCCACCGCATGTCCCGGCCCGCCGAGGAGATGCTGTACATGGCGATGGAGGACTTCCGCGTCGACGTCATCGTCGGCAAGGGCCCCGGCGCCACCGCCATCCCGCTGGAGCTGCCCCCCTTCACCCTGGTCGGCGCCACCACCCGCGCCGGTCTGCTGCCGCCCCCGCTGCGCGACCGCTTCGGCTTCACCGCCCACATGGAGTTCTACGAACCGGCCGAACTGGAGCGGGTCGTCCACCGCTCGGCGAGCCTCCTGGAAGTGGAGATCGACCCGGCCGGAGCGGCCGAGATCGCCGGCCGCTCCCGCGGCACCCCCCGTATCGCCAACCGCCTGCTGCGCCGCGTCCGCGACTACGCGCAGGTCAAGGCCGACGGGCTGATCACGCGGGACATCGCGGCGGCCGCCCTCGCCGTCTACGAGGTGGACGCGCGCGGTCTCGACCGCCTCGACCGGGCCGTGCTGCAGGCCCTGCTGAAACTGTTCGGCGGCGGTCCCGTCGGCCTGTCGACGCTCGCTGTCGCGGTGGGGGAGGAGCGTGAGACCGTGGAGGAGGTCGCCGAGCCCTTCCTCGTCCGGGAGGGCCTGCTCGCCCGCACCCCGCGCGGCCGGGTCGCCACCCCCGCCGCCTGGGCGCACCTCGGCCTCACCCCGCCCCGCTCCCAGACCGCCGGAAACGGACAACAGGACCTGTTCGGGGCGTGACGCCCGCGTCACCGCTCCGGGACGGCGAGGACAGTGGCCGGAGCAGGAACCCCGGTGCCATGCTGAGCGTTGTTCCATGCGCGCGGACTCGCTTAGACTCCGCCGATGCCGCCTTTGTCGGCGGCGTACACACCCCCAACCATCTGGCCGCTCACAGCGCGGTCGTGTGAAGGAAGTACCGACCCGTGAGTCTCCTGACCCTCCTCCCGTTCATCGTGCTCATCGGGGCCATGTTCCTGATGACCCGATCGGCCAAGAAGAAGCAGCAGCAGGCCGTGGACATGCGGAACCAAATGCAGCCCGGCAGCGGTGTCCGCACCATCGGGGGCATGTACGCCACGGTCAAGGAGGTCAACGAGGACACCGTCCTCCTCGATGCCGGGCCGGGCGTCGAGCTCCTCTTCGCCAAGAACGCCATCGGTGCCGTCCTCACCGACGACGAGTACAACCGCATCGTCCACGGCGTCGAGCACGACCTGAAGTCCGACGCCGACATCGTCCCGGACGACGCCTCCTCCCTCACCGAGACCGGCGACTCCGCCACCGACGCCCCCGCTGACGACAAGGCCGTCGACCTCGGCAAGAAGGACACGGCCGCACCGGCCGACGAGGCCCCGGCCGGCGAGGCGAAGACGGACGCAGAGCCGAAGAAGACCGACGGCGACTCCGAGGCGAAGTAGTCGCGTCCCGAGGTGCGCGGGCCGGGTCCCGCGCACCCCGGGACACGTCATGGCTCGCACGGAATCCCGACACCATGTGATGGCCGCCCGTCCGCCGACCCGGAGCGAGGCGGCCCGAGAGGGAGTACGAGAAGGTGGCCACACCTAAAAAGGGCCGGAGCGCGAGCGCCCAGAGCAAGCCGGGGCGCTCGCTGGCCCTGATCCTGATCGCCATCGCGGCGCTCACCGGCGGCATGTTCGCCTCGGGGCACACGACCCCGCGCCTCGGCATCGACCTGGCCGGCGGTACGAGCATCACGCTCCGCGCGGTCCCCGAGGCGGGCAACGAGTCGGCGATCAACAAGACCAACATGGACACCGCAGTCTCCATCATGGAGCGCCGTGTCAATGGTCTGGGCGTCTCCGAGTCCGAGGTCCAGACGCAGGGCCGGGAAAACATCATCGTCAACATTCCCAAGGGCACCAACTCGGAGCAGGCCCGCAAGCAGGTCGGCACCACCGCCAAGCTCTACTTCCGCCCGGTCCTCGCCACCGAGGTCTCCGGCGGCGGCACCGCCCCGTCGCCGAGCCCCACCGGCAGCCCCTCGGGCAGCCCCTCGGGCCAGCCGTCCGGCAAGGCCGGCGACAAGCCGGAGGCCACCGACAAGGGATCCGGATCCCCGTCCGCCTCTCCCACCACCCAGGGCCGTGCGGTCACGGACGCGCTGAAGGCCGACGCGACGCCCTCGGCGAGCGCCTCGGACAAGGCGACGTCCAGCCCCTCGCCGTCCGCCAGCGGCGGCACCGGTGACGCCGCGGCCGGCAAGCTCCAGGAGCAGTACGCCAAGCTCGACTGCACCGACGAGAAGACGCGCTCCACCGTCGGCGACACCGCCAAGGCCTCCGACGCGACGCTGGCCTGCGGCCAGAACGCGCAGGGCCAGTGGCAGAAGTACATCCTCGGCCCGGCCGAGGTCGACGGCACGGACGTGGACAAGGCCCAGGCCGTCCTGAACACCCAGACCGGTGCGGGCTGGACCGTCACGATGGACTTCACGGACGGCGGCGCCAAGAAGTTCGCGGACATCACCGGCAAGCTGGCGCAGAACCAGTCGCCGCAGAACCAGTTCGCGATCGTCCTCGACGGCGACGTGGTCTCCGACCCGTACGTCCGCCAGGCGCTGACCGGTGGCAACGCCGAGATCTCCGGCAACTTCAACCAGCAGTCCGCCCAGGAACTGTCCAACATGCTGACCTACGGTGCGCTGCCGCTGACCTTCAAGGTCGACAGCATGACCACCGTGACCGCCGCGCTGGGCGGCGACCAGCTGCAGGCCGGTCTGATCGCCGGTGCGATCGGTCTCGCCCTGGTCGTGATCTACCTGCTGGCGTACTACCGCGGCCTGTCCTTCATCGCGATCCTCTCGCTGCTGGTCTCGGCCGCCCTGACCTACACGATCATGTCGCTGCTCGGCCCGACCATCGGCTTCGCGCTGAACCTGCCGGCCGTCTGCGGCGCCATCGTCGCCATCGGCATCACGGCGGACTCGTTCATCGTGTACTTCGAACGCGTCCGTGACGAGATCCGCGAGGGCCGCACGCTGCGCCCCGCCGTCGAGCGGGCCTGGCCGCGCGCCCGGCGCACCATCCTGGTCTCCGACTTCGTGTCGTTCCTCGCCGCCGCGGTGCTCTTCATCGTCACGGTCGGCAAGGTCCAGGGCTTCGCGTTCACGCTCGGCCTGACCACCCTGCTCGACGTGGTCGTGGTGTTCCTCTTCACCAAGCCGCTGCTGACGCTGATGGCCCGCCGCCCGTTCTTCGCGAACGGCCACAAGTGGTCCGGCCTCGACCCGAAGAGCCTGGGTGCCCAGCCGCCGCTGCGCCGCACCCGCCGCCCCGCCGCCCCCGTCGACCCCAAGGAGGCCTGAGATGTCGAAACTCGGCAACCTCGGCGCCCGACTGCACCGTGGCGAGGTCGGCTACGACTTCGTCAAGAACCGCAAGATCTGGTACGGCCTGTCCATCCTGATCACCATCACGGCCATCGTCGGCCTGGCGGTCCGCGGCCTGAACATGGGCATCGAGTTCCAGGGCGGCGCCGTCTTCAACACCCCGAAGAACACCGCCGCTTCGGTGACCCAGGCCGAGGAGTACGCGGAAGAGGCCTCCGGCCACGACGCGATCGTCCAGAAGCTCGGCGACGGCAGCCTGCGCATCCAGGTCGCCGGCATCGACACCGGCGCGGCCAACGAGATCAAGAACACCCTCGCCGACGACCTCAAGATCGACCCGGAGCAGATCAACGCCGAGCTGGTCGGCCCCAGCTGGGGCGAGCAGATCGCCAACAAGGCATGGCAGGGCCTCGGCATCTTCCTGGTGCTCGTGGTGATCTACCTGGCGATCGCCTTCGAGTGGAGAATGGCGGTCGCGGCGTTCGTCGCCCTGATCCACGACATCACGATCACGGTCGGCATCTACGCCCTGGTCGGCTTCGAGGTCACACCGGGCACGGTGATCGGTCTGCTGACCATCCTCGGCTACTCGCTCTACGACACGGTCGTGGTCTTCGACAGCCTCAAGGAACAGACCAAGGACCTCACCAAGCAGACCCGCTGGACCTACAGCGACGTCGCCAACCGGTCGATCAACAGCACCCTGGTCCGCTCCATCAACACCACGGTGGTCGCACTGCTGCCCGTGGCGGGCCTGCTGTTCATCGGTGGCGGCGTGCTCGGCGCCGGCATGCTGAACGACATCTCGCTGTCCCTGTTCGTCGGTCTCGCCGCCGGCGCGTACTCCTCGATCTTCATCGCCACGCCGCTCGTCGCCGACCTCAAGGAGCGCGAGCCGCAGATGAAGGCCCTCAGAAAGCGCGTCCTGGCCAAGCGGGCCCAGTCCGCCGCCAAGGGCGAGACCGAGGTCCACGACGACGAGCCGTACGCCGGTGAGCCCGAGGACGACGCCGCTCCCGCCGTCGTCGGCCCGCGCCACCAGCCGGCGTCCCGGGGCCGCGGCCGCGGCCGTCCCTCGGGGAAGCGCCGATGACCGACATCAGGGAACTGCTCCTCAGCCGCATCAGGGACGTGGCCGACTACCCGGAGCCGGGCGTGATGTTCAAGGACATCACCCCGCTCCTGGCGGACCCGGCGGCGTTCACGGCCCTCACCGACGCCCTCGCCGAGATCGCCGAGCGCACCGGTGCCACCAAGGTCGTCGGCCTGGAGGCCCGCGGCTTCATCCTCGGCGCCCCGGTCGCCGTCCGCGCCGGCCTGGGCTTCATCCCCGTGCGCAAGGCGGGCAAGCTCCCCGGAGCCACCCTCGCCCAGGCCTACGACCTGGAGTACGGCTCGGCGGAGATCGAGGTGCACGCCGAGGACCTCAGCGCCGGCGACCGCGTCCTGATCGTCGACGACGTCCTGGCCACCGGCGGCACCGCCGAGGCCTCGGTCCAGCTCATCCGCCGGGCCGGCGCCGAGGTCGCGGGTCTCGCCGTGCTGATGGAGCTCGGCTTCCTCGGCGGCCGGACCCGCCTGGAGCCGGCTCTCGCCGGCGCCCCGCTGGAAGCGCTGCTCACCGTGTAGAAACCCCACCGCCGTGCGGCGTACACCGGCACGGCACCGCGGAGGCGGGCCCGGAGGAATCCGGAGCCCGCCTCTTGTGTTTCCCGCCTTTGACGGCCCTCACAGTGGCCTGAAGGCGATCCTGTGGCCCAGGATCGCTACCATGGGGTCTCCGGAGCCTGACCGGGGGACCCGGATCGCGCACGAGGAGCCCTCTTGCCAGACGAGGCCCAGCACCTGACCGCCGCCAAGCCCGAGTCCGCCTCGGAGGCCGCGGCGAAGCCCGCGCCGAACGCGCCCCACGCGAAGAACGACACCCGCGGGCCGGTCGAGCACGCCCAGTCGGCGCCCGTCGACAAGCCCGCCGAGCAGGCCCGTCCCAAGCCCGCCCCGCCGGTGCGGCAGGCCTCCGGTCAGCCCGCCCGCAGCGGCTCCTCCAACCGCGTCCGCGCCCGCCTGGCCCGACTCGGCGTACAGCGCGCGAACCCGTACAACCCCGTGCTGGAGCCGCTGCTGCGGATAGTGCGCAGCAACGACCCGAAGATCGAGACCGCCACGCTCCGCCAGATCGAGCGCGCCTACCAGGTCGCCGAGCGGTGGCACCGCGGCCAGAAGCGCAAGAGCGGCGACCCGTACATCACGCACCCCCTCGCCGTCACCACCATCCTCGCCGAGCTGGGCATGGATCCGGCCACGCTGATGGCGGGCCTGCTGCACGACACGGTCGAGGACACCGAGTACGGCCTGGAGGACCTGCGCCGCGACTTCGGCGACGTCGTCACCCTGCTCGTCGACGGTGTCACCAAGCTCGACAAGGTCAAGTTCGGCGAGGCCGCCCAGGCCGAGACCGTGCGCAAGATGGTCGTCGCCATGGCCAAGGACCCCCGGGTCCTGGTCATCAAGCTCGCCGACCGCCTGCACAACATGCGCACCATGCGCTACCTCAAGCGCGAGAAGCAGGAGAAGAAGGCGCGCGAGACCCTGGAGATCTACGCGCCGCTCGCCCACCGCCTGGGCATGAACACCATCAAGTGGGAGCTGGAGGACCTCGCCTTCGCGATCCTCTACCCCAAGATGTACGACGAGATCGTCCGGCTGGTGGCCGAGCGCGCGCCCAAGCGCGACGAGTACCTGGCCATCGTCACCGACGAGGTCCAGCAGGACCTGCGGGCGGCCCGCATCAAGGCGACCGTCACCGGCCGCCCCAAGCACTACTACAGCGTCTACCAGAAGATGATCGTCCGCGGCCGTGACTTCGCGGAGATCTACGACCTGGTGGGCATCCGCGTCCTCGTGGACACCGTCCGCGACTGCTACGCGGCCCTCGGCACGGTGCACGCGCGATGGAACCCGGTCCCCGGCCGGTTCAAGGACTACATCGCGATGCCCAAGTTCAACATGTACCAGTCGCTGCACACGACGGTCATCGGCCCCGGCGGCAAACCGGTCGAGCTGCAGATCCGCACGTTCGACATGCACCGCCGCGCCGAGTACGGCATCGCCGCGCACTGGAAGTACAAGCAGGAAGCCGTCGCCGGCGCCTCCAAGGTCCGCACGGACGCGCCCAAGTCCTCCGGCAAGGACAAGGACGCCATCAACGACATGGCGTGGCTGCGGCAGCTCCTCGACTGGCAGAAGGAGACCGAGGACCCGGGCGAGTTCCTGGAGTCCCTGCGCTTCGACCTCTCGCGCAACGAGGTCTTCGTCTTCACCCCCAAGGGCGACGTCATAGCGCTCCCCGCGGGTGCCACCCCGGTCGACTTCGCCTACGCCGTGCACACCGAGGTCGGCCACCGCACCATAGGCGCCCGCGTCAACGGCCGCCTGGTGCCGCTGGAGTCCACCCTCGACAACGGCGACCTGGTGGAGGTCTTCACCTCCAAGGCGCCCGGCGCCGGGCCCTCCCGCGACTGGCTCGGCTTCGTCAAGTCACCGCGCGCCCGCAACAAGATCCGCGCCTGGTTCTCCAAGGAACGCCGCGACGAGGCGATCGAGCAGGGCAAGGACGCCATCGTCCGCGCCATGCGCAAGCAGAACCTGCCGATCCAGCGCATCCTGACCGGCGACTCCCTGGTGACCCTCGCGCACGAGATGCGCTACGCCGACATCTCCGCGCTGTACGCGGCGATCGGCGAGGGCCACGTCTCGGCGCAGAACATCGTGCAGAAGCTGGTCCAGGCACTCGGCGGCGAGGAGGCGGCCACCGAGGAGATCGACGAGTCGGTCCCGCCGGCCCGGGGCCGCAGCCGCAAGCGCCGCTCCAGCGCCGACCCGGGCGTCGTGGTCAAGGGCGTCGACGACGTGTGGGTCAAGCTGGCCCGCTGCTGCACGCCCGTGCCCGGCGACCCCATCATCGGCTTCGTCACCCGCGGCAGCGGCGTGTCGGTGCACCGCAGCGACTGCGTGAACGTGGACTCCCTGTCCCGGGAGCCCGAGCGCATCCTCGACGTCGAGTGGGCGCCCACGCAGTCCTCGGTCTTCCTGGTCGCCATCCAGGTCGAGGCGCTGGACCGCTCCCGGCTCCTGTCGGACGTCACACGCGTGCTGTCCGACCAGCACGTGAACATCCTCTCGGCGGCCGTCCAGACCTCCCGGGACCGCGTGGCCACCTCGCGCTTCACCTTCGAGATGGGCGACCCCAAGCACCTCGGCCACGTCCTGAAGGCCGTCCGGGGCGTGGAGGGCGTCTACGACGTCTACCGGGTGACCTCGGCGCGCAACAGGACGTAACCGGCCGTAGCGGCCATGCGAAAGGGGCTCCCGTACGGCGTGTACGGGAGCCCCTTTCCGGCAGGCTGTCAGCCCCCGAACTCCTGCAGGCCCTTCAGCGCCTGGTCCAGCAGCGCCTGGCGGCCGTCCAGCTCACGCTGGAGCTTGTCGGCCCTGGCGTTGTTGCCCTGCGCGCGGGCCTGCTCGATCTGGCCCCGCAGCTTGTCCACCGCGGCCTGGAGCTGTCCGGTCAGCCCCTCGGCACGGGCGCGTGCCTCCGGGTTGGTCCGGCGCCACTCGGCCTCCTCGGCCTCCTGGATGGCCCGCTCGACGGCGTGCATACGGCCCTCGACCTTCGGTCGGGCGTCGCGCGGCACGTGGCCGATGGCCTCCCAGCGCTCGTTCACGTTCCGGAACGCGGCCCGGGCCGCCTTCAGGTCCGTGATCGGCAGGAGCTTCTCGGCCTCCTCGGCCAGCTCCTCCTTGAGCTTGAGGTTCTCCGCCTGCTCGGCGTCCCGCTCGGCGAAGACCGAGCTGCGCGCCGCGAAGAAGACGTCCTGGGCACCGCGGAAGCGGTTCCACAGGTCGTCCTCGTGCTCGCGCTGGGCGCGGCCCGCGGCCTTCCACTCGGCCATCAGCTCGCGGTAACGGGCCGCCGTCACGCCCCAGTCCGTCGAGCCCGATAGCGCCTCGGCCTCGGCGACCAGCCGTTCCTTGGTCTTGCGGGCCTCCTCGCGCTGCGCGTCCAGCTGCGCGAAGTGCTGCTTGCGCCGCTTGGAGAACGCCGACCGCGCGTGCGAGAACCGGTGCCACAGCTCGTCGTCGGACTTGCGGTCCAGCCGCGGCAGGCCCTTCCAGGTGTCCACCAGGGCCCGCAGCCGCTCGCCCGCCGCCCGCCACTGGTCGGACTGGGACAGCTCCTCCGCCTCGGCGACCAGCGCCTCCTTGGCGTGCCGGGCCTCGTCGGACTGCTTGGCGCGCTGCGCCTTGCGCTCCTCGCGGCGCGCCTCCACCAGCTCCACGAGCTTGTCCAGCCGAACCCGCAGGGCGTCCAGGTCGCCCACCGCGTGATGCGCGTCGACCTGTTCGCGAATGTGGTCGATGGCGGCCTGGGCGTCCTTCGCCGACAGGTCGGTGGTCTTCACTCGCTTCTCGAGGAGGCCGATCTCGACAACCAGGCCCTCGTACTTGCGCTCGAAATAGGCCAGCGCCTCATCGGGTGAGCCTGCCTGCCAGGAACCGACGACCTGCTCGCCGTCGGCCGTACGCACGTACACGGTCCCCGTCTCGTCGACGCGGCCCCACGGGTCGCTGCTCACAGCGCCTCCTCCACATGATGCCTGCGAGGGGCCTGAAGCTCCCCCGGGCATCGTCCACAGTTTCGTCACGGCCAACATAGGCGACCGGCGGGGGGCCTGTCCGCATCCCGCGCGACCGAAATTACGCAGTTGGGGGTCAGGATTCGCTGACCGCAGCCTTGTTGATCACGACCGTCGCGTTGGGCGCCGTGTTGCCCGTCTGAGGGTCGGGAGCCTGCGCTCCGGCCTTGGCGATCTTCTGCAGCACCTTCATGCCCGCCTCGGACACCGTGCCGAACGGTGTGTAGTCGGGCGGCAGCTGGCTGTCCTGGTAGACGAGGAAGAACTGGCTGCCACCGCTGTCGCGGCCCTGCTTCGTCTGGGCGTTGTACTGGTTCGCCATCGCGACCGTCCCCGCCGGGTACACCCCGCCCTTGAGGCTCTTGTCCTTCAGGTTCTCGTCGGGGATGGTGTAGCCCGGTCCGCCCATGCCGGTGCCCTGCGGGTCACCGCACTGCAGGACGTAGATGCCCTGGTCGGTGAGGCGGTGGCACTTGCTGTGGTCGAAGTACCCCTTGTCGGCGAGGAACTTGAACGAGTTGACGGTGTGCGGGGCCGCCGACGCCTTCAGCGCGATGTCTATCTCGCCGCAGGTCGTGTCCATCGTCATCGTGTACTTCGCCGACTTGTCGATGGTCATGGCCGGTTCCTTCTTCCAGGTCTCCGACTTGACCTTGCCCGCCGCCGGCTTCTCGCACGGGTCCGGGGCCTTGCTGGCCGAGGCGCTCGGGCTGACCTCCGCGTTCGCGTTCTCCTTCGTGCCGTCGTCCTCGAACGGCTTGGTCAGGAAGACCGTCACGGAGAGCACCACGACCACGCCGAGAACCGAGGCGATCACGGAGTTGCGGATACGGGCCTTGCGCCGTGCGTCAGTGCGCCGCTGCTGCTGCCGCAGGTACTTCTCCCGGGCGAGCTGACGCCGCCGCTGTTCCTGGCTGACCACCGGGTTCTCTCCTCATGCGTCTGATACGTCGACCGGTACGCACGGGTCCTGCGCGCCGACCGCCTGCGTGTGCCCCGTACCGTATATGGGTTCGCTGTGGAAACGGCAGCGCCGGTAGGCTCTGACGGCAGCCGCAGCCGCCCGTATCGACACAACGAAGGACGATCGTGCTCATTGCCGGGTTCCCCGCCGGGGCCTGGGGGACGAACTGCTACCTCGTCGCCCCCGCCGCCGGTGAGGAGTGCGTGATCATCGACCCCGGCCATCAGGCCGCCGACGGCGTCGCGGAGGCGATCGCCAAGCACCGGCTCAAGCCCGTCGCCGTCGTGCTCACCCACGGTCACCTCGACCATGTCGCCTCGGTCGTCCCGGTGTGCGGCGCGCACGACGTGCCGGCCTGGATCCACCCCGACGACCGGTACATGATGAGCGACCCCGAGAAGGCGCTGGGCCGCTCCATCGGCATGCCGCTGCTGGGCGAGCTGACCATCGGGGAGCCGGACGACGTCAAGGAGCTGACCGATGGCGCCGCACTCGCCCTCGCGGGACTGGAGCTCACCGTCTCGCACGCGCCGGGCCATACCAAGGGGTCGGTGACCTTCGGCCTGCCCGAGGCGGCGGACATCCCGCCGATCCTGTTCTCGGGCGACCTGCTGTTCGCCGGCTCCATCGGACGCACCGACCTGCCCGGCGGCGACCCGGCCGAGATCCTCGACTCGCTGGCCCGCGTGTGCCTGCCGCTCGACGACTCGACCGTGGTGCTGTCCGGCCACGGCCCCCAGACGACCATCGGCCAGGAGCGTGCCACCAACCCGTATCTGCGGCAGGTGGCCGCCGGCCAGGGAGCCCAGCCCGCTCCCCGACGAGGAATGTGACGAGAGACGTCCTGTGAGCACCTTCAAGGCCCCCAAGGGCACGTACGACCTGATCCCGCCGGACTCCGCGAAGTACCTGGCGGTCCGCGAGGCGATCGCCGCCCCGCTGCGCAACTCCGGCTACGGCTACATCGAGACCCCCGGCTTCGAGAACGTCGAACTCTTCGCCCGCGGCGTCGGTGAGTCCACCGACATCGTCACCAAGGAGATGTACGCCTTCGAGACCAAGGGCGGCGACCAACTCGCCCTGCGCCCCGAGGGCACGGCCTCGGTGCTGCGCGCCGCGCTGGAGGCCAACCTGCACAAGGCGGGCAACCTCCCGGTCAAGCTCTGGTACTCGGGCTCGTACTACCGCTACGAGCGCCCCCAGAAGGGCCGCTACCGCCACTTCTCGCAGGTCGGCGCCGAGGCCATCGGCGCGGAGGACCCGGCGCTGGACGCCGAGCTGATCATCCTGGCCGACCAGGCCTACCGCTCGCTCGGCCTGAGCGACTTCCGGATCCTGCTCAACAGCCTGGGCGACAAGGAGTGCCGCCCGGTGTACCGGACGGCGCTGCAGGAGTTCCTGCGCGGCCTCGACCTCGACGAGGACACCCTGCGCCGGGCGGACATCAACCCGCTGCGCGTCCTCGACGACAAGCGACCCGAGGTCCGGAAGCAGCTGGCCGACGCGCCGCTGCTGCGCGACTACCTGTGCGACGCCTGCAAGGCGTACCACGAGGAGGTCCGCGAGCTGATCACGGCGGCGGGCGTCGCCTTCGAGGACGACCCGAAGCTGGTGCGCGGCCTGGACTACTACACCCGTACCACCTTCGAGTTCGTCCACGACGGCCTCGGCTCGCAGTCCGCGGTGGGCGGCGGTGGCCGCTACGACGGCCTCTCCGAGATGATCGGCGGCCCCGCGCTGCCGTCCGTCGGCTGGGCCCTCGGCGTGGACCGCACGGTCCTGGCGCTGGAGGCGGAGGGCGTCGAGCTCGAACTGCCCGCCAGCACCAGCGTGTTCGCCGTCCCGCTCGGCGAGGAGGCCCGCCGGATCCTGTTCGGCAAGGTCATGGAGCTGCGCAAGAACGGCATCGCGGCCGACTTCTCCTACGGCGGCAAGGGCCTCAAGGGCGCGATGAAGAACGCCAACCGCAGCGGCGCCCGCTACACGGTCGTCGCCGGCGAGCGCGACCTCGCCGAGGGCGTCGTCCAGCTCAAGGACATGGAGTCGGGCGAGCAGACGGCGATCGGAGTGAACGAGATCGTGGCGGAGCTGGAAGCCCGGCTGGGCTGACGCGCACCCCGCCCGAAGGCGCCGGACACCCCACCGGGGGCCCGGCGCCTTCGCCGTCTCCCGGTGCCTCGCACCCCTGTGCGGCCCTGCGACGCGCGTCGGCCGAAACTCAACCCCCAGGGGCGATCGGGCGCGCCTGCTTATGCCGAGCGAACGGTGCGCACCCGGGCCGGTGCGGCACAATGGCCCTGCCCGAAGAGGTTCAGGTCTCAAGTGACGGAATCGGCGTGATGAGCAAGACGACAGTCAGGGACGTCTCCACGGAGCCCGAGCCGGAGCGCGCCGAGACCGCGCCCCGCGCGGAGGGCGGCAGCCGGGCCCTGGCCCTGCTGCTCGTGATCACCGGCGCGGCCGGACTGCTCGCCGCGTGGGTCATCACGATCGACAAGTTCAAGCTCCTCGAGGCCAAGGTCGAGGGCAAGACGTTCACCCCCGGCTGCAGCCTCAACCCGGTCGTCTCCTGCGGCAGCGTCATGGAGAGCAAGCAGGCCGCCGTCTTCGGCTTCCCGAACCCGATGCTCGGCCTGGTCGCCTACGGCATCGTCGTCTGCGTCGGCATCAGCCTGCTCGCCCGGGCCCGCTACCCGCGCTGGTACTGGCTCACCTTCAACGCCGGCTGCCTGTTCGGCGTCGCCTTCTGCGCCTGGCTGATGTTCCAGTCCCTGTACCGGATCAACGCCCTGTGCCTGTGGTGCTGCCTGGCCTGGGTCGCGACGATCATCATGTTCTGGTACGTGACGTCGTTCAACGTCCGCAAGGGCTTCCTGCCCGCCCCGAGCTGGCTCAAGGGCTTCTTCGGCGAGTTCACCTGGGTCATGCCGGTGCTGCACATCGGCATCATCGGCATGCTGATCCTGACCCGCTGGTGGGACTTCTGGACCAGCTGAGCCGGGCGCTTCCGGGGCCCGGCCGGATTGTCGGTGCGGTGATTTAGGGTTTCTGACGTGGAGCCCGACCTGTTCACCGCCGCAGCCGAAGAACGCCAGGAGAAGGAGCCGTCCAGCAGCCCCCTCGCCGTGCGGATGCGCCCGCGCACCCTCGACGAGGTGGTGGGCCAGCGGCACCTGCTGAAGCCCGGCTCGCCCCTGCGCAGACTGGTCGGCGAGGCCGCCTCCGGCCCGGCCGGCGCCTCCTCGGTCATCCTCTGGGGCCCGCCCGGCACCGGCAAGACCACCCTGGCGTACGTCGTCTCCAAGGCGACCGACGCCCGGTTCGTGGAGCTGTCGGCGATCACCGCCGGCGTCAAGGAGGTCCGCGCGGTCATCGACGGCGCCCGCCGCGCCTCCGGCGGCTACGGCAAGGAGACCGTCCTCTTCCTGGACGAGATCCACCGCTTCAGCAAGGCCCAGCAGGACTCCCTGCTCCCGGCCGTCGAGAACCGCTGGGTGACGCTCATCGCGGCGACGACGGAGAACCCCTACTTCTCGGTCATCTCGCCCCTGCTCTCCCGCTCCCTGCTGCTCACCCTCGAACCTCTCACGGACGACGACATCCGGGACCTCGTCCGCCGCGCCCTCACCGACGAGCGCGGCCTCAAGGGCGCCGTCGCCCTCCCCGAGGAGACCGAGAACCACCTCCTGCGCATCGCCGGCGGCGACGCCCGCCGCGCCCTCACCGCCCTGGAGGCGGCCGCCGGGGCCGCCCTGGACAAGGGCGAGGAGGAGATCGCCCTGACCACCCTGGAGGAGACGGTCGACCGCGCGGCCGTGAAGTACGACCGCGACGGCGACCAGCACTACGACGTGGCCAGCGCCCTGATCAAGTCCATCCGCGGGTCCGACGTCGACGCCGCCCTGCACTACCTGGCCCGGATGATCGAGGCCGGCGAGGACCCCCGCTTCATCGCCCGGCGCCTGATGATCTCCGCCAGCGAGGACATCGGCCTGGCCGACCCGACCGCCCTGCAGACGGCCGTCGCCGCCGCCCAGGCCGTCGCCATGATCGGCTTCCCGGAGGCCGCCCTCACGCTCAGCCACGCCACGATCGCGCTGGCCCTGGCCCCCAAGTCCAACGCCGCGACCACCGCGATCGGCGCCGCCCTGGAGGACGTGCGCAAGGGCCTGGCCGGACCGGTGCCCGCGCACCTGCGCGACAGCCACTACAAGGGCGCGACCAAGCTCGGCCACGGCCAGGGCTACGTGTACCCGCACGACCTGCCCGAGGGCATCGCCGCCCAGCAGTACGCCCCGGACGCCCTCAAGGACCGCGAGTACTACGAGCCGACCCGGCACGGCGCGGAGGCCCGCTACGCGGACGCGGTCGAGTGGACCAGGAAGAACCTCGGTCGCAAGCGGTCCTGAGGACCCTGTAAACTCCTTCGGAGTGCCGCGTCCCGTGCAGTCAGAACGGGACAGTCGGCCGGAGCCAGTCAGGGGGCACAGCCCCGGGGCCGGCTCCAGGAGCGTCGCGCACCGTCGAACGGTGTCGCGGGCAGCCCACCACCCCTCGTCCCGCGGGACGGGACCGGTCGGTGGGCCACTCGCGTGCTGCACGTATGTGCCCAGACCAGGGGAGCGGCTGCCCACCGAGGTCCCTCGGGACCGAGGCGGGTTTCCCCGGCTGCGGATGCGACCTCCCACCACCCTGACAAGCCGAATCAAGGAAATGAGAAGCAGTGGCGAACCAGTCCCGCCCCAAGGTCAAGAAGTCGCGTGCCCTCGGCATCGCGCTGACCCCGAAGGCCGTCAAGTACTTCGAGGCCCGTCCCTACCCGCCGGGTGAGCACGGCCGCGGCCGCAAGCAGAACTCGGACTACAAGGTCCGTCTGCTGGAGAAGCAGCGTCTGCGCGCGCAGTACGACGTGTCCGAGCGCCAGCTCGTCCGCGCCTACGAGCGTGCCTCCAAGGTCCAGGGCAAGACCGGTGAGGCCCTGATCATCGAGCTGGAGCGCCGTCTCGACGCCCTGGTCCTGCGTTCGGGCATCGCCCGCACGATCTACCAGGCCCGCCAGATGGTCGTCCACGGCCACATCCAGGTCAACGGCAAGAAGGTCGACAAGCCCTCCTTCCGTGTCCGCCCGGACGACGTCGTGCAGGTCCGCGACCGCTCCAAGGAGAAGACGCTCTTCACGATCGCCCGTGAGGGTGGCTTCGCCCCCGAGGGTGAGACCCCGCGCTACCTCCAGGTGAACCTCAAGGCCCTGGCGTTCCGCCTGGACCGTGAGCCGAACCGCAAGGAGATCCCGGTGATCTGCGACGAGCAGCTCGTCGTCGAGTACTACGCCCGCTGATCCCCGGCAGGCACGCGGTACTTCAGCCCGTCGTCCCCCCGCCCCTCGTGGGCGGGCGGGACGGCGGGCTTTCGCGATTGGCCCGGCGCCGGGCGGATATCCGGTACGGAGCGCCACCCCCGGCGCGATAGGCTCGTCGCACGACTTTTTCGATGTTCAGGCACGTTTTCAGGGAGCGGGTGCACACAGTGTCCGGTGGAGAGGTTGCCGGGATCCTGGTGGCCGTCTTCTGGGCGATCCTGGTCTCCTTCCTCGCCGTCGCCCTGGCGAGGCTGGCCCAGACGCTCAAGGCGACCACCAAGCTCGTCGCGGAGGTGACCGACCAGGCCGTCCCGCTCCTGGCAGAGGCCTCCTCGGCGGTGCGCTCCGCGCAGACCCAGATCGACCGGGTGGACGCGATCGCCTCCGACGTCCAGGAAGTCACGTCGAACGCCTCCGCGCTGTCGACCACCGTCGCCTCCACCTTCGGCGGCCCCCTGGTCAAGGTCGCCGCCTTCGGCTACGGCGTGCGCCGGGCCCTCGGCGGCCGCAAGGAGGACGCGTCCGCCAAGGCGCCCGGACGTACCGTGATCGTGGGCCGCACGGTCTCGCGGCGCGGCGCCCGAGGGAAGAGGGACTGAGAGCCAGCGATGTTCCGCCGCACCTTCTGGTTCACCACGGGCGTCGCCGCCGGTGTGTGGGCCACCACCAAGGTCAACCGCAAGCTGAAGCAGCTGACCCCCGAGAGCCTCGCCAGGACCGCCGGCACCAAGGCGATCGAGGCCGGTCACCGCCTCAAGGACCGGGCCGTGGGCTTCGCGCTCGACGTCCGCGACAACATGGCCGTCCGCGAGGCCGAGCTGGGTGACGCCCTCGGGATCAACGAGAATCCCGAACTCCCCGGCCCCCGGCGGTACGCCGCCATCGAGAACCGCAACAACCCGAAGTACGTCGAGGGTTCGGCGTACGAGACGCACACGTACAACCGGAATGAGGACCACTGATGGAGTCGGCCGAGATTCGCCGCCGTTGGCTGAGCTTCTTCGAGGAGCGCGGGCACACCGTCGTCCCTTCGGCGTCGCTCATCGCGGACGACCCGACTCTGCTCCTCGTCCCGGCCGGCATGGTGCCCTTCAAGCCGTACTTCCTCGGTGAGGTCAAGCCGCCCTTCGACCGCGCCACCAGCGTGCAGAAGTGCGTGCGCACGCCGGACATCGAAGAGGTCGGCAAGACCACCCGGCACGGCACGTTCTTCCAGATGTGCGGCAACTTCTCCTTCGGCGACTACTTCAAGGAAGGCGCCATCAAGCTCGCCTGGGAGCTGCTCACCAGCCCCCAGGACAAGGGCGGTTACGGCCTCGACCCCGAGCGCCTGTGGATCACGGTCTACAAGGACGACGACGAGGCCGAGCGCATCTGGCACGAGGTCGTCGGCGTGCCGAAGGAGCGCATCCAGCGCCTCGGCATGAAGGACAACTACTGGTCCATGGGCGTCCCCGGCCCCTGCGGCCCCTGCTCCGAGATCAACTACGACCGCGGCCCCGAGTTCGGCGCCGAGGGCGGCCCCGCCGTCAACGACGAGCGGTACGTGGAGATCTGGAACCTCGTCTTCATGCAGTACGAGCGGGGCGAGGGCACCGGCAAGGACAACTTCGAGATCCTCGGCGAACTGCCCAGCAAGAACATCGACACCGGCCTCGGTCTCGAACGCCTCGCCATGATCCTGCAGGGCGTGCAGAACATGTACGAGATCGACACCTCGATGGCCGTCATCGACAAGGCCACCGAGCTGACCGGCGTCCGCTACGGCGACGCCCACACCTCGGACGTCTCCCTGCGCGTGGTCACCGACCACATGCGCACCGCCACCATGCTCATCGGCGACGGCGTCACCCCGGGCAACGAGGGCCGCGGCTACGTGCTGCGCCGCATCATGCGCCGCGCCATCCGCAACATGCGCCTGCTCGGCGCCACCGGCCCGGTCGTCAAGGACCTGATCGACGTCGTCATCGGCATGATGGGCCGGCAGTACCCCGAGCTGATCACCGACCGCGAGCGCATCGAGAAGGTCGCCCTCGCCGAGGAGAACGCCTTCCTCAAGACGCTGAAGGCCGGCACCAACATCCTGGACACGGCCGTCAGCGACACCAAGGCCGCCGGGTCCACCGTGCTGCCCGGCGACAAGGCCTTCCTGCTCCACGACACCTGGGGCTTCCCGATCGACCTCACTCTGGAGATGGCCGCCGAGCAGGGCCTCTCCGTGGACGAGGACGGCTTCCGGCGCCTGATGAAGGAGCAGCGGGAGCGCGCCAAGGCCGACGCCCAGTCCAAGAAGACCGGCCACGCCGACATGGGCGCCTACCGCGAGATCGCCGACCGTGCCGGTGCCACCGACTTCATCGGCTACACCGACACCGAGGGCGAGTCCACCATCGTCGGCATCCTCGTCGACGGCGTCTCCTCCCCGGCCGCCACCGAGGGCGACGAGGTCGAGATCGTCCTCGACCGCACCCCGTTCTACGCCGAGGGCGGCGGCCAGATCGGCGACACCGGCCGGATCAAGGCCGACTCCGGCGCCGTCATCGAGATCCGCGACTGCCAGAAGCCGGTCCCGGGCGTCTACGTGCACAAGGGCGTCGTCCAGGTCGGCGAGGTCACCGTGGGCGCCAAGGCCCACGCCGCCATCGACGACCGCCGCCGCAAGGCCATCGCCCGGGCCCACTCGGCCACGCACCTCACCCACCAGGCTCTGCGCGACGCCCTCGGCCCGACGGCCGCCCAGGCCGGTTCCGAGAACCAGCCCGGCCGCTTCCGCTTCGACTTCGGCTCCCCCTCGGCCGTCCCGACGGCCGTGATGACCGACGTCGAGCAGAAGATCAACGAGGTGCTCGCCCGCGATCTCGACGTGCGCGCCGACGTCATGGGCATCGACGAGGCCAAGAAGCAGGGTGCCATCGCCGAGTTCGGCGAGAAGTACGGCGAGCGCGTGCGCGTGGTCACCATCGGCGACTTCTCCAAGGAGCTGTGCGGCGGCACGCACGTGCACAACACCGCCCAGCTGGGCCTGGTGAAGCTGCTCGGCGAGTCCTCCATCGGCTCCGGCGTGCGCCGTATCGAGGCCCTGGTCGGGGTGGACGCCTACAACTTCCTCGCCCGGGAGCACACGGTCGTCGCCCAGCTCCAGGAGCTGATCAAGGGCCGCCCCGAGGAACTCCCGGAGAAGGTCTCCGCCATGCTCGGCAAGCTGAAGGACGCCGAGAAGGAGATCGAGAAGTTCCGCGCCGAGAAGGTCTTGCAGGCCGCCGCCGGTCTCGCCGAGTCCGCCAAGGACGTGCACGGCGTTGCCGTCGTGACCGGTCAGGTCCCGGACGGCACGACCGCCGACGACCTGCGCAAGCTCGTCCTGGACGTGCGGGGACGCATCCAGGGCGGCCGGGCGGCCGTGGTCGCCCTGTTCACGGTGGCGAACGGCAAGCCGCTGACGGTCATCGCCACCAACGAGGCCGCCCGCGAGCGCGGCCTGAAGGCCGGCGACCTGGTCCGCACGGCTGCCAAGACCCTCGGCGGCGGCGGTGGCGGCAAGCCGGACGTCGCCCAGGGCGGCGGCCAGAACCCGGGCGCGATCGGTGACGCCGTGGACGCCGTCGAGCGCCTCGTCGCCGAGACGGCCAAGTAGGAGACGGTCCAGACATGCGCAGAGGACGTCGACTCGCGATCGACGTCGGGGACGCCCGTATCGGGGTCGCCTCGTGCGACCCCGACGGGATCCTCGCCACGCCGGTCGAGACGGTCCCGGGGCGTGACGTCCCCGCAGCCCACCGGCGGCTGAAGCAACTCGTCGAGGAGTACGAGCCGATCGAGGTCGTCGCCGGTCTGCCGCGCTCCCTCAAGGGCGGCGAGGGCCCGGCGGCGGTCAAGGTCCGCGGCTTCGTCCAGGAACTGGCACGCGTGATCGCGCCGGTTCCGGTGAGACTCGTGGACGAACGCATGACGACGGTGACGGCCAGTCAGGGACTGCGCGCCTCGGGCGTGAAGTCCAGGAAGGGCCGGTCCGTCATCGACCAGGCAGCGGCCGTGATCATCCTGCAACAGGCCCTTGAATCCGAACGGGTGTCAGGTAAAGCCCCCGGCGAAGACGTCGAAGTGGTCATCTGATCGCGATACGGTAACGTTCCGCGCGATGCGGCGGCATTCGAACAGCCGCCGCACAGCAAGAGGCGGGACGGGAGCCGAGCCGGAAGCCGCGTGACCGCCGCCTCGCGGCTCTAGGGGATCGATGACTGAGTATGGCCGGGGCCCAGGCTCCGAACCGTGGCATCCCGAGGACCCGTTGTACGGGGACGGCGGATGGGATGGACAGCAGGCCCACCAGGGCCGGCAGTCCCCTTACGGCGGCCAGCCGCAGCACTACCCGCAGCAGCCGCAGCAGCCTCAGCAGTCGCAGTACGGTGACTGGGGCACCGGTGAGCAGGCCGGATACGGCCAGGCGCCACAGCAGTACCCGTACGACCAGCAGCAGTACGCGGCACAGCCCCACGGCCATCAGGAGTACCCCGGGCAGGACGGCCACGGCCACCACCCGCAGGACCAGGGCTACCCCCACCAGCAGCAGTACGACAACGGCGGCTGGTCCCACGACCCCCACCAGCAGCCCGTCTCCTACCCCGGCGATCCCTCGGACCCCTACGGACAGCAGGCCGGGGCGTACGGCGGGGGCCACCACCAGGACTACTACGGCACGCCCGACGCCTATCCGCCCCCCGAGCCGCCCGGCCGCCGGCAGGCCGAGCCGGAGCCGGAGACCGACTGGGACCCCGGCCCCGACCAGGGCGAACACGCGTTCTTCGCGGGTGGCGACGACGATGACGACGAGCCGGAGGGCCGCCGCGGACGCGACGACCAGCGGGGACGCGGCGGCAAGCCCAGGAAGCGCCGCAACGGCATGGCCTGCCTGCTGGTCGTCCTGGTCCTCGGCGGCGGCCTCGCGGGCGTGAGCTACGTCGGTTACCAGTTCTTCCAGGATCGTTTCGGCGATGCGCCGGACTTCGCGGGGGACGGCAGCGGCCAGGAGGTGTCCGTCGAGATCCCCGAGGGCTCGGACGGCTACGCCATCGGCCGGGCCCTGAAGGCGGCCGGTGTCGTCAAGAGTGTCGACGCCTTCGTCTCGGCGCAGGCCGGCAACCCCGACGGCCGGAACATCCAGGCCGGCGTGTACACGCTGCAGAAGCAAATGTCGGCAGCCAGCGCCGTCGACATGATGCTCAGCCCCGAGAGCCGCGACAACCTGATCATCGCCGAGGGCAAGCGCAACGCCGACATCTACCGGCTCATCGACAAGCGGCTGAAGGTGAAGGACGGCACCACCGCCGCCGTCGCCAAGAAGGACTACAAGAAGCTCGGCCTGCCCGCCTGGGCGCAGAACCACCCGGACGTCAAGGACCCGCTGGAAGGGTTCCTCTACCCCTCCAGCTACGGCGTGAGCGAGGGCCAGAAGCCCGAGGCCGTGCTGAAGCAGATGGTCGCGCGTGCCTCCCAGACGTACGAGAAGCTCGGCGTGGAGGAGAAGGCCGAGAGCCTCGGACTGGAGAACCCCTGGCAGCTGATCACGGCCGCCAGCCTGGTCCAGGCCGAGGGCACGAGCCACGACGACTTCCGCAAGATGGCCGAGGTCGTCTACAACCGTATGAAGCCGGGCAACCCGCAGACCAACGGCATGCTGGAGTTCGACTCCACGTACAACTACATCAAGAACCAGAGCAAGATCGACCTGAGCCTGAGCGAACTGCGGAACTACGACAACCCGTACAACACGTACTTCCACAAGGGACTGCCGCCCGGTCCGATCGACAACCCGGGCGAGGACGCCCTCAAGGGCGCCCTGAACCCGACGGACGACGGCTGGTACTACTTCATCTCGCTCGACGGCAAGACCAGCAAGTTCACGAAGACGAACGCCGATCACCAGAAGTTGGTCGACCAGTTCAACGCCTCGCGGAACAACTGAGGAAACCCTCGATGGCCACACCACGCCGTGCCGCCGTACTCGGCTCGCCGATCGCCCACTCCCTCTCCCCGGTCCTGCACCGCACCGCGTACCGCGAACTGGGCCTGGCGGACTGGACGTACGACAGGTTCGAGGTCGACGAGGCCGGACTGCCCGGCTTCTTCGACACGCTCGGCTCCGAGTGGGCGGGGCTGTCGCTGACGATGCCGCTGAAACGGGCCGTGATCCCTCTGCTCGACGGGATCAGTGAGACCGCGGCCTCGGTCGACGCCGTCAACACCGTCGTCCTCACCGAGGACGGCCGCAGGACCGGCGACAACACCGACATCCCCGGCATGGTCGCGGCGCTGCGCGAGCACGGCATCGACAAGGTCGAGGCCGCCGCGATCCTCGGCGCGGGCGCGACCGCCTCCTCCGCCCTGGCCGCCCTCGCCCGGGTCTGCCCGGGCGAGATCGCCGTGTACGTGCGCAGCGAGGCCCGCGCCGCCGAGATGCGCCGGTGGGCCGAGCGGCTGGACGTCACCGTGCGCATCGCCGACTGGGCGGACGCCGAGCAGGCGCTGCGTGCCCCGCTCGTGATCAGCACCACGCCGACCGGCGTCACCGACGCCCTGGCCCGGTCCGTGCCGGAGCGGCCGACGGCCCTCTTCGACGTCCTCTACGACCCCTGGCCCACGGTCCTCGCCGCCCGCTGGTCGGCCTGCGGCGGTGCCGTCGTGAGCGGCCTCGACCTGCTGGTGCACCAGGCCGTCCTCCAGGTCGAGCAGATGACGGGGCTGGCTCCGGCGCCCCTGGACGCCATGCGAAAAGCGGGGGAGCGCGCGCTCGCGGACCGCTAGGATCCGCTCTCGGTTCCGCAGGGGGCGGAACAGGGGAGGGATCACCGCATCATGTCCGCAGGCCTGCCGCAGGCGTCCGTCAAGTCCCAGATATTCGAGTCCGTGCTGGGTTTCCTGCCCGACTGGGTGCAGATCACGGTGCTCGCCCTGATCGTGCTCGCCGTCCTCGCGTCCTGGGCCGTGAAGATCAAGCGCAAGATCGCCTACCGGCGTGCCGTCCGCAGCGGGCAGCCCGTCCACGCGGCAGCCCGGCACGGGCAGGGGCGCGGGGCGGACTACCTGGGGGAGTACGCACCGCAGGAGACCCGGCAGGCACAGCAGACCGCGCAGCAGCCGAGCGGGGCCGACTTCCTCGGCGCGTACGCGCCGCAGCAGCGGGCGAACGGTCCGGCCGGGGGCTCGTCCGCCTGATGGACCGGCGGCCGGACACCACGCCCGGACATGGGAGGATCGGAAGTGGCGGACCGGGGCCGCGCACCCGGTCGGGCCGTCGCCGTACGCGAGGACGTGCGTACGCAGGGCAGTACCGGGGCGCGAGCACTGAGGAGCACCGTTGAGCAGGTTGCGCTGGCTGACCGCGGGAGAGTCCCACGGTCCCGCACTCGTGGCGACGCTGGAGGGTCTTCCCGCCGGCGTGCCGATCACCACGGACATGGTGGCGGACCATCTCGCGAGGCGTCGGCTGGGCTATGGCCGCGGTGCCCGGATGAAGTTCGAGCGGGACGAGGTCACCTTCCTCGGCGGGGTGCGGCACGGTCGCACGCTGGGTTCCCCGGTCGCGATCATGGTGGGCAACACCGAGTGGCCCAAGTGGGAGCAGGTGATGGCGGCCGATCCGGTCGATCCGGAGGTGCTGGCCGGGCTGGCCCGTAACGCGCCGCTGACCCGTCCGCGTCCCGGTCACGCGGACCTGGCGGGCATGCAGAAGTACGGCTTCGAGGAGGCCCGGCCGATCCTGGAGCGGGCTTCCGCGCGGGAGACGGCGGCCCGGGTGGCGCTGGGTGCGGTGGCCCGCTCCTACCTGAAGGAGACCACCGGCGTCGAGATCGTCAGCCATGTGGTGGAGCTGGCGGCGGCGAAGGCGCCGAAGGGCGTGTACCCGACGCCGGCGGACGTGGAGCGGCTGGACGCGGATCCGGTGCGCTGCCTGGACGCGGACGCGTCGAAGGCGATGGTCGCCGAGATCGACCAGGCGCACAAGGACGGTGACACCCTCGGGGGTGTGGTGGAGATCCTGGCCTACGGTGTGCCGGTGGGGCTGGGTTCGCACGTGCACTGGGACCGCAAGCTCGACGCCCGGCTCGCCGGCGCGCTGATGGGCATCCAGGCCATCAAGGGCGTGGAGATCGGCGACGGTTTCGAACTGGCGCGGGTGCCGGGGTCCAAGGCGCACGACGAGATCGTGAAGACGGACGAGGGCATCCGGCGCACCTCAGGCCGCTCGGGCGGCACCGAGGGCGGACTCACCACCGGTGAACTGCTGCGCGTGCGCGCCGCGATGAAGCCGATCGCGACCGTCCCGCGCGCCCTGCGGACCGTGGACGTCACCACCGGCGAGGCCGCGCAGGCCCACCACCAGCGTTCCGACGTCTCCGCGGTCCCGGCGGCCGGGATCGTGGCGGAGGCGATGGTGGCGCTGGTGCTGGCGGACGCGGTGGCGGAGAAGTTCGGCGGGGACAGCGTGGCCGAGACGCGCCGCAACGTCACCTCGTACCTCGACCACCTCGCGATCCGATGAGCGGGCCGCTGGTCGTGCTGGTCGGCCCGATGGGGGTGGGCAAGTCCACCGTCGGGCGGCTGCTGGCCGAGCGGCTCGGGGTCGCCTACCGGGACACCGACGACGACATCGTCGCCGAACAGGGCCGGACCATCGCCGAGATCTTCGTCGACGAGGGCGAGTCCGCCTTCCGGGCCGTGGAGAAGGCCGCCGTGCACCGGGCGCTCGCCGAGCACGACGGCGTCCTGGCGCTCGGCGGCGGCGCGATCCTCGACCCGGGCACGCGCGCCCGGCTCGCCGGGCAGCGGGTGGCGTACCTCTCGATGGACGTCGACGAGGCCGTCAAGCGCACCGGCCTCAACGCGGCCCGGCCGCTGCTCGCGGTCAATCCGCGCAAGCAGTGGCGCGAGCTGATGGAGGCCCGTCGGCACCTCTACGAGGAGGTCGCCACGGTCGTCGTGGCCACCGATGGCCGCACACCCGAAGAGGTAACCCAAGTCGCCCTCGACGCACTGGAGTTGAAGGAAGCATGAGCGAGGCAGTGACGCGGATCCAGGTCGGCGGAACCGCGGGCACCGACCCCTACGAGGTCCTGGTGGGCCACCGGCTCCTGGGTGAGCTCGGCGGACTCGTCGGCGACAAGGCCAAGCGGGTCGCGATCGTCCACCCCGAGGCACTGGCCGAGACCGGCGAGGCGCTCCGCGCCGACCTGGCCGAGCAGGGCTACGAGGCCGTCGCCATCCAGGTGCCCAACGCGGAGGAGGCCAAGACCGCCGAGGTCGCCGCCTACTGCTGGAAGGCGCTCGGCCAGTCCGGCTTCACGCGCACCGACGTCATCGTCGGCGTCGGCGGCGGCGCGACCACGGACCTCGCCGGTTTCGTGGCCGCGACCTGGCTGCGCGGGGTGCGCTGGATCGCCATCCCGACCACCGTGCTCGCCATGGTCGACGCGGCCGTCGGCGGCAAGACCGGCATCAACACCGCCGAGGGCAAGAACCTCGTCGGCGCCTTCCACCCGCCCGCCGGTGTCCTGTGCGACCTGGCCGCGCTGGACTCCCTCCCGGTCAACGACTACGTCTCCGGGCTCGCCGAGGTCATCAAGGCCGGCTTCATCGCCGACCCGGTGATCCTGGACCTCATCGAGTCCGACCCCGAGGCCGCCCGCACCCCGGCCGGTCCGCACACCGCCGAACTCATCGAGCGCTCCATCCGGGTCAAGGCCGACGTCGTCTCCTCGGACCTGAAGGAATCGGGCCTGCGCGAGATCCTCAACTACGGCCACACGCTCGGTCACGCCATCGAGAAGAACGAGCGGTACAAGTGGCGCCACGGCGCGGCGGTCTCGGTCGGCATGCACTTCGCCGCCGAACTCGGCCGCCTCGCGGGCCGGCTGGACGACGCGACGGCCGACCGCCACCGCACCGTCCTCGAGTCGGTCGGGCTGCCCCTGTACTACCGGCACGACCAGTGGCCGAAGCTGCTGGAGACCATGAAGGTCGACAAGAAGTCCCGCGGCGACCTGCTGCGCTTCATCGTCCTCGACGGTCTGGCCAAGCCCACCGTCCTGGAGGGACCCGACCCGGCCGTGCTGCTCGCCGCGTACGGCGAAGTGGGGCAGTAAGTCCCCGGTCGCTCCTTCCGCCCGAAATCACCTTACGGAGCCGGGCACTTCGGACCGCCCCCGGCCGTTCACACATCGACGACCGGGGGCGGTACCGTTCGGTAGCAGCGGGTTCCGCCCCCGCTGTCAGCGCCCATCGCCTGTACGAGACGGAGTGGCACCGGATGCAGCACGCAGTGGGTTCTCCGCTGCCGCCGCCCCATCAGCCGGGGCACGGACCGGCCGTCGGCTGGTCCCCGGCCGCACACCACCCGGGTCCACACCACCCGGGCGCACACCAGGGCTCCGCCCCCGTGCCCCCGCCGCCCCCGGCCCCGGGGTACCCCGCGTCCCCGCCCGGCCCGGCCGCGCCGCCTCCGCAGGCCGCCGCTCCGCCGCCGCCGGACACCACCGGCCATGTGCCGCTGCCGCCGGGCGGCCCGGTCGCCATGCCGAGCGCGCCTCCCGCCGCGGCCGCTCCGGACCCCTCCGGCACGACGCTCGCCGTGCTGCTCATCGGCCCCGCGGGCGCGGGCAAGACCAGCGTCGCCAAGTACTGGGCGGACCACCGCCGCATGCCCACGGCGCACATCAGCCTCGACGACGTGCGCGAGTGGGTCCGCTCCGGCTTCGCCGACCCGCAGTCCGGGTGGAACGACAACTCGGAGGCGCAGTACCGCCTGGCCCGCCGCACGTGCGGCTTCGCCGCGCGCAACTTCCTGGCGAACGGCATATCGTGCATCCTCGACGACGCCGTCTTCCCCGACCGCCCGGTCGTCGGCCTCGGCGGCTGGAAGCGCCATGTCGGCCCCGGCCTGCTGCCGGTGGTCCTCCTGCCCGGGCTGGACATCGTCCTCGAACGCAACGCGGAGCGCTCGGGCAACCGGCGGCTGTCGGACGAGGAGGTCGCCCGAATCCACGGCCGCATGGCCGGCTGGTACGGCTCCGGCCTGCCGATCATCGACAACTCCCAGCTGGACGTCCCCGAGACGGCGAGGATCCTCGACGACGTCCTGGCCAGATCGATCGCAAGCCCGCCACAGTGGTAGACACCGCGCACCGTCCCTGAGACCGGGGGGTGCGCGGCTGCGCCCCCTCGTGCCGCCCCTCGCAGCCGAGACGCGCCCGCACCCGCCGACGTACGCAAGGGGCCGTGCCGGGGGGTGTCCGCCCGCAGCGGTTGGCGCGTCAACGAACAGTGAGTCCTTACGCGACCCCATCGCGCCGTTCCGAGGACGGACACCCCCGGAACGGCCCCGCCCCACCCCCCACCGTCAGGCGAAAACGCGACGCGCCCCACTGGCACAGGCCGCCACAGAAGTCCCTGTCACCCCACCCCGGAAGGCCCCTGCCCCCCACTCGGCCCTCCCGACCGGCGACATCCCCCCGCCGCTCGTAGGCTCGGGTCATGTCAGAGGTGTACGCGGCCCGCCGGACGCGTCTGAGGGACCACTGCAACGCGGGCGGCAGCGCGGCGGCGCTGATCACCCGCCCCGCCAACGTGCGCTATCTCGCGGGCGCCGCCCCGCCCGGCGCCGTTCTGCTGCTCGGCAGGACCGAGGACCTCCTGGTGTGCCCCGGCTCCTCCGCGGACCGCCCCACGCAGGAACGCCCCGACGAGGCCCTCCGCGTCCAGACGCTGCCCGGCATCGCCGGTACGCCCGGCGCCCCCGGCGGCGACCCGGCCGTCGCGGCGGCCGACATCGCCCAGACCCAGGGCGCCGACTCCCTCGCCGTGGAGGAGCACCACCTCACCGTGGCCCGCCACAGAGCCCTCGGCTCCGTCGCCCCCCGCCTCCGCCTCGCCGGCCTCAACGGCGCCGTCGAGCAGCTCAGGGTCGTCAAGGACGAGGAGGAGATCTCCTGCATGCGCATCGGCGCCGAGATCGCCGACCAGGCCCTCGGCGAGCTGCTGGAGTCCATCCTCGTCGGCCGCACCGAGCGCCACCTCGCCCTGGAGCTCGAACGGCGCCTCGTGGACCACGGGGCGGACGGCCCGGCCTTCCCCACCTCCGTGGCCACGGGCCCCCACGCCGGCCGCCCCGGCCACCGCCCCACCGACCGCCGCGTGGAGGAAGGCGACTTCCTCTCCGTCTGCCTCGGCGCGACCTACCGCGGCTACCGCTGCGAGATCGGCCGCACGTTCGTCATCGGCACCGCCCCGGCGGACTGGCAGATCGAGCTGTACGACCTGGTCTTCGCGGCCCAGCGCGCCGGGCGTGAGAGCCTGGTACCCGGCGCCGCCTGCCAGGACGTCGACCGCGCCGCCCGCCAGGTCCTGGACTCGGCGGGGTACACCGAGGGCCTCACGGCCCTGACCGGACACGGTGTGGGGCTCGAAATCGACGAGGACCCTCAATTGAGTCCCGCGGCCATGGGTAAACTGGACGCTTGCGTGCCGGTCACCGTCGAACCGGGGGTCCACCTCCCGGGCCGGGGCGGTGTCCGGATCGATGACACGCTCGTCGTCCGCCCCGAGGCGGACGGCGGACCCGAGCTACTCACCATCACGACCAAGGAGCTGCTCGCCCTCTAGGAAGGTGCGTGCACCGGGGTCGTACGTCAGTCCAGGAGATTCCGCAACCGTGGCTTCCACGAACGACCTCAAGAACGGCATGGTGCTCAAGCTCGAAGGCGGCCAGCTCTGGTCCGTCGTCGAGTTCCAGCACGTCAAGCCCGGCAAGGGCCCGGCCTTCGTGCGCACCAAGCTCAAGAACGTGCTCTCCGGCAAGGTCGTCGACAAGACCTTCAACGCCGGCGTCAAGGTCGAAACGGCCACCGTCGACAAGCGCGACATGCAGTTCTCCTACATGGACGGCGACTACTTCGTCTTCATGGACATGGAGACCTACGACCAGCTGATGGTCGACCGCAAGGCCGTCGGCGACTCCGCCAACTTCCTCATCGAGGGCTTCACGGCCACGGTCGCGCAGCACGAGGGCGAGGTGCTCTTCGTGGAGCTGCCGGCCGCCGTCGAGCTGACCGTCCAGGAGACCGAGCCGGGCGTGCAGGGCGACCGCTCCACCGGCGGCACCAAGCCGGCCACGCTGGAGACCGGCCACCAGATCCAGGTCCCGCTCTTCATCACCACCGGTGAGAAGATCAAGGTCGACACCCGCACCAGTGACTACCTCGGCCGGGTGAACAGCTAACCGTGGCTGCCCGCAACACGGCCCGCAAGCGCGCCTTCCAGATCCTCTTCGAGGGGGACCAGCGCGGCGCCGAGGTCCTGACGGTCCTCGCGGACTGGGTCCGGCTCTCCCGCACGGACACCCGGCAGCCGCCGGTCAGCGAGTACACGATGGAGCTGGTCGAGGGCTACGCGAAGCACGCGAAGCGCATCGACGAGCTGCTGGCCCAGTACTCGGTCGGCTGGACGCTGGACCGGATGCCGGTGGTCGACCGCAACATCCTGCGGCTCGGTGCCTACGAGCTGATCTGGGTCGACGGGACGCCGGACGCCGTCGTCCTCGACGAGATGGTGCAGCTCGCCAAGGAGTTCTCCACGGACGAGTCGCCCGCGTTCGTGAACGGCCTGCTCGGCCGGCTGAAGGAGCTCAAGCCTTCGCTCCGCCGCGACGAGGCCTGAGAGAGACAGAACGCCGGAGAGACAGAACGCCGGAGAGACAGAACGCCGGAGGGCCCGCGGCGTGAGCGCTGCGGGCCCTCCGGCGTCTCCCCGCACAGCCGAGGACCGTCCGGTCCGGGTAACGCCGCCGGGGTGGCTGGAACCCTTTGGTTCCAGCCACCCCGGCGGCACGTTTCTGCTGGCTCCGCGGACGGTCCCGCGGAACGGTCAGCCCTCCTCGTGGCTGGCCACCGCGCGACGCGCGTCCGCGTCCAGGACGCCCCAGCTGATCAGCTGCTCGGTGAGCACCGAGGGCGACTGGTCGTAGATGACGGCGAGTGTGCGCAGGTCGTCCTGGCGGATCGAGAGCACCTTGCCGTTGTAGTCACCGCGCTGCGACTGGATCGTGGCCGCGTAGCGCTGCAGGGGGCCCGCCTTCTCGGCCGGCACCGTGGCCAGCCGCTCCAGGTCGAGGACCAGCTTCGGCGGCGGCTCGGCGGCGCCGCCCGGGGTCGTGCCCGGAAGCAGCTCCTGCACCGGAACGCCGTAGAAATCCGCCAGCTCGGCAAGGCGCTGCACGGTCACGGCTCGGTCACCGCGCTCGTACGAACCGACCACGACCGCCTTCCAGCGTCCCTGGGACTTCTCCTCGACACCGTGGAGGGAAAGGCCCTGCTGGGTGCGGATCGCCCGGAGCTTGGCCCCGAGCTGTTTGGCGTATTCGCTGGACATATAGCTCCCCGGCACTGTGTCGACGCGTCTGGCGTGGGTGCCAGCCCGCGCGGCTGGTAACTCACTGTGAGGTTACGCAGCGTTACTCTGCCGCGTCAAGCCGAATGGTCCGCACCGGCTCTTCCGTGGTAGTGGCACCGTGTTGGGCCGAATAGGTGATCCGAGGGGGCCGTCCGGGCGATCGCGAGGGCCTGCTACCGTGGATGGCGCAATCCCGACGTCCTTTAAGGTCCGTCCCGTGAGGCGGAGAAGGAGGTCCGTTTCATATGGACAAGCACGACGCACAGTCCGATGCCCGGCCCGTTCTCGAAGGGCCCGACATCGCGCGGGTACTGACCCGCATCGCCCACGAGATCGTCGAACGCGCCAAGGGCGCCGACGACGTGGTCCTCCTCGGCATTCCGACCCGGGGCGTCTTCCTCGCCCGGCGGATCGCCGACAAGCTGGAGCAGATCACCGAGCGCAAGGTCCCCTGCGGCTCGCTCGACATCACCATGTACCGCGACGACCTGCGCATGCACCCGCCGCGTGCGCTGGCCCGCACCGAGATCCCCGGTGACGGCATCGACGGCAAGCTGGTCGTCCTCGTCGACGACGTGCTCTTCTCCGGCCGCACCATCCGCGCCGCCCTCGACGCCCTGAACGACATCGGGCGCCCGCGCGCGGTGCAGCTCGCCGTGCTCGTCGACCGCGGCCACCGCGAACTGCCCATTCGCGCCGACTACGTCGGCAAGAACCTCCCCACGTCGTTGCGGGAGACGGTCAAGGTCCAGCTCGCCGAGGAGGACGGTCGCGACACCGTGCTGCTCGGTGCCAAGCCGGACGCCCAGTAGCGCTTCAGGCGTACGCCGCTGTCGTACGCCGGCTCAGTGCGCGCTCACGCGCGCCCGTCTGCCCCGATTCTCCCGTTTGAACTGCCTTACGGAGCCTGACAGATGCAGCGTCATCTCATCTCGGCCGCCGACCTCACCCGCGACGACGCCGTCCTGATCCTCGACACCGCCGAGGAGATGGCCCGGGTCGCCGACCGGCCGATCAAGAAGCTGCCGACCCTGCGCGGCCGCACGATCGTCAACCTCTTCTTCGAGGACTCCACCCGCACCCGGATCTCCTTCGAGGCCGCCGAGAAGCGGCTGTCCGCGGACGTCATCAACTTCTCCGCCAAGGGCTCCAGCGTCTCCAAGGGCGAGTCCCTCAAGGACACCGCCCAGACGCTGGAGGCCATGGGCGTCGACGCCGTGGTCATCCGGCACGGCGCCTCCGGAGCACCCTACCGGCTGGCGAACTCCGGCTGGATCGACGCGGTCGTGGTCAACGCCGGCGACGGCACCCACCAGCACCCCACCCAGGCCCTGCTGGACGCCTTCACCATGCGCCGCCGCCTGATCGGCCGGGACGCCGGACTCGGCCAGGACCTCGACGGGCGGCGCATCACGATCGTCGGCGACGTGCTGCACAGCCGCGTCGCCCGCTCCAACGTCGACCTGCTGCACACCCTCGGCGCCGAGGTCACCCTGGTCGCCCCGCCCACCCTGCTGCCCGTCGGCGTCGAGACCTGGCCCTGCGAGGTCTCCTACGACCTCGACAGCACGCTGACCAAGTCGGACGCGGTGATGATGCTGCGCGTCCAGCGCGAGCGGATGAACGCCGCGTTCTTCCCCACCGAGCGCGAGTACTCCCGGCGCTACGGCCTGGACGGCGACCGCATGGCGCGGATGCCCGAGCACGCCGTCGTGATGCACCCCGGGCCGATGGTCCGCGGCATGGAGATCACCGCCGAGGTCGCCGACTCCGACCGCTGCACCGTCGTCGAGCAGGTCGCCAACGGCGTGTCCATCCGGATGGCCGTGCTGTACCTGCTGCTCGGTGGCAACGAGCCCGCCGTCACCCACCCCCGTACCGAGGAGAAGTAAGACAGATGAGCAAGATCCTGATCCGTGGTGCGAAGGTGCTCGGCGGCGAGCCCCAGGACGTGCTGATCGACGGCGGGACCATCGCCGAGGTGGGCGGCGGGCTGTCCGCGGAGGGCGCGGAGGTCGTCGAGGCCGAGGGCAAGGTGCTGCTGCCGGGCCTGGTCGACCTGCACACCCATCTGCGCGAGCCCGGCCGCGAGGACTCCGAGACCGTCCTCACCGGCACCCGGGCCGCGGCCTCCGGCGGCTACACCACCGTCTTCGCCATGGCCAACACCTTCCCGGTCGCCGACACCGCCGGCGTCGTCGAGCAGGTGTGGCGGCTGGGCAAGGAGCACGGCTACTGCGACGTCCAGCCGATCGGCGCCGTCACCGTCGGGCTGGAGGGCCGCAAGCTCGCCGAGCTGGGCGCCATGCACGAGTCGGCCGCCGGCGTCACCGTCTTCTCCGACGACGGCAAGTGCGTCCACGACGCCGTGATCATGCGCCGCGCCCTGGAGTACGTGAAGGCCTTCGGCGGTGTCGTCGCGCAGCACGCGCAGGAGCCGCGGCTGACCGAGGGCGCCGAGATGAACGAGGGCGTCGTCTCCGCCGAGCTGGGTCTCGGCGGCTGGCCCGCGGTGGCCGAGGAGTCGATCATCGCCCGGGACGTCCTGCTCGCCGACCACGTCGGCTCCCGCGTCCACATCTGCCACCTGTCGACCGCCGGGTCCGTCGAGATCGTCCGGTGGGCCAAGTCCCGCGGGATCGCCGTGACCGCAGAGGTCACCCCGCACCACCTGCTCCTCACCGACGAACTGGTCCGCTCCTACAACCCCGTCTACAAGGTCAACCCGCCGCTGCGCACCGAGCGGGACGTGATGGCCCTGCGCGAGGCGCTCGCCGACGGCACGATCGACATCGTCGCCACCGACCACGCCCCGCACCCGCACGAGGACAAGGACTGCGAGTGGGCGGCGGCCGCCATGGGCATGGTCGGCCTGGAGACCGCGCTGTCGGTGGTCCAGGAGACCATGGTGGACACGGGCCTGCTGGACTGGGCCGGCGTCGCCGACCGGATGTCCTTCAAGCCCGCGCAGATCGGACAGGCCGCGGGCCACGGCCGTCCCGTCTCGGCAGGTGAGCCCGCCAACCTCACCCTGGTCGACACGGCTTACCGTGGGCTGGTGGACCCCGCGGGCTTCGCCTCGCGCAGCCGCAACACCCCCTACGAGGGCCGCGAGCTGCCGGGCCGTGTGACGCACACGTGGCTGCGGGGCAAGGCCACGCTCGTCGACGGGAAGCTCACGTGACACCTGTAATCCTGCTGGCCGCCGAGAAGGAATCGGCGCAAGTGACCGACTGGGCCGCCCGCATCGGCTGGGTGGTCGGCCTCGCCCTCTTCGTCGCGCTCGTCTACTGGCTGATGCGCGAGGGCTGGAAGTGGCGCGGCACCCTCCAGGGCGACCTGCCCGAGCTGCCCGTCGCCCCGGACGACCCGGGCCCGGCGCGCCTGACCATGAGCGGCCGGTACCACGGCTCCACCACCGCCGGGCAGTGGCTCGACCGCATCGTCGCCCACGGCCTGGGCACCCGCAGCCGCGCCGAGCTGACGCTGACGGACGCCGGCCTGGACGTCGTACGCCCCGGGGCCGACGACTTCTTCGTCCCGCTGGACCGGCTGCGCGAGGCCCGGCTCGACAAGGGCATCGCCGGCAAGGTGCTCACCGAGGGCGGCCTGCTGGTCGTCACCTGGGCGCACGGCGACCGGCTGATCGACTCCGGCTTCCGCTCCGACCACGCGGCCGAGCACAACGCGTGGGTCGAAGCCGTCAACACCATGATCGAAACGAACACCAGGGAAGGCGCCGAACGATGACCACCTCCACCAGGGGAGCCAAAACTCCCGCCGTACTCGTCCTGGAGGACGGCCGGGTCTTCCGCGGCCGCGCCTACGGGGCCGTGGGGGAGACCTTCGGCGAAGCGGTGTTCTCCACCGGCATGACCGGCTACCAGGAGACCCTCACCGACCCGTCGTACCACCGGCAGGTCGTGGTGATGACCGCCCCGCACGTCGGCAACACCGGCGTCAACGACGAGGACATGGAGTCCCGGCGCATCTGGGTCTCCGGCTACGTCGTGCGCGACCCCGCGCGCGTGCCCTCCAGCTGGCGCTCCCGGCGCACGCTGGACGAGGAGCTGGCCGCCCAGGGCGTCGTCGGGATCTCCGGCATCGACACCCGCGCCCTCACCCGCCACCTGCGCGAGCGCGGCGCCATGCGCGTCGGCATCTTCAGCGGCGACGCCGTGCAGGACGACGGCGCGCTCCTCGCCCGCGTGCAGGAGGTCCCGCAGATGAAGGGCGCCGACCTCTCCGCCGAGGTCGCCACCACCGAGCCGTACGTCGTGCCCGCGATCGGTGAGAAGAAGTTCACCGTCGCCGCCGTCGACCTCGGCATCAAGGGCATGACCCCGCACCGCATGGCCGAACGCGGCATCGAGGTGCACGTGCTCCCGGCGACCGCGACCGTCGAGGACGTCTACGCGGTGAACCCGGACGGCGTGTTCTTCTCCAACGGCCCGGGCGACCCGGCCACCGCCGACCACCCCGTCTCCGTCATGCAGGGCGTCCTGGAGCGCGGCACGCCGCTGTTCGGCATCTGCTTCGGCAACCAGATCCTGGGCCGCGCGCTCGGCTTCGGCACGTACAAGCTGAAGTACGGCCACCGCGGCATCAACCAGCCGGTGCAGGACCGCACGACCGGCAAGGTCGAGGTCACCGCGCACAACCACGGCTTCGCCGTCGACGCCCCGCTCGACAAGGTCTCCGAGACCCCGTTCGGCCGCGCCGAGGTGTCGCACGTCTGCCTGAACGACAACGTGGTGGAGGGGCTGCAGCTGCTCGACCGCCCCGCCTTCAGCGTCCAGTACCACCCCGAAGCGGCAGCCGGCCCGCACGACGCCGCCTACCTCTTCGACCGCTTCGTGAAGCTCATGGAGGGCCAGCGTGCCTAAGCGCACCGATATCCAGTCCGTCCTGGTCATCGGCTCCGGCCCGATCGTCATCGGCCAGGCCGCCGAGTTCGACTACTCCGGTACCCAGGCGTGCCGCGTCCTCAAGGCCGAGGGCCTGCGCGTGATCCTGGTGAACTCCAACCCGGCGACGATCATGACCGACCCGGAGATCGCCGACGCGACCTACGTCGAGCCGATCACCCCCGAGTTCGTCGAGAAGATCATCGCCAAGGAGCGGCCCGACGCGCTGCTGCCCACCCTGGGCGGCCAGACGGCGCTGAACACCGCGATCTCGCTGCACGGCAACGGCGTCCTGGAGAAGTACGGCGTCGAGCTGATCGGCGCCAACGTCGAGGCCATCAACAAGGGCGAGGACCGCGACCTGTTCAAGGAGGTCGTCGAGGAGGTCCGCAGGAAGATCGGGCACGGCGAGTCGGCCCGCTCGTACATCTGCCACTCCATGGACGACGTCCTCAAGGGCGTCGAGGAGCTCGGCGGCTACCCGGTCGTGGTCCGCCCGTCCTTCACCATGGGCGGCGCCGGCTCCGGCTTCGCGCACGACGAGGAGGAGCTGCGCCGCATCGCAGGCCAGGGCCTCACGCTCTCGCCGACCACCGAGGTGCTCCTGGAGGAGTCCATCCTCGGCTGGAAGGAGTACGAGCTGGAGCTGATGCGCGACAAGAACGACAACGTCGTGGTCGTCTGCTCCATCGAGAACTTCGACCCCATGGGCGTGCACACCGGGGACTCGATCACCGTGGCGCCCGCGATGACGTTGACCGACCGCGAGTACCAGGTGCTGCGCGACGTCGGCATCGCGATCATCCGCGAGGTCGGCGTCGACACCGGAGGCTGCAACATCCAGTTCGCGGTGAACCCCGAGGACGGTCGTGTGATCGTCATCGAGATGAACCCGCGCGTGTCCCGCTCCAGCGCCCTCGCCTCCAAGGCCACCGGCTTCCCGATCGCCAAGATCGCCGCCAAGCTGGCCGTCGGTTACACGCTGGACGAGATCCCGAACGACATCACGCAGGAGACCCCGGCCTCCTTCGAGCCGACGCTCGACTACGTGGTCGTGAAGGCCCCGCGCTTCGCCTTCGAGAAGTTCCCGAGCGCCGATTCCACCCTCACCACCACCATGAAGTCGGTCGGCGAGGCCATGGCCATCGGCCGCAACTTCACCGAGGCGTTCCAGAAGGCCCTGCGCTCGCTGGAGAAGAAGGGCAGCCAGTTCACCTTCGTGGGCGACCCCGGCGACAAGTCCGCGCTGCTGGAGGAGTCCGTCCGCCCCACCGACGGCCGGATCAACACCGTCATGCAGGCCATCCGCGCGGGCGCCACGCCCGAGGAGGTCTTCGACTACACGAAGATCGACCCCTGGTTCGTCGACCAGCTCTTCCTGATCAAGGAGATCGCCGACGAGCTGGCCGAGGCGCCCGAGCTGACCCGCGAGCTGCTCGCCGAGGCCAAGCGGCACGGCTTCTCCGACCAGCAGATCGGCGAGATCCGCGGCCTGCGCGAGGACGTCGTCCGCGAGGTCCGGCACGCGCTCGGCATCCGCCCGGTCTACAAGACGGTCGACACCTGCGCCGCCGAGTTCGCCGCGAAGACGCCGTACTTCTACTCCTCCTACGACGAGGAGACCGAGGTCGCGCCGCGCGAGAAGCCGGCCGTCATCATCCTGGGCTCCGGCCCGAACCGCATCGGCCAGGGCATCGAGTTCGACTACTCCTGCGTCCACGCCTCCTTCGCGCTGAGCGACGCGGGCTACGAGACGGTGATGGTCAACTGCAACCCGGAGACCGTCTCCACGGACTACGACACCTCCGACCGCCTGTACTTCGAGCCGCTGACGCTGGAAGACGTGCTGGAGATCGTCCACGCCGAGCAGCAGGCCGGACCCGTCGCGGGCGTCGTCGTCCAACTCGGCGGCCAGACCCCGCTGGGCCTGTCGCAGGCGCTGAAGGACAACGGCGTGCCGATCGTCGGCACCTCCCCGGAGGCCATCCACGCCGCCGAGGACCGCGGCGCCTTCGGCCAGGTCCTCAAGGAGGCCGGCCTCCCGGCCCCCAAGCACGGCACCGCCACCACCTTCGCCGAGGCCAAGGCCATCGCCGACGAGATCGGCTACCCGGTCCTGGTGCGCCCCTCGTACGTCCTGGGCGGACGCGGCATGGAGATCGTCTACGACGAGACCCGCCTGGAGTCCTACATCGCCGAGTCCACCGAGATCAGCCCCTCCCGGCCGGTCCTGGTCGACCGCTTCCTCGACGACGCGATCGAGATCGACGTCGACGCCCTGTACGACGGCGAGGAGCTGTACCTCGGCGGCGTCATGGAGCACATCGAGGAGGCCGGCATCCACTCCGGCGACTCGGCGTGCGCCCTGCCCCCGATCACGCTCGGCGGGTTCGACATCAAGCGGCTGCGCGCCTCCACCGAGGGCATCGCCAAGGGTGTCGGGGTGCGCGGCCTGATCAACATCCAGTTCGCGCTCGCGGGCGACATCCTCTACGTCCTGGAGGCCAACCCGCGCGCCTCGCGCACCGTCCCCTTCACCTCGAAGGCGACGGCGGTGCCGCTGGCCAAGGCCGCCGCGCGGATCTCGCTGGGCGCGACCATCGCCGAGCTGCGCGAGGAGGGCCTGCTGCCCCGGCAGGGCGACGGCGGTGAGCTCCCGCTCGACGCGCCGATCTCCGTCAAGGAGGCGGTCATGCCGTGGTCGCGCTTCCGCGACGTCCACGGCCGCGGCGTCGACACGGTCCTCGGCCCGGAGATGCGCTCCACCGGCGAGGTCATGGGCATCGACGCCGTCTTCGGCACGGCGTACGCCAAGTCGCAGGCCGGCGCCTACGGGCCGCTGCCCACCAAGGGCCGCGCGTTCATCTCGGTCGCCAACCGCGACAAGCGCTCGATGATCTTCCCGGCCCGTGAGCTCGTCGCGCACGGCTTCGAGCTGCTCGCCACCTCCGGCACGGCCGAGGTCCTCAAGCGCAACGGCATCAACGCCACGGTCGTACGCAAGCAGTCCGAGGGCGTGGGCCCGAACGGCGAGAAGACCATCGTGCAGCTCATCCACGACGGCGAGGTCGACCTCATCGTCAACACCCCGTACGGCACCGGTGGCCGCCTCGACGGCTACGACATCCGCACAGCGGCCGTGGCACGCTCCGTGCCCTGCCTGACCACGGTCCAGGCGCTCGCGGCGGCGGTCCAGGGCATCGACGCCCTCAACCGCGGCGACGTGAGCGTCCGATCGCTCCAGGAACACGCGGAACACCTGACCGCGGCCCGCGACTAGCCCCGAGGGGGACACCGGAAACGGTGTCCCCCTCTTCGTGAGGACACCACGTCCTCGTGAGGACACCATGTACAAGATCTTCTTCCGTCTCGTCTTCAAACGGCTGGACCCGGAGCAGGCCCACCACCTGGCCTTCCGCTGGATCCGCCTGGCCGCCCGGGTGCCGGTGCTGCGCACCTTCCTCGCGGCCGCGCTCGCGCCCCGCCACAAGGAGCTGCGCACCGAGGCCCTCGGGCTGCGCATGCACGGCCCCTTCGGGCTCGCGGCCGGCTTCGACAAGAACGCCGTCGGCATCGACGGCATGGCCATGCTCGGCTTCGACCACGTCGAGATCGGCACGGTCACCGGCGAGCCCCAGCCCGGCAACCCCGGGAAGCGGCTGTTCCGCCTGGTCGAGGACCGGGCGCTGATCAACCGCATGGGCTTCAACAACGACGGCTCCCTGCGCGTCGCCGCCCGCCTGGCCTCCCGGACGCCCGTCTTCCGGACCGTCGTGGGCGTCAACATCGGCAAGACCAAGGCCGTACCCGAGGAGGAGGCCGTCGCGGACTACGTGAAGTCCGCCGAGCGGCTCGCGCCCCACGCCGACTACCTGGTGGTCAACGTCTCCTCCCCGAACACGCCCGGGCTGCGCGACCTCCAGGCCACCGAGGCCCTGCGCCCCCTGCTGAGCGCCGTCCGCGAGGCCGCCGACCGCACGGTGCCCGCGCGGCGCGTCCCGCTGCTGGTGAAGATCGCCCCTGACCTCGCCGACGAGGACGTCGACGCCGTCGCCGACCTCGCCGTGGAACTGGGCCTGGACGGCATCATCGCCACGAACACCACCATCGCGCGCGAGGGCCTCGGCCTGCGGTCCGGCCCGGCCCTGGTCAAGGAGACCGGCGGCCTGTCCGGCGCGCCGCTCAAGGAGCGCTCCCTGGAGGTCCTGCGCCGCCTCTACGCGCGCGTGGGGGACCGGATCACCCTGGTGGGCGTCGGCGGCATCGAGAACGCCGAGGACGCCTGGCAGCGCATCCTGGCCGGCGCCACCCTCGTCCAGGGCTACAGCGCCTTCGTCTACGAGGGGCCGTTCTACGCCCGCGCCATCCACAAGGGGCTCGCCGCACGCCTGCGCACGAGCCCGTACCGCACGCTCGCCGACGCGGTGGGCGCCGACGTGAGGAAGACGGCATGAGTGGTCTCGAACCCTTCGGCGCGCGTCTGCGCCGGGCCATGGACGAGCGCGGCCCGCTGTGCGTCGGCATCGACCCGCACGCCTCCCTGCTCGCCGAGTGGGGCCTGAACGACGACGTGGCGGGCCTGGAGCGGTTCAGCCGCACGGTCGTCGAGGCGGTCGCCGACCGGGTCGCGGTGCTCAAGCCGCAGAGCGCGTTCTTCGAGCGCTTCGGCTCGCGCGGGGTCGCCGTGCTGGAGAGGTCCGTCGCCGAGGCCCGGGCGGCCGGCGCGCTGGTCGTGATGGACGCCAAGCGGGGCGACATCGGTTCGACCATGGCCGCCTACGCCGAGTCGTTCCTGCACAAGGACGCGCCGCTGTTCTCCGACGCCCTGACGGTCTCGCCCTACCTCGGCTACGGCTCGCTCGCCCCCGCGGTCGAGCTGGCCCGGGAGAACGGGGCCGGGCTGTTCGTGCTGGCCCTGACCTCCAACCCGGAGGGCGGCGAGGTCCAGCACGCCGTGCGTCCCGACGGCCGGAACGTCGGAGCGACGATGCTGGCACACCTGGCGGCGGAGAACGCGGGCGAGCGGCCGCTGGGCTCCTTCGGCGCGGTCGTCGGCGCCACCCTCGGTGACCTCTCGGCGTACGACCTCGACATCCACGGCCCGCTGCTCGCCCCCGGGATCGGCGCCCAGGGAGCCACGCCGGCCGACCTTCCCCGGGTCTTCGGGACCGCCGTGCGCAACGTCGTGCCGAACGTCAGCCGGGGAGTGCTGCGCCACGGTCCCGACGCGGTCGCTCTGCGTGACGCCGCGGAACGCGTCGCGGAGGAGATCCGGCAGGCCGTGACGTCCTCCTGAGGCGGTCCAGACCATATCGCGAGAGCTCCGACGAGTGGTCGGGGGGCCGCTTGAGTCTGAATACATCCTCAAATCCGGGGCAGTATGTCCTAAATGTCCGTTCAGATGAAGGCTGACCAGGACTTTTCCGCTGTTCTCGCTGACTCTGGCGGACTTGCCCGCTAGTCTCCGACGAGAGAACGGGCAAGCGTGTGTTGCTCGTGGCTCCCCAGGTGTGGGGCGACTAGGTTCCTCACCGGTCCGTATCCGACAGTTCGACATCCGAGGTGACGTAGGCGTGGCTCTTCCGCCCCTTACCCCTGAACAGCGCGCAGCCGCGCTCGAAAAGGCCGCCGCGGCTCGCCGGGAGCGGGCCGAGGTCAAGAATCGACTCAAGCACTCCGGCGCCTCCCTCCACGAGGTCATCAAGCAGGGCCAGGAGAACGACGTCATCGGCAAGATGAAGGTCTCCGCCCTCCTGGAGTCCCTGCCCGGCGTGGGCAAGGTCCGCGCCAAGCAGATCATGGAGCGACTGGGCATCTCCGAGAGCCGCCGCGTGCGCGGTCTCGGGTCCAACCAGATCGCCTCCCTGGAGCGCGAGTTCGGCAGCACCGGTTCCTGAACCGGTCACTCCGGGGAAGCGAGTAACGGGCACTCCGGGATTGCTGGATAATCGCTGCATGGCTGCAACACCCCGGGGGACGACCCCCGTGCCCCCGGACGTACGTCCGCGGCTGACCGTGCTCTCCGGCCCCTCCGGGGTCGGCAAGAGCACGGTCGTCGCTCACATGCGCAAGGAACACCCCGAGGTCTGGCTCTCGGTGTCGGCGACGACCCGCAAGCCGCGCCCCGGCGAGCAGCACGGAGTCCACTACTTCTTCGTCACCGACGACGAGATGGACAAGCTGATCGCCAACGGCGAGCTGCTGGAGTGGGCCGAGTTCGCCGGCAACCGCTACGGCACGCCGCGCGCGGCCGTGCAGGAGCGCCTGGAGAAGGGCGAGGCCGTCCTGCTGGAGATCGACCTCCAGGGCGCCCGCCTGGTCCGGGAGTCGATGCCCGAGGCCCAGCTGGTGTTCCTGGCCCCTCCCTCCTGGGAGGAACTGGTGCGACGGCTCACCGGGCGGGGCACCGAACCGCCCGAGGTGATCGAGCGCAGGCTGGAGGCCGCCAAGATCGAACTGGCCGCCGAACCGGAGTTCGACACGACGCTGGTCAACACCTCCGTCGAGGACGTGGCGCGCGAGCTGCTAGCCTTGATGAACGTCGTGTGACCATCGCAGATCGATCCGGTCCTCGCTGATCACCCCGACTGAATCTTTCCCATCCATCGGAAGGTAGAGCGTGTCCTCTTCCATCTCCGCGCCCGAGGGCATCATCAACCCGCCGATCGACGAGCTCCTCGAGGCCACCGACTCGAAGTACAGCCTCGTGATCTACGCGGCCAAGCGAGCCCGCCAGATCAACGCGTACTACTCGCAGCTCGGCGAGGGTCTCCTCGAGTACGTCGGTCCTCTCGTCGACACCCACGTCCACGAGAAGCCGCTCTCGATCGCCCTTCGCGAGATCAACGCGGGGCTGCTCACGTCCGAGGCCGTCGAAGGCCCGGCGCAGTAAGCAGTTGCAGCTGACGCTGACTTTTCCGCAGGCCCGGCAGCCCGACTGCCGGGCCTGTGGTGTGTCATGGAGTCGTACGGTGGGCCGGTCGCCGAGGTCCGGGCAGAGACGGGGAGAGACGTGGACAAGCCGAAGGTCGTTCTGGGTGTCAGCGGTGGCATCGCCGCGTACAAGGCCTGTGAGCTGCTGCGGCGGCTGACGGAGTCGGGCCACGACGTCCGCGTCGTGCCCACGGCGTCGGCGCTCCACTTCGTCGGTGCCGCGACCTGGTCCGCGCTCTCCGGCAAGCCGGTCTCCACCGAGGTGTGGGACGACGTGCACGAGGTGCCGCACGTGCGCATCGGGCAGCACGCCGACCTGGTCGTCGTCGCCCCGGCCACCGCCGACCTGCTCGCCAAGGCGGCCCACGGCCTCGCCGACGACCTCCTCACCAACGCCCTGCTCACCGCCCGCTGCCCGGTCGTCTTCGCCCCCGCCATGCACACGGAGATGTGGGAGCACCCGGCCACCCGGGAGAACGTGGCGACCCTGCGCCGCCGCGGCGCCCTCGTCATCGAACCGGCCGTCGGCCGCCTCACCGGCGTCGACACCGGCAAGGGCCGGCTGCCCGACCCGGCCGAGATCTTCGAGGTGTGCCGCCGTGTCCTGGCCCGGGGGGTCCGCGAACCGGACCTGACGGGCCGGCACGTCGTGGTCAGCGCCGGGGGCACCCGCGAGCCCCTTGACCCCGTCCGCTTCCTGGGCAACCGCTCCTCCGGCAAGCAGGGCTACGCCCTCGCCCGGACCGCCGCCGCCCGGGGCGCCCGCGTCACGCTGATCGCGGCCAACAGCGCCCTGCCGGATCCGGCCGGGGTGGACGTCGTCCCCGTCGGCACGGCCGTGCAACTGCGCGAGGCGGTGCTGAAGGCCGCCGCCGACGCCGACGCCGTGGTCATGGCGGCGGCGGTCGCGGACTTCCGCCCGGCCGCGTACGCCACCGGCAAGATCAAGAAGAAGGACGACCGGGAGCCGGAGCCGATCGCCCTGGTGAGGAATCCGGACATCCTCGCGGAGCTCTCCGCCGACCGGGCCCGCGCCGGACAGGTCGTCGTCGGGTTCGCCGCGGAGACCGACGAGGTCCTCGCCAACGGCCGGGCCAAGCTGAAGCGCAAGGGCTGCGATCTGCTGGTGGTGAACGAGGTGGGGGAGCGCAAGACGTTCGGCTCCGAGGAGAACGAGGCCGTCGTGCTCGGCGCCGACGGCAGTGAGACGCCCGTGGCGCACGGCCCCAAGGAAGCCCTGGCCGAAACGGTGTGGGACCTGGTCGTCGAGCGTCTGCGCTGACGTCGCGGCAGCTGTGCCGCCCCGTGAAACCCGGCCAGTCGGGGCGTGGCGCCTCTGGCCAACGTCGCTCGGCATTGGGCAGAATGCCCGTGCCGCAGGTCACAGCACTCCCGAGTGGCGAGACGGGGGGACCGTGGCCGAAGCGTGACAGATAAACTGTCCACGGACGGCGCCGGGTGCAGCCCCCGCCGTCCGCCAATGATCAGCCAGCAGCCGCTGCAACCCCAGGGAGCGTTGTGTCCCGTCGTCTGTTCACCTCGGAGTCCGTGACCGAGGGTCACCCCGACAAGATCGCTGACCAGATCAGCGACACCATTCTCGACGCGCTCCTGCGTGAGGACCCGACCTCCCGGGTCGCCGTCGAGACCTTGATCACGACCGGTCTGGTGCACGTGGCCGGCGAGGTCACCACCAAGACGTACGCGGACATCGCGACGCTGGTCCGGAGCAAGATCCTGGAGATCGGCTACGACTCCTCCAAGAAGGGCTTCGACGGCGCCTCCTGCGGCGTCTCGGTGTCGATCGGCGCCCAGTCGCCCGACATCGCCCAGGGCGTGGACACCGCGTACGAGTCCCGGGTCGAGGGCGACGAGGACGAGCTCGACAAGCAGGGCGCGGGCGACCAGGGCCTGATGTTCGGCTACGCGACGGACGAGACGCCGACGCTGATGCCGCTGCCCATCTTCCTGGCCCACCGCCTGTCCAAGCGCCTGTCCGACGTGCGCAAGAACGGCACCATCCCCTACCTGCGCCCGGACGGCAAGACGCAGGTCACCATCGAGTACGACGGCGACAAGGCGGTCCGCCTGGACACCGTCGTCGTCTCCTCGCAGCACGCCTCCGACATCGACCTCGACTCGCTGCTGGCTCCGGACATCAAGGAGTTCGTCGTCGAGCCGGAGCTGAAGGCCCTGCTGGACGAGGGCATCAAGCTCGACACGGAGAACTACCGCCTGCTGGTCAACCCCACCGGCCGCTTCGAGATCGGCGGCCCGATGGGTGACGCGGGCCTGACCGGCCGCAAGATCATCATCGACACCTACGGCGGCATGGCCCGGCACGGCGGTGGCGCGTTCTCCGGCAAGGACCCGTCCAAGGTCGACCGCTCCGCCGCGTACGCGATGCGCTGGGTCGCCAAGAACGTGGTCGCCGCGGGCCTCGCCACCCGCTGCGAGGTCCAGGTCGCGTACGCGATCGGCAAGGCCGAGCCGGTCGGTCTGTTCGTCGAGACCTTCGGCACCGCCAAGGTCGACACGGACCGGATCGAGAAGGCGATCGACGAGGTCTTCGACCTGCGCCCGGCCGCCATCATCCGCGACCTCGACCTGCTGCGCCCGATCTACTCCCAGACGGCCGCCTACGGTCACTTCGGCCGTGAGCTGCCCGACTTCACCTGGGAGCGCACGGACCGCGTGGACGCCCTGCGCAAGGCCGCGGGCCTGTAACCAGCCCGAAGACGCCAAGGCCCGGTTCCCCTAGGGGAGCCGGGCCTGCGTCGTGCCCGGGGTCCCTCCCGGGCGCCGCCGGATGTCAGTGGTCTTTGGTAAGAATGCAAGCGTGAGCAGCGAGAACGGACAGGCGGGCGGCGGCGTCGAGGGTGCGCCGCCCGAGCAGCTCGCGCTCATCAGGGAGAGCGTGCGCAAGGCGCAGACGCCCCGGGCCAAGCCGCGGACGTGGCGGGGGGCCGCGCTCGCCAAGGAGCTGCCCGTCGCGCGGGTCCTCGTCGACAAGGGCGTGCTCCACCTCGACCGGTACTTCGACTACGCCGTCCCCGAGGAGCTGGACGAGCAGGCCCAGCCGGGCGTGCGGGTGCGGGTGCGGTTCGGGGCCGGGCGGCACCGGGTGCGCGAGGGACGCCGCGAGGGCGGCGGGCTGATCGACGGGTTCCTCGTCGAGCGGCTGCCCGAGTCCGACTACGCCGGGCCGCTGGCCGCCCTCGCCCAGGTCGTCTCGCCCGAGCGGGTGCTCAGCGAGGAGCTGCTGGGACTGGCCCGGGCCGTCGCCGACCGGTACGCGGGCAGCCTCGCCGACGTCCTGCAGCTCGCCGTGCCGCCGCGCAACGCACGGGCCGAGCAGCGCGCCTCCCCCGAGCCGCTGCCGCCGCCCCCGGCGCCCGAGGCGGGGTCCTGGCAGCGCTACGAGCGGGGAGCGGCCTTCCTGGAGTCGCTGGCCTCCGGCGGTGCGCCCAGGGCCGTGTGGAACGCGCTGCCGGGTCCGCAGTGGAGCGAGGAGCTGGCCCGGGCCGTCGCGGCGACGCTGGCCTCCGGCCGCGGGGCCCTGGTGGTCCTGCCCGACGGTCGGGCCGTCGCCCGCGTCGACGCCGCGCTGACCGCCCTGCTGGGGGAGGGACGGCACTCGGTGCTCACCGCCGACGCCGGCCCCGAGAAGCGGTACGCGCAGTGGCTCGCCGTGCGGCGGGGCTCCGTGCGGGCCGTGATCGGCACCCGCGCCGCGATGTTCGCGCCGGTCCAGGACCTCGGACTGGTCGCCCTCTGGGACGACGGCGACGACAGCCACGGCGAGCAGCACGCCCCGCAGCCGCACGCCCGGGAGGTGCTGCTGCTGCGGGCCGCCCAGGACAGGTGCGCCTTCCTGCTCGGCAGCTGGGCCTGCACGGTGGAGGCGGCGCAACTCGTCGAGAGCGGCTGGGCACGGCCGCTCGTCGCCGGGCGGGACCAGGTGCGCGCCACCGCCCCGCTGGTACGGACCGTCGGGGACGGGGATCTCGCGCGGGACGAGGCCGCCCGGGCCGCCCGGCTGCCCACCCTCGCCTGGCAGGCCGTCCGGGAGGGCCTGCGGCAGGGGCCGGTGCTGGTGCAGGTGCCCCGGCGGGGCTACGTGCCGCGCATGGCGTGCGCCGACTGCCGGGCGCCCGCGCGCTGCCGGCACTGCTCCGGGCCGCTGGAGGCGCGGGACGGCGGTGCCCTGCACTGCGGCTGGTGCGGCCGTGCGGAGAGCGGCTGGCACTGTCCGGAGTGCGGGAGCTTCCGGCTGCGCGCCTCGGTGGTGGGAGCGCGGCGCACGGCCGAGGAACTCGGACGCGCCTTCCCGGCGGTGCCGGTACGGACCTCGGGGCGCGAGCACGTGCTGGACACGGTGCCCGGGGCGCCCGCACTGGTGGTGAGCACGCCCGGTGCCGAGCCCGTCGCCGAGGGCGGCTACGCGGCGGCGCTGCTGCTGGACGGGTGGGCCATGCTCGGGCGGCCCGATCTGCGGTCCGCGGAGGACGCGTTGCGGCGGTGGATCGCGGCGGCGTCGCTCGTCCGGCCGCAGTCCGCCGGCGGCACGGTGGTGGTCGTGGCCGAGCCGACGCTGCGGCCGGTGCAGGCGCTCGTGCGGTGGGACCCCGTCGGTCACGCGGTGCGGGAACTGGCCGAGCGGGCCGAGCTGGGATATCCGCCGGTGTCCCGGATGGCGGCCGTGTCGGGGCCGGCGGAGGCGGTCGCCGACTTCCTCCGTACGGCCGGGCTGCCGCCGGAGGCCGAGGTGCTGGGGCCGGTACCGATGCCCGTCACCGCGGCCGGACGTCCGCGGCGGACCGGGGCGCCGCCGCCGGGGGAGCAGTGGGAGCGGGCGCTGGTGCGGGTGCCACCGGGCAGGGGGGCGGCGCTGGCCGCCTCGCTGAAGGCCGCGCAGGCCGCGCGCATGGCCCGGGGGAGCGGCGGCGGGAACGGCGCGGGAGCCGGGGTCTGGGTGCGGATCGATCCGGCCGACATCGGCTGAGCGCCCCGTCCGGCAGCCCCGCTGCGTCGCCCGTACACGCGGCTGCCCTCCCGGGTGCGGTCCGGGAGGGCAGGACGGGGAGGGCGGGGCGGCGGGCCGTCAGCCGTTGCGCGGGCCCGGGAAGGCCGTCGGCCGCACCTCGTCGCGCAGGGCCGGGCTGCCCGCCGTGGGCTGCGTGGGCATCGAGCGGGCCGCGGGGACCGTCGGGACCGCGGGCAGGCCGGTGGCCACGTTGACCGTGCGGCTGCCGGACGGCTCCGGTGTGCGCTCCGGCTCGGCGGTGGCGGTCTGGGCCGTGGCCCGGCGCGCGCCGTAACGGCGGTGCACCGCCTGTTTGGTGACTCCCAGTGCGGAGCCCACGGCGTCCCACGAGAAGCCGAGTGAGCGGTCGAAGTCCACGGCCGCCGTGACCAGGGTCTCGACACTGTCCCGCAGCTCCTGGGCGAGACGTACCGTCGGGGCGGGGGCGCGTCCGTAGACGACGAAGCCCGTGGACGGGCCGGAGCGGCGCGGGCGGTAGACGTTGCCCAACTGGGCGGTGAGGGTGCGCAGTGCGTCCACCTGCCGGCGGACCCGCTCGATGTCCCGCACCAGCAAGTGCAGGCTGGCCCGAGCCTGGGCGTCGTGGGTTGCGTGGTCGGCCATGAACAAGCCTCTCGAACCGGCGTTGAAAGGAATTGGGCCGCGATCGCGGCCCTTGTGGTCAACTCTGTCTTGACCAACGCGGATTCGCTCCGCTGGTCACGGTGTGGGGGCGCGGGGGCATATGCGTGCGCCCGTTTGCGCGGGGCGTGCGCCTCGGCCTCCGGCCGTCGGCTGCCGTCTCCCCCTCGCGCAGTGCCCGAAGCAGTCCGGCCCGGGGCCCGGTTCTCCCGTGCGGACGGGCCGCCGTCGGCGGCGATCCGTTTCCGGCTCATAGACTTGGGTGTCGCCGATGATCGCCCCCGACCGAGAGGCCGCCACCACCCCATGAAGCTCGTCTTCGCCGGTACCCCCGAGGTCGCCGTTCCCGCCCTGGACGCCCTTCTCGCTTCCGGACGGCACGAGGTGGCCGCCGTCGTCACACGGCCCGACGCGCCGGCCGGGCGCGGGCGCAGGCTCGTCGCCTCGCCCGTCGCCGAGCGGGCGGAGGAGGCCGGGATCGAGGTGCTGAAGCCGGCGAAGCCGAAGGACCCCGAGTTCCTGGAGCGGCTGCGGGAGATCCGCCCCGACTGCTGCCCCGTCGTCGCCTACGGCGCGCTGCTGCCCCGGGTCGCCCTCGACATCCCCGCGCACGGCTGGGTCAACCTGCACTTCTCCCTGCTGCCGGCCTGGCGGGGCGCCGCCCCCGTCCAGCACGCCATCATGGCCGGGGACGAGATCACGGGGGCCTCCACCTTCCTGATCGAGGAGGGCCTCGACTCGGGGCCGGTGTACGGCACGGTGACCGAGGAGATCCGGGCCACCGACACCAGCGGGGACCTGCTGACCCGGCTCGCCTTCGCCGGGGCCGGGCTGCTCGCGGCGACCATGGACGGCATCGAGGACGGCACGCTGAAGGCCGTACCGCAGCCGGCCGAGGGCGTCAGCCTCGCTCCCAAGGTCAACGTCGAGGACGCCCACCTGGACTGGAACGCGCCCGCGCTGCGCGTCGACCGGGTGGTGCGGGGCTGCACCCCGGCGCCCGGTGCCTGGACCACGTTCCGCGGCGAGCGCCTCAAGCTGATCCAGGCCGCGCCCGTGCCCGGGCGGACGGACCTCGCCCCGGGGGAGATCGCCGCCGGGAAGAACAACGTGTTCGTCGGCACCGGGTCCTACGGCGTCGAACTGCTGTGGGTGCAGGCCCAGGGCAAGAAGCCGATGCGGGCGGCGGACTGGGCCCGCGGCGTGCGGATCGCGGAAGGGGAGCGGCTCGGGAGCTGAGGGCGGGTCAGGGCCGGGCCGGTTCCCGGACCGCGCCGCGGCGTAGGCTGGGCGCGTACGTCCTCTCATCACCGGAGCACCTTTTCGTGAGCGACCAGCCCCGTCGGCCCCGCCCGTCCGGCAAGCCCTACCGCAGGCCCCAGAAGGACCCCGTCCGCATCCTCGCCTTCGAGGCGCTGAGGGCCGTGGACGAGCGGGACGCCTACGCCAACCTCGTCCTCCCGCCGCTGCTGCGCAAGGCGCGGGACAAGGGCGACTTCGACGCCCGGGACGCGGCACTCGCCACCGAGCTGGTGTACGGGACGCTGCGGCGGCAGGGGACCTACGACGCGATCATCGCGACCTGTGCCGACCGGCCGCTCGGCGAGGTCGACCCGCCGGTGCTGGACGTGCTCAGCCTCGGCGCGCACCAACTGCTCGGCACCCGGATCCCGACGCACGCGGCCGTGTCCGCCACCGTCGAGCTCGCCCGGGTCGTGCTCGGCGACGGACGGGCGAAGTTCGTCAACGCCGTGCTGCGCAAGGTCGCGCAGGAGGACCTGGACGGCTGGCTGGAGCGGGTCGCGCCGCCCTACGACGAGGATCCCGAGGACCACCTGGCCGTCGTGCACTCGCATCCTCGGTGGGTCGTGTCCGCGCTGTGGGACTCCCTGGGCGGCGGGCGCACCGGCATCGAGGAACTGCTGCGGGCCGACAACGAGCGGCCCGAGGTGACCCTGGTGGCGCGGCCCGGCCGGGCCACCGCCGGGGAACTGCTCGACGAGGACGCCGCCGTGCCGGGACGCTGGTCGCCGTACGCGGTGCGGCTGAGCGAGGGCGGTGAGCCCGGTGCCGTTCCGGCCGTGCGGGACGGGCGCGCGGGTGTGCAGGACGAGGGCAGCCAGCTCGTGGCGATCGCCCTGGCCAACGCGCCGGTGGAGGGGCCCGACCGGCGGTGGCTGGACGGGTGCGCCGGACCCGGCGGCAAGGCCGCGCTGCTCGGTGCCCTGGCCGCCGAGCGGGGGGCCCTGCTGGTCGCCTCCGAGAAGCAGACCCATCGGGCCGGGCTCGTCGCCAGGGCGCTGGACGGCAACCCGGGGCCGTACCAGGTGATCGCCGCGGACGGCACCCGGCCCGCGTGGCGGCCCGGCAGCTTCGACCGGGTGCTGGTCGACGTGCCGTGCACCGGCCTCGGTGCCCTGCGCCGCCGGCCGGAGGCCCGCTGGCGGCGGCGCCCCGAGGACCTGGAGGGCTTCGCGCCGCTGCAGCGCGGTCTGCTGCGCACCGCCCTGGAGTCGGTCCGGGTCGGCGGCGTGGTGGGCTACGCGACCTGCTCGCCGCACCTCGCCGAGACCCGGGCCGTCGTCGCCGACGTCCTCAAGCAGCACCCGGAGACCGATCTGATCGACGCCCGGCCGTTGCTGCCCGGCGTGCCCGACCTGGGCGACGGGCCGGACGTGCAGCTGTGGCCGCATCGGCACGGGACCGACGCGATGTACCTGGCGCTCATTCGCCGGACCGGCTGACGCCCGCCCCGACGCTCTCGCGGACCGCCGCACCGCCGTCCTCCCGGGCCAGCCGGTGCGGCCACCACACCTTACGGCCCACGTCCAGGAAGAGGGACGTCACCAGGACCGAGCGCACCACGAAGGTGTCGATGAGGACGCCGAGGGCGACCGCGAAGCCGATCTCCGCGAAGCCGACCATCGGGAGGGTGCCGAGGGCGGCGAAGGTGCCGGCCAGGACCAGCCCGGCCGAGGTGATGACCGCCCCGGTGGCGGCCAGGCCGGTGACCACGCCCGCTCGGGTGCCCTGCCGGGTCGCCTCCTCCCGGATGCGGGTGGTCAGGAAGATGTTGTAGTCGATGCCGAGGGCCACCAGGAAGACGAAGACGAACAGCGGGAAGTCGGTCGCCTCCCCGGCGTAGTCGAAGACGTACCGGAAGGCGAGCGCGCTGATGCCGAGCGCCGCGGCGAACGACAGGACCACCGTCCCGATCAGCAGCAGCGGGGCGATCAGGGCCCGCAGCAGGACGCACAGGATCAGCAGCACGACGAGCAGCACCAGCGGGATGATCAGCACGTTGTCGTGCGTGGTCGCCCGGTCCATGTCGAGCAGGGCCGCCGTGCCGCCGCCCACCTGGGCGTCGGCGTCCGGCACCGCGTGCACGGCGTCCCGGACCCGCTCCACCGTCTGCTTGGCGGCCTCGCTGTCGGCCGGGGCGGTCATGGTGGCCTCGAACAGGACCCGGCCCTCGAAGGCGGGTTTCGTGCCGGGCGGCAGGCCGAGGGACTGGGGGACCACCCCCGGTGTCGCGGCGACCGCGCGGCCCACCTGCACGGCCTGGGCCTGGTTGCCGACGATCACCAGTGGATCTCCGCTGCCCGCCGGGAAGTAGCGTGCCGAGACCTCCTGGCCGGTGATCGAGTCCGGTCTCCCGGTGAAGGCGTCGGCGTTGCCGATGCCCTCCGCGCGCAGCTGGATCAGGCCCAGCGAGCACACCGCCAGAGCCAGGGCCGTCGCGGCCCAGATCGGGCGGGGGCGGCGGGCGATCCGGCGGCCGGCGCGCGCCCAGATGCCGTGCTCGGCCGGATCGGGCCGGCCGTGGTGCGGGATCACCGGCCAGAAGATCCACCGGCCGACGACCACCAGCAGGGCCGGGAACAGGCTCATCATCGCCAGCAGGGCCACGGCGACGCCGATCGCGGCGACCGGTCCGAGGCCCCGGGTCGAGTTCATCTCGGCGGCCAGCAGCACCAGCATGCTCAGCACGACCGTCGCGCCGGAGGCCAGCACCGCGGGGCCCGCCCTGTGCAGCGCCAGGGCCATCGCCTCGTGCCGGTCCTCGTGCCGGCGCAGCTCCTCCCGGTAGCGGGCCACCAGCAGCAGGGCGTAGTCCGTGCCCGCGCCGAAGACGAGCACCGTGAGGATGCCGGCGCTCTGGCCGTTGACGGTCAGGCCCGCGTGCTCGGCCAGCAGATAGATCAGCGCCTGGGAGGCGAACAGCGCGCACACCACCGCGATCAGGGGCACCACCAGCAGCGTCAGGCTGCGGTAGGTGATGAGCAGCATGACGATCACGACCACCATCGCCGAGAACAGCAGCGTGGAGTCGATGCCCTCGAAGGCCTGGGCGAAGTCCGCGGACGTGCCGCCCGGGCCCGTGATGTGCACGGCCAGCCCGCCGCCGCCCTCACCGACGTCGTCCCGGATGGAGCCGACGGCCGGGGAGATCCGCTCCCAGCCCTTCTCGTCCATCGTGATCGGCACGAAGACCTGCGCCGCGCGCGGATCGGTCTCCCGGTCGAAGACCGGGCCCCGGGTCCGCTCGCCCATGATCCCGTGGTCGCTCAGCTGTTTCAGCTGCCGGACGTCCTCGGCGATCTCCGCCCGGTCCTGGGCCGTGAGCCCGCCGTCGCGCGCGTAGATCACGATCGCCGGGATCTGCTCCGGCCGGAAGTCCTCCGACGCCTCCAGCACCTGCGTCGACTCCGCGGATCCCGGCAGCCAGGACGCCGCGTCGTTGTCCTGCGCGTCCGTGAGCTTCATGGCCAGCGGCGCGGCCACGATCAGGACCACCAGCCACAGCGCCACCACCAGCCACTTGGACCGCCGGCCGCAGACGAGATGTGCGACGCCCTGCTTCATGGCAACCCCCTCCGCGGGACGGCCCTGCGAGGAGCGCGGGGAACCGTGCGGTGGGCCCCGCCGGGCCCGCGCCCAACAGACCACCCGGGACCGATGCCCACAACCCCCGGAGGGCATGGCAGTCTTAGGACATGGCCGTGCAGATCAACCCCAGCATCCTGTCCGCCGACTTCGCCCGCCTCGCGGACGAGGCGAAGGCCGTGGAGGGAGCCGACTGGCTCCACGTCGACGTCATGGACAACCATTTCGTCCCGAACCTCACGCTCGGCGTGCCGGTCGTAGAGTCGCTCGCCCGTGCGACGGACACCCCGCTGGACTGCCATCTGATGATCGAGGCCCCCGATCGCTGGGCGCCCCAGTACGTGGAGGCGGGGGCCGGTTCCGTCACCTTCCACGTCGAGGCCGCCGCCGCCCCGGTCCGGCTCGCCCGGGAGATCCGGGCCAAGGGCGCCCGCGCCTCCATGGCGCTGAAGCCCGCGACCGCCGTCGAGCCGTACGAGGACCTGCTCCCCGAGCTCGACATGCTGCTGATCATGACGGTCGAGCCGGGCTTCGGGGGACAGGCCTTCCTCGACATCATGCTTCCGAAGATTCGCCGCACCCGCGAATTGATCAGCAAGCACGGACTGGAGCTCTGGCTCCAGGTCGACGGCGGAGTCTCCGCGTCCACCATCGAGCGCTGCGCCGACGCCGGAGCCGACGTCTTCGTGGCCGGATCGGCCGTCTACGGGGCGAACGACCCGGCCGAGGCGGTACGTGCACTACGCACCCAGGCCGAGGCGACGACGGCGAAGGCCTCCTGGGCCTGCGACCACTGAGCCACAGCAAAGTGAACGGCTCTCATCAGGGCTGATCATCCGCGCCGGATCTGCAAGGATGAACGGCGAATCCAGAGTGTGAACAGCAGTGAGGAGATCGCCGTGTCGGGTATGTCGGCGGGCCGGTCAGCCATGCGGATGGGACCCGCTGAGCTGGTGCAGGCGGCGGCCATGGCCCGCCGCTTCTACCTCGAGGGCAAGTCCAAGATCCAGATCGCGGAGGAGTTCGGCGTCAGCCGCTTCAAGGTGGCCCGGGTCCTGGAGACCGCCCTCGAACGGGATCTCGTACGTATCGAGATCCGTGTGCCTGCGGAGCTGGACGCCGAGCGCTCGGACGCGCTCCGCGCCCGCTACGGCCTCAGGCACGCCGTCGTGGTCGAGTCCCCGGCCGAGGCCGAGGAGACGCCCGACCCCGAGAACCTGGGAGAGGTGGCCGCCGACCTGCTCGGCGAGCTGGTCGACGAAGGTGACGTGCTGGGCCTGGCCTGGGGCCGCTCCACCATCCACATGGCGGCGGCGCTCGACCGGCTGCCGCCCTGCACGGTGGTGCAGCTGACCGGCGTGTACGACGCCGGGACCGCCGAGCGCGGCTCGGTGGAGGCCGTGCGCCGCGCCGCCCAGGTGGCCGGCGGGGACGCCCACCCCATCTACGCGCCCATGCTGCTGCCCGACGCGGCCACGGCCGCGGCGCTGCGCAACCAGACGGGCATCGCCCGGGCCTTCGAGCACTTCGACAAGGTCACCGTCGCCTGCGTCTCCATCGGCTCCTGGGAGCCGGGCATCTCCACGGTGCACGACATGCTCAGCGACGAGGAGCGTGCGCACTACGCCTCGCTCGGGGTCGCCGCCGAGATGTCCGCGCACCTCTTCGACGCGGAGGGCCGCCGCGTCGGCCGGGACCTGGGCGAGCGGTGCATCACCGTCAAGGCCGACCAGCTGCGCCGGATCCCCGAGGTCGTGGCGATCGCCGGCGGGCAGCGCAAGGGCCCCGCGATCGACGCGGTGCTGCGCTCCGGGCTCGTCACCAGCCTGGTGACGGACACCTCGGCCGCGGACTACCTGATGACGGCGGGCCCGGCGCCCAAGCCCGCGCTCAACCGCGCCGACCCGGACGGGGTCTGACGGGTGGCGGGCCAGGCGCACGGGGTACCGGACGACCCGGCCGGCCGGATCGTCCTCGTCCTCGACCTCGACGGGGTCACGGACAAGGCGGGCCTGATGGACCGCTGCGCCCGTGACCTGGCCCTGCCCGAGTGGTTCGGCCGCAACTGGGACGCCCTCGCCGACTGCCTGTCCGACCCCGCCCTGTGGCCCGAGGGCGCGGGGGAGCGAGGGCTGCTGGTCGTCGTGACGGGCTGGCGTGCCTACGCCGCGGCGCGGCCCGAGGAGTGGCAGGTCGCCGAGGAGATCTTCGCCGAGGCGACGGACCGGGGCCCGGGGCTCTTCGTGACCCTGGGCTCCTGAGGCGCGCTTGGAGAAACCTCCGAACGGCCCCCTGACCAGCCTGGACGATCCGCCGGGGGCCGTTCGCACGCCCGGCATGGGAGAATGAAGTACGTGCTCTTTTCCCCCTGGCCGGCCGGTCGGGGGGTCACCTCTGATCGACTGGGATGTGCAGCACGTGCGTTTCCTCAATGACATCCAGCCCGGGTACGACCTGACGTACGACGACGTCTTCATGGTGCCGAGCCGCTCCTCGGTGGGCTCCCGGCAGGCCGTCGACCTCAGCTCCCCGGACGGCACGGGCACCACCATCCCGCTCGTCGTCGCCAACATGACCGCCATCGCCGGGCGCCGCATGGCCGAGACCGTGGCCCGCCGCGGCGGCCTGGTGGTCATACCGCAGGACATCCCGATCGACGTGGTCACCGACGTCGTCTCCTGGGTGAAGAGCCGCCACCTGGTGCTGGACACCCCGATCATCCTGTCCCCGCACCAGACCGTCGCGGACGCCCTCTCGCTGCTGCCCAAGCGGGCGCACAACGCCGGTGTCGTCGTCGACGAGAACCACAAGCCGGTCGGCGTGGTCACCGACTCCGACCTGTCCGGCGTCGACCGCTTCACGCAGCTGTCCGAGGTCATGTCCCGGGACCTGCTGCTCATCGACGCGGACATGGACCCGGGCGAGGCCTTCGGCACCCTCGACCACGCCAACCGCCGCTACGCCCCGGCCGTGCACCGGGACGGCACGCTGGCCGGCATCCTGACCCGCAAGGGCGCCCTGCGCGCCACGCTGTACACCCCGGCCACCGACGCTCGCGGCCGCCTGCGCATCGCCGCCGCAGTGGGCATCAACGGCGACGTCGCGGGCAAGGCGGAGCAGCTGCTGGCCGCGGGCGTCGACGCGCTCGTCATCGACACCGCGCACGGCCACCAGGAGTCGATGATCAGCGCCCTGAAGCTGGTGCGCGACCTCGACCCGCAGGTCCCGGTCGTCGCCGGCAACGTGGTGGCCGCCGCGGGCGTGCGCGACCTCATCGAGGCCGGCGCGGACATCGTCAAGGTCGGTGTCGGACCCGGTGCCATGTGCACCACGCGCATGATGACCGGCGTCGGCCGTCCGCAGTTCTCCGCCGTGCTGGAGTGCGCGGCCGAGGCGAGGAAGTACGGCAAGCACGTGTGGGCCGACGGTGGCGTCCGCCACCCCCGCGACGTGGCCATGGCGCTCGCCGCCGGCGCGTCCAACGTCATGATCGGTTCCTGGTTCGCCGGCACCTACGAGTCCCCGGGCGACCTCCAGCACGACGCCCAGGGCCGCGCCTACAAGGAGTCCTTCGGCATGGCCTCCGCCCGTGCCGTGCGCAACCGCACCTCCGAGGAGTCGGCGTACGACCGGGCCCGCAAGGCGCTGTTCGAGGAGGGCATCTCCACCTCCCGCATGTTCCTCGACCCGGCCCGCCCCGGCGTCGAGGACCTGATCGACTCGATCATCGCGGGCGTCCGCTCCTCCTGCACCTACGCCGGTGCCGCCTCCCTGGAGGAGTTCGCCGAGAAGGCCCTCGTCGGCATCCAGAGCGCCGCCGGCTACGCCGAGGGCAAGCCGCTGCACGCCAGCTGGACCTGACCGGCCCGACTCCCGCCCGTACGGCCCCCGTTCACCCTGCCCGGCAGGGCTGGGCGGGGGCCGCACGCGTCGGCCCGCGCAACGGTCGAAAGCGGTGGTGCAACGAACCTCCGGTGAGCCCCCAGGCACGCAATGATCTTGCGTGGATGCGCAAGGTTGCTGCATTTCGACAGCAACGTCCCTCCTCGTAGGCTGTCGCCTCGTACGTGGCGTGGCGGGGACTTACGCTCGGCGGGTCCCTGCTCAAGGGTGCCCGCGGTCCCTGCCGCCCTGACCGGCAGCGATGAAGGAGCCAGCGCGTGCTCGACCAAGGCGCACCCCCGCAGAACACAGGCCAGACAGCCGCCCCCTCGTCCCCGGGAACCGGCGCGCGCCTCATGCGTCGCAAGCCCGTGGAACGCCTGGTCGCGGAGGGTGGCCAGGGCGAGGGAGGGTCGCTGCGGCGCACCCTCGGGCTGTGGCAGCTCACCATGATCAGCATCGGCGCCACCCTCGGCACCGGCATCTTCGTGGTCCTCGGCGAGGCCGTCCCCAAGGCGGGCCCGGCCGTCACGCTCTCCTTCGTCATCGCCGGTCTGACCGCCCTGTTCTCGGCCCTGTCCTACGCCGAACTGGCCGGCACCATCCCCGTCTCCGGCTCCTCCTATTCGTATGCGTACGCAACGATGGGCGAGCTGATCGCCTGGATCTGCGGCTGGTGCCTGGTCCTGGAGTACGGCGTGTCCGTCGCCGCCGTCGCGGTCGGCTGGGGCGAGTACCTCAACGAACTGCTCGACGGGACCATAGGCGTCACCATCCCGGCCGCCCTGTCCGCGCCGCCCGGTGACGGCGGCGTGTTCAACCTGCCCGCGCTGATCGTCGTCCTGCTCGCGATGGCGTTCCTGCTGGGCGGCGCCCGGGAGTCCGCCCGCGCCAACACGATCATGGTCGCCGTGAAGATCGGCGCGCTGGTGCTGTTCTGCGCCATCGGAGTCCAGGGCTTCCGCTCGGGCAACTACGAGAACTTCATGCCGCTCGGCATGGCCGGGGTCAGCGCCGCCGGTGCCACGCTGTTCTTCTCCTACATCGGCTTCGACGCCGCCTCCACCGCGGGCGAGGAGGCCAAGGACGCCCAGCGCGACCTGCCCCGCGCGATCATGCTGTCGCTGGTGATCGTCACCGCGCTGTACGTCCTGGTCGCCGCCGTCGCCGTCGGTGCCAAGCCCTGGCGGAACTTCACCGACTCCGAGGCCGCCCTGGCCCAGATCATGCGCGAGGTGACCGGGCAGACCTTCTGGGGCACGCTGCTGGCGTTCTGCGCCGTCATCGCCATCGCGAGCGTCGTGCTGACCGTGCTCTACGGCCAGACCCGCATCCTGTTCGCCATGTCCCGCGACGGTCTGGTGCCCAAGGTGTTCGCCAGGGTCAACCCCCGGACCGGCACGCCCCGCGCCAACACGCTGATCGTCTCCCTGTTCTGCGGTGTCCTGGCCGCCGCGATCCCGCTCGGGCAGCTCGCCGACGCCACCAGCATCGGCACCCTGTTCGCCTTCGCGCTGGTCAACGTGGCCGTCGTGGTGCTGCGCCGGACCAAGCCGGACCTGCCGCGCACCTTCCGCGTGCCGCTCTCCCCGGTCCTGCCCGCGCTGGGCTTCGCCTTCTGCGTCTGGATGATGGGCAGTCTGTCGGCCGTCACCTGGGTGGTCTTCGGTGTCTGGATGGCCGCCGGGCTCGTGTTCTACTTCGTGTACGGCTACCGCCGTTCCCGACTGGCACCATCCGAGAAGTGATCGACCCACAGTGCTGAACGATCTCGACGAACGCATCGTGCACGCCCTCGCCGAGGACGCCCGCCGCTCCTACGCCGACATCGGCCAACTCGTCGGCCTGTCCGCGCCCGCCGTCAAACGGCGCGTGGACCGGCTGCGGGCCACCGGGGCCATCACCGGCTTCACCGTGCGCGTGGACCCGGGCGCCCTCGGCTGGGAGACCGAGGGGTTCGTCGAGATCTACTGCCGCGGCAACACCTCCCCGGAGACCATCCAGCGCGGCCTGGAGCGCTACCAGGAGGTCGTGGCCGCCTCCACCGTCACCGGCGACGCGGACGCGATCGCCCAGGTCTTCGCCTCCGACATGCGGCACTTCGAACGGGTCCTGGAGCGCATCGCCGGGGAGCCGTTCGTCGAACGCACCAAGTCCGTGCTCGTCCTGTCCCCGCTGCTGCGGCGCTTCTCGTCGGGGTCGCCCACGTAAAGCAGGGGACGATCCGCCGGCCGGCGTCTAGCATCGGTGTCATGACCTGGCGACATTGATCCACCCGCCGTGCCTCCCGGGGACCGCCTCGGCCGCCGTACCTCCGGCGTCCGATCGGTCCTGACGGGAAGGCCCCATGACACTCTCACCCGCACGCGTGCCCGCCACCGGCGTCCGGCGGCTGACAACCACGCTGTACGGCTACGCGTTCCTCGACGACTTCGTCCTGCTCTACCCGGTGTACGCGCTGCTCTTCGCCGACACCGGCCTGTCGCTCTGGCAGATCTCCTCCCTGTTCGCCCTCTGGTCGATCACCGCGGTGGCGCTCGAAGTGCCCTCCGGGGCCTGGGCCGACGCCGTCTCACGCCGCCGGCTGCTGTGGATCGGCCCGCTGCTCACCGCCGCCGGCTTCGCACTGTGGACGGCCACCCCGTCGTACGGGGCCTTCGCCGTCGGCTTCGTCCTGTGGGGCGCCGGCGGGGCGCTCGGCTCCGGAGCGCTGGAGGCTCTCGTCCACGACGAACTGGACCACCTGGGCGCCGCCGGCCGGTACGCGCGGGTCATGGGCCGGGCCCGGGCCGCACGGCTGACGGGCACCGTGGCCTCCCTCGGCCTCGCGGGGCCCGTGTTCGCCCAGGGCGGGTACGCGGCCGTCGGTGCCGCCAGCGTCCTGGCCTGTGTGCTGACCGCCCTCACCGCGACCCGGCTCCCCGAGCACCGGAAGCGTCCGGGGACCGCGGGCGAGAGCTGGGCGGCCACCCTGCGGACCGGGCTCGCCCAGGCCCGCAGGGACCGCGCGGTGCGGGGCGCCCTGCTGCTGGTGCCGGCCGTGGCCGCGGTGTGGGGCGCGCTCGACGAGTACACCCCGCTGCTGGTCCGCGAGATCGGTGTCGCGGAGGCGACGGTGCCCTACCTGATCATGCTGATCTGGGCGGGTGCCACCGTCGGCGGCCTCCTGGCCGGACCGGCCGAGCGGCTCGGCACGGCCGGTTTCGCGGCCCTGCTCGCGGGCGCCGCCCTCGCCCTGGCCGCGGGCGGTGCGTCCCGCTCCCTGGCCGGCGTCGCCCTCGTCGGCCTGGCCTTCGCCGGGTTCCAGCTGGCGGAGGTGCTGGCCGACGTCCGCCTGCAGCACCGCATCGACGCGTCGCGCCGGGCCACGCTCACCTCGGTGGCGAGCCTGGGCACCGAGCTGGCCACGGTCGCCACCTTCGGCGCGTACGCGCTGCTCGGCACCGGCATGGCGCACGGCACCGTCTTCGCCGTGCTGGCGGTGCCCTACCTGGTGACGGGCCTGGCGCTGGTCAGAACTCGGGCTGCCGGGGCACGACCGTGAAGTCCCCCGTCCCCTTCTCGACCTTCTCGAAGGGGGCGGAGCTCACGCACTCGGGCAGCCCGTCCATCTCCGCGGGAGTGCCCGTGGCGGCCCAGCTGTAGCCGAGCCGGTCGTGGCGGCCGAGGTCGTGGACGGTGACCCCGACCCGCTTGCCCTCGGCGCCCGGCAGGTCGGACTCGGTCACGATGCCCGAGACGACGGCGACCTTGCCCCCGGTCAGCAGGCAGTCGACGGCGACCTCGGCCCGGGCCCCGTCGCCGTTCCGGTAGTGGCTGAAGGAGAAGGTGCCGGTGGCCTTCATGGGGTCGGCCCCGTCCTTCGCGGCCAGGTGGGCGTCGAAGGAGAAGGTGATGTCGTCCCCGGCCGAGCGGTACAGCTTGGCGGTGCCGGTGAGGGCCGCCGCCTCACGCGGCCGGTCCGCCTCCGACGCCGCCGCCTCGCGCGGCTGGCCCGCCTCCGACGCCGCCGCCTCGCGCGGCCGGTCCGCCTCCGACGCCGCCGCCTCGCGCGGCCGGGGTGTCTCCGACGCGGTCGCGGCCGAGGCCGCCCCGGCGGTGAGCAGCAGTGCGGAGCCGAGCACGACGATCTTGGTACGGCGCTTCATCGCGGTCCTTTCCGCAGGTCGTGTGGACGGCCCTCACTCTCCCGGTCCGGCGCGGACGGGACATCGCGCTGCGGACGGGATCCCGCCTCCCTCGCGCGGCGGGGAGGACCGGACCGGGCCGGGCTCCCGGGAGGAGCGGGGCTACGCCCGAAGTCGCGCAACGAATCGCCGCCGGCCCCGCCAAGCACGCAACGAACCGTTCACCGGCGCGCAACGGCTCCTGCTTGTCCGCCCTGGTCAGCCGCCCGTACCGTCTACGTGGCCCCTCCAACCACCCTGTGCGGGCCTTCGACCCCCTTCCGCCCGGTGAGGAACACGCATGCGCACCGCCCTGCTCCAGAGCTCCGGCCGCCCCGGCTCCACCGTCGAGAACCTCAAGGTCCTCGACGAGGCCGCCGGCCGGGCCGCCGCCGCGGGCGCCGGGCTGCTGCTCACCCCGGAGATGTTCCTGACCGGGTACGCGATCGGCGACGACATCGGCCGGCTGGCCGAACCGGCCGACGGCGACTGCGCGGACGCGATCGCCGAGATCGCGACGAGCCACGGGCTGGCGATCGCTTACGGCTACCCCGAGCGGGCCGGCGACGCGGTGTTCAACTCCGCCCAGCTGATCTCCGCCGACGGCACCCGCCTGGCGAACTACCGCAAGACCCACCTCTTCGGCTGCTTCGAACGCGACCACTTCACGCCGGGCGAGCAGCAGGTCGTCCAGGCCGAGCTCGACGGCGTCCGCGTCGGCATCCTGATCTGCTACGACGTGGAGTTCCCGGAGAACGTCCGCGCCCACGCCCTGGCGGGCACCGACCTGCTGGTGGTCCCGACCGCGCAGATGCACCCGTTCCAGTTCGTCGCCGAGTCGATGATCCCGGTGCGGGCCTTCGAGAGCCAGATGTACGTCGCGTACGTCAACCGGGTGGGCCGGGAGGGCGAGTTCGAGTTCGTGGGCCTGTCCACCCTGGCCGGGCCCGACGGGATCGCCCGGACCCGGGCCGGGCGGGGCGAGGACCTCGTCCTGGCCGACGTCGACCCGGCCTTCCTGGCCGCGTCGCGCGAGAACAACCCGTATCTGCGGGACCGGCGCCCCGGCCTGTACGGGTCGCTCGTCTGAAACCCCCTGAACCGCCCGTTCGTTTCTGTGCAAGGAGTCCGTACCCCATGACGTCCACCGTGCCCAACGCCGTCGAGCACGCAGACGCGCAGCAGCCGCCGATCACCATGTTCGGCCCGGACTTCCCGTACGCCTACGACGACTTCCTCGCCCACCCGGCGGGTCTCGGGCAGATACCCGCGACCGAGCTCGGCACGGAGGTCGCGGTCATCGGCGGCGGCCTGTCCGGCATCGTCGCCGCGTACGAGCTGATGAAGATGGGCCTCAAGCCGGTCGTCTACGAGGCCGACCAGATCGGCGGACGGCTGCGCACGGTCGGCTTCGAGGGCTGCGACGACTCCCTCACCGCCGAGATGGGCGCGATGCGCTTCCCGCCGTCCTCCACGGCCCTGCAGCACTACATCGACCTCGTCGGCCTCAAGACGCGGCCGTTCCCCAACCCGCTGGCCGAGGCGACCCCGTCGACCGTCGTCGACCTCAAGGGCGAGTCGCACTACGCCGAGACCATCGACGACCTGCCGCAGGTGTACCGGGACGTCGCCGAGGCCTGGGGCCGGTGCCTGGAGGAGGGCGCCGACTTCTCCGACATGAACCGGGCGCTGCGCGAGCGGGACGTCCCGCGCATCCGCGAGATCTGGTCCCGGCTCGTCGAGAAGCTCGACAACCAGACCTTCTACGGTTTCCTGTGCGACTCCGAGGCGTTCAAGTCCTTCCGGCACCGCGAGATCTTCGGCCAGGTCGGCTTCGGCACGGGCGGCTGGGACACCGACTTCCCCAACTCCATCCTGGAGATCCTGCGGGTCGTCTACACCGAGGCCGACGACCACCACCGCGGCATCGTCGGCGGCTCCCAGCAGTTGCCGCTGCGCCTGTGGGAGCGTGAGCCGCAGAAGATCGTCCACTGGGCCCAGGGGACCTCGCTGGCGAGCCTGCACGAGGGCCGCGAGCCGCGCCCGGCGGTGACCCGGCTGCACCGCACGGCCGGCAACCGCATCACGGTGACCGACGCCCGCGGCGACATCCGCACCTACAAGGCGGCGATCTTCACCGCCCAGTCCTGGATGCTGCTGTCGAAGATCCAGTGCGACGACTCGCTCTTCCCGATCGACCACTGGACCGCCATCGAGCGCACCCACTACATGGAGAGCTCCAAGCTGTTCGTGCCGGTGGACCGTCCGTTCTGGCTGGACAAGGACGAGGAGACGGGCCGGGACGTCATGTCGATGACGCTCACCGACCGCATGACGCGCGGCACCTACCTGCTGGACGACGGCCCCGACAAGCCCGCCGTCATCTGCCTGTCCTACACCTGGTGCGACGACAGCCTGAAGTGGCTGCCGCTGTCCGCGAACGAGCGGATGGAGGTCATGCTGAAGTCGCTGTCGGAGATCTATCCGAAGGTCGACATCCGCAAGCACATCATCGGCAACCCGGTCACCGTCTCCTGGGAGAACGAGCCCTACTTCATGGGCGCGTTCAAGGCCAACCTGCCCGGCCACTACCGCTACCAGCGCCGCCTGTTCACGCACTTCATGCAGGACCGGCTGCCCGAGGACAAGCGCGGCATCTTCCTCGCCGGCGACGACATCTCCTGGACGGCCGGCTGGGCCGAGGGCGCGATCCAGACCGCCCTCAACGCGGTCTGGGGCGTCATGCACCACCTCGGCGGCACGACCGACCCGACCAACCCGGGCCCGGGCGACGTGTACGACGAGATCGCGCCCGTCGAACTGCCGGAGGACTAGTTCCACAGCGGCGGTGTGGCCGGCGGTGCGGCCAGAGGCGTGAGCAGCATGCGGCCCGCCAGGCCGACCGCCGTGTCCAGGCGGTCGGTGAACTCCCCGGCGAGGTCGGGGAGTCGGCGCAGGGCCCACAGGGCCCGGGCCGCCGTCCAGGCCGCCTCGCGGGCCCGCTCCAGGCTCCAGGAGCCCAGCAGGTGGGTCAGCGGGTCGGCGATCTGCAGGAGGTCGGGGCCCGGCATCAGATCTTCGCGGATGCGCTCCTCCAACGACACGAGGAGATCGCCCACGGTGTCGAACTCGTCCTCCAGCTCGGCCGGAGCGCAGTCGAGCGTACGGCAGGTGTCCACGACGGCCAGCGCCAGATCGTGGCCGATGTGCGCGTTGACGCCCGCCAGCGCGAACTGCAACGGGCGTACCCCGGGATGGCGGCGGAACTGGAACAGCGGCCGCCAGCAGGCCGGGGCGCGCCGGTCCTGCGCGGCCGCGCCGACGGCGTCCAGGTACCGCCGCGCGAACCGTACGTCCAGCGTGATCGCGGCACGGGGATCCGCGAACCGCCCGGTGTCGACGTACCGGTCCACCGTCTCCGTGACGGTGAGGTAGACGCGGTTGAAGACCGCCACCCCGTCCCGCGGGTGCAGGGCCGCGTCGAGGGCGCGCATCCGGCGGATGACTCCGTCGACCGGTGTGTCCACGGCCGGGGGGACTTGTTCGCATCGCGGCATGCGGGCAGAGTCCCAGCTCTAGGCTGGCGGGAGTACCGGCGGGCCCGGCGCTTCCCCGAAACGGGGGAACACCGCCCGCCGCAGGGGGAGGGGGAGCAGCACCGTGTCAGGCTCGCGTGCCCAGCGCCTGGCCGCCCGCAGGGCCGCGCGCAGGCGTGCCGCCCGGCGCGGCGCGATGGTCGCGGCGGCCGCCGTCGTGGTCGTGGCGGGCGCGGTCGCCGGGACGCTCTCCGCGCTCGACGGCGAGCGGCGCGGCTCCGACCAGGCCAGGACGCCCCAGGTGACCGCCTCACCGCGCCTGGCGCCCCTGCCCGCGGCGCCGTCGCCCAGTCCGTCCCCGTCCGCTCCGCAGCCGTCGGCTTGCGCGTCCGCGAGCGAGAGCCCTCCGCCGCCGTCCCCGTCGCCGAGCAGGGCCGTGCGCAAGCAGCGCGGCGCCCCGGTGGCCGGCCGGCTCTACCGCCACCCCGACTCCCAGGTGCTCGACTGGGTCCGCACCCACTCCGGCGACCCCCGGCACGCGGTCATCGCCTCCCGGATCGCCGAGCAGCCGGCCGCGGTCTGGTTCGCCGAGTACGCGCCGGACACCGTCACCGCCCGGGTCGCCGCCGTCACCTCGGGCGGGGCCGCCCGGGGCCGGGTGCCCGTCCTGGTCCCGTACGCGATCCCCGGCCGGGACTGCGGCGGCCACTCCCAGGGCGGGGCGCCCGACCTGGACGCCTACGACGCCTGGATCGACCGGTTCGCCGCGGGGCTGGGCTCCGGCGAGGTCATCGTCGTCCTGGAGCCGGACTCCGTCGCGCAGGCCGGGTGCCTCCCGGCCGGTGCGCGCGCCGACCGCTTCGCCTCCCTGGCCCGGGCCGGACGCGTCCTGAAGGACGCCAACCCGCGGGCCCGGGTCTACTTCGACGCCGGACACTCGGGCTGGAACGCGCCCGCCAAGCAGGCCGCCTGGCTCCGGCAGGCCGGTGCCGCCTCGTCCGGGTCCTCCGACGGGATCTTCAGCAACGTCTCCAACTTCCACACCACCGCCGACGAGGTGGCCTACGACCGGCGGGTGCTGGACGCGCTCGGCGGCCCGGCCGGCCTCGGGGCCGTCATCGACACCAGCCGCAACGGCAACGGCGCCCCGGCCGACGGCGAGTGGTGCGACCCCGCGGGCCGCAGCCTGGGCCGCACCCCGACCCTGGCCACCGGCGCGTCGCGGATCGACGCCTACCTGTGGGTCAAGCTGCCGGGGGAGTCGGACGGCTGCAGGGGCAGGCCGGGGACGTTCACGGCCTCCTACGCCTACGACTTGGCGTCGTCGTAGGAGGAGGTGCCCTCGTCCAGCAGCGGCGTCTGCGTCTTCAGGTGGGCGGGGGCGAAGGCCCGCAGCGCGTGGTAGCCGGTGATGACGACCACGGTGCCGAGGGCGATGCCGCTCAGCGAGAACGTGTCCGTGAACGTCATGGAGACGTTGCCGACACCGATGATGATGCCCGCGGCGGCCGGGACCAGGTTCAGCGGATTGCGCAGGTCCACCTCGGCGTTGATCCAGATCTGCGCGCCGAGCAGGCCGATCATGCCGTAGAGGATGACGGTGATGCCGCCGAGCACGCCGCCCGGGATCGCCGCGACGACCGCGCCGAACTTCGGGCAGAGGCCGAACAGCAGGGCGAAGCAGGCGGCGGCCCAGTACGCGGCCGTCGAGTAGACGCGGGTCGCGGCCATCACGCCGATGTTCTCGGAGTACGTGGTGGTGGGCGGGCCGCCGGCCGCGGTGGACAGCATCGAGCCGACGCCGTCGGCCGCGATCGCCGTGCCGAGCTTGTCGTCGAGCGAGTCGCCGGTCATCTCGCCGACCGCCTTCACGTGCCCGGCGTTCTCCGCGACCAGCGCGATGACGACCGGCAGGGCGACCAGGATCGCCGACCACTCGAAGGACGGGCCGTGCAGCGTCGGCAGCCCGATCCAGTCCGCCTGGCCCACACCGGACAGGTCCAGCCGCCAGTGGTCGGTGACCTTGCCGCTGCCGTCCGCCGAGTGGATCTTCCCGAAGACCAGGTCGAAGACCCAGGAGATGCCGTAGCCGAAGACCAGACCGAGGAAGATCGCGATCCGGGACCAGAAACCGCGCAGGCAGACCACGGCCAGTCCGGTGAACAGCATCACCAGCAGGGCCGTCCACTGGTCCTGCGGCCAGTACGTCGAGGCCGTCACCGGCGCCAGGTTGAAGCCGATCAGCATCACCACCGCGCCGGTCACGATCGGGGGCATCGCGGCGTGGATGATCCGCGCCCCGAACCGCCGCACGGCCAGTCCCACCAGGAACAGCGCGGCGCCCACCACGAACACCGCGCCGGTGACGGTGGCGCTGCTGCCGCCCTGGGCCCGGATCACCGCCGCCACGCCGACGAAGGAGAGCGAGCAGCCCAGGTAGCTGGGCACCCGGCCGCGGGTGGCCAGCAGGAACACCATGGTCGCGACGCCCGACATCATGATCGCGAGGTTGGGGTCCAGGCCCATCAGGACCGGCGCCACGAAGGAGGCCCCGAACATGGCCACCACGTGCTGGGCGCCGAGCCCGGCGGTGCGGGGCCAGGAGAGCCGCTCATCGGGCCGGACCACCGCACCGGGCGCCGGGACGCGTCCGTCGCCGTGCAGTTTCCAGCGGACGCCGAGATCCATGGGGGTGTCGCTTTCGTCGTGCGGGCAGCTGAGTCCGGACCATTCTCCGCGCTCACGGGGCATGCTCCGGACACGTGAGCGGATGCTTAGGATGGCGGTCGCTGTAGAGACCACCGATCCGCACGCCCTGGAGCCCCGCACGTGACCGCCGAAGCCCTGACCACCCCCGCCCTGTCCCACGGTCGGCTGGTCCCCGTCACCGTCCACTTCGACGACCTGGACGCCCTGGGCCTGCTGCACAACGCCCGCTACCCGCTCATGGTCGAGCGGGCCTGGGCCGAGCTGTGGCAGGAGCGGGGCATCCGCTTCGAGGGCGACTGGGCGGCCGCGGGCGACGCCTGCAACGCGGTGAAGGAGCTGACGATCACCTACGAGGCCCCGGTGTCCCGGCCGGGCCCGTACGCCGTGCACCTGTGGCTGGAGCGCCTGGGCACGACCGGGCTCACGTACGGCTTCCGCTTCTGCTCGGCGGACGGCGGCACCACCCACGCCCGCGGGACGCGGGTGCTGGTCCGGCTGGACGCCGCCACGCTGCGCCCCGCTCCGTGGAGCGAGGAGTTCAGGGCCGCGGGTCGGGAACTGCTGCGTCCGGCCGGCTGATCTTCACCCGGTCGCCGGGGCGCAGCACCCGCGCGAAGGCGACCAGGCCGCCGGACAACAGCGTCACCAGGCAGAACGACACCATCAGACTGGTCGCCTGGGCCAGCATCCCGATCGCGCTCGGCGCGATCAGGCCCGAGGTGTAGGTGATGGTCGCGACGCCGGCGATGGCCAGGCTCGGGTTGGCGCCGGTGCGGCCCGCCGCCGCGAAGCACAGCGGCACGACGACGGCGATGCCCAGCCCCATCAGCGCGAACCCGGTCATCGCCACCGCCGGGTGTTCGGCCAGGACGATCAGCAGTCCGCCGAGGACGGCGAACACCCCGCTCGCGCGCACGGTCCGCACGGCACCGAAGCGGTCCACGACCCGGTCGCCGGCGATCCGGGCGACGGCCATGGTGAGCGTGAAGCCCGTCGTGCAGGCCGCCGCGAGACCGGCCGAGGTCTCCAGCTGCTCCCGCAGGTAGACGGCGGACCAGTCCAGACTCGCGCCCTCCGCGAACACCGCGCAGAACCCGATCGCGCCGATGAGCAGCGCCGACCGGGGCGGCAGCGCGAACCGGGGCGGCGGCTCCTCGTCCTCGGCGGGCTGCAGGTCCAGCACCCACTGGCAGGACAGCACCCCGGCCACGGTGAGGACCGCGGCGGCCAGGGCGTGGTGCAGCCGGGCGTCCGAGCCGAGGTGGGCGGCGAGCGTGCCGGCCGCCGAGCCGATCAGGGCGCCGGCGCTCCACATGCCGTGCAGCCCGGACATGATCGACCGGTCGAGGCGGTTCTCCACCTCGACACCCAGCGCGTTCATGGCCACGTCCGCCATGCCCGCCGTCGCGCCGTAGACGAACAGGGCCAGGCAGAGCGTGAGCAGGTTCGGCGCGAGGGCCGGCAGCACCAGCGACAGCGTCCACAGGGCGATCAGCCCGCGCAGCGCGTTGCGGGCGCCGAAGCGGTGGGTGACGCTGCCGGCGAGCGGCATCGCGACGGACGCGCCGAGCGCGGGGAAGGCCAGGGCGATGCCCAGCTGGCCGGCGCTGACGTCCGCGTGGTCCTGGATCCACGGCACCCGGGTGGCGAACGAGCCGGTCACGGCGCCGTGCACCGCGAAGACGGCGGCCACGGCGTACCGCGACCGCTTCACCTCGCGCTGTTCGTCGACCACGTTGCCCATTCTGCGGTCCCCCTCCTGCTCGCTCCGGTGCACCACGTCGTGCGGCCGTAAACTATCAGGAACCCTGCCTGATAATAAGAGGCCCACCACCGCCGGGCCGCGGCCGAAGGCTCCGGCGATCTGGAAGGATCCCGGCATGCCCGCATCCCCGAGCACCGCCCGGGCCATCAACGACCGGCTCGCCCTGCGTCTGCTCCAGCAGGAGGGCCCGCTGACGGCAGGGCAGTTGAAGCAGCTGACCGGTCTGTCCCGGCCGACCGTCGCCGACCTCGTCGAGCGCCTCAGCGACGCCGGTCTGATCGGCGTCGTCGGCGAGGCGGGGGAGCAGCGGCGCGGACCCAACGCCAAGGTGTACGGCATCGTCGCCGACCGGGCGCACCTCGCGGCACTGGACATCCGCACCGAGAGCGTCTCCGTCGCCGTGGCCGACCTGGTGGGCCGGGTGCTGGCCGAGGCGTCGGTGCCGATCGACCAGGACACCGGCACGGGGCCCGCCGTGGAGCAGGCGGTCGCGCTGGTGGAGCGCGCGGTCAAGGAGGCCGGGGCGGACCGGCTGCACACCGTCGGCATCGGCGCGCCCGGGCTGATCGACCCCGCCAGCGGCGAACTGCGCGACTCCTCCGGGCTGCCGGAGTGGCACCGCCGGCTGGTCGCCGCCCTGCAGGAGCGGCTGCCCGAGACGCGGGTGAGCGTGGAGAACGAGACCAACCTCGCGGCCGTGGCCGAACAGCGCGACGGTGCCGCCCGGGACCGCGACACCTTCGTGCTGCTGTGGCTGGGCCACGGCACGGGAGCGGCGGTGGTCCTCGACGGCGCGCTGCGCCGGGGCGCGTCCGGCGGCACCGGCGAGATCGGCTTCCTCCCCGTGCCCGGCACCGCCGCGCTGCCGACCGCGACCGACTGCGAGGGCGGTTTCCACTCCCTGGCCTCGGCGGCGGCCGTGGTGGACCTGGCCGCGCGCTGCGCCATGCCCGCGGCGGCGGGCCAAGGGCCCGCGGAGGTGGGGGTGCTGCGGGCGGCGGCCGGGCTGGTCGGTGCGGCGGTCCGCAAGGCCCCGGCCGTAGGCGACCCCACTCCCGCCGCCCGCTTCCTGGACGCCCTGGCCGGCCGGCTGGCCGTCGGGGTCGCCTCGGTCGTCGCCATCCTCGACCCCGGGTGCGTGGTGCTCGGCGGTGAGGTCGGGCGGGCCGGTGGCGCGGAGCTCGCCGCGCGGGTCCGGGAGCGCATCGGCCGGATGACCCCGCTGCCCACCGAGGTGCGGGCCACCACCCTGGGCGGCGGCGCGGTCCTGCGCGGCGCGCTGCTGACGGCCCGGGAGCGCGCGCAGGAGGAGCTCTTCACCTCTCCGGAACGGCCGCTTCCGTAGGGGCGGGGCGCGATCTTGGGAAGGCCCGACGGCGGGCAAGGGCCGTCGTCACCGCCGCCGGGCCGGTCCGTGGGGGGTGGGACGCGCCGACCCTGGCGCCGACCCTAGAAAGGACTAGACCAGTGCGTCAATAGGTGCGTACCAAGCCGAGTCCCCGGCCGGGCAGGGGAGTTGCCCGCGCCGTCGCGCTCGGGAAGGGCCGCGCCACGTTCTGTGAGGCACCCCACACCGTTCACCCGACTGGACCTCGATCGGGCGTGGCACACTGGCCGTGTACCAGTAGCAGCGCACTCCGGGGTCGGTGAAAGTCCGAACCGGCGGTTACAGTCCGCGACCCGGTCGCCTCCAGCGGCCGGTTGACCAGGTGAAATTCCTGGACCGACGGTTAAAGTCCGGATGGGAGGCAGTGCGCGGCGAGCGGGCATCCGTGCGCGCCGCCCGAGCGGTCCGTCCTGAGGGCGGACTCCGTCCGGCGTCGTCCCCGGTGTTCCCGTTCGTGTCATCTGTCGTCATCGACAGCCCCGGAGTCCGTGCCCGAAGAGGCAGGAGGACCCGGGAAGTGTTCACCGGAATCGTCGAAGAGCTGGGCGAGGTCACCGCCGTCGAGACCCTCGACGACGCCTGTCGCTTCCGCCTGCGCGGCCCCGTCGTCACCCAGGGCGCCCGACACGGCGACTCCATCGCCGTCAACGGCGTCTGCCTCACGGTCGTCGACCACGAGGGCGACGAGTTCACCGCCGACGTCATGGCGGAGACCCTGAACCGCTCCAGCCTCGGCGCCCTGAAAGCCGGCTCCCGCGTCAACCTCGAACGCCCCATGGCCGTCGGCGACCGCCTCGGCGGGCACATCGTGCAGGGCCACGTGGACGGCACCGGCGAGATCCTGGAGCGCAAGCCCTCGGAGAACTGGGAGATCGTGAAGATCTCCCTGCCCGCCGACCTCACCCGGTACGTGGTCGAGAAGGGCTCCATCACCGTCGACGGCATCAGCCTCACCGTCGTCGACGCCGGCCCCGACCACTTCACCGTCAGCCTCATCCCCACCACCCTCGACCTGACCACGCTCGGCCACAAGCAGCCCGGCGACCCGGTCAACCTCGAAGTGGACGTCATCGCCAAGTACGTCGAGCGCATGCTGGGCGACCGCGCGCGGGGGGCAGCCGAGTGAACGCGCTGAACTCCGAGGCGTTCGTCCTCTTCGGCCAGCACATCCTCTGGTCCGACATGGTCGGCAACCTCTTCGGCCTGGCCGCCCTCGCCCTCGGCTGGCGGCGCTCCATCTGGACCTGGCCCGTGCAGTTCCTGGCCGGCCTCATCCTCTTCGGCGCCTTCTTCGGCCACCTCACCGGCAGCGCGGGCAAGCAGGCGGTCGTCATGGTCGTCGCCCTGTACGGCTGGTGGCGGTGGCAGCGCGGCAGGGGACAGGGCGAGGACGGCCACATCGCCGTCCGGTTCGCCACCTGGCGCGAGCGCGCCGCGATGGCCGCGGCGGCCGCCGCCGGCACGGTCGCGGTGGCGCTGCTGTTCACGGCCTACCCGAAGCTGTCCTGGGACCCCTGGCCGGACGCCTACATCTTCGTCGGCACGGTCGTCGCCATGTACGCCCAGGCCCGCGGCATGGTCGAGTTCTGGTTCGCCTGGCTGCTCGTCGACCTCGTCGGCGTGCCCCTCAACTTCGCCAACGGCTACGCCTTCTCCGGCTTCGTCTACGTCATCTACGGCGCGCTCGTCCTGTGGGGCCTGCGCGACTGGTGGCTGCGCTCGCGTCAGGCCGCGCGGCCCACCCTGGAAGGAGCGCCGGCATGAGCACCGCACCGATCCTGTACAGCACCGACGGTGAGTTCGAGGACCTCGCGCTCGACCCCGTCCAGCAGGCCGTCGCCGACATCGCCGCCGGCCGCCCGGTCGTGGTCGTCGACGACGAGGACCGGGAGAACGAGGGCGACCTCGTCATCGCCGCCGAGAAGGCCACCCCCGAGATCGTCGCCTTCATGATGAGCGAGTGCCGCGGGCTGATCTGCGCCCCCATGGAGGGCGACGAGCTGGACCGGCTGCGCCTGCCGCAGATGGTCGACGACAACACCGAGTCGATGAAGACCGCCTTCACCGTCTCCGTCGACGCCTCCGCCGCCCACGGCGTGAGCACCGGCATCTCCGCCGCCGACCGCGCCACCACCCTGCGGCTGCTCGCCGACGGCGTGTCCGGGCCCGACGACTTCGTCCGCCCCGGCCACATCTTCCCGCTGCGCGCCCGGCCCGGCGGCGTCCTGACCCGCAACGGCCACACCGAGGCAGCCGTCGACCTCGCCCGCCTCGCCGGTCTGCGTCCGGCCGGCGCGATCGTCGAGATCGCCGGCGAGGACGGGCGGATGCTGCGCCTGCCCGAGCTGGTCCCCTTCGCCCGCAAGCACGGCCTGACGATCATCTCCATCGAGGACCTGATCGCCTACCGGCGCAGCAGCGAGCCCACCGTCCGCCGCGAGGCCAGGACGCAACTGCCCACCGCCCACGGCACGTTCACGGCGTACGGCTACCGCTCCACGGTCGACGGCGTCGAGCACGTCGCCCTGGTGCACGGCGACATCGGCGACGGCCGGGACGTCCTCGTCCGGGTCCACTCCGAATGCCTCACCGGCGACGTCTTCGGCTCGGCCCGCTGCGACTGCGGCCCCCAGCTGGACGCCTCCCTGGCCCGTATCCAGGACGAGGGCCGCGGAGTCGTGGTCTACCTGCGCGGACACGAGGGCCGCGGCATCGGCCTGATGTCCAAGCTGCGCGCCTACGAGCTCCAGGAGCGCGGCCGCGACACCCTCGACGCCAACCTGGAACTCGGCCTGCCCGCCGACGCCCGGGACTACGCCGCCGGCGCGCAGATCCTCGCCGACCTCGGCGTGCGCGGCGTCCGGCTGCTGACCAACAACCCCGACAAGACCGACGCGCTGATCCGCCACGGCATCACGGTCGAGGCCCGTGTGCCGATGCCCGTCAGCGCCGGCGAGCACAACCTCCGCTACCTGCGCACCAAGCGGGACCGGATGGGCCACGACCTGCCCTGGCTGGACACGACCACCGTGCCGGCCTGCGGCAACCAGTAACAGAGCACTGAGGGAGCAACGTGAGCGGCAAGGGTGCACCGGAACTGTCCGTACGCAATGTGGGTGACCTCCGGGTCGCCGTCATCGCGGCACAGTGGCACGAGAAGGTGATGGACGGTCTGGTCGACGGCGCCCTGCGCGCCCTGCACGACCTGGGCATCGACGAGCCGACCCTGCTCAGGGTCCCCGGCAGCTGGGAGCTCCCGGTCGTCGCCAAGGTCCTCGCGGGCCGCGGCTACGACGCGATCGTCGCCCTCGGCGTCGTCATCCGCGGCGGAACCCCCCACTTCGACTACGTGTGCCAGGGCGTCACCCAGGGCCTCACCCAGGTCTCCGTCGACACCGGCGTCCCCGTCGGCTTCGGTGTGCTGACCTGCGACACCGAGGAGCAGGCCCTGGACCGCGCCGGTCTGGAGGGCTCCCACGAGGACAAGGGGCACGAGGCGGTCACGGCCGCGGTGGCGACCGCGGCCACGCTCCGCTCAGTATCCGAACCCTGGCGCTGACGGAAGCCGGCTGTGGCATAGGCTGAGCGTCACCATGTCCAAGAAGACGTTCGAGGAGCTCTTCACCGAGCTCCAGCACAAGGCCGCAAACGGCGACCCCGCCACTTCCCGCACCGCGGAACTGGTCGGCAAGGGCGTCCACGCCATCGGCAAGAAGGTCGTCGAGGAGGCCGCCGAAGTGTGGATGGCCGCCGAGTACGAGGGCAAGGAGGCGGCCGCCGAGGAGATCTCGCAGCTGCTGTACCACGTCCAGGTGATGATGGTCGCCCGCGGCATCTCCCTCGACGACGTCTACGCCCACCTGTAAGCCGCACCCGCTCCCGTCAGACACCCACGCAAAGGAAGCCGACCTCATGCTGCGCATCGCCGTCCCCAACAAGGGTTCCCTGTCAGGACCTGCGGCGGAGATGCTGCATGAGGCCGGCTACCGGCAGCGCCGGGAGTCCAAGGAACTGCGGATCGTCGACCCGGCCAACGAGGTCGAGTTCTTCTACCTGCGCCCCCGCGACATCGCCATCTACGTCGCCTCCGGCCAGCTCGACATCGGCCTCACCGGCCGGGACCTGCTGATCGACTCGGGCGCCGACGCCGAGGAGATCCTCCCGCTCGGCTTCGCCCGCTCCACCTTCCACTACGCCGGCAAGCCCGGCACCATCACCGGCCTGTCCGACCTGGCCGGCAAGACCGTCGCCACCTCCTACGAGGGAATCGTCGCCGGCCACCTCGCCGAGCACGGCATCGAGGCCTCGGTCGTCCACCTCGACGGCGCCGTCGAGACCGCCATCCAGCTCGGCGTCGCCCAGGTCATCGCGGACGTCGTCGAGACCGGCACCTCCCTGCGCAACGCGGGCCTGGAGGTCGTCGGCGAGCCGATCATGCAGTCCGAGGCCGTCGTGATCCGCCGCACCGGCTCCGACCCCGACGACCCCAAGGTCCAGCAGTTCCTGCGCCGCCTGCAGGGCGTCCTGGTCGCCCGGACGTACGTGATGATGGACTACGACTGCCGCGTCGAGCAGCTGGAGAAGGCCGTCGCCCTCACCCCCGGTCTCGAGTCGCCGACCGTGTCCCCGCTGCACAACGAGGGCTGGGTCGCCGTCCGCGCGATGGTCCCGGCCAAGGAGGCGCAGCGGATCATGGACGACCTGTACGACATCGGCGCCCGGGCCATCCTGACCACGGCCATCCACGCCTGCCGGCTGTAAAAGGGGCGTAGACCGATGTCCGACCTGCCCACCCTGCCCGTCACGTTCCGGCCGGGCAGCACCCGCGCGGTGCTGCTCACCGCCGCCGTCGCGATCCTCGTGGTGATCACGGCCGTCGCGATGCTGCTGAAGCAGCTCAGCCCCGCCGAACGCCTCAGCTTCGTCATCACGGCGCTCCTGCTGGACGCCGTGCTGCTCCTGCTGGCCCGGCCCAAGGTCGTCGCCGACGAGGACGGCGTGACCGTGGTGAACCTCACGAACAAGCGGCGGCTGGAGTGGGCGGAGATCCTCCAGGTGACCCTCCGGCCCGGCGACCCCTGGGTGTTCCTCAACCTCAGCGACGGCACCAGCCTGCCCGCCCTGGGCATCCAGCCGGGCATCGCCAGGCAGCGCGCCCTCGCCGACGCCCGGGCCCTGCGCGCCCTCGTCGAGGCCCGCTCCGTCGCGGCCCCCGGGCGCCCCGACTGAGGCGTGGCCATTCGCACGGCCGTCGCCACTGCCGCACCGGGCGGTGTCTTGATTAATCTGTTGGCGGAGGCGCTACGGACGCGCCTTCGCCGCTGCTGCCCCGCCCGGTGCGCAGAGGCTACCTGCTAACCGAGGAGTGACCCCCTCCGGCGATGGACGGATCGTCCTGCAGTACCTGCGCCGCCCCCTGCCGACATAGCGCGGACCGTGTCCGCGACCGTGCGGAGGCGGCGGCATCATGACCATCCCCCTGCTGCTTCTGGCAGCCGCGTTCCTGCTGATTCTCGCCAACGGATTCTTCGTGGCCGCCGAGTTCGGACTCGTGACGGTCGAGCGCGCGGAGGCCGAGAGGGCCGCCGCCGAAGGCGACCGGCGCGCCCAGCGCGTCGTGGAGTCACTCAGGGAACTCTCCTTCCAGCTCTCCGGCACCCAGCTCGGCATCACCATCACCTCCCTCGTCGTCGGCATGCTCGCGGAGCCGGCGCTCGCGGAGCTGCTGCGCGGCCCGTTCACCTCGATCGGCATCCCCCGGGGAGCGGTCCCCGGTGTCACGGTCGTCGTCGGCATGCTGGTGGCCTCCGCCGTGCAGATGGTGATCGGCGAACTGCTGCCCAAGAACTGGGCGGTGTCCAGGCCGCTGCAGGTCGCGCGGTTCGTCGCGGCACCGCAGCACGTCTTCGCCCGGCTGTTCCGCCCGGTCATCGCCGGCCTGAACGCCGTCGCGAACCGGCTCGTCCGGGCGCTGGGCTTCGAGCCCGCCGAGGAACTGGCCTCCGCCCGCACCCCGGGCGAGCTCGTCTCCCTGGCCCGCCACTCGGCCCTGGCCGGTGCCCTCGAACAGGACACGGCCGACCTCTTCGTGCGGACCCTGTCCCTCGGCGAGCTCACCGCCCAGCACGTGATGACGCCGCGCGTGAAGGTCAGCGCCCTGCAGTCCTCGGCCACGGCCGAGGACGTGGTCAACCTGACCCGCGCCACCGGCCTGTCCCGCTTCCCGGTGTACCGGGAGCGGATCGACGAGGTCGTCGGCATGGTCCACCTCAAGGACGCGCTGGCCGTGCCCGTCCAGGACCGGTTGCGCACCCCGGTGGGCCGTATCGCCCGCCCGCCGCTGCTCGTCCCCGAGACCCTGCCGGTACGGCCGCTGCTGACCCGGCTGCGCAGCGAGCAGCCCATCGCGGTCGTCGTCGACGAGTACGGCGGCACCGCCGGTGTCGTCACGCTGGAGGACATCGTCGAGGAGCTCGTCGGCGAGGTCCGCGACGAGCACGACGGGCACGACCTGCCCGAGCTGGCCGCCGCGCCGCCGGAGGACGGCAGGCCCGCCTGGGACATCGACGGCAGCTGCCGCGTCGACGTGCTCCAGCGCATAGGCCTCGACGTGCCCGAAGGCCCGTACGAGACGGTCGCCGGCCTGATCGCCGACCTGCTGGGCCGGATCCCGGCCGTCGGCGACAAGGCGGAGCTGCCCGGCTGGCGCCTGGCGGTGCGCCAGGTCGGCCACTACCGCGCGGAGCGGGTCCGGCTCGTCCGCACCGCCCCGGTGACCGCCAGGGTGGAGGCCGTCCGATGAGCGTGCTGCAACTGCTCTTCGCCGCGCTGCTGGTACTGGCGAACGGCTTCTTCGTCGGCGCCGAGTTCGCGCTGGTCTCCGTACGGCGCAGCCAGATCGAACCCCTCGGCACGGCCCGTGCCCGCCAGGTGCTGCACGGTCTCGAGCGGCTGCCGCAGATGATGGCGGCGGCCCAGTTCGGCATCACGGTGTGCTCGCTGACCCTGGGCGCGGTCGCCGAGCCGACGGTGGCGCATCTGCTGGAGCCGCTCTTCGAGCGGGTCCACCTGCCCGAGGGCATGATCCACCCGCTCACCTATGTGATCGCCCTGGCCGCCGTGGTCTTCTTCCACCTCGTCATCGGCGAGATGGTCCCGAAGAACCTGGCGATGGCGGCGCCCGAGAAGGCCGCGCTGTGGCTGAGCCCCGGCCTGGTCTGGTTCGCCCGCTTCTGCAAGCCGATCACCGTCGCCCTCGGCGCCGTCTCCCAGGGCATCCTGCGGCTCTTCCACGTCGAGCCCAAGGACGAGGTCGAGGCCGTCTTCACCAGCGAGCAGCTCAACCGGCTGGTGGAGGACGCCGGCCAGGCGGGCCTGCTCGACCCGGAGGAGGCCGAACGCCTGGAGGACGCGCTGGAGCTGGGCTCCCGCCCGGTGACGGACGTCCTGCTCAAGCGCGAGTCCCTCGTGACGGTCAGCCCCTCGGTCACCCCCGGGCGGATCGTCGAGCTCACCGCCCGCACCGGCTACTCCCGCTTCCCGGTCGCCGCGGACAACGGCGCGTTCATGGGTTACCTGCACGTCAAGGACGTCCTGGACCTGGAGGACTCGGACCGGGCCGTGCCGCAGCAGTTGTGGCGGCCCATGACGACCCTGCGGTCGGAGCTGCCGCTGGACGACGCGCTGACGGTGATGCGCCGGGCCGCGACGCATCTGGCCCAGGTGGCCGACGGTTCCGGGAAGGTGCTCGGGCTGGTGGCGCTGGAGGACGTCCTGGAGCTGCTGGTCGGCGAGGTGCGGGATCCCGCGCACCGCCAGGTGCGCGAGGTGAGGCTGACCGAGCCGAGGTCGGGCGAGGAGGTCCTGGCGACGTAGCGCGGCCGGGTGGGCGGCAGCCCGGCGCGGGCGCGGTCCGCGCGCCTGCCGCCCGCCCGCGTCCGGGGCGGCTAGGCGGCCGACGGATCCTGCGGTCCCCGCCCGGACAGGACCTCCCCGTACGCCTGCATCAGGTCCGGCAGCCGCAGCGTCGCCAGATCCTCCCGCCCGAGCGTCCCTGGGTACACCGACAGCCGCAGGTCCCGGTACGCGCAGCTCTTCTCGTACAGCGTCCGCAGGAAGCGCCCGTTGCCCAGCTCGTCGATCCAGCCCTGGTCCACCACGTGCCCGGCGATGGACCGCAGTTCGTCGAGGGCCTCCTCGTCCCACACGTCCCCGTTCTCCGCGGCGAGCACCTTGCCGATCTCGGTGAGCTCCAGGGGACGGTAGGAGGGGAAGTCGACGCGCGTGGTGAAGCGGGAGGACAGTCCGGGGTTCGCGGCGAGCAGCCGGTCCATGCCCTCCGGGTAGCCGGCCAGGATCACCACGAGGTGGTCGCGATTGTCCTCGGCCCGCTTCAGCAGCACCTGGAGCGCCTCGTCGCCGTAGGCGTCGCCCTTGCCGTAGCCCGAGTTGGACAACGCGTACGCCTCGTCGACGAAGAGGACGCCCCCGAGGGCCGAGTCGATCAGCTCGTTCGCCTTCACGGCGGTCTGCCCGAGGTACTCGCCGACCAGGTCGGCGCGCTGAGCCTCCACGAGATGGTCCCCGCCGAGCAGCCCCAGCGCGTAGAAGACGCGGCCGAGGATGCGGGCGACGGTGGTCTTGCCGGTGCCGGAGGGGCCGGAGAAGACGAAGTGGCGTTTCGGCGGCTGGACGGGCAGGCCCTGCCCGGCCCGCAACCGGGCCATGTTCAACTGCGCCGACAACGCCTTGACCTGGCGCTTCACCGGCTCCAGCCCGACCATCCGCTCCAGCTCGGCGAGCGCCTCCTCCAGTAACGCGGGGTCGGTGGGTCCGGTGGGCAGGGACGGCACCGGGCCGGTCCTCTCGCGCACCGCCGGGCCGGTGACCGGCGGCAGGGGCACGGAGACGGGCGGTTCGAGGTCGGGCAGCCTCAGGTCGCGCCCCTCGGTGCCGAAGAGCGGGTCGAAGCCGTCCGGCCCGTCCACGGCGTCCAGCCCGGCCCCGGTCAGCGTGATCGCCGCGAAGCCGGCGGCGTCCTCGTACCCGTCGCCCTCGGCGATCGCGGCGAGCCGGGCCGAGGTGTCCATGAACGCCGGGTCGACGCGGTGCACCGCCCGGTACAGGGGGAGCGCGGCGGCGCTGCGGCCGGTGCCCTCGTGCGCCCGGGCCAGCCAGTAGCGCAGCTCCTTGCGCTGCGGCTGCTCGCTGCGGCAGCGCATCAGCGCGGCGGACAGCAGCGGTTCGGCCTGCCCGTACATCTCCAGGCGGACCCGGGCCATGCCGCCGAACAGGCCCGCCTCGATGCCGAGCATCGGGTCGTCGAGCAGCGGATCGGTGTGCCGGACCAACTGCTCCCAGTCCTTGACCAGATAGGCGCGGCAGGCGTGCAGGAAGCGGACCTGGTGGTCGGCGTCCACCGGCGGCAGCCCGGCCAGGGCCCGGTCCAGCTCGGGCACGTGGCGGCCGTCCAGCCAGTGGGAGGCGTGGGCGAGCAGCAGGTCGCGCGGGCTCTCCAGCACCGGCTGCACCCACCAGCCCAGCCAGTACCAGGAGTTGAGGGTGCGACGGTAGCGGGTGCGCTGCTCCCCGAAGCGCTCCCGGTGGCGGAACATCCTCAGCAGCGCGGTCGTCGTGTCGACGCGCAGCGCGTGCAGCCCGAGCCAGCCGTCGGCCATCGAGGGATCCATCCGCACGGCGGCCCGGAACTCCTCCTCGGCCTGTGGATAGGCCCCCATGGTGTACGCGTCCACGCCCCGCAACCAGGCGAGGTCGGCCGGGGCCTGAGGGCCCTGCGTGCCGAAGTCCATCCCGTCCCCCACGAAGCGTGCCCCCGTCGGTAGGCCAACGAGCCGTCCCCCCGGCCGGCTTCCCTGCTCGAACCGCCGTGCCCCGGAACGGAGTTGCACCGTGCGCGCAGCACCCGTCCGCAGGTCGCGACGAGGGCATCGTACCCGCGGGGGCGGCGCGGCCCCAGGGTGCCGCACGGGCCGTTCGGCGAGGTGGGAGGGGATGCGGCACGGTCGCCGATGGTGACCGAGGGTGAGCGCGCGGCGCCGCACGGGGCCCGCGGAACGGCACGAGGACAGAACGAAGCCCCCGATCACGGGGGAACAACCGGGGGCTTCGCGTCTGAGGGCGGCCGGGAACAGCCGCACATTGAGAACGTAAGACCTGTACGGCCCGTCGGTCAAGCCGAGTTGAGGCCCTCCGGGAAGTTGCCTCGGGAGGGTCTTCACAAGTTCAGCACACAGCGGGCGGTCCGTCACCCTGCGTGAGGGGCTGGTCCGGTCCGGGCTTCACCGCGGGCCCCGGCAGCACCTCATATCCCATTTCCCCCTGACGTACCAGCACGTCGGCGAACGGCCGTGAGGGGTCCTCGGCGAAATGCCGGCGCTCGGCCGGGACCCAGCCGTTCCAGAACTCCCGCTGCTCCTCCCCGTCCCGCGAGCGCCCCCGCGCCCAGGCCTCCTCGCGGGGCAGGTCCAGCCACACCAGCAGGGCCAGATGGGGGCGGAGCGCCCGGCGTCCCGCGCCGACGCCCTCCAGCAGGAGCACCTCGGCGGGCGGCAGCGCTCGGGGCGCCCCGAAGCGACGGGCCCGCCAGTCGTAGGGGGAGTAGTGCGCCGTACGGCCGTGGGCCAGTGGTGCGATCACCTGCTCCAGCACGCGGCCGGTCCAGTCGAAGAGCGCGTCGTGGCTGGCGACGTCGTCCAGGCGCAGCACCGGAGCGCCGCCCAGGGCCCCGGCCAACTCCCCGGTGAACGTGGTCTTCCCGGAGCCGGCGTGCCCGTCGATCCCCACGAGCCGGACGGGACCGCAGGAGGGGGGCAGCCGGCGGATCCGGGACGCCAGGGTGCCGAGGATGGGCCCCGGTGCGGGGCGGAAGGACTCAGTCATCTCGCGCAGCACTCTAGCCACGGGCGCGCGGGCCTCCGGCGCGGGTGGCCGGGCGGTGCCACTGGTCGACGCCAATATTGGTGGGCGTGGCGCGGGTCGAAGTGCTGGCAGGACCCGGCGGGCTGTGCTCATATGTGGCGCACACACGGGTGCGATCGACCGTGTACCGGACCTGTCCCGCCCTGCCCGACTCCGACCATCGGGGGTCCCGTCATGAGCAGAGTCGACCAGCCGTCCCGCAGAACCGTCCTGGCCGCCGTGGTCGCCGCCGCCGTCACCGGAAGCGCGGGTCCGGCGGCCGCCGAATCCGAGGCCGCCATGACGACCGACACCGCAGCCGCCGGCCCGGCCCCGGCCCGGACCGTGGACAACCGTGCCTGGTTCACCCACGGCGACTGGTGCTCCGGAACCACCCGGGGCACCCGCGCCGTCGCCGGCGACCCCGCGGGCCTCGCCCTCGCCACCCCCGCCGGGACCACCGACTACACGGACCCGCACACCGGCACCACCGCGTCCTGGCAGTACGGCACCTGGACGTCCCCCGTCCACCGCCTCGCCGTCCCCGCGACGGAGGCGATCGTCTCCTGGAACGCGCACACCCCGCCCGGCACCTGGATCCAGATCGAGGCCCGCGCCACCTACACCGACGGCACCACCGGCCCCTGGTACGTGATGGGCCGCTGGGCCGCCGGCGACCAGGACGTCCGCCGCACCTCGGTCGACGACCAGAGCGACGGCAGGAGCACCGTCTGGACGGACACCCTGGCCGTCGACGACCCGTCGGCCGGGCTGCGGCTGGCTTCCTGCCGGCTGCGCCTGACCCTGTACCGCAGGCCCGGCACCGGGGCCGCGCCCACCGTCCGGCGGCTCCACCTGATGGCCTCCGACGTCCCCGCCCGCTTCACCGTCCCGGCCTCCGCGCCCGGCCTCGCCCGGGAACTGACCGTCCCGCGCTACTCGCAGGAGATCCACAAGGGCCAGTACCCCGAGTACGACAACGGCGGCGAGGCCTGGTGCAGCCCGACCTCCTCGCAGATGGTCGTCGAGTACTGGGGCGGCCGGCTCACCCCCGAGCAGCTGGCCTGGGTGAACCCCTCGTACGCCGACCCGCAGGTCTGCCACGCGGCCCGGTTCACCTACGACCACCAGTACGGCGGCTGCGGCAACTGGCCGTTCAACGCCGCCTACGCGGCCACCTTCGAGGGCCTGGCCGGCGTGGTCACGCGGCTCGGCTCGCTCACCGACCTGGAGACGCTGATCGCAGCCGGCATCCCGGCCATAACGTCCCAGTCGTTCACCAAGGGGGAGCTGACCGGCGCCGGGTACGGCACGGCGGGGCACCTCATGACCGTCATCGGCTTCACCGCGGACGGCGACGTGATCGCCAACGACCCGTACTCCGAGAGCAACGAGGCGGTGCGGCGCGTCTACCGGCGGCGCGAGTTCGAGAACATCTGGCTGCGCACCAGACGGCACAACAGCTCCGGCACGGTCGTCTCCGGCACCGGCGGCGTCTGTTACCTCTACTTCCCGGCGGGCCCGACCGCGGCCCAGCGCAGGGCCCTGGGGGCCGTGGGCGTCCGCGTGTGAGCAAGCTCTCGGCCGCAAAAGCCGCTTGGGGTGGCAAGGTGGGACAGACCCTTCGGGAAGTCCGTCCAGCACCACCGAACGAGCGAGAAGCCATGACCGCGCACTCCGCCACCATCGCCCGCGTCCGCACCGGCGGCCCTCAGGAAGACGGCCCCAAGATCGTCGAGCACGTCATGGGCTGGGCCCTGGTCGTGGTCGTCGCGATGCTCGTGACCCAGCTCGGCCTGCTGTGACCTGACCCACGCCGCGGGTGTGGGGCCTGCCATACTGCGCATGTCCCGCCCCCGCCCGTGAGACCAGGGTCGAAATTGAATATCAGCCCCCAGCCCGCCGCGCGCCCCCGGGCCCGCGGCACCGAGCGCTCGACGGCGCGCCGAGCCGAACTCATCGCCATCGGGCGGAGGTTGTTCGCCGACACGTCCTACGACGCGCTGTCGATGGACGACATCGCCCGGCAGGCGCACGTCGCCAAGGGGCTGATCTACTACTACTTCCAGTCCAAGCGCGGCTACTACCTGGCCATCGTCCAGGACTCCGTCACCGAGCTGATCACGCTGGCGGCCGGTGGCCTCGAACTCCCCCCGGTCGACCGGGTGCAGCGCACCGTCGACAGCTATCTGCGCTACGCCGAGCAGAACCAGGCCGCCTACCGCACCATCGTCAGCGGCGGCGTCGGCTTCGACACCGAGGTGCACGCCATCCGCGACGGCGTGCGTGCCGCCGTGATCGCCACCATCGCCGAGGGGGCGTACGGCCGCACCGACGTCACGCCGCTGGCGCGCATGGCCCTGCTCGCCTGGGTGTGCAGCGTCGAGGGCGCCACGCTGGAGTGGATCGACCGTCCGGAACTGCCCCGCGCGACCATGTGCGAGCTGCTGGTGAAGACGCTCGGCGGCGCCCTGCGGGCCATCGAGGAACTGGACCCCGCCTACCGGGCTCCCGAACCCGCCCGCCGGGGCGCGTGAGCGGCGCACCAACAGGGGGCGGAGGGTCCGCGCGGACCCTCCGCCCCCTCGGTCGTCCGGGGCCTACTTGATGGCCTTGATGAGCTCACCGCCCGCGGTGTCGCCGCTCAGCTCCCAGAAGAACGTGCCGCCCAGACCCTGCTGGTTCTTGTAGTCCATCTTGGTCGCGATGGTCGCCGGGGTGTCGTAACTCCACCAGTCGCTGCCGCACTTGGCGTACGCCGTGCCGGCCACCGTCCCCGTCGCCGGGCACTTGGTCTTGAGGACCTTGTAGTCCTCGATGCCCGGCTCGTAGGTGCCCGCCGCCGGACCGGTCGCGGTGCCGCCGGGGGCCGCCTGGGTGACGCCGGTCCAGCCGCGGCCGTAGAAGCCGATGCCGAGCAGCAGCTTCGAGGCCGGGATGCCGAGGCCCTTGAGCTTGGCGATGGTCGCCGCGCTGTGGTTGTCCGCCTTGGGTATGCCGGTGTACGAGGTCAGCGGGGAGTGCGGGGCCGTCGGCCCGGCCGCGTCCCACGCGCCGAAGAAGTCGTACGTCATCGGGTTGTACCAGTCGACGTACCGGGCGGCGCCCGCGTAGTCCGCCGCGTCGATCTTGCCGCCCGGGGTGGCGTCGGCGGTGATCGCGGCGGTGACCAGGTTCTGCGAGCCGAACTTGGCGCGCAGGGCCTGCATCAGGTTCCGGAAGGCGTCCTTGCCGCTGGTGTCGCAGGTGGCGCCGCAGGCGTTCGGGTACTCCCAGTCGATGTCGATGCCGTCGAAGACGTCGGCCCACTTGGAGTTCTCGACCAGGTCGTAGCAGGACTGGGCGAAGGCGGCCGGGTTCCTGGCGGCCTCGCCGAAGCCGGCCGACCAGGTCCAGCCGCCGAAGGACCACAGCACCTTGAGGTTCGGGTGCTTCTGCTTCAGCTTGCGCAGCTGGTTGAAGTTGCCGCGCAGCGGCTGGTCCCAGGTGTCGGCCTTGCCGTCGACGGACTCGGCGGCGGTGTAGGCCCGGTCGGTGGCCGCGTAGGCGTCGCCCATGGCGCACTTGCCGCCGGTGACGTTGCCGAAGGCGTAGTTGATGTGGGTGAGCCGGGCGCCCGATCCGGACGTCTCGATGTTCTTGACGTGGTACTTGCGGTCGTAGGTGCCCCATTCGGTGAAGTACCCGAGGACCTTGGAGCCGGCCTTGGTCTGCGGTGCGGTCCGCACGTCCGCGGCGGCCTCCTGAGCCGAGGTCGCCGCTGTGGCGGAGCCGCCCGCGCCGGCCAGCAGCCCGGCGCCGAGCACGGCGCAGCAGGCGGCGGACACGACGGCACGGAAGCGGGAGGTGTGGGGGGTGTGCATCCGGTGTCTCCTCGTGGGGAGAGGGGAACGCCGCGCTCATTGGCATGAACGCGGTGAGTCGGTGGAGCGAAACAGTAGGAGGACTAGACCAGTTGGTCAATGGTGCGGACCAATCTCGCCGCCCGGGGCGCGCTCGGCCATTTCTTGGAGTAAGCGGTCGTTAACTGGTGACGGGATGCCGCCGATCGGGCATACTCACAGCGCACAGCCGCTGGTCAGCAGCTTCCGCGACCCGGAACTGCAAGCATCGGCCAGGCACCAGAACGACCCGGCGGCGCCGCCCCCACCCACGGGCCCGTCCGCCAGCGCCCGACAGGGAGGAGAGCGTCGCCATGCCCGACCGCGCCCCGCAGCCGGTGGACCGGCAACTGCCCACGGAGGAGGCCCGGGACCTGATCTCGCTCGTGCGCGACATCGCGCAGCAGGAGATCGTCCCGAAGGCGGCCGAGGAGGAGGACGCCGGCCGGTTCCCGCGCGAGCTCTTCACCCTGCTGTCGCGCTCCGGCCTGCTCGGCCTGCCCTACGACTCCGAGTACGGCGGCGGCGACCAGCCCTACGAGGTGTACCTCCAGGTCCTCGAGGAGCTGGCCGCGGCCCGCCTCACCGTCGGCCTCGGCGTCAGCGTGCACACGCTGGCCTCCTACGCCCTGGCCGCCTACGGCACCAAGGAGCAGCAGGTCGAGCACCTGCCCGCGATGCTCGGCGGCGGTCTGCTCGGCGCCTACTGCCTCTCCGAGCCGCACTCCGGATCGGACGCCGCCGCCCTGCGCACCAGGGCCGTGCGGGACGGCGACGACTGGGTGATCACCGGCTCCAAGGCCTGGATCACCCACGGCGGCATCGCCGACTTCTACACGGTCATGGCGCGCACCGGCGAGGAGGGCCCGCGCGGGATCACCGCGTTCCTGGTGCCCGGCGACGCCCCGGGGGTGAGCGCCGCGCTGCCCGAGCGGAAGATGGGCATGAAGGGCTCGCCCACGGCCCAGGTCCACTTCGACGGCGTGCGGGTCCCCGACGCCCGGCGCATCGGCGACGAGGGGCTGGGCTTCGCGATCGCCCTGTCCTCCCTGGACTCGGGCAGGCTCGGCATCGCCGCGTGTGCGATCGGCCTGGCCCAGGCGGCGCTCGACGAGGCGCTGTCGTACGCGGCGCAGCGGCGCCAGTTCGGCAAGCCCATCGCCGACTTCCAGGGACTGCGCTTCATGCTCGCCGACATGGCGACGCAGATCGAGGCGGGCCGCGCGCTCTACCTCGCCGCGGCGCGGCTGCGGGACGCGGGCCGGCCGTTCGCCCGGCAGGCGGCCATGGCCAAGCTGCACTGCACCGACACGGCGATGCGGGTCACCACCGACGCCGTGCAGGTCCTCGGCGGCTACGGCTACACCGCCGACTTCCCGGCCGAGCGGTACATGCGCGAGGCCAAGGTGCTGCAGATCGTGGAGGGCACCAACCAGATCCAGCGGATGGTCATCGCCCGCCATCTCGTGGGTCCAGAGGAACGCTGAACTGGTCGAGGCCCCGCCAGGGCGCCGCGAGCCGCATCCACTCCGGGTCGTGCCGGCCCGGCAGGGTGCGGCCTCCCTCGGCCCAGGTGCGCATCAGGTCGCGGTAGATCGGCGGGTCCTGATAGCGCGGCGGACCCGGCCGAACCGATTCTGCGGGCGGTGGGACGTAGAGGAGGCGCTGACGCCCGGTCGCTGAGGAGATGGGGGTCATACCCGGGCAACGCGACAGAGGCCGGACAGGTCACCGGATGGTGGAATCGGGCGTGCGTTCCCCGTGCGATCACCCGGGTGCACCGGGCCGCGGGCACGGTGAGCCCGCACCACGGCAGTCAGGGCGCCGTGGTGCGGGACAGTCACGGGGTGGAGCCAGCGGGCGGGAAAAGAACCGCGCTCAGGCCGCGTCGCGGCGCATGACCGGGACCCTGATGGGGCGCGAGCCCGGGCCGCCGACGTGCGAGAAGGGCTGCGTCCGCCAGTCGAGGCCCTGAGGGAGCGTCAACAGCAGCGCGGTGTCCTGCTCCTGCGGGTCCACGGACTCGTCCGCGGGGCGGGCGTCCGAGGCCCTGCGGCCGGTCCCGGCGCAGACCGTGAGCCCGAACGGGTTCCACGGCGAGGCGCACAGCGCGTGCTCCGGCAGCACCTCCTCGTCCGCCAGCAGGGCGATGGGCTGCGCGCAGTCCGGGCAGACGACCCGGTACATCTCGAAGGTGTCGTAGGCGTCGAGTTCGTCGTCGAACGCGTCGGGTTCGACGCCCTCCGGCTCGGGCTCGACGACGAGCTGCGGCCGCTTGGGTGCGGTGCGACCAGGGCGCTTGAGACTCTGCATTGGGTTCTCCCCCTCGGGCTGGGCCGTATCAGGCACTGCGGCCTCGACCACAGCAAGCACTTCCCGTCCCCCCTGGGTGGTAATCACGAGAACATCACGGAGACCGTTCGAGCCCTGTGGCGTTCGTCACATGCCGCTCGCAGGTGCCCCCTCCGGCGGGTTTGTCCCCCGGACGGTCGGCGGTCGGCTTCCGGCCACATCACGAACCGGGTATGACCTGGGCTCCTCAGGTATCCGAGGAGATCAACCGCCCTGTAGGTTCTTGCGCCATGGAGGAGCTGGACCGACAGATCGTGCAGCTGCTCGTCAAGGACGGGCGGATGAGCTACACCGACCTGGGCAAGGCCACGGGGTTGTCCACCTCGGCCGTGCACCAGCGGGTGCGGCGGCTGGAGCAGCGGGGCGTCATCCGGGGCTACGCGGCGGTCGTCGACCCGGAGGCCGTGGGGCTGCCCATGACCGCGTTCATCTCCGTGAAACCGTTCGATCCGAGCGCGCCCGACGACATCGCGGACCGGCTGGCCGGGGTGCCGGAGATCGAGGCGTGCCACAGCGTCGCCGGCGACGAGAACTACATCCTCAAGGTGCGGGTGGCCACACCGCACGAACTGGAGGAGCTGCTGGCGCGGGTGCGGTCGCTGGCCGGCGTCTCCACGCGGACGACGGTCGTGCTGTCCACCCCGTACGAGGCGCGGCCGCCCCGGATCTGACCTCCGCCGACACCCCTTGGCGGAGCACGGGAGCGGGGCCTGTGAAACTGTGCTCCATGAGTGAGTCCCGTACGCCGCCCCAGACCGTTCTGCTCCGTCGCGGGGAGGTCCACAGCCCCGCCGATCCGTTCGCCACCGCGATGGTCGTGGAGCGGGGCCAGGTCGCCTGGGTCGGGTCCGAGGGCGCCGCCGACGCCTTCGCGGACGGTGTCGACGAGGTCGTCGATCTGGACGGGGCGCTGGTCACTCCCGCGTTCACGGACGCCCACGTGCACACCACGGCCACCGGCCTGGCCCTGACCGGGCTCGACCTGTCGAACGCCCCCTCCCTCGAAGCCGCCCTCGCCCGCGTCCGGGACTTCGCCGCGGCCCGCCCGCAGGACCGCGTGCTGCTCGGGCACGGCTGGGACGCCGCGCGCTGGCCCGGAGGCCGCCCGCCCACGCGGGCCGAGCTCGACGAGGCCACCGGGCACCGGCCCCTGTACCTCAGCCGGATCGACGTCCACTCGGCCGTCGTGACGACGGCTCTGCTCGACCTGGTCCAGGACGCACCCCGCGAGGACGGGCCGCTCACCGCGGACGCCCACCACGCCGTCCGCGCCGCTGCGTTCGCGGCCGTGACGCCCCGGCAGCGCACCGAGGCGCAGCGCGCCGCCCTCGCGCACGCCGTCTCGCTCGGCATCGGCACTCTCCACGAATGCGCCGGCCCGGAGATCTCCTCCGAGGACGACTTCACCGGCCTGCTGCGCCTGGCCGCCGAGGAACCCGGACCGCGCGTGGTCGGCTACTGGGCCGAGCAGGACGTCGCCAAGGCGCGCGAGCTGGGCGCGGCCGGCGCGGCCGGCGACCTGTTCGCCGACGGCGCCCTCGGCTCGCACACGGCCCGCCTGCACGAGCCGTACGCCGACGCCGGGCACACCGGCAGGGCCTACCTGGACGCCACCGCGATCGCCGCCCACGTCGTCGCCTGCACCGAGGCCGGGCTCCAGGCCGGCTTCCACGCCATCGGCGACGCCGCCGTGGACGCCGTGGTCGAGGGCGTGCGCGCCGCCGCCGACAAGCTGGGACTCGCCCGGATCCGGGCGGCCCGGCACCGTGTGGAGCACGCCGAGATGCTCACCCCGGAGTCGATCGCCGCCTTCGCCGAACTCGGCCTCACCGCCTCCGTCCAGCCCGCCTTCGACGCCCTGTGGGGCGGCGAGGACGGCATGTACGCCCAGCGCCTCGGAGCGGAGCGGGCCCGCGCCCTGAACCCCTTCGCTGCCCTGCTGCGCGCCGGTGTGCCGCTCGCCTTCGGCTCCGACAGCCCGGTCACGCCGCTCGACCCCTGGGGCACGGTCCGGGCCGCCGCCTTCCACCGCACGCCGGAGCACCGCGTCTCCGTGCGCGCCGCCTTCACGGCGCACACGCGGGGCGGCTGGCGGGCCGTGGGCCGGGACGACGCGGGGGTCCTCGTCCCGGGCGCCCCGGCCGACTACGCCGTGTGGCGCACCGGCGAACTCGTCGTCCAGGCCCCGGACGACCGGGTCGCCCGCTGGTCGACCGACCCCCGCTCCGGCACCCCGGGGCTGCCCGACCTGACCCCCGGCCACGACCTGCCCGTCTGCCTGCGCACGGTGGTGGGCGGACGCACGGTCTTCGTACGGCCGGGCGAGTGATCTACGGGGTGGGCGCACCCGCGATCGTGCGCCCACCCCCGCGCGTGCGACCTGCGCATCCACCGCACTGACCTGGCCCTTGCCGCGAGAAGCGCAGGTCAGGAGGCTGTTGACAGGCAGCAGCAGGGGGCCGGTAGGTTCGGCCGAGTCCACCACCGGACGCCCGACCGGGGAGCGTTCGCACACTCGTCGCAGCGCCGCCGGGTCAGGGACGGTGTGCCGCACCGGGCACCGCCACTGGGAGCCAGGCTCAGGCCGGCGCGACGCCGAGGGAGCGTTCCGGCCGGTCGGGGAGGTGTGACCCGGGTGGGGCCCGGACGCTCAGTAGACAACGGCTTTCGGTCGATCCGCAGCCGGCGGATCCCAGGTCGGCCCGAAGGGCGCCGGGCCCCCATCCGCCGTCCGCGCGCGCCGCGGGGCGCATTCCTGCCCGCGTCCCGCCGATTCGACACCACCATTCGAACGTCCTGTCACGTCAGCGCAGGCGAGGGCCACTATGGTGGACCCCTGCGTACGGACATGAAGGGGCAGCAGTGAACGACGGCGACGGCACCCGCGCGAGGGGGGCCCAGGGGAGGAAGTTCGGCCCGCTCGGCACGGCCTTGGTGATCATCCCGACCTACAACGAGGCGGAGAACATCACGAGCATCGTCGGCCGGGTGCGCGAGGCCGTCCCCGAGGCGCACGTGCTCGTGGCCGACGACAACAGCCCGGACGGCACCGGCAAGCTCGCCGACGAACTGGCCGTCTCGGACGACCACGTCCACGTCCTGCACCGCAGGGGCAAGGAGGGCCTGGGCGCCGCCTACCTCGCGGGCTTCCGCTGGGGCCTGGAGCGCGACTACGGCGTGCTGGTGGAGATGGACGCCGACGGCTCCCACCAGCCCGAGGAACTGCCCCGCCTGCTCACCGCCCTCAAGGGCGCCGACCTGGTGCTGGGCTCGCGCTGGGTGCCGGGCGGCCGGGTGGTGAACTGGCCGAAGTCGCGCGAGGTGATCTCCCGGGGCGGCAGCCTCTACTCCCGCCTCGCCCTCGACCTGCCGCTGCGCGACATCACCGGCGGCTACCGCGCGTTCCGCCGCGAGACCCTGGAGGGCCTCGGCCTCGACGAGGTCGCCTCCCAGGGGTACTGCTTCCAGGTGGATCTCGCCCGCCGCGCGGTCAAGGCCGGCTACCACGTGGTCGAGGTGCCCATCACCTTCGTCGAACGCGAGCTCGGCGACTCCAAGATGAGCCGTGACATCCTCGTCGAGGCCCTGTGGCGGGTCACGGCGTGGGGCGTGGGGGAGCGCGTCAGCAAGGTCACGGGGCGCGGCGCCAAGCCGTCCAGGCCGTAGCACCCGAGGGGCCCGCCCGACGTACCGGAACACCTGATCGGGGCCTTATCCCGTGCTGAGCAGGGGCCAGGCACACTGGAGTCATGACGACTGGCGCTCAGACCCCCAGCCACCCCGCCCGGCCCCGGCGCTCACGCCTGCTCAGGTTCCTGCCGCTGGGGATCGCGGCATGGCTCGTGCTGGAGATCTGGCTGCTCACGCTGGTCGCCGGGGCGTCGAGCGGTCTCGTGGTCCTGCTGATCCTGCTGGCGGGCCTCGTCCTCGGCTCCGTCGTCATCAAGCGGGCCGGCCGGCGCGCCTTCCGCAAGCTCTCCGAGACGCTGCAACAGCAGCAGAGCGGAGCGATGCCCGCGGCGGCCCGGCCGAACAGCGAGGGCAACGGCCTGATGATGCTGGGCGGTCTGCTGCTGATCATCCCCGGCCTGCTCTCGGACGCGGTGGGCCTGCTCCTGCTGCTGCCCCCGGTGCAGAAGGCCGTGAGCCGCTCCGCCGAGCGCACCTTCGAGCGCAAGCTGCGCGAGGTCGACCCGGGCACCCTGGGCGGCGCCTTCCAGCAGGCCCGGATGTACCGCCCCGACGGCAAGGTCGTCCAGGGCGAGGTCGTCCGGGACGAACCGGGCGGCGGTGCCACCGGTCAGCCGCGCCCGCCGCTGACGCACTGACGGTCCCGCGAGGGCACGGCAAAACCGCGGGCGCCGTACTCTCGTACGGCGCCCGCGGTCACCGTTGTGCGCTGATCTATCCGCCAGGCCTTGCCGGGACCTAGGCCGACTTGCGGCTGTCCCGGGGATGAACTGCGATGTTCATCGCCCCGGAGCGAAGAACCGCCAGGCGCTCCTCGAGGACCTCTTCGAGTTCCTCGCGGGTGCGCCGCTCCATCAGCATGTCCCAGTGCGTACGCGCGGGCTTGGCCTTCTTCTCTTCAGGGCCGTCGCCGTCCACCAGGAGTGCCTGGGCCCCGCAGACCTTGCACTCCCACTCCGGCGGGATCTCCGCCTCGACCGAGAAGGGCATCTCGAAGCGGTGCCCCTTCTCGCATGCGTACTCCACGGCCTGGCGGGGGGCCAGGTCGATGCCGCGGTCCGTCTCGTAGCTGGTCACCACGAGGCGCGTGCCGCGAAGAGCTCGCTCACTCATGAATCGTGCCTCCCGGGCTTGTCGCCCACAGGACAGGTGTCGCTGTCGTCGTCATCCGGTCAACGTCCGGTCGGCGGTAAAGATTCCCGTTCCGAGTCCCGTTCCGGGTCATGCGTCGCCGTCGTAGCCGCCCTTGTTGTACCCACCAGCGCCCGGTTTGTCACATCTGCTAGCAGATGTAACCCAGCGTTTCGGCATCTTTGACGCGCAGTAACGGTACGCCTGGCAGGCCAAACGCGTACACTACAGCCCTTTCGCGTCGAGTGCTAAATCCTGTCAGGAACCGGATTCCCCGCTTCTTCGATCGCACGCCGTACCGGCAGCCTCGCGAGCAGGGCGAATCCCAGGACGAAGAAGGCCACCAGCGAGATGATCGCGTCCCGGTAGCTCCCGGTCAGCTGGTAGGTGAGCCCGAACAGCAACGGCCCGAGCCAGCTCATGCCGCGGTCGCTCAGCTCGTACGCCGAGAAGTACTCGGCCTCCTTGCCGGGCGGGACCAGATGGGAGAACAGGGAGCGGGACAACGCCTGGCTGCCGCCCAGGACCAGGCCGATCCCGGTGGCCAGGACGAAGAACCACACCGGCGCCCCGGCGGGCAGGAAGAATCCGGCCGCGAGCGTCACCGTCCAGGCGACCAGCGAGCCCAGGATCGTGCGCTTGGCGCCGTACCTCCGGGCCAGCCGTCCCATCGTCAGGGCGCCCGCCACGGCCAGCACCTGCACCAGCAGCACGGCGCCGATCAGGGTGGACTGCCCGAGCCCCAGCTCCTTCGAGCCGTAGACCGAGGCCTGCGAGATCACCGTCTGGATGCCGTCGTTGTACACGAGGTAGGCGAGCAGGAAGCCGAGGGTCAGGGGGTGCCGGCGCATGTCGCGGACGGTCGCGGCGAGCTGCCGGAAACCCGGGAGGGCCGCGGTCCGGCGCGCGGCGGGCCGGCGGTCGCGCAGCCGGGTCAGCGGGATCAGCGCGAAGGCGCCCCACCACAGGCCGGCCGAGGCCAGGCAGATGCGGACGGCCATGCCCTCCGACAGGCCGAAGCCGTCGTGGCCGGTGTACAGCACCAGGTTGACGACGAGGACCAGCGAACCCGCCGCGTACCCGAAGGCCCAGCCCCGCGAGGACACCGCGTCCCGCTGCTCGGGCGGGGCGAGCTGCGGCAGGTAGGAGTTGTAGAGCATCATCGCCACGCTCTGGGCGGCGTTGGCGACGACCAGGAGCACGCCGCCGAGCAGATAGCGGTCGCCGTCCAGGAAGAACATGGCCGTCGTCGCCCCGGCACCCGTGTACGCGGCGGCCGCGAGCAGCGGCTTCTTGCGGCCGGTGCGGTCGGCGGCGGCCCCCACCAGCGGCATCACCAGCACGGCCACGATCACCGACAGGGAGACCGAGTACGCGAAGAAGGACCCGGCGCGCACCGGTATGCCGAGCGGGTGGACGAAGCCGTCGGCGTCCGCGGCCGACTCGGCGACCGACGTCAGATAGGGGCCGAGGAACACGGTGAGCACGCTCGTCGAGTAGACGGAGCACGCCCAGTCGTAGAAGTACCAGCCGCGCTGCTCGCGTCTGAGATCCGCCCCATCGTCGGGCGGTGTCCGCAGGGTGTCGGTGCCCACCCGTGCCCTCGCTTCCCCGTGAACGCGCGAAGGCGCCGGGCCCGGGGTCTCAGACCCAGACGCCGCGGTCCTCCATGACCTTGCGCAACGTGTCGATGTGATCGGTCATGATGCCATCCACACCGAGGTCGAGAAGCCGGTGCATGCTCCCGGGTTCGTTGACCGTCCAGACGTGCACCTGCAGGCCGCGCGCGTGGGCGGCGCGCACGAAGCGGTGGTCGACCACCTGGATGCCGGACTGGACCTCCGGGACCTGCGCGGCGACCGCCGAGCGGCGCACCGTGGCCGGCAGCCCCCAGGAGCGCAGCCGCAGGTTCAGCACGCCCCGGGTGCCGTACGACGTGGCCAGTCGCGGACCGGCCAGCCGCTGGGCGCGCACCACCCGTGCCTCGGAGAACGAGCCGAGGCAGACCCGGTCCCAGGAGTCCGTCCGGCCGATCAGGTCGAGGAAGGGGAGCAGGGCGGCCTCCGCCTTGACGTCCACGTTCCAGCGCACGTCCGGGAAGGTCTCCAGGAGCTCCTCGAACAGCGGCACGGGCTCCCGCCCCGCCACGCGCGCCTGCCGTACCTCCTGCCACGGCAGATCGGCGATCCGGCCCGTGCCGTCGGTCACCCGGTCCAGCGTCGTGTCGTGGAAGGCGACGAGTGCGCCGTCCCGCGTGGTGTGCACATCGGTCTCGATGTAGCGGTAGCCGGCCTCGACGGCGTTGCGGAACTGCCGCACGGTGTTCTCCAGACCGTCCGCGGCCCCGCCCCGGTGGGCGAAGGCGAGGGGGCCGGGGTGGTCGAGGTAGGGATGGCGTATCCGCGGGGTCACGGACGCAGTATCGCTCCTTCCGGTTGACCGGTGGCAACGACCGTGCTGCCGGCGGGTGCCGCGGGGACGGCGAACAGCCGCAGGAACAGCTGGGCGAGCGGCCCGATGGCCAGCGCGTACAGCAGGGTGCCGATGCCCACGGTGCCGCCCAGGACGAAGCCGGTCGCCACGACCGTGAGCTCGATGCCCGTCCGCACCAGGCGGATCGAGACGCCCGTGAGCTGGTGCAGGCCCGTCATCAGTCCGTCGCGCGGGCCCGGGCCGAAGCGGGCGGCGATGTACAGGCCGGTCGCCGCGCCGTTCAGGACGATCCCGCCGATCATCAGGCCGACGCGCAGCACCCAGCCGTGGGCGTCGGGCACCAGGGCCAGGGTCGCGTCCATCGCCATGCCGATCACCAGCACGTTGGAGATCGTGCCGAGGCCGGGCCGCTGGCGCAGCGGGATCCACGCGAGCAGCACGGCCGCGCCCACGATCGTCAGCACGACGCCGATCGACAGTCCCGTCCGCTCGGCGAGGCCCTGGTGCAGCACGTTCCACGGCTCCAGACCGAGCCCGGACCGGACGAGCAGGGCGGAACTGGCGCCGTACAGCGCGAGACCGGCGTAGAGCTGGACGAGCCGCCGGGTGAGGCGTCCCCGCGTGGCCATGATGTGCCCCCGTGTGGTGGTGGTGGACTGATGCATGACACCCTGTGGCGTGGATGGAGCGGCCATCCAGGGCCAATCCGGGGAAGGTGGACTGATTCCGATGGCGCAGTGGACCTCGGCCGTGGGGGCGGCACAGCTCGCCCGGCTGCTCAACTCCCAGCAGGACCGCCCGGCCGGGCCCGGCACGCGACGCCCGCCGGCCTACCGCGCCCTCGCCGACGGCATCCGCCTGCTGGTGCTCGAAGGGCGCGTCCCGGTGGCCGCCCGCCTGCCCGCCGAGCGGGAACTCGCCCTCTCCCTCTCCGTCAGCCGCACGACGGTGGCCGCCGCGTACGAGGCGCTGCGCAGCGAGGGCTTCCTGGAGTCGCGGCGGGGTGCGGGCAGCTGGACCGCCGTGCCCGCAGGGAACCCGCTGCCCGCACGCGGGCTGGAGCCCCTGCCGCCCGAGGCCCTCGGCTCGGTGATCGACCTCGGCTGCGCCGCGCTGCCCGCCCCCGAGCCCTGGCTCACCCGGGCCGTGCAGGGCGCGCTGGAGGAACTGCCGCCGTACGCCCACACGCACGGCGACTATCCGGCGGGGCTGCCCGCGCTGCGGGCGATGATCGCCGAGCGTTACACCGCGCGCGGCATCCCGACCATGCCCGAGCAGATCATGGTGACGACCGGGGCGATGGGAGCGATCGACGCGATCTGCCATCTCTTCGGCGGGCGGGGCGAGCGCATCGCCGTCGAGTCGCCCTCCTACGCCAACATCCTCCAGCTGATGCGGGAGGCCGGGGCCCGCCTGGTGCCCGTCGCGATGGCCGAGGGACTCACCGGGTGGGACATGGACCGCTGGCGGCAGGTCCTGCGGGACGCCGCGCCCCGGATCGCCTACGTCGTCGCCGACTTCCACAACCCGACGGGGGCCCTGGCCGACGAGGACCAGCGGCGGCGGCTGGTGGACGCCGCGCGGTCCGCGGGGACCGTGCTGATCGCCGACGAGACGATGAGCGAGCTGTGGCTCGACGCGGAGGTGCGGATGCCGCGGCCCGTGTGCGCCTTCGACCCGGCCGGCTCGACCGTGATCACGGTGGGGTCGGCGAGCAAGGCGTTCTGGGCCGGGATGCGCATCGGCTGGGTGCGGGCCGCCCCGGACGTGATCCGCAGCCTGGTCGCGGCGCGCGCCTATGCCGACCTCGGTACGCCGGTCCTGGAGCAGCTGGCCGTGAACTGGCTGTTCGGCACGGGGGGCTGGGAGCAGGCCGTGGAGGTGCGGCGGGAGCAGGCCCGGGCCAACCGCGACGAGCTGGTGGCGGCCGTGCGCCGCGAGCTGCCCGGGTGGGAGTTCGAGGTGCCGCAGGGCGGGCTGACCCTCTGGGTGCGCACCGGCGGGCTGTCCGGTTCGCGGCTGGCGGAGGCGGGGGAGCGCGTGGGCGTGCGCGTGCCCTCGGGACCGCGGTTCGGCGTGGACGGGGCGTTCGAGGGATACGTGCGGCTGCCGTTCACCGTCGGAGGCGCGGTGGCCGAGGAGGCGGCGGTACGGCTGGCCGCGGCGGCGGGACTGGTGGAGTCCGGCGGGGTGGGGGGTACGGAGGCGCCGCGAACCTTCGTGGCCTAGCGGGTCTCCGCACGCCCCACCCTGTGCAGGGGCCGGCCGGTGGCGGGCCGGTCAGCCGCGCGTGGAATCCGTCGGCTTGGTCAGCACCGGGACCGGGTTCGGCAGGGGGTCCTTGGTGAGGACCGGCACCGGTGCGGACCGCGGCTCCTGCGGCTCCGCGACCGGGGCGGGTTCCGCGGTCACCGCGGCCGGGACGGGTTCGGCGGTCACCGCGGCCGGGACGGGTTCGGCGGTCACCGCGGCCGCGGCCGGGGCGGGTTCGGCGGTCACCGCGGCCGGGACGGGCTCCGGCTGTTGCACGGGCGCCGGTGCCGGCGTCTGTGCTTGTGCCTGTGCTTGTGCCTGTGCCGGTGTGTGTGCCGGCGTCTGCGCCTGTGCCGGTGTGTGTGCCGGTTCCTGTTCCGTGGGCAGCGGCTCCGGCTCGCCGGGGGATCCGTCGGGCTCCGGGACCGTCTCCCCGTCCGCCGGTGTCGTGCGGGGCGGGAGCAGGGCGAGGACCGCCTCGCGGTGCGCCTCGGGGCTGGCGTCGTCGAAGGGGTTCGGCGTGGCCGGGACCTGGAGGCGGTGGACCGGGCCCGTGCCCAGGCGGGCGTAGCCGCGGCCGGGCGGGATCTGGTCGACGGGGGTGGTGTGCGGGGGCGCGCCCAGCACCGACCGGAGCTGGTCGGCCGTCGCCGGGCCGAGGACCACGCGGGCGCGGGTGTGCCTGCGCACCGGCTCCGCGAGGGCCTCGAAGCTGTCCAGCTGGTCGGCCACGACCACCGTGACGTGCGCCGGGCGGCCGTGCCGCAGGGGCACCTGGAGGAGGGACTGCGGGTCCTTGCGGTCGTCCGCCGCCGCCAGGTGGGTGAACGCGGTGGGCCGGTCCAGGAGGATCCACAGCGGCCGCTTGGTGTCCTCCGGCGGGGGATGGCCCGCCTGGTGGGCGCGGTTGGCGGCGATGAGGCGGCGCTCCGTCTCGGACGCGGCCCACTCCAGGCTGGCCGTCGCCCCGCTGAGACCGCACTCGACGGCCAGCACGCCGTCCCGTCCGGTCAGGCAGGCGTACTCGCCGGTGCCGCCCCCGTCGACGATCACCACGTCGCCGTGCCGGAGGGCCTGCAGCGCCAGGGAGCGCAGCAGCGTCGAGACGCCGCTGCCCGGCTGACCGAGGACGAGCAGGTGCGGCTCCGTGGAGCGCAGGCCCGTGCGCCACAGGACCGGGGGCACGTCCCGCTGCCGTTCGCCGTGGCCGACGGGGAGCGTGCGCCGGACCTGCGTCGGGTCGGTGAAGCCCAGGACCGTCTCGCCGGGAGCGGTGACGAAGGGCTGGGCGGTGATGTCGACGGGGAGGGGCTGCAGTACGCCGAGCGTCAACTGGTTGCCCTCCTCGTCCCACGTGAAGTGGTACTCGCGGCCGCGGCCCGACTTCGCCGCGAGGAGGTGCTCGATCCGCGCGCGGGACTCGGCCTCGCCGTCGGTGAAGTACGCCGGGTAGCGCACCACCAGGTGGGAGATCCGGCCGCCGCCGTCGAACGCGTAGGTGGGGAAGACCTTGTCCCAGGCGCCGCCGTGCGCGTACAGCGGCTCGGGGTCCTCGGCGGCGGAGAAGTACGGCACGAGCGCCTCGTACAGCGACTTCAGGCGCTCGCTCTGCGACTCGTCCGGGCCGTCGGGAGCCGCCGGAGTGCGGTCCCGGCCCTGCCAGGCCGCGGCCGCCATCAGGGTGATGGCGGCCAGCAGCGGCCCGTACGGCACCAGGGCCACCACGAGGATCACGGAGGCCACCAGGAACAGCAGCGCCCCCCGTCTCTCCTTCGGGGTCTCGGTCCATCTGCGCCGGCCGGCCGCTGCCAGCCGGCGCAGACCCCGCATGATCGTGATCAGCGGGTGGAGGACGTCGGTGGCGCTGTCGGCGGCCGTCCGGGCCAGCTCCCGGCTCCGGGCGAGCTGGGCGCTGCCGTTGCTCAGAATGCGGGGGAGGGGGCGCCGGGCCACTGCTGCCTCCAGTCGGTGCGTACGGGCGGGGTGCGTACGGGAAGTGGGGTCGTCAGAACTTGATGCCGCCGAGGAGGCTCGCCAGGCTCTCGCCGCCCGCCTTGATGCTCGGGGCGATGGCCGTGCTCGCCAGGTAGAAGCCGAACAGCATCGCCACCACCGCGTGGGAGGCCTTCAGGCCGTCCTTGCGGAAGAAGATGAAGACGACGATGCCGAGCAGGACCACGCCTGAGATGGACAGGATCATTTGAGTTCTCCTGGTTCGCGGGGACAGTCACCATGAGTACTTCCAGGCTCACAGGATGTATCCATACGATAAAAGGTGCAAGTGGGTGAAATTCGGACGATTTCCCCCGCGTGGCGGAGTGGTCCCTGATCCGGTGGAGCCGGGCTGTTGCGCCCGGACACGACTGTGGTGATCTTTACCTCGGGCACATCGGGTCATGTGCCGCGCGAGCCAGTACCCTGGCGATTCACTCGTACGGCTGCACCCGGCGCAGGCGTACGCACTCGACGAGACGTGATGGAGAGGCGGTCCGGCAGATGACCGAAGTCCCCGACCCCGAGGTCGTGGAGCTGGCGACCAAGATCTTCGATCTGGCCCGCCGGGGACAGACCGAGGCGCTCGTGGCGTACGTCGACGCGGGCGTCCCGGCCGACCTCACCAACGACCGCGGCGACTCGCTCGTGATGCTCGCCGCCTACCACGGCCACTCCGACGCGGTGCGCGCGCTGCTCGCCCGCGGCGCCGAGGCGGACCGGGTGAACGACCGGGGCCAGACCCCGCTCGCGGGGGCCGTCTTCAAGGGCGAGACGGACGTCATCAAGGCCCTCCTGGAGGGCGGCGCCGACCCGTCCGCGGGTACGCCCTCGGCCGTCGACACGGCCCGCATGTTCGGCCGGACGGAACTGCTCGAACTGTTCGGCGCGCACTAGGCCGACCAGGCTGACCTGGAACGACACGAGAAACGGGGGAGGCGGAACGGGGCCGCCGAAATTTCGGTCGCGGCAGACGGAAGTGCCGAGTCATCATGACGACGTGGTTCACGGACGTGATGGTTGGGCAGGTGTTGCCGCACCGCGCGGGCCGTGACGCGGTCCGCAAGGGCCACCGACGAGAGGCAGAGGAAGATGGTCTACAGCAAGCAGGAAACGGCGGGCACTCCGACGTGTTGTCGCGCGGCCAGGTAGTACACGTCCCCGGTTGCGTCGACGCTTGATGTGAGGCTGTTTCCCATGTTCGATCCGGTCATAGCGCCCAGCGGTACGCTGCTCGGCCTGCTCCAGCGGGGCCGCGGCGACGGCACACTGCACGCGCTCACCGCCCCGCGCCCCGAGGCGCTCGCGGCGCTGAACCACTGCGTGCTGCGCGATCCCCGCCACGACTGGCAGGTGGAGAACCGCTCCCTCTACTACGCCCGCCTCTACCTCGACCTGAACGGCGAGCTGGACGAGATCGAGGCCCACCTCTTCGACGCCGAGGACGTCCTCGACGCCGACGAGTCCCGCACCGGGCTCACCCTCGCCGTCCTCGGGCACCTCGCCTCCTACGGCAGGCGGGACGCGCTCGCTCTGCTGCGCAGGTACGCCGCCCACGGCACCAACTGGGCCTGGGCCCTGGACGAGCTGGCCCTGCGGGACGACGACGCGGGCCTGCGCGCCCTCGCCGCCCCCGTCCTGGCCCGGTTCCCGGCCGATCCGGAGGGTGAGGCCGAGCTGGCCGCCGCCGTCCGGGACGCCTTCGAGCCCCGGCCGTGGCGGCTGTGGGCCGAGGACCCCCGCGAATCCGTCGCCTCACGCGTGCGTGCCGCCCATGAAGCCGGCTGTTTCGACCGCTGGCAGCGGCAGATGCGCCCCTCGGGACCCCGCCCCGGATGGAGCGTGCAGGCCGTCTTCGAATGGGCCCAGCAGGGCTTCGACCGCGGCGCCGCGCTGCACGTCCCGGCCGCCCGCTGTCTCACCGCGGTGGCGGGACCCGAGGACCGGGCCGAGATCGTCCGCGCGGCGCGGGACGGCGGTGACGGTGCCCGGTGCACCGCCCTGCGCTATCTCGCCGACGGCAACGATCCCGACGCCCTCGACCTGATCGAGGGCGCCGTGGCCACCGGCTCGACGGTCGTCGGGGAAGCCGCCGTCGACGCCTTCGAGCGGATGCGCTCCCTCGCCGCCGTCGACCGGGCGCGCGGCTGGGTCCGGCGGCCCGACGCCCTCGGCGCCGCCGCCGGACGCGTCCTCGCCTGCCGGGGCGGAGCCCAGGACCGCGACCTGGTCCTCGCCGCCCTCAGGGAAGCCGTACGGGGCGAAGGACCCGACGCGCCGACCCTGTGGACCCTCGTCGACGGCACCGGACGGCTCGGCATCGCCTGCGCCGCCCCCGTCCTGCGGCACGTCTACCGCGAGACCGCCTCCTCCCATCTGCGCGGCCGCACCGCCCGCGCCCTCGCCGCCACCGACCCCTCCTTCGCCACGGGCTTCGCCGTCGAATGCCTGTGGGACTGCGAGGAGACCACCCGCGAAATCGCCGCCCGGCACGCCGAGACCGGAGACGCCCGCGTCGTCGAGCGCCTGCGCCGCCTCGCCGCAGACCCCGCCGAGGAGGCCGAGGTCCAGACGGCCGTACGCAGCCGGATCGGCCCCGAGGAAACCGCCGTGTGACCCCCCTCCAGGAGGAACTGCCAGGGCCGCATCAGGCCACCGAGATGAACGTGCGGTGGCTCGCGGGTCAGGAGGGCATGGACACGGCCTGACCTGCGCGGGTGCGCATCGCAACGCTCATGGGACGTTCCTCGGCCGGAAAGATCGACGTTGACGCGGCCACGTCCAGCCCGGCGACAACACCGGTATGCGTGTCGTCATCGTGACCGAATCCTTTCCCCCCGATGTGAACGGCGTGGCCCACTGCGCGCTCCAGACCGCCCGGCACCTCGTCGATCGCGGTCACGCCCCCGTCGTCGTCGCCCCGGCCCCCGCCCCGGGGAACAAGCCCGACGGGTCCGCGCCGTGCCCCGTCGTCCACGTCCCCTCCCTCCCGCTCCCCGGCTACCCGCAGGTGCGCGTCGCCCTCCCCAGCCGGCGGCTGGCCGCCACCCTCGTCGAGCACCGCACCGAGGTCGTCCACCTGGCCAGCCCCTTCGTCCTCGGGGTGCGCGGCATGGCCGCCGCCGCCCGGCTCGGCATCCCCGCCGTCGCCGTCTACCAGACCGACCTGGCCGGATACGCCCGCACCTACATGGGCGCCGGGGAGGCCGCGGCCTGGCGGCGCATCCGCTCCGTCCACGGTGCCGCCGACCTCACCCTCGCCCCCTCCAGCGCGGCCCTGCGCGACCTGCGGACCCACGGGGTGCCCCGGGTCGAGCTGTGGCCGCGCGGCGTCGACACCGAACGGTTCCGGCCCGACCGCCGCGACGAGGCGCTGCGCCGCGAACTCGCCCCGAACGGCGAGCTGATCGTCGGCTACGTCGGCCGGCTCGCCCCCGAGAAGCAGGTCGAACTCCTCGCCGGCGCCTGCGGCCTGGACGGCGTCCGGGTCGTGATCGTCGGCGACGGACCCAGCCGGCCCTCGCTGGAGCAGACGCTGCCCGGCGCCGTCTTCCTCGGCCGCCGCACCGGCGACGACCTCGCCCGGGTCTTCGCCTCCCTGGACCTCTTCGTGCACACGGGCCCGTTCGAGACCTTCTGCCAGACCGTCCAGGAGGCCATGGCCAGCGGCCTGCCCGTGGTGGCCCCCGCCGCGGGCGGACCGCTCGACCTCGTCGCGCACGGGCACACCGGGTTCCTGGTGCCGCCGCGCGACGCGGCCGCCGTACGGGAGGCCGTGCGGACCCTGGCCGCCGCACCCGCGCTGCGCACCGCCTTCGGCGCCGCCGGGCGCGCCACCGTCGAGGGCCGCACCTGGGCGGCCGTCGGCGACCGGCTGATCGGGCACTACGCGAACGTGCTCGCCGGGCGGCGGACGGCGGTGGCGGCATGAACGCGAACCGCGTCGAGGGCCGCTCCCTGCGGATCGTCCGCCTCGCCAACTTCGTCGCCCCCGCCTCCGGCGGTCTGCGCACCGCACTGCGCGAACTCGGCCGGGGCTACCGGGAGGCGGGCCACGAGCCCGTCCTCGTGGTCCCCGGCGAGCGGACCAGCGACCGCGAGACCGAGCAGGGCCGGGTCATCACCCTCCCGGGTCCGCTGCTGCCCGGGACCGGCGGCTACCGCGTCCTCACCGACAGGCGGCGGGTGGCCGGGCTGCTGGAGGAACTCGCGCCGGACCGGCTGGAGGTGTCCGACCGCACGACCCTGCGGTGGACCGGCAAGTGGGCGCGGCGCGCCCGGATCCCGGCCGTGATGGTCTCCCACGAGACGGCCGACGGCGTCCTGCGCACCTGGGGCCTGCCCGAGGGGGCCGCCCGGCGTGCCGCCGACGCCCTCAACGTCCGGACCGCCCACACGTACGCGCGCGTGGTGTGCACGACCGAGTTCGCCGAGCGGGAGTTCGTGCGGATCGGGGCGCGCAACGTCGTCCGGGCCCCGCTCGGGGTCGACCTGGTGCAGCGGCACCCGGCCCTGCGCGACCCGGGCCTGCGGGCGCGGCACGCGCGCGAGGACGAGACGCTGCTGGTGATGTGCTCGCGGCTGTCCGTGGAGAAGCGGCCCGGCACGGCCCTGGACGCCCTGCAGGCGCTGCGGCGGCGCGGGCGCCGGGCGGTGCTGGTGGTGGCCGGGGACGGCCCCCTGCGGCCGCGGCTCGAACAGCGGGCGCGGGAGAGCGGCCTGCCGGTCACCTTCCTCGGGCACCTCCGCGACCGCGCCCTGCTCGGCGCGCTCCAGGCGTCCGCCGACGTCGCCCTGGCACCCGGACCGGCCGAGACCTTCGGGCTCGCCGCGCTGGAGGCCATGGCCTGCGGCACGCCCGTGGTGGCGAGCGCGTCGTCCGCGCTGCCGGAGGTGATCGGCTCCGCCGGGGCCGTCGCCGCGGACCGCGGGGAGGCCTTCGCCGACGCCGTGGACCTGCTGCTGGAACGCCTGGAGGCGGACCGCCGTGAGGCGGCACGCGCGCGTGCCGAGTGCTTCGGGTGGCACGCGGCGGTCGACGCGTTCCTCGCCGCCCACGACGCGGCCGTTCCCGCGCGGCCGTCCGTGCCCGGGGGCGTGGCATGAGACCCGCGCGGGGCGCGGGAGGGCGCGACGGGTCCCTGCGTTTCGTGGCCCTCGGGGACTCGCTGACCGAGGGGGTGGGGGACCCGGTGGGCGACGGGTGGCGCGGCTGGGCCGCGCTGCTCGCCGCCGGGCTGGGGACCGGAACCGTCCGGTTCACCAACCTCGCGGTGAGCGGGGCACAGACCGGGGACGTCCTGGAGCGGCAGCTGCCCACCGCGCTGGAGCTGCGGCCCGACCTGGTGTCCGTCGTCGTCGGCGTCAACGACACCCTCCGCTGCACCTTCGACATACGGGCTGTGGCGGCCCGGCTCGACCGGGTGTACGCGGCCTGCGCCGGGCAGGGCGCGGTCCTGCTCACGGCCTGCCTGCCCGACCCGGGGACGATGCTCGGGCTGCCCGGGGCGCTGGCGCGTCCCCTGGCCCGGCGGCAGCGGGCCGTGAACACGGTGGTGCACGCCCTGTCCGACCGCTACGGGGCGCTGCACCTGCACGCCTGCGAGGGCGACTGGACCACCGACCGTGCCATGTGGAGCGCGGACCGGCTGCACCCCGGGGAGCGGGGGCACCGGCAGCTCGCCCTGCGCTTCCACGCGCTGCTCGCCGGGCACGGCCTCGCCACCGGATCCGCGCCGTCGCCCGAGCCGGAGTCGCCCGGCCCGACGAGGTCGGCGAGCCTGTGGTGGCTGGCCACGGCCGGTACCGGCTGGGTGGCCCGCCGGTGCACCGACCTGCTGCCCCAGCTGCTGACCCTGGCCGCCGACGAACTCCGCCACCGCGCCCGCGGCACCAGCGCCCGGCTGGATCTGCGGGCCTCGGCGGCGGTGTCCGCGGCCCTCGCCACGCTGTCGGGGGCGGAACAGCCGGACGCGGCCTGACCGTGCCCCGCTGCCGGGTTCCCGGTGGTCGGGGCGCCCCCGTCGGTCCACCGGGCCCGGCCGGCGGGCGGTTCGGGGGTTGCGTTCCCGCGGGCAGCAGCTGCTACCCGCGGCAGGTGGGCGTCCCGGCGAGGTCGTCGGTCGTGCGGCCGCCGGGACCGCCGGCAGGTGCCGGGGCTCTGCCGGTGTGACACGGGTCAGCGGCGCCGTACGGCCACGAAGCGGACCGGGGTGCCGGGCCTCGCCTGGGCGGCGGCCGGGAGATCCGAGGGGCGGACCACGGCGATCACCGGGTAACCCCCGGTCGTCGGATGGTCGGCCAGGAACACCACCGGGCGGCCGTCCGGCGGGACCTGCACGGCGCCCAGCACCATGCCCTCGCTGGGCAGTTCCCCGGCCCTGCCGCGCTCCAGGGCGGGCCCGTCCGTGCGCAGGCCGATGCGGTTGCTCGCGGAGGAGACCCGGTAGGCGCGCGAGACGAAGGTCCGGACCGCCTCCGGCGTGAACCAGTCCGCGCGCGGGCCGAGGGTCACCCGCAGGACCAGTTCGGCCGGCGGGGCCGGCTGCGGGGCGACGTCCACGCGCGCGTGCACGCCCGAGGGCCGGCCCAGCGGCAGCACCGTGCCGTCCGTGAGGGGCGGCGGGCCGAGCCCGGACAGCAGGTCGGTCGACCGGCTGCCGAGCACCGCCTCGACGGCGATGCCCCCCGAGACGCCCAGGTAGGCGCGGACCCCCGACCGGGCCGGTCCGATGTCGAGCAGCGCACCGCCCGGCACCCGCACCGGCGCGCCCCAGGGGGCGGGCCGTCCGTCCACCGTGACCCGGCAGGGCGCGCCCGCCACCGCCACCGTGACGGCCGAACGGGGCCGCACGGCACAGCCGTCGAGGGTCGTCTCCAGCACGGCCGCCCCGGGCGGGTTGCCGGTCAGCCGGTTGACGAGCTCCGCCGCCGGCCCGTCCAGCGCACCGGAGCGGGGCACGCCGAGGTGCGCGTGCCCCGGGCGGCCCCGGTCCTGCACGGTGGTGAGGGCCCCGGCGCGTACGACGGCGAGCGCGCGGTCCGTCATGATCCCGCCTCGGGGACGAACCGCACGCGCACGCCCGGCGACAGCAGCGCGGCCGGCACGCGCGCGTGGTCCCACAGCACGGCGTCCGTGGTGCCGATCAGCTGCCAGCCGCCCGGCGAGGAGCGCGGGTAGACACCCGTGTACGGCCCCGCCAGGGCCACCGAACCGGCCGGGACGGCGGTGCGCGGGGTGGCGCGGCGCGGCACGTCGTAGCGGGGCGGCAGGCCGGTGAGGTAGCCGAAGCCCGGTGCGAAGCCGCAGAAGGCGACCCGGAAGTCGGTGCCCGCGTGGATACGCGCCACCTCCGGCTCCGGCACGCCCCAGTGCGCGGCGACGTCGGCCAGGTCCGGGCCGTCGTAGCGCACGGGGATCTCGATCACGTCGCGCGCGGGCGGGGGAGCGGGCGGCAGGTCGGCCGCGGTCAGTTCGGCGGCCACCCGGGCCGGTGCGTCGAGGCCGTCGAGGAGGACCGTACGGGCCGCCGGGACGATCTCGCGGGCCGACAGCGAGCCCTCCGCGCGGCGCCGCAGCAGCTCCGCGTGCAGGGCCTGGGCCTCGTCGCCCGAGGCGACCTCGACGAGCAGGGCGTCCTCACCGACCGGCAGCACCTTCATGCGAAGGCCTCCACCCGGACGCCCGCGGACTCCAGCCGCTCCCGGACCCGGCGGGCCAGCTCCACCGCGCCGGGCGTGTCGCCGTGCAGGCACAGGGACCGGGCGCGCACCGCGATGCGCGCCCCGGACTCGGTGACGACCGCACCGGAGGCCGCCAGGCCCAGGGAGCGCTCCACGACGGCGTCCGGGTCGGTGACCACCGCGCCCGGCCGGGAGCGGGGCACGAGGGTGCCCGCGTCGGTGTAGGCGCGGTCGGCGAACGCCTCCGTGACGACCGGCAGCCCCGCCTTCCCCGCCCGTTCCAGCAGGCGCGAGCCGGGCAGGCCGAGGACGGGCAGCGCGGGGTCCGCGAGGAGCACGCCGTCGACCACCGCGGCGGCCTGCCCCTCGTCGTGCACGACCCGGTTGTAGAGCGCGCCGTGCGGTTTGACGTAGGACACGCGGGAGCCGGCCGCGCGGGCGAAGACCTCCAGCGCGCCGATCTGGTAGGCGACCTCCGCCGCGAGTTCGGCGGGCGGCACGTCCATCGCGCGCCGCCCGAACCCGGCCAGGTCCCGGTAGGACACCTGGGCGCCGATGCGCACCCCGCGCTCGGCCGCCAGCGCGCACACCCGGCGCATGGTGACCGCGTCCCCGGCGTGGAAGCCGCAGGCCACGTTGGCGCTGGTGACGACGGACAGCAGCCGTTCGTCGTCGGTGAGCCGCCAGCGGCCGAAGCCCTCGCCGAGGTCGGCGTTCAGGTCGATGCAGGCCATGAATCCAGTGTCTCCTGTCAGGCCACGCGGTACTGCTCGTCGCGGGCGTCGGTGAGGAACATCTGCCCCGGGGCGTGCGTGAGGGCGAACGGCGGCCGCGAGGCCATGACGGCGGCCTGCGGGGTCACCCCGCACGCCCAGAACACCGGGATGTCGTCCGGCTCGGTGTCCACCGGGTCGCCGAAGTCGGGGCGGGCGAGGTCGGCGATGCCGAGCCCTGCGGGATCGCCGCAGTGCACCGGGCTGCCGTGCACCGCGGGCAGCAGACTGCTCTCCCGGATCGCCGCCGCCAGATGCCGGGGCGGCACCGGCCGCATCGACACCACCATGGGGCCGTGCAGCCGCCCCGCCGGACGGCAGGGCCGGCTCGTCACGTACATCGGGACGTTGCGCCCCTGCTCGACGTGGCGGATCGGCACACCCGCCTCGCCCAGCGCCCACTCGAAGGTGAAGCTGCAGCCGATGAGGAACGACACCAGGTCCTCGCGCCAGTACGCGCGCACGTCGGTCGGCTCGTCGACCAGTTCGCCGTCCCGCCACACCCGGTAGCGCGGCAGGTCCGTGCGCAGATCGGCGCCCTCGGCGAGCACGGTCGTCCAGGAGCCGGCGTCGGTGACGTCGAGGACCGGGCACGGCTTGGGGTTGCGCTGGCAGAACAGCAGCATGTCGTAGGCCCAGTCCGCGGGCACCGAGATCAGGTTGACCTGGGTGTGGCCGCCCGCGACCCCGGCCGTGGGGCCGGTGAGGCCGTCGCGGAAGCGGGCCCGGGCCGCGGCCGGGCTCCAGGCGCGCGCGTGCTCGTCGACCAGGACCACCGGACGGTCCCCGGCGCTCGTGCGGTTCACGTGAGCTCCTTCCCGCGCGTCTCGGGCAGCCCGAGCAGCGCCAGCGCCGCGATGCCGTAGCCGATCGCGCCGAAGACCAGCGCGCCGCCCACGCCCCAGCTGTCCGCCAGGAAACCGACCGTCGTCGGGAACACGGCACCCACCGCGCGCCCGGTGTTGTACGTGAAGCCCTGCCCCGTGCCGCGCACCGCCGTCGGGTACAGCTCGCTCAGGTACGAACCGAAGCCGCTGAAGATCGCCGACATGCAGAACCCGAGCGGGAAACCGAGGATCAGCAGCAGGGTGTTGGCGCCGCTCGGGATGTTCGCGTACGCCAGGATGCACAGCGCCGACAGCAGGGCGAAGAGCCAGATGTTGCGCCGCCGGCCCAGCTTGTCGGTGAGGTAACCGCCGGTCAGGTAGCCGATGAAGGCGCCGGAGATGAGGAACGTGAGGTAGCCGCCGGTGCCGACGACCGACAGGTCGCGCTCGGTCTTCAGATACGTCGGTACCCAGGTGGCCAGCGTGTAGTAGCCGCCCTGGACACCGGTCGACAGCAGTCCGGCGAAGAGCGTGATCCGCAGCAGGCCCGGCTTGAAGATGGCCTTGAACGAGCCCTTCTCCGAGCTCTGTTCGCGGGCCGCGGTCGCCTCGGGCGCGTCGTGCACACTGCGCCGCAACCAGATGACGAGCAGCGCGGGCAGCGCGCCGGTCCAGAACATGATGCGCCAGGCCAGGTCGTCGCCGGCCAGCGAGAAGATGACGGTGTAGGCGATCACGGCCATGCCCCAGCCCACCGCCCACGAGCTCTGGATCGCGCCGAGCGTACGGCCCCGGTGCCTGGCGCTCGCGTACTCGGCGACCAGGATCGCCCCGACCGCCCACTCGCCGCCGAAGCCGAGGCCCTGCAGGGCGCGGAAGACCAGCAGCGTCTCGTAGTTGGGCGCGAAGCCGCAGGCGACGGTGAAGACCGCGTACGTGATCACCGTGATCATCAGGGCCTTGACCCGGCCGATGCGGTCCGCGAGGACGCCCGCCAGTGCGCCGCCGACCGCGGAGACCACCAGGGTGACGGTCGTGAACAGACCGGTCTGGCCGCTGTTCAGGCCGAAGTAGGCCGACAGCGCGACCATGCTGAGCGGCAGCGTGAAGTAGTCGTAGGAGTCCAGCGCATAGCCGCCGAAGGCGCCGGCGAACGCGCGGCGGCCGCGCGGGCCCAGGGCCCGCAGCCAGCCGAACGCCCCGTCGTCCGGGGCGGGTCCGGCGGGCCCGGGGCGCGTTGTGCCGGTCAGTGCCTGCGGTGGAGGGGTCGTGCTCATGGGCACCTCGCAGAGGGAGGACGGAGGGTGCTTGGAGGTGAGCGGGCCGTGCGGAAGCCGTCGGCGCCGCGGTGCGGGAGCGGCGCCGTGCACAGCACCGTAGAGGATTGTTCAACGATCCCTCAATACCCATGTTGGTTCGTTCTTGGGATCTGCGATTGAATTCCGGCATGGCAGAGCAGCTGAAGGACCTCGCCGACGACCGGGCTCTCCTGGGGCGCACCAGCACGGCCGAGCGGGTCTCGGACATCCTCAGGAGCCGCATCGCCGAGGGCTACTTCCCGCCCGGGACGCGGCTGTCGGAGGACAGCATCGGCGGGGCGCTCGGGGTCTCCCGCAACACGCTGCGCGAGGCGTTCCGGCTGCTCACCCACGAACGCCTGCTGGTCCACGAGCTGAACCGGGGCGTCTTCGTCCGGGTCCTGACCGTGGAGGACGTCGAGGACATCTACCGCACCCGGCGGCTGGTCGAGTGCGCCGTGGTGCGGGGCCTGGGAGAGCCGCCGTACGGCCTCGACGGGCTGGCCGGCGCCGTCGAGGAGGGGCAGCGGGCGGCCCGTGACGGCGACTGGAAGGCGGTGGGCACGGCGAACATCCACTTCCACCGGGAACTGGTCGCGCTGGCCGCGAGCGAGCGCACCGCCGAGCTGATGCGCAGCGTCTTCGCCGAACTGCGCCTCGCCTTCCACGTGGTGGACGAACCGCAGCCACTGCACGAACCCTACATAGCGCGAAATGTCGCTATTCTCCAGGCCCTTCAGGCCGGAGACCGCGCGCGGGCCGAGCACCTGCTCGCCGGATACCTCGACGATTCGCTGGAACGGGTCGTGGAGGTGTACCGCCGCCGCGTCGGCGAGGACGGCTGAACGCCGGGCGCCGGTGAGGACGGCCGAAAGCCGGGCGCCGGTGAGGATGTGCGGGCCGCCCCGCCCGGCGTCTCCGGAGAGGCGCACCGCGTCGTTTGGGCCGATGTCAGACCCAGGACCTAGTTGTATTGACCCGGAGCGTTGTTCACGCGGCTGATCGGTGGCTTGCCGCCGAGTGCGGTGTGGCAGCGGTGGTGGTTG
>NZ_JBNCNM010000006.1:0-344737 GCF_049846985.1 Streptomyces sp. DT190 | reverse complement strand
GTTCATCGTTCGACTTGCATGTGTTAAGCACGCCGCCAGCGTTCGTCCTGAGCCAGGATCAAACTCTCCGTGAATGTGTACCGGTAATCCGGTCGACACCACGAGAGCGGAACAGTCAGGCGGAATAAGCCCGACCGTTCACAGCGTCCTCGCTGTGTTTTTTCAAAGGAACCTCGACCATCGGATGCCCGATGGACGGGGTATCAACATATCTGGCGTTGACTTTTGGCACGCTGTTGAGTTCTCAAGGAACGGTCGCTTCCTTTGTACTCACCCTCTCGGGCTTTCCTCCGGGCGCTTCCCTTCGGTCTTGCGTTTCCGACTCTATCAGATCCTTTTCCGATCCGATTTCCTCGGCGCTTTCCAGGTTTCCGCTTTCGCGTTTCCCTTTCCGGCGGTTCCGACTTTATCAGAAGTTCTGAACCGGTCTGACCGGCCACTCATTTCCGATTTATCGGGAGGCGCTTCATTGGAATCAGCATCAGCGATTCAATAAGCAGACAGATGCTCACTGTCGCCGATCCGGGGGTCTGAGCCCCTCTACAGGCAACTGTTCGAATCTACCTCCCCACACTCACCGTGTCAACGGCTCCTGTGGGGCGAAGAGGAGACTAGCAGCTGAACGGACGTGGTCGCACATCCGCCGGTCGGGCGGACGATCAGGCAGCCGTGGGGACCGTGGCGCTGCGCTCCGCAGCCTCGACGTCACCGGTCTCTCCCGCGCGGGCGGCGCGTCCGCCCAGGATCCAGACGTAGGCGAGGAAGGCCAGTTCGGCGGCGACTCCGATGGCGATGCGGGCCCAGGTCGGGAGGCCCGAGGGAGTGACGAAGCCTTCGATGGCGCCCGAGACGAAGAGGACCAGGGCGAGGCCGATGGCCATGCCGATGGCGGCCCGGCCCTCCTCTGCGAGAGCGATGCGCCGGGTACGCGGGCCGGGGTCGATGAGGGTCCAGCCGAGCCGTAGGCCGGTGCCGGCGGCGACGAAGACCGCGGTCAGTTCGAGCAGGCCGTGCGGGAGGACCAGGCCCAGGAAGGTATCGAGGCGGCCGGCCGAGGACATGAGGCCGACGCCGATCCCGAGGTTGAGCATGTTCTGGAAGAGGATCCAGATGACCGGCAGGCCCAGGAAGACGCCCAGGATCAGGCAGAGGGCGGCGGCCCAGGCGTTGTTCGTCCACACCTGGGCGGCGAAGCTCGCTGCCGGGTGGCTGGAGTAGTACGTCTCGTACTGGCCGCCCGGGCGGGTCAGCTCGCGGAGCTCGCTTGGGGCCGCGATCGAGGCCTGTACCTCCGGGTGGGTGCCGATCCACCACCCGAGCAGGGCCGCGACGGCCGTGGAGAGGAGCGCCGTCGGGACCCACCAGTGGCGGGACTTGTAGACGGCGGCGGGGAAGCCGTGGGCGAGGAAGCGGGTGACGTCGCGCCAGGAGGCGCGTCGGTTTCCCGTCACGGCACTACGCGCGCGTGCCACGAGCTGGCTGAGCCGGCCGGTCAGCTGAGGGTCCGGGGCGCTGGACTGGATCAGGGAGAGATGGGTGGCGGCGCGCTGGTAGAGGGTGACGAGTTCGTCGGCTTCCGCGCCGCTGAGGCGGCGCTGGCGCCTGAGCAGGGCTTCGAGGCGGTCCCACTCCGCTCGGTGGGCGGAGACGAAGACGTCGAGGTCCATCGGTGTGCCTGCTCCTCGGCTGTTCGTCGGCGGGCTCGTCGTGGATCAGCTTGTCGTACTGCGGCGCGATGCGCCCTCAGCTTGGCAGACTGGCCCTGTCGGGGGCAGGGCAGGGGAAGGACGGCGGGCGTGAGTGAGCTGGTGACGGGCGAGGCTGTGGCGTTGGAGCTGCGCCCCGCGAGGTTGCCCAGCAGGGCGCTGGCCGTGCTGCTCGACCTGGTGGCGGCCATGGCGGTCTACGTCGCCGTGACCATCGCCCTGGTCGCTTCCACCGCTTCACTGGACGAGGCGGCGCAGACGGCGCTGTCGATCGCGTCGTTCGTCCTGGTGCTGGTGGGTGTGCCGATCGCGGTGGAGACGCTCAGCCATGGGCGGTCGCTCGGGAAGATGGCGTGCGGTCTTCGTGTGGTGCGTGACGACGGGGGACCGATCCGGTTCCGGCACGCGCTGGTGCGGGGTCTGATCGGAGTGATCGAGATCCTGATGACCTTCGGGATCGTCGCCTGCATCGCCTCCTTCGTGTCCGCGCGCGGGCGGCGACTGGGGGATGTCTTCGCGGGGACTCTCGTCGTGCGGGAGCGGGTCCCGGTCACGCGGACCGGTTTCGTGCCGCCTCCTCCGCCGTGGCTGGCGGGGCGGTTCTCGCAGCTGGATCTGTCGGCGGTGCCGGACGGGTTGTGGCTGGCCGTGCGGCAGTACCTGACGCGGATGCAGCAGCTGGATCCGCAGGTGGGCTGGTCGATGGCGGCGCGGCTGGCGTCCGATCTCTCGGAACGTACCGGGGCTCCGGTGCCGCAGGGAGTTCCGCCGGCGGCCTATCTGGCGGCCGTGGTGCAGGAGCGGCAGGCGCGGGAGGCCCGCCGGGCCTTCGGGGGCGGTCCGGGTGCTGCCTCCGGGGTTGCGGTCCCCGACGCGTCCGGTGGGCGGGCTGCGGCCGAGAGGCCGGTCGCGTCCGCCGCCGAGTGGGGTGTGTCCGCCTCGGCGGCTGGTCCGGCCGGGCCCGCTGCTCCCGCCGCGGGTGCGGTTGTGCCTCCGGTCGTGCCGACCGGTGCCGGGTCAGAGCCTCGGGATGCGCGGCCTGCGGCGTCGCCGGAGGTGCCGGCCGATGAGCGGCGCGGCACCGGGTTCGTGCCGCCGTCCTAGCGCGGGGCGGGGCCTTCGCGGAGCCTGACGCTCAGCCGAACTGCGACGGTGGTGATTCGAGGTCCTCGAGCTCGATGCCGGGGGCCGCGAGCACGACGTCGCCGGCGATGTGGACGGTGTGCTGTTCCCCCGTGTCCAGGGCTGTGACCTGGTATTCGTCCACGTTCAGGGGTCCGTTGTCAGTGGCGTGTGCTTCGCTTTTCAGCAAGGTCCACGACTGGTCCACGGTGCGCGGGGCGAGGACCGGATCCGTGAAGGCGACGAGGCGTACGCGGGTGGCGGCGGAGGGGGTGAGGCGCAGCAGACGGGCGGTGGCGACGAGGAACGCCGGGGAGGTGCCGGTGAAGGCGTGGGCGCGCACGTTGCCTTCGGTGGCGTCGGTTCCGGTGGGGTCGGTGCGGACCCAGGTGACGCCGTCGAGGGCGGCACCGCGGACCTGCCAGGCCGCGGCGTGGAGTTCCAGGCGGATGGGTCGGCCGAGTTCGTCGAGGGTGAGGTCGACGGAGCCGTGGTGATCGCCCGAGGGGGTGGTCAGCTGGGAGACGTAGCGCCAGCCGGAGGGGCCGGGGGCGCACTGGAAGTGTTCTTCCGCGAGGGGGGTGTGATCGTGCGGATCGTGGAGCGAATAACGGCCGCGGGGCATGGGGGTCCTGGGTCCTGACGGGCTGGGCCGGGCATCGGCCGGCGGGAACGGGACAGGCCCCCGGCACGGGGGTGCGGGGGCCTGCCTCGGAGTTCCGGCCGGTTGCCTGAGCGAGCGGCAGCGGTGCTGCCGGGCTCAGTAGCGGTAGTGGTCCGGCTTGTACGGGCCCTCTACCTGGACGCCGATGTACTCGGCCTGCTCGGGGCGGAGCGTGGTCAGCTTCACGCCGAGCGCGTCGAGGTGGAGGCGGGCGACCTTCTCGTCAAGGTGCTTGGGCAGCACGTAGACGCCGGTCGGGTACTCGTCGGGCTTGGTGAACAGCTCGATCTGGGCCAGGGTCTGGTCCGCGAAGGAGTTGGACATCACGAACGACGGGTGGCCGGTGGCGTTGCCCAGGTTCAGCAGGCGGCCCTCGGACAGGACGATGATCACCTTGCCGTCGGGGAAGGTCCAGGTGTGGACCTGCGGCTTGACCTCGTCCTTGACGATGCCGGGGATCTTGGCGAGGCCGGCCATGTCGATCTCGTTGTCGAAGTGGCCGATGTTGCCGACGATGGCCTGGTGCTTCATCTTGGCCATGTCCGAGGCCATGATGATGTCCTTGTTGCCGGTCGTGGTGATGAAGATGTCCGCCTTGTCGACGACCTCGTCGAGGGTCGTGACCTGGTAGCCGTCCATCGCGGCCTGGAGCGCGCAGATCGGGTCGATCTCGGTGACGATCACGCGGGCGCCCTGACCGCGCAGGGACTCCGCGCAGCCCTTGCCCACGTCGCCGTAGCCGCAGACGACCGCGGTCTTGCCGCCGATGAGGACGTCGGTGGCGCGGTTGATGCCGTCGATGAGCGAGTGGCGGCAGCCGTACTTGTTGTCGAACTTCGACTTGGTGACGGCGTCGTTCACGTTGATCGCCGGGAAGAGCAGGACGCCGTCGCGCTGCATCTCGTACAGGCGGTGGACGCCGGTCGTGGTCTCCTCGGTGACACCGCGGATCTCGGAGGACAGCTGGGTCCACTTCTGGGGGTTCTCGCCCAGGGTGCGGGTCAGCAGCTCCAGGATGACGCGGTGCTCGTCGGACTCGGCGGTGTCGGGCGAGGGGACCTTGCCGTCCTTCTCGTACTCGACGCCCTTGTGGACGAGGAGGGTGGCGTCACCGCCGTCGTCCAGGATCATGTTCGGGCCGCCGGTGGGGCTGTCCGGCCAGGTCAGCGCCTGCTCGGTGCACCACCAGTACTCCTCCAGCGTCTCGCCCTTCCAGGCGAAGACGGGGACGCCCTGCGGGTTGTCCGGGGTGCCGTTCGGACCGACGGCGATGGCCGCGGCGGCGTGGTCCTGGGTGGAGAAGATGTTGCAGGAGGCCCAGCGGACCTGGGCGCCGAGGGCGACCAGGGTCTCGATGAGGACGGCGGTCTGCACGGTCATGTGCAGGGAGCCGGTGACGCGGGCGCCGGCGAGGGGCTGCGCCTCGGCGTACTCCTTGCGGATCGCCATCAGGCCCGGCATCTCGTGCTCGGCGAGGGTGATCTCCTTGCGGCCGAACTCGGCCAGGGAGAGGTCGGCGACCTTGAAGTCCTGTCGGTTGTCGACAGTCGTCATTGCGAGCTGCTCCTCGGGGTTGGGTCGAGGTGGGTACGGCTGGTCTGCGCGGCGGCGGACACCGGGGTGCCCGGAAGAGGACACAGGCATGCCCGCGTATGCGCAGCGCAGTCCGTCGGAGGCCCTCTCTCCCTCGGCCGGTCCCCGGGGGACCGCCCGACCGCCATCAGCAGCGACGTCTGGCTCCGTCCCAAGCTACACCGGGGGCGGGGGCGAACCCCAGCCCGTCCGCGAACACATCGAGCCGATCATGGGCCGCGGCCGGGGACGGCGACGGGGCCCGCCGGGTGGTCCGGCGGGCCCCGTGGTCGCGTGGTGAGGGGTCAGTGGGCCGCGGGGGCCGGGCCGCCCGGGGAGGCCTCGGGGTCGGGGCCCTTGGCGGCTTCGGTCTCGCTGTAGATGTCCGGTTCCAGGTAGATCACGCGGGCGATCGGGACGGCCTCGCGGATGCGGGCCTCGGCGGAGTCGATGGCGGAGGCGATCTCGGTGGCGGTGTCGTCGTGCCGGACGGCGATCTTGGCGGCGACGAGGAGTTCCTCGGGGCCGAGGTGGAGCGTGCGCATGTGGATGACGCGGGTGACGGTGTCGCCGTCGACGACGGCGGCCTCGATCTTCTGGGCCTCTTCGACGCCGGCGGACTCGCCGAGCAGGAGCGACTTGGTCTCGGCGGCGAGGACCAGGGCGATCAGGATGAGCAGGATGCCGATGCAGAGGGTGCCGATGCCGTCCCAGACGGCGTCGCCGGTGAGCAGGGCGAGGCCGACGCCGCCGAGGGCGAGGATCAGGCCGACGAGGGCGCCGAGGTCCTCCAGGAGGACGACCGGGAGCTCGGGGGCCTTGGCGTGGCGGACGAACTCCTTCCAGGAGCGCTTGCCGCGCAGGAGGTTGGACTCCTTGATGGCCGTGCGGAAGGAGAAGGTCTCGGCGATGATCGCGAAGACCAGGACGCCGACCGGCCAGTACCAGTGGGTCAGCTCGTGCGGGTGCTTGATCTTCTCGTAGCCCTCGTAGAGGGCGAACATGCCGCCGACCGAGAAGAGGACGATGGAGACGAGGAAGGCGTAGATGTAGCGCTCGCGGCCGTAGCCGAAGGGGTGTTGCGGGGTGGCCTCGCGCTTGGCCTTCTTGCCGCCGACCAGGAGCAGTGCCTGGTTGCCGGAGTCGGCGAGCGAGTGGACGGACTCCGCGAGCATCGACGACGAGCCGCTGAAGAGGAACGCCACGAACTTCGCTACCGCGATCGCGAGGTTGGCGACCAGTGCCGCCACGATCGCCTTGGTGCCGCCTGACGCGCTCATGTGTTCGCGTTGTCCCTTCGTACGCCGTTCCAGGGCCGGGACGCCGCCGTGCGCGGCGCCCGTGGCTTTGCCCGTGCTTGACGGTGGGCCATTGTTGCAGCCCGTTCGGGCCGCGGTGTCTCAGGTCACCAGCACGGGGGGTGTCGAAACGGTCAGGCGACGACGGTGGCCCGGAAAAGCGTTCCCGTTCCGGACACTTCGGCCGTTTCGCCGGCCGGGACGAAGACGGACGTCCCGGGGGTCAGGTCGTGCTCGCCGGCGCGGACGGTGCCGGCCGTGCAGAGCAGGATCTGCGGGGTCGCCCGGGTGAGGTCGTGGGTGGTGCCGGCCTCGGGCAGGACGTAGCGGGAGAGGCGGAACTCGTCGATGGGCGTCTCGTAGACCTCCTCGCCGTCGGGGGCGGCCTCGGGGCGCAGGACGCCCGGGTCGGCGGCGTGGAAGCGGACGATGCGCAGGAGTTCGGGGACGTCGACGTGCTTGGGGGTCAGGCCGCAGCGCAGGACGTTGTCGGAGTTGGCCATGATCTCCACGCCGAGGCCGTTGAGGTAGGCGTGCGGGACGCCGGCGCCGAGGTAGAGGGCCTCGCCGGGCTGGAGACGGACGTGGTTGAGGAGCATCGCGGCGATGACGCCGGGGTCGCCCGGGTAGTGGTGGGCGATGTCGGCGTAGGGGGCGTAGGCGCCGCCGAGGCGGGTGCAGGCGGCGGCCGCCTCCTCGACCGTGCGGGTCATCTCCTCGCGGTCGGCGGTGAGGATCGCCGTGAGGACCTCGCGCAGGGCGGCGTCCTCGGGGTGGGCGTGGAGCAGGTCGACGTAGGGCTTGAGGGAGTCGACGCCGAGGTCGTCGAGCAGCCCGGCGGCCTCCAGCGGGGCGCGGAAGCCGCACAGGCCGTCGAACGCGGTGAGCGCGCAGATCAGTTCGGGCTTGTGGTTGGCGTCCTTGTAGTTGCGGTGCGGGGCGTCCACGGGGATGCCGCGGCGCTCCTCGTCCGCGTAGCCCTCCTGGGCCTGCGCGAGGTCGGGGTGGACCTGGAGGGAGAGCGGGGCCCCGGCGGCGAGGATCTTGAGGAGAAAGGGCAGGCGGGGGCCGAAGCGGGCGACCGCGGCCGGTCCGAGTTCCTTTTCCGGGTCGGCGCCGATGACCTCGACGAGCGTGCCCCGCCCGGTGCGCGAGGGGGCGCCGGGGTGGGCGCCCATCCACATCTCCGCCTGCGGCTCCCCGGTCGGTTCGACCCCGAGCAGCTGCGGGATGGCGGTCGGGGAACCCCAGGCGTAGGGGCGGATGGTGTTGTCGAGGCGGTCCATGGGGTTCTCTCTGCGTGTGCGGGCGGACAGGCGCGTCAGGGTGTCCCGGGCAAGATCAGACCCTTGAGGCGAGCGCCAGGTAAACCGCGGCGAAATCCGTGATGGCGATCAGTTCCGCGAGGGTCTCCAGCTCGCCGCCCTCCTCCGGTTCCAGTTCGCTGATCGGGGTGTCGTGGCTGAGGGCGAGGTCGCGGGCGCCGGGGGCGGCGGTGAGGCCGCCGATGGGGCGGTCGCGCAGGAGCACCACGCGCGCGTGCAGGGCGGGCGGCTCGTCGACCCGGTCTCGGAAGAAGTCGTCGGGGTCGGCGCTGGCGGCCAGCGGGCCGGCGAGCAGGGCGCTGTGGGCGGCGAGGGCTTCGGGGAGTTCGGCGACGACCGCGGGGGTGCCGGACAGTTCGGCGAGCGCGGCGGCGAAGCGGCGGCCCGCCGGGCCGGCCGAGATGCCCTCGGTCCACACGATCGGGAGCGCGTCGGCGAGTTCGGAGGCCAGAGTCTTGGCGGGGTTGCTGTAGGTGGCGATGGCGGGGCCGCAGCGTTCGGCGACGCGGTCGAGGCGGTCGGCGACCTTGCCGAGGGCGTCCGGTGGGGCGGCGAGCACTCCGGTGCGGTCCAGCAGCGCGAGGAGCGGGGTGAGCAGCGCCCACAGCACACCGGGCGCGGACGCGGCGAAGGGCTCCTCCTGGTCGTACGGCGCGGTCGCCATGGGGACGAACAGGCCGTGCGAGCCGTTGACGGCGTCGGCCAGCGGGGAGCGGCCGGGGGCCACGGCGACGACGCTGCAGCCGCGGCGGTAGGCCTGCTCGGCGAGGAGCGACAGACCCGGTTCGGTGCCGTCGGGGGTGGTGATCAGCAGGAGGTCGACCGAACCGACCCAGCCGGGCAGTTCCCAGCGCAGGGCGCCCGCCGCGGGGGCGACGCCGGTGGGGGCGAGGCGGGTGACGGGGCTGCCGGCGCCGGCGAGCGTGCCGAGGAGGTCGGCCGCGTGGGTGGCGGCGGCGCCGGGCCCGGCGATGAGCACGGCGCGGGGGCGGCCGTCGGGCTTGAGGTCGTTGATGCCGGCCTCGGCCGAGTGGCGGGCGGCCGTGCGGACGCGGGCACCGGCCTCCGCGGCGCCGCGGAGCAGACCGCGGTGGTCGGCCTCGGCGAGGCCCTCCGGGGAGTCGAGCAGCGATTCGTCGAGCATGAGCGGCAGCCTCCGGTGGCCGGGGTCCGTTGTGCGGATGTCGTGCTACGTCGGTGCCCGCGGGGCCCGGGAGGTATGTGCGCCCGGGCGGTGCGACGTGCCGGCTACGCGGGGCGGCGGGCTTCGTCGACGAGCAGGACGGGGATGCCGTCGCGCACCGGGTAGGCCAGGCCGCACTGGGCGTCGGTGCAGATCAGCTCGGCGTCCTGCTCCTTGAGGGGGGCGTGGCAGGCCGGGCAGGCGAGGATCTCGAGGAGGCCGGATTCCAGGGGCATGTGGGGTTCCTTCGAGGTGCGGGCGCTTGGGTTGTGCCTGGTCAGGTTACCGCCGGTGGGACGGGGGCCTCAGCCCCTGATGATCCCCAGCACCTCGTCCCGCACGCGTGCCATCGTGGCCGCGTCCCTCGCCTCCGCGTTCAGGCGCAGCAGCGGCTCGGTGTTCGAGGGGCGGACGTTGAACCACCAGTCGGCGGCGGAGACGGTGAGGCCGTCGAGCTCGTCGAGGGTGATGCCGTCGCGGCCCTCGTACGCCGTGCGGATCGCGGCGAGGCTGGCCTGCTGGTCGGCGACCGTGGAGTTGATCTCGCCGGAGCCGCTGTAGCGGTCGTAGGAGGCGACCAGGGCGGAAAGGGTGCCCTGCTGGCCGCCGAGGGCCGCCAGGACGTGCAGGGCGGCCAGCATGCCCGTGTCGGCGTTCCAGAAGTCGCGGAAGTAGTAGTGGGCGGAGTGCTCGCCGCCGAAGATCGCGCCGCTGCGGGCCATCTCGGCCTTGATGAAGGAGTGTCCGACGCGGGTGCGGACCGGGGTGCCGCCGTGCTCCTTCACGACCTCGGGGACCGACCAGGACGTGATCAGGTTGTGGATGATCAGGCCCTTGCCGCCGTGCCGGGCCAGTTCGCGGGCGGCGACCAGGGCGGTGATCGCCGACGGGGAGACCGGCTCGCCGCGCTCGTCGACGACGAAGCAGCGGTCGGCGTCGCCGTCGAAGGCGAGACCCAGGTCGGCGCCCTCCTCGCGGACCCGCTTCTGCAGGTCGACGAGGTTGGCCGGGTCGAGGGGGTTGGCCTCGTGGTTGGGGAACGTGCCGTCCAGCTCGAAGTACATCGGCACCAGGGTCAGGGGCAGGCCGGCGAGGACCTCGGGGACGGTGTGCCCGCCCATGCCGTTGCCCGCGTCGACGACGACCTTCAGGGGGCGGATGGAGGTCAGGTCGACCAGGGAGCGCAGGTGGGTCGCGTAGTCCGGCAACGTGTCGCGGGCGCCGATCGTGCCCGTCCGCGCGGCGGGCTCCGGGGCGCCCGACTCGCTCCACCGCTCGACCAGTTCGCGGATCTCCGCCAGGCCGGTGTCCTGGCCGACGGGGGCGGCGCCGGTGCGGCACATCTTGATGCCGTTGTACTGGGCCGGGTTGTGGGAGGCCGTGAACATGGCGCCCGGCAGGTTCAGCGCGCCCGAGGCGTAGTACAGCTGGTCCGTCGAGCACAGGCCGATCTCCGTCACGTCGGCGCCCTGTGCGGCGGCCCCGCGTGCGAAGGCCCGGGACAGGCCGGGCGAGGAGGGGCGCATGTCGTGCCCGGTGGCGATCGCGCTCGCGCCGGTGACCTGTACGAAGGCCGCCCCGAAGAGCTCGGCCAGGGACTCGTCCCACTGGTCGGGGACGACCCCGCGTACGTCGTACGCCTTGACGACCTGCGACAGATCAGCAGCCACGCCGAGCCTCTTCCTGGAAAGTCCTATCGGTCGGTCCAAACTACCCGCACCCGACGGCGGTGCGCCGGGCGGTCGCCGAGTGGACCCACGGCCGTAACCTCAGGTCAGGGCAGCATCCAGCCCAGGACCGGGGTGCTCTGGCCGACCACGATCAGGCACATCACCAGCAGCAGGCCCAGGCTCCAGGGCAGCACCTTGCGCAGCAGGTCGCCCTCGCGGCCCGCCAGGCCGACGGCCGCGCAGGCGATGGTGAGGTTCTGCGGGGAGATCATCTTGCCGAGGACGCCGCCGGAGCTGTTGGCGGCGGCCAGCAACTCGGGCGAGAGTCCGGACTCGCGGGCGGCGGTCACCTGGAGGGCGCCGAAGAGGGCGTTGGCGGAGGTGTCCGAGCCGGTCACGGCGACGCCGAACCAGCCGAGGACGGGCGACAGGAAGGCCAGTCCGGCTCCGGCCGCCGCCACGCAGTGGCCGATCGTGGCCGCCTGCCCGGAGAGGTTCATGACGTAGGCGAGGGCCAGGACGGACGTCACCGTCAGGATCGCGAAGCGCAGTTCGTGGACGGTCGCGAGCCATTCGCGTACCGCCACGCGCGCGTGGACGCCGATGACGGCGGCCGTGCCGATCCCGGCGAGCAGCACGAGCGTGCCGCCGGTGGAGACGACGGGCCAGGTGAAGACGTTGCCGGAGACCGGTTCGCCGTCGGGTCCCGCCACGTCGAGCCAGGGCCAGTCGAAGGTCCGGGTGGCCCCGGCGAGCCAGTCCTCGACGGCCGGGATCTGGGCGACGGAGAAGATCACGACGATCAGCGCGTAGGGGGCGTACGCGCGCAGCACCTCGCGGGGCGGGTCCTGCTCGTCCAGTTCGTCGCTGCGGACGCCGGTCAGCACGGAGGCGCGTACGGACTCGGCGGCTGGCACGCGCGCGTGCGGGACGGCGGCCAGGGCGCCCGCTCCGGCCAGGGCGGCGCCGATGTCGGCGAGTTGGGCGGAGACGTAGTTGGCGGCGGCGAACTGGGCGACCGCGAAGGCCGCTCCGCACGCCAGGGCGGGCACCCAGGTCTCGCGCAGCCCGCGCCGGCCGTCGACCAGCCAGACGAGCACGAGGGGCACCACGAGGGCCAGCAGCGGCGTCTGACGGCCCACCACGGACGCCACGGAGTCGAGCGGAAGCCCCGTCACCTGGGCGAGGGTGACGACCGGGGTGCCCATGGCGCCGAAGGCCACGGGAGCGGTGTTGGCGACCAGCGCGACGACGGCGGCGCGCACCGGTTCGAAGCCGAGGGCGACCAGCATGACCGCGCTGATCGCGACGGGCGCGCCGAAGCCGGCGAGCGCCTCCAGCAGGGCCCCGAAGCAGAAGGCGACGACGAGCGCCTGGATGCGCGGGTCGTCGGAGAGCCGCCCGAAGGAACGGCGCAGGATGTCGAAGTGCCGGGTGCGGACCGTCATCCGGTACACCCACAGGGCGTTGACGACGATCCACAGGATGGGGAAGAGCCCGAAGACGGCGCCCTGGGCGCCGCTGGAGAGGGTCTGGCCGAGCGGCATGCCGTAGGCGAGCCAGGCGACCAGGACGGCCCCGAGGAGGCCGGTCAGGCCCGCCAGGTGCGCCTTCATGCGGACGCCGCCGAGCAGGACCAGGACGATCACCAGGGGTAAGGCAGCCACCAGGGCGGACAGGCCGAGCGAGCCGGCGACGGGTTCCAGTTCCTGGACGTACACGGGCGCCTCCCCGGTTTCCGCCATGCGAAAGCGATTTCCCACACCCTCGGAACGGAATGGTCATGTCCGCGCCAAGGTGGCGTCAATGGGTGCGCGTGGGGAGAAAGCGAGGAGCCGGGTCAGTTGTCGGGCGACCGCAGGACCCGCAGGTGCCCGCGGCGCGCGACCTCCATCGGGTCGGCCGCACGGCCGCCGCCGCCGGCACCGGCCGCCCGCTCCTGGGGACGGGCCGCCTCCCGCACGGCGTTCGCAAGCGCTTCCAGGTCGTCGCCGCTCGGACGGGCCGGGGCCGAGCCGTCGAGGAGCCGGACCACCTCCCAGCCGCGCGGTGCGGTGAGGCGCTCGGAGTGCTCGGCGCACAGGTCGTAGCAGTGGGGTTCGGCGTAGGTGGCGAGCGGGCCGAGGACCGCGGTCGAGTCGGCGTAGACGTACGTCAGCGTCGCAACGGCGGGACGGCCGCAGGCGGTGCGCGAACAGCGACGTACAGGGCTCACGACGTTGGACGGTACCGCACTCTTGAGCGGGCCGCGACGACTCTCCACCAGGTCACTCCACCGTGTCGTGCTGTGAGACACCCCACACCCTCTTTCGAGGGCACCTTTCTGACCTGCCCGGACAGTCTCGCCCACGCTGTCGGACCGTCCCCCAAGCGGTCAAGAGTCGCCACAAAACCGTCAATTGCCGTGAGGTCACCGGTCTCGGCGGGATACGGAATCGAGCCCAACCTTGGCTTGAATGGGCATGTAACGACATGCCGAGCGGGTCGGCCGGAAGCCGTCCGTGCGCCCGTGCGGTGCCGGGCGCACCGACGCGGCGGGGACTACCCTTCACCAGTGATGGACAAGCCCGTAACGCCCCGCGCCGCCGCCCCCGGGCCCCGCCGCCGTGATCGCCACGGCCGCGGCATGCGCGGCCCGATCGCACCCCCGCAGGTGCCGCTCGCCGCGAGCCGCGCGGAGGCGTTCGCGGATCTGGTGCAGGACTCCGTGGAACGCCTGGAGCGGCGGTGGCCGCAGCTCGCCGACATCGACTTCCTGGTGCTGGAGGTGCCGCGGCTCGACGGGCCGGGCCAGGCCTGGAACGACGAGGCGGTCCCGCTCGGCGGCACGATCAGCGCGCGCGAGGGGCGCCCCGCGCGCGTGGTCGTCTACCGGCGACCGGTGGAGATCCGCACCAAGGGCCGCGACGAGCGGGCCGCGCTGGTGCACGAGGTCGTCGTCGAGCAGGTCGCCGAGCTGCTGGGCCTCACCCCGGAGACCGTCGACCCGCGGTACGGCGAGGACCAGGGCTGAGCAGGCCCCTCGCGCCTACTTCTGCAGCACCGACAGGTCCTCGTCCGCCTCCGGCACGGCGACCGTCCCCCGGTCGTCGGGCAGCGTCTGCACGGTGAACGCCGGGACGCCGCCCTCCGCCGCCGTCAGGGTGCGCGCGCCGTGGACCGGGCCGCCGGAGACCGGCTCGACCGTGAGCGCGAACGTGCCCTTCAGGCCGGCCGGGACCGGGAACTCGACGTCCTGGGTCGTGCCCGCCTTGATCGTGTACGTCTTCGACACCGGCGTGCCGCCCTCGCTGCCCGCCGAGGCGGTGACCTTGACGGTGGCCGCGCCGTCGGGAGCGGTCAGGGACAGGGTGCTGCCCTTCGCGCTGTTGTCGGCGGACGTCGCGCGCGTGCCGACGGGACGCGCGGCCGGGATGAACGCCGACTCCTGCCTGTCGCCCTTGCCGCGCACCACCTGCACGGCGGCCACCACCGGCACGGACCGCTCCGTCGGCGTCAGCACCAGGGAACCGGCCTCGCCGCGGGTGACGTCGCCGAGGTCGACGGAGGTCGTCATGCCACCCTTGACGTGCACGGTCTCGTGGCCGGCCGGGGTGATCAGGCCGGAGGGCGAGGCGAGGCGCACCTTGAGGTCCGCGTCGGCGTCGCCGGGCGCGAAGGCGACCAGCCGCACCGAGGTGGCGTCCTTGGGGATGCCGGGCAGCACCAGGCTGCCCGCGGGGTCGGCGGACGCCTGCAGCCAGTCGCCGCCGATCTTGTCGTCGAGGGCCTGCACGGCGGCGCCGACCCGTCCGCTGCGCACGTTGACGTGCACGGTGAGGCCGGACTGCTCCTCGTCGGTGAGGGTGGACAGCAGGACCGGCTCACTGGAGTGCGGCTGGACCGTCAGGTCCTCCCCCACCGCCGACTTCAGGGCGCCGTCCTTGCCGTACAGCTCGATGTCGACCACCGCCGCCGAGTCGTCGGGGTTGGTCAGGTGGACGTAGTCGGTGCGGTCGGCCGCGGTGCTCACCCCCGGGAACCAGAAGTCCGTGTCGGGAGCCGTGCAGTTGACGCCCTGCAGGCCGCGCCCGGTCCCGGCGGCGACCTCGGTGGTCTCCTGGACCGTCCAGCCCGGCGCGAAACGGCCGTCGGCGGTGCCGACCAGGGCGGGCGGCTCGGAGCCGGAGCTGTCGCCGGTGACCGGCTTGCCGGGCTCCTCGGGGGTCAGCACCGGCTTCTCGCTCTGCTTCCCGGTCTGCTTCCCGCCGGACTCGCCGTCCTCCGTGCCCGCGGCCGGTCCGTCCGCCGACTGCCGCGCCGCCGCGCGCAGTTCGGCCTTGCCGCCGCTGCCGGTGCCCTTGGTGACGGGCGTGAAGGAGGTGTACGACGTGTCCGCGATCTCGGACGTGCTGGGCGCGGGGCACAGCAGGCTGGTGCGCTCCACGGGCAGCTGGGCGGCCGCACCGGCGGTCGCCGCCCCGCCCGGGGCGTCCGGCTGGGACAGCACGGCGAAGCCGGTGACGGCGGCGAGCGCGGTCGTGCCGGCGATCAGGGACAAGGTGGTGCGGTTCACTGCTGGCTCCCGTCGGGACGCTCACTGCCCGTGCCGTGGGGGTGGTGCTGCTGCGCCGGGTCGTACGGCGTGCCGTAGCCCTGGGTGTAGGCCTGGTCGTAGCCCTGCTGGTCGTACGACGGGGCCTGGGGGTCGCCGCCGTAGGCGTACGGGTCGTACTGGCCGCCCTGGTACGGATCCGCCTGGTACTGCTGCCCGTAGGCGTCGGCCGGGTACGGGGTGGGCTGGTCGTTCCCGTACTGGTCGCCGTAGCCGGTGTACTCGCCGCCCTGGTAGCCGTCCCACTGGCCGTGGTTCTGCTGCGGGACGCTCGCCGGGGGCTGCTCGGGCTGCGGGGGCGGGAAGTCCGGGAACTCCTCGGGACCGCCGGGTGCGCCTTCCGCCTCCGCTTCCGCCTGGGCGCGCAGGCGCCGGGCGCGCCGGCCCTCGCCGGCGACGGCCTGGGCGGGCACGGCCGGCTCCTCGGGCAGGTCGTCGTCGATGTCGCGGCGCCGGCCGGGCAGGGCGAGCACCACCAGGACGAGGGCGAGCGCGCCCTGGGTCCACAGCCAGGCGGTGTGGCCGATCGGGTCGTCGTAGGTGACGTCCAGCCGGCCGCCGCCGGCGGGGAGTTCGAAGCCCTGGGCCCAGCCGTCGACCGTGGTCGGGGTGAGCGGCTTGCCGTCGAGGGTGGCGGTCCAGGCGTCGGAGGCGGTGTCGGCCAGGCGCAGCACGCGCCCGCCGGCGCCGGACGGAAGCGTGGTGTGGATCTCGACGGGGCCCGCCGCGACCGGCTGGGGCGTGCCGGAACCGGAGGCCGGGACGATCGTGGCGCGCGCGACCTCGCGGTCGACCCGCCACAGCGCGCCGCCGCTCTGCTGGCTGAGCCGGGTCAGGCCCGGTGTGGCGTCCAGGACGCGGGTGATCTCGCGGGGCGTGCCCTGGTGGACGAGGACGTAGCGCACGGCGAAGCCGCCGAGCTGGTCGGCCTGGTCGGCACCGGAGCCCGCGACCAGGTTCGCGACGACCTTGTCGAGCCGGGTGTTCTCACCGTCGGCGGCGGCGATCTCGCCGTCGCCGAGGCGGGCGCCGGAGCCGCGCACCAGCATGTAGCCGACGTGGGCGCCGGAGTCGCTGTCGAGGACGAGGGTGCGGGCCTGGTCGCGGGTGCCGCTCTCCTCGGCGACGAACGCCGGGACCTGGACGGGGTCGCGCCGCTCCAGCGGTCCGTCGGCGCCGCGGATCATCCACCCGGCGGCGATCAGCAGCGGGCCCGCGGCCGAGGCGAAGGCGATCAGGGCCGCGACCGGCTGGCGCCAGCCGAAGCTCTGCTCGGCCACCCGCGCGCGTGCCCCGTCGGCGCCGAGCGCGGCGGCCGCGAGGAGGGCGATGCCGTAGACGAGGGTCGCGGGGCCGGCCCAGGTGGAGCCGTTGGCCAGGACCGCGAAGACGAAGCCGGTCAGGGCGACCGTCCAGGCCGTCCGGATGCCCGTCTGGCGTTCCGAGCGCAGCAGGGCGGCGAGCGCGGCCAGCACGATGCCGATGAGCATCAGGCCGCTGACGGTGCCGGGGCCGCCCGGGCTGGCGCCGAGCAGGTCCAGGGCGGAGGCAGCCGAGGGGCCGTACTCCAGGCCGGCTTCCCGGAAGAACCCGAACGGGAGCAGCGTCAGCGACCAGGGCGCGAGGATCAGCAGGGGCGTGCCGAGCTGGGCGAGGAACCGCAGCCCGTAGGCCGGCAGCTCGGACCGGCGCAGGGCCAGCAGCCCGATGCCCAGCAGCAGCGCGATGGGCCACACCAGGGGCGTGAAGGCCGTGGTGATGGTCAGCAGCAGTGCGTAGGCCCAGGTGGCGCGCCAGCTGCCGCGCGTGCCTGCCGGGTTGGCCAGGCCGCTCGCGGCGATGCCCGCGCGGGCGACGAGCGGCAGCAGGACGGCCAGCACGGCCGTGCCGATGCGGCCGCCGGCGAGGGCGCCGGTGGCGGCGGGCAGGAAGGCGTAGACGACGGCGGCCCAGGCGCGCAGCAGCCGGGACTCCACCAGGGGCCGGGAGGCGAAGTACGCGGTGAGGCCGGCCAGCGGCACCGAGCAGACGAGCAGGAGTGTGACGGCGAGGCCGGTCGAGCCGAACAGCAGGGACGCCAGCATCGCCACGACGGCCACGTACGGGGGCGCGGCGGAGGTCCCGCCGGCGCCGACCGGATGCCAGGCGTCCAGGTAACGCGCCCACAGCTCGGCGGAGTCGGCCGGGGCGGGCAGCAGCGCGCCGCCCGCCAGGGCACCGCCGCCCAGCAGCGCGCGGCAGGCGGTCAGGGAGACGAGCAGCAGCACCAGGAAGAGCACCGGGCCGGGCTTGCGGGCGATGCGCTTGAGCCGGGCGAACTGCTCGATCTCCAGGAAGTCGGCGTCGTCGCCGCCGGGGCCCGACTCGACGGCTCCGCCGTGCCGCCCGGCGCCGGAGGTGACCTCCGGGTCGGAGCTGCCCACCAGATTGCCGGCGACCTGCTCGACGGTGGCCCGGACGGTCGCGCCGGGCGGCGGGAACAGCTGCCGCAGCTCGCCCTTGTCGATCTGCGGGGCGCCCCGGCGGCGCCGCCCGGCGAGGATCCGCTCGGGCCTGAGCAGCGTGCCCATCAGCCCGCGGATCTCGTCGACGGCCTGGCCGGGGACCTTGCCGACGAGGTAGGCGAGGGTCCGCAGCAGGGTGCCGAGCACGATCCGCAGCAGCACCCAGGGCAGCACCGCGGTACGGGAGTTGACGAGCAGGGCGTAGACGGCGCCGGCCTTGTCGACCTTGTGCGGGGAGGCGGCGGTGCGCCCCACGCAGTCGACCGTGCGGCGCTCGCGGGAGGCCGCCTCGGCGTGCCGGACGACCGCCTCCGGGGCGACGAGGACGCGGTAGCCGGCCGCGTGGGCCCGCCAGCACAGGTCGACGTCGTCGCGCATGAGGGGCAGGTGCCGGTCGAAGCCGCCGAGCTCCTCGAAGACGTCCCGGCGGATCAGCATGCCGGCGGTGGAGACCGACAGCACGGGCCGGACGTGGTCGTGCTGGCCCTGGTCCTGCTCACGACGGTCCAGGCCGGTCCAGCGGCGGCCGGAGTGGGCGATGGAGACGCCGACCTCCAGCAGCTGGCGCCGGTCGTACCAGCCGCGCAGCTTGGGGCCGACCACGGCGACGTCCTCGCGGCCCAGTTCGTACTCGTTGTCCACGACGCGCAGCAGCTGGGCCAGGGCGTCGGGCTCGGGGGCGCAGTCGTCGTGCAGCAGCCACAGCCACTGGACCGGCTCGCCGTGCGGGAGCTCGGGCAGGTCGTAGGCGTCGTCGCGCCACGAGCGCGTGACCGGGTCCCAGCCGCTGGGCCGCTTCAGGTAGGGCAGCTCCTCCGGCGTGAGGTGCGGGGCCGTTCGGTCGCACTCCTCGACGGCCTGGCCGAAGCCCGTGCGGCGGGCCAGGTGCAGCACACGGTCGGCGCCGAGGGCGTCGGTGACCAGTTGCGCGGAGTCGTCCGCGCTGCCGGTGTCGGCTCCCATCGCGTACTGGACGGGCCGCTCCTGGCCGAGCAGCCCGGCGAGCGCGTCGGGCAGCCAGCGGGCGCCGTCGTGGGAGACGAGGACCGCGGTCACCACATGACGCGGGAACTCAGGTGTGGCAGCGCTGTCGTGATGAGCTGCCGAGTGGCTGTGCACGGACATCGAGGTACGGGCCCCGGTTCGGTGGACTGCGGTGGACGCCCGCGACCGGTGGGGGCAGCGTGGCGTCTCGGACGAGCGACCACACTATCGGCTGTGCAACAAGGGGGCCCGCCGCCTGTGGACAACCCACCGGCGACGGGCCGTTCACGATGAGGGCCGGGTCAGACGGCCGCCTTCTTCAGCCGGCGGCGCTCCCGCTCGGACAGGCCGCCCCAGATGCCGAAGCGCTCGTCGTTGGCGAGGGCGTACTCGAGGCACTCGGAGCGGACCTCGCAGGCGAGGCAGACCTTCTTGGCCTCCCGGGTCGAGCCGCCCTTCTCGGGGAAGAAGGACTCGGGGTCGGTCTGGGCGCACAGTGCGTGCTCCTGCCAGCCGAGTTCCTCGTCCGCGTCGTCGACCAGCAGTTGCTGCACCGTCTCGGTCATGTGCGCCCCTCGTCTGTCTTTCGCGTCCCCGTGATCTAGCCGTTACCGATTCCGGCTGAACGACACGAGTGAAATTACAAGTGTGCTGCTCCGGGCGAGTCAAGCCGAGATCTGCTATTGAGCCCCTTATTCACTCTGCGGAACCAAGCCCATGCGGAAAGTGTTCAAATCACCATAAAACCTGACACACAGACAGAGCCCCGAAGGGCTCACGTCATCCGCCGGACCCCTCGCAGACCTCTACGAAGAAGGACGCCCAGGAGTTCGATCCCGTTCCGACACGCCCCTCGAAGCGAACCGCATCACAGTCGGATCACGAGTACGCAACGGGGTTTGTCCGCCCGGATGGACGCCATGTGTCCCGGGCGGACCATGAACAAACCTTTCATCTGAGCGATCGACCGGATGAGGTGAACCTCATCCCACATACCGGGTGCCGAGTTGACAGTGCGGGTGTGAACCGGTGTCCTTGTGGGCATGCTCGCGAACTTGGCACTCACCTCGACCCGCACCGCCGGGTCCTTCGGTGCTGCCCGCGCTCGCTGTAGCTGTCGCTGTTCCAGCTGTTGAGCCCCACCCGCTCCAGCTGAAGGCCGAGCCACCCGTTCCTCGGCCGCCGTTCCCTCTGACCTTCTTTTCACTGAGGAACCACCACACCCATGAACAGCGACAGCGACCTCCAGATCGCCGGCGACATCCTCGAGGTCACGCACCTGCTCCAGACCCCGCGGGAGCACCCCTCCACCGTCGCCGAGTTCGTCGGACTCGCCCGCACCCTCGCCGCCGACCGCTCCCAGTGGGAGCATCTCGTCCGCTACGACGCGACCAGCCGCTGGTACCACCGGCTGCGCAGCGGCCCGGGCTACGAGGTGTGGCTGCTGTCCTGGGTGCCCGGGCAGGGCAGCGGGCTGCACGACCACGGCCGCTCCTCCGGGGTGCTGACCGTGCTGGACGGCACGCTGACCGAGCGCACGGAGCGGGGCACGCGCGCCTTGCGGGCGGGCGCGCAGCGCGTGTTCGCGCCGGGGTACGTGCACGAGGTGGTGAACGACGCACTCGAACCGGCGGTGAGTCTGCACGTGTACTACCCGGGCCTGACGGAGATGCCGATGCACACGGCGCCGCACTGCGAGGCCCTGACCGAGCCGGACGCGGTCGGCGCCTGACCCCGGACCACGGGCGGGTCGCCGTGGCACCGGGCCGTTGTCCACAGCCGGTGGCCGTGGCGCCGGCCGGTTGTCCACAGCCGCTCACCGGTTGTCGCGGGCGCCTGCGAGACTGGCTCCCATGCGCATTGTGGTTCTGGCAGGCGGCATCGGTGGTGCCCGGTTCCTGCGTGGTCTGAAGCGGGCCGTGCCGGACGCGGACATCACGGTCATCGGCAACACCGGGGACGACATCCACCTCTTCGGGCTCAAGGTCTGCCCGGACCTCGACACGGTGATGTACACGCTCGGCGGCGGCATCAACGAGGAGCAGGGCTGGGGCCGTGCCGACGAGACCTTCCACCTGAAGGAGGAGCTCGGGGCGTACGGCGTCGGGCCCGAGTGGTTCGGTCTGGGCGACCGGGACTTCGCCACGCACATCGTGCGGACGCAGATGATCGGCGCCGGGTACCCGCTGAGCGCGGTGACGCAGGCGCTGTGCGACCGGTGGCAGCCGGGCGTGCGGCTCATCCCCATGACCGACGACCGGGTCGAGACGCATGTGGCGGTCGAGCTCGACGGCGAGCGCAAGGCGATCCACTTCCAGGAGTACTGGGTGCGGCTGCGCGCCTCGGTGCCCGCGCAGGCGGTCGTGCCGGTCGGTGCCGACCAGGCCAAGCCCGCGCCGGGTGTCCTGGAGGCCATCGCCGACGCGGACGTGATCCTGTTCCCGCCGTCCAACCCGGTCGTGTCGATCGGCACGATCCTCGCGGTGCCCGGCATCCGGGAGGCGATCGCCGACGCCGGAGTGCCGGTGATCGGCCTCTCCCCCATCGTCGGCGACGCGCCCGTGCGGGGCATGGCCGACAAGGTGCTGGCCGCGGTGGGCGTGGAGTCGACCGCGACGGCGGTGGCCGAGCACTACGGCTCGGGCCTGCTCGACGGCTGGCTCGTCGACACGGTCGACGCGGGCGCGGTGGAGCGGGTCGAGGCGGCCGGGATCCGCTGCCGGGCCGTGCCGCTGATGATGACCGACGCCGACGCGACCGCGCGGATGGCCCGGGAGGCGCTGGCCCTGGCGGAGGAGGTGCGCGGCGCGTGAGCGGCGCGGAGCACGCCGGCGGGTACCGGGTGTGGGCCGTGGGCGGGTTGCCCGAGGTCACCGCCGGGGACGATCTGGCCAAGCTGATAGCGGACGCCGAGCCGGGACTGGCCGACGGCGACGTCCTGCTGGTCACGTCGAAGATCGTGTCCAAGGCGGAGGGCCGGATCGTCCGGGCGGCGGACCGTGAGGCCGCGATCGACGCGGAGACGGTCCGGGTGGTCGCCCGCCGGGGCGGGCTGCGGATCGTCGAGAACCGGCAGGGCCTGGTCATGGCGGCGGCCGGGGTCGACGCCTCCAACACCCCCTCCGGCACGGTGCTGTTGCTGCCCGAGGACCCGGACGCGTCCGCCCGCGCCATCCGCGCGGGACTGCGGGACGCCCTCGGTGTCGACGTCGGGGTCGTCGTGACCGACACCTCCGGGCGGCCCTGGCGCGCGGGGCTCACGGACGTGGCGATCGGCGCCGCCGGGGTGCGTGTGCTCGACGACCTGCGTGGCGGCACGGACGCCCACGGCAACCCGCTCAGCGCCACCGTCGTCGCCACGGCCGACGAACTCGCCGCGGCGGGCGACCTCGTCAAGGGCAAGGCCGCCGGGCTGCCCGTCGCGGTGGTGCGCGGACTGCCCCACGTGGTGACGGAGGACGACGGCCCGGAGGGGGCGCGCGCCCTGGTGCGCGGCGCCCGCGACGACATGTTCCGGCTCGGCACGTCGGAGGCGGTGCGCCTGGCGGTGACCCAGCGGCGCACGGTCCGGGCCTTCACGGACGAGCCCGTCGACCCGGGCGCCGTACGGCGGGCCGTGGCCGCGGCCGTGACCGCGCCGGCGCCGCACCACACCACGCCGTGGCGGTTCGTGCTGCTGGAGTCGCCACAGTCGCGGACGCGGCTGCTGGACGCCATGCGGGAGGCCTGGATCGCCGATCTGCGGCGGGACGGCAGGACCGAGGAGTCGATCGCCAGGCGGGTGCGGCGCGGGGACGTCCTGCGCAACGCGCCCTACCTCGTCGTCCCCTGTCTCGTCATGGACGGCTCGCACACCTACGGCGACGCGCGGCGGGACACCGCCGAGCGGGAGATGTTCGTCGTCGCCGCCGGCGCCGGTGTGCAGAACTTCCTCGTCGCGCTGGCCGGGGAGCGGCTGGGGTCGGCGTGGGTGTCCTCGACGATGTTCTGCCGGGACGTGGTGCGCGAGGTGCTGGGGCTGCCGGCCGAGTGGGACCCCATGGGCGCGGTGGCGGTCGGGCATCCGGCGGAGGAGCCGCGGCCGCGGGCGGAGCGGGACGCGGGGGCGTTCATCGAGGTGCGGTGAGGCAGGTGGGGTGAGAAGGACCGGCCGGGGCCTACCCTCGTAGGGCCCCACCCCGCCGTCCAGGGACGTTCACTCATGGCAGGACGCTTCGCCCCCAGACCCACGCGCACGACGGTGCGCGGTGGGCATGTCGCCGTGGGCCCGGGCGTGCCGCGGCAGGCGGCGGGGCCCGGGCGGGTGCGGGAGTGGGTGCCGGACGGGCCGCTGGATCTCGGTCTGGTGCTCGGGCCGTTGCGGCGTGGCCCGGGCGATCCGACGTTCCGGGCGATGCCGGACGGGTCCGTGTGGCGGGCCGCTCTGACACCGGCCGGGCCCGGGACGCTGCGGGTGTCCGCGGCCGGCGGCCGGGTCCGCGGGGAGGCCTGGGGCCCCGGGGCGGCGTGGCTGCTGGAGCGGTTGCCGGAGCTGTGCGGCGCGGCCGACGATCCGTCGGCGTTCGTGCCGCGGCACCGGCTGCTGGCGATCACGCGGCACCGGCGGCCGGGGCTCCGGCTGACGCGGACCGGGCTGGTGCTGGAGTCGCTGATCCCGTCGATCCTGGAGCAGAAGGTCACCACGGACGAGGCCTACCGGGCGTGGCGGCTGCTGGTGCGCAAGTACGGCGAGCCGGCGCCGGGGCCCGCGCCCGGGCGGATGTGTGTGATGCCGGCGCCGCGGACCTGGGCGCTGATCCCGTCCTGGGAGTGGCACCGGGCCGGGGTGGACGACAAGCGGGCGTCGACGATCCTGCGTGCCGTCCGGGTCGCCGCGCGGCTGGAGGAGGCCGTGGGGATGGAACCGGGGGCGGCCCGTGCGCGGCTGGAGGTCGTGCCCGGGGTGGGGCCGTGGACGTCGGCGGAGACGGTGCAGCGCAGTCATGGTGCGGCGGACGAGGTGACCGTCGGCGATCTGCATCTGCCGGGGATCGTGGGGTGGGCGCTGGCCGGGGACCGGGACGCGGACGACTCCGTGATGCTGGAGCTGCTGGAGCCGTACGCGGGTCAGCGGCACCGGGCGGCCCGGCTGATCCTGCTGAGCGAGCGGGTGCCGGCGCGGAGGGCGCCGAAGATGCCGCGGTGGGACATCGGGCAGATCTGAGGATCTGCCCGATGTCCCAGTGCCCAGCGCCTGGCGCCCGGCGCCCGTAACGGTGCCGGTGCCGGTGCCGAGGGCAGGATGCCGCGCGCACTGCCCGACCCCTGGCGCCCGGCGCCGGTAACGGCCGGTCCGGTGCCGAGGGCCGGACGCCGCGCGAACTGCCACCGGTGCCGGTGCTGGTCCCGCGGGCCGGACGCCGCGCGCACTGCCCGACCCCTGGCGCCCGGCGCCGGTAACGGCCGGTCCGGTGCCGAGGGCCGAACGCCGCGCGAACTGCCACCGGTGCCGGTGCTGGTCCCGCGGGCCGGACGCCGCGCGCACTGCCCGACCCCCGACCCCCGGCGCCCGGCGCCCGGCGCCGGTAACGGCCGGTCCGGTGCCGAGGGCAGGATGCCGCGCGCACTGCCCGACCCCCGGCGCCCGGCGCCATAACGGCCGGTGCCGGTGCCGAGGGCGGGATGCCGCGCGGCCCGGCGGAGCGCGGGGTGCCTCCCCCGGGCTCCCGGCCGCGCTCGGAGCAGGGGGACCCCCATTCGCCCGCCCGTGCCGCCCCCGGTGGGGCGACCGGCACGCAGTGGCGGGTCGCTACTGGTCGGACGAGAAGCGGACCGCTCCCGCGGGGATGCGGGCGTCGCACCATATGCGGGCGCCCTCGCGGAGTTCGTTGTCGGGGCCGACCACCGCGCCGTCGCCGATGACCGTGCCCGTGAGGACCGAGCGTTCGCCGACGCGGGCCCGGCTGCCGATGAGGGAGTCGGTGATGACCGCGCCGGGTTCGATGACCGCGCCCGGCAGGATCGTGCTGCCGAAGACGCGGGCGCCCTCGGCGACGAACGCGCCCTCCCCCACCACCGTGCCGCCCGACAGCTTCGCGTCCGCCGCGACCATCGCCGTCGGCAGGACCAGGCGGTCACCGCAGCGGCCGGGGACCGCGGGCGAGGGAGCCCGGCCCAGGACGAGGTCCGCCGAGCCGCGCACGAACGCGGCCGGGGTGCCGAGGTCCAGCCAGTACGTCGAGTCGACCATGCCCTGCAGGTGGGCCCCGGCGGACAGCAGGTCGGGGAAGGTCTCCCGCTCCACCGACACCGGCCGGCCCGGCGGGATCGTGTCGATGACCGAGCGGCGGAAGACGTAGGCCCCCGCGTTGATCTGGTCGGTGACGATCTCCTCCGGGGTCTGCGGCTTCTCCAGGAACGCCAGCACCCGGCCCGTGTCGTCGGTGGGGACCAGGCCGTAGGCCCGCGGGTCCGTCACCTTCGTCAGGTGCAGGGAGACGTCCGCGCCGGTCGACTCGTGGGTGGCCACCAGAGCCCGGATGTCCAGGCCCGTCAGGATGTCGCCGTTGAAGATCAGGACCGGGTCGTCCGGGCCCGAGTGCAGCCGGGAGGCGACGTTGCGGATGGCGCCGCCCGTGCCGAGCGGCTCCTCCTCCGTCACGTACTCCAGGTGGAGCCCCAGCGCGGAGCCGTCGCCGAAGTACGGTTCGAAGACCTCGGCCAGGTAGGACGTGGCCAGGACGATGTGCTCGACACCCGCCGCTCTCGCTCTCGCCAGCTGGTGCGTGAGGAAGGGCACCCCGGCCGCCGGGACCATGGGCTTGGGCGTGTGCACCGTGAGCGGGCGCAGCCGGGTGCCCTTGCCGCCGACCAGGAGGATCGCTTCTGTCACGTGTCGTCTCTGCTTCCTGCCGGGACCGGCCGAACTGTCTTTCGGCCGGTCAGTGTATGCAGACCGTTCCGTGGCGCCTTCGCTGGCCGTGCGGCATTCCGTCCCGTGCCCCCGCATGCCCCCCGACGGCGGTCGAACGCGGTGCTCAGCGGCCCTGGTACCGGGCCGCCTTGGAGCGGGCCGAGCCGAGCTTGCCGTAGAGCTTCCGCCCCGGGCACTCCGTGATGAAGCCGTCCCGGTGCCCGGAGATCACGTTCAGTCGGACCTTCTTACCCTTCCGGTGCAGGTTGCTGCCAGCCGACTTCAGGTACGTCTTCCCCTTCGGATTCACCCGGTACAGCCCCAGCTTCCACGCGGTCAGCCGGGCGACGGCCTTGACCGCGGCCTTCGTCGGCTTCTTCGTGTCGTACGACCCGAGGACGGCGATCCCCATGCTGTTGCTGTTGAAACCAAGGGTGTGCGCGCCGAGGACCGGTCTCGCCACGCCTCCGGCCCGGCCCTCGTAGATCTTTCCGCACTTGTCGATGACGAAGTTGTAGCCGATGTCCCGCCACCCCATGCTCCCGACGTGGTAGCGGTAGATACTGCGGATGAGTGAAGGCACCTGCGAGCAGCGGTAGTTGTTGCCGCTGGCGGTGTGGTGCACGAAGGCCGCCCGGACCTTCTTGGTGTACCGGAAGCCCGGCTCCCGCAACCCCTCGTCCGCGCCCCAGCCGCGCCGCGTGACGATACCCGGGCGCGGGCCGATGTACGGCCTGGCCCGCTGCTGCTGCTCCGTCGCCCCGCCGTCCTGGAACGCGAGGAACTCCCGCTCGGTCTCCGCCCGGTTCAGGGCGGAGATCTCGGTGGCGCCCAGGGGGGCGAGGTCGGCGTTGACCGCGGAGGCCTCGGCGGCGGCGGCGCTCTCGCCGGCGAGGGCGGCGGTACGGGGGCCGTCCGCCGGGGCGCCGGGCCGCGGGGCGTCCTCGCCCGGGTCGACGAGTTCGAGCCGGAGACCGGACGGGAGCGGGGGCGCGGGGGGCAGGTTGCGGGCGCCGGGGTGGGCGGAGCCGGATCCCGCGCTCGCGGTCTCGGAGCGGACCCGCAGTTCCACGCCGTCGGAGTCGCCCACCCACAGCGGGGCGGTGGCGCCGCGGACGCGGCCCGAGTCGCTCTCGGCGGTGTCCCGGTCGGCGCCGTGCTCGGCGTTGTGCGTCTCCACGTCCTGCCAGCCGGACCAGGTGCCGGTGCCGGCGGCGCGGGTGCGGACCTGGACGCGGCCGTGCAGTTCGGCCTCGGGGTCGTCCCAGACCACGCCGACGAGGGAGAAGTGGCGTACGGCGCGGCGTTGCAGGCCCTGTTCGGGGGCGGGGGCGGAGGGGGTGGCGCGGTTGCGGGTGAGGGGTTCGAGGGGGAGCGACTGGGTGCTGCCGGGGACGGCCGCTGCGGCGGCGCGCCGGGGGGTCGTGGCGGCGGCCGGGGTCCCCGCGGGGAGCACGGGTCTCGTGCTCGTCGCGGCCTCCGCGGTCGGCACCGGTCTCGGGGTCGCCGCGAGGGCGGGTGGGGTGAGGGGAAGGGCCAGAGCGGCCGCACAGGTGACACCGATCGAGGAAGCAAGGAATCCACGCATGCCCCTGATCTTGGACATAGTCGTATAAGTCTGTCCATTTGGGAGTTGACGGGCCGTCGGCCGCGTTCGGCCGAACCGGTGGCGGATTCGGGGCGGTGCGCTGGCCGGCCGTTGGGTGGCGGGGAAGGCGCCGCGTACGCTTGCGCGGGTGAACGCCACCGATCGCACCCCTGCCGACCTGCTGGCTTCCGCGCTCGCCGCGGATCCGGGACGCCCCCTGGTGACCTTCTACGACGACGCCACGGGCGAACGCGTCGAACTGTCCGTGGCCACCTTCGCCAATTGGGTGGCCAAGACCTCGAACCTGCTCCAGGACGAGTTGTCCGTCGAGCCCGGGGACCGGGTGGCGCTGCTGCTGCCGGCGCACTGGCAGACGGCCGTGTGGCTGCTGGCCTGTGCGTCGGTGGGGGTCGTCGCCGACGTGACGGGGGACGTGCGCGCCGCCGACGTGGTGGTGAGCGGGCCGGACGGGCTGGAGGCGGCCCGGGCCTGCTCCGGGTCCCGGATCGCGCTCGCGCTGCGCCCGCTCGGGGGCCGGTTCCCGCAGCCGCCCGAGGGGTTCGCCGACTACGCGGTGGAGGTGCCGGGGCAGGGGGACCGCTTCGTGCCGTACGCGCCGGTGGACCCGGACGAGCCCGCGCTGATCGTGGCCGGGCGGGAGTTCAGCGGGGCCGAGGTCGTGGAGCGGGCGCGGGCCGAGGCGACGGGGCTGGGGCTGACCGGGCCCGGCTCCCGGATCCTGTCGGGGCTGCCGTACGACACCTGGGAGGGGCTGAACGCCGGGCTGTACGCGCCCCTGGCCACCGGGGGCTCGGTGGTGCTGTGCCGGAACCTGGCGCAGGCGGGTGACGGGGTGCTGGACAAGCGGGTGGAGAGCGAGCGGGTGACGGTCATCGCCCGGTAGGCGCCGTCGGCGCCGGGCGGGTCCGTCACCGGGCCCGGGACGGCGCCCTCCCCCGTCCGGCCCATCCCGACCCGGCCCCCGCCCCTCATCCGCGCCATCGTCGTAGGAGCACTGCGCGTGGGACGTTCCGGCGTCAGGAGGGGTGGTTGCTGCCGTGGGCTACAGGGTCGGTCCGGGCCTGGGGGCGTCCGCCAGCGAGCGGGGGCGCGTGCGGCGGCGCCGGGCGCGGCGGGTGCGCGTCGCGGCGCTCGTGGCGGCCGGGCTCCTCGTGGCGGGCGTGGCCGCCGGCTGGGCCGTCTACGCGAAGCTCAGCGGGAACATCACCCCCGACGAGGCGGCCGCCGCCGAGCTCAGGCGGTACGAGAAGGAACGGCCCACCTCGCTGGTCAAGGACGCGCGCAACATCCTGCTGATCGGCTCGGACTCCCGCCACGGCGACGGCAACGCCCGCTACGGACGCGACTCGGGCACCGAGCGCTCGGACACCGCGATCCTGCTGCACCTGTCGGCGGGGCGGCGCAGCGCCACGGCCGTCTCCCTGCCCCGGGACCTGATGGTGGACCTGCCCGCCTGCCGGCGCCGGGACGGGTCGCGCAGCGCGCCGCGGTTCGCCATGTTCAACCAGGCGTTCCAGGTGGGCGGCTCGGCCTGCACCATCCGCACCGTCGAGAAGCTCACCGACATCCGCGTCGACCACCACGTCGTCGTCGACTTCCACGGCTTCAAGGAGATGGTCGACGCCGTCGACGGCGTCGAGGTGTGCCTGCGCGAGCCGATCGACGACCGGGCCGCCCGGCTGCGGCTGCCCGCCGGGCGCGTGAAGCTCGACGGCGAGCAGGCCCTCGGCTACGTCCGGGCCCGCAAGACGCTGGGCGACGGCAGCGACACCGAGCGTATGGAACGGCAGCAGCGATTTCTCGGAGCGCTCGTCAACAAGGTGCGCAGCAATGACGTCCTGCTGAATCCGGCGAAGCTGTATCCCGTGCTCGACGCGGCCACGTCCTCTCTCACCACCGACCCGGATCTGGCGAGTCTGCGCGGCTTGTACGAACTCGTGCGCGGTCTGCGCGACATCCCCATGGAACAAGTGCAATTCCTGACCGTCCCCCGGGAGTCGTATACGTACGACGCCAATCGCGACCAGCTCGTGGAGCCCGAGGCGGACCGGCTGTTCGAGCGGCTGCGCACGGACACCCCGGTGGTGATCGCCCGCGACGTGCCGCGCGGTTCCGCGCCTCTGCGGCCCACTCGGGCGCGTGAGGGGTCGTACGGGGATTCGCATCCGGGGCCGTTCTCCGCGCCGGTCGTCACCGTCTCCCCGCCGCCGACGTTCCGGGGGAACACCGCGGCCGAGGACACGTGTGAGTAAAGCGGCCCCCAAGGCACTTCCATGTAACGAACTCTTCACCCGGGAAATGGGCGAATTGCCCAGGTGTAGGGACGTGGAATTTGTCACCGCCGTCGCTCTGCACTGAAGTGGGCGGTTAGTGTGAGCGATCCGGTGCGCCCGGCTCTGAGGACGGTCCTGAGGTCGCGCACTGTGTGACCGAGACCCGGGCGCCTTGGTGGGGGAGGCGCCGCGTGCCCCGACGGAGGAAACAGAAAACCGTGGACGCGCAAGGCCGTGGGCGGGCGGACGACATCGACCCCGCAGACCAGTGGGTGCTCAACCCGAACACCGGTGAATACGAACTGCGACTGTCCGCTTCCGCACCGCAGTCGGGTGTTCCCTCGCCCCGCAGGCCGTCCGCGTCCGACGCGCGGCCGCGGACCCGCTCCCGCACGCAGGCACCCGCGCGCTCCGCCACCGCGGCGCCCGGCCGCTCCGAGCCCGGGGCACCCGGCCGCGCGGTGCCGCCGCCGCGCAGGCGGCGCGGGGCGCCGGAGGAGCCGCCGCCGGGACGGCGCGGACGGCGCCCGGCCAAGGCCTCGAAGGGGAAGAAGGCCCTGCTGTGGACCGGCGGCACGATGGCGTTCGTGCTGGTCGCCGGTGCCGGTGCGGCCTACTTCTACATCGAGCACCTCAACGACAACATCGCCTCCGTCTCCGACGACGGTGCCAGCACCGGTGGCTTCAGCAAGGACAAGGCGATCAACATCCTGCTGATCGGCACCGACAAGCGCACCGGGGCGGGCAACGACAAGTACGGCGACGCCGGCAGCCCCGGCCACGCCGACACCACGATCCTGCTGCACGTCTCCAAGGACCGCTCGAACGCGACCGCGCTGAGCATCCCGCGCGACCTCGTCACCGACATCCCGGACTGCCCGACCACGCAGGAGGACGGCACCCAAAAGATCATCCCCGGCACGCAGAACGCCCGCTTCAACACCAGCCTCGGCCAGGACGGCCGCACCCCCAGCTGCACCATGCGGACGGTGACCGAGCTGACCGGGGTCAAGCCGGACAACTTCATGGTGGCCGACTTCAACGCCGTCAAGACGCTGACCAGTGCGGTCGGCGGGGTCGAGGTCTGCCTGGCCAAGGACATCGACGACCCGGACTCGAAGCTGAAGCTGTCCAAGGGCACGCACACCATCGAGGGCGAGCAGGCGCTGGCGTTCGTGCGGACCCGGCACTCCGTGGGCTTCGGCGGCGACCTGAGCCGGATCGGGCTGCAGCAGCAGTTCCTGAGCGCGCTGATGCGCAAGCTGAAGTCCAACGACACCCTCACCAGCCCCTCCAAGATGCTCGAGCTGGCGGAGGCGGGCACCAAGGCGCTGACCGTCGACTCGCAGCTGGACAGCATCGGCAAGCTGAAGGACCTGGGCCTGGAACTGGGCAAGCTCAACGTCAAGAACCTGACCTTCACCACGGTCCCGGTGGTCGACAACCCGGCGGAGAAGGTCAAGAGCACGGTCGTCCTCAACGAGTCGACCGCTCCGCAGGTCTTCGACATGATCAGGAACGACGTGTCCTTCACGGCCGTCAAGGAGCGGAAGAAGAAGGAGGCCGCCGCCGTGGCCGCCCGGCTCAAGGGCAGCAGGGCGCCGGCCTCCGAGGTGCGGGTGCGCATCCTCAACGGCGGTGCCGTCGGCGGCAGCGCCCAGGAGACCCTGAGCTGGCTGCAGGTCGAGGAGGGCGTCACCAAGTCGGAGAACGCCGGCAACGCCCCCGCGGAGCTGGCGAAGACGACCCTGGAGTACGCGCCCGACCAGGCCCCCCAGGCCCGTCGCCTCGCCGATCTGCTGGGTCTGTCCGGGTCCGCGATGAAGCCGGGCGAGAGCGTGGACAACTCCCAGGGGCTGCCCGCGATGACGCTGACCCTCGGCAAGGACTTCAAGGGCGCGGGCGTCCCGCTGACCACTCCCTCGAAGGCGCCCGAGGGCGTGCAGAAGTCCACGGCCGACAAGGTGGAGTGCGCCAAGTGAGCCTGCATTGACGGGTGTTGACCGAGCTGCCGGCAAACAATTGGGCGGGATTGCCCAGTTGTGAGGACGTGGAATCCGTCACCCACGTCGCTTGACGCCGAAGTGTGCGGATAGTGTGTGCGATCCAGTGCTCTCACCCACGAGGTCCGTCCCGGGGACGGGCACTGCTTGACCGACACCGTGCGCCTTCCGGGGAGGGCGCCGCGTGGCCCGACGGAGGAATCAGGCAACCGTGGACGCGCAAGGCCGTGGGCGGGCGGACGACATCGACCCCGCAGACCAGTGGGTGCTCAACCCGGACACCGGTGAATACGAACTGCGACTGGCTCCTTCCGCACCGCAGTCGCCCGTTCCCGGCCCCCGCGGTTCCGGCGCCCGCGGCGCGAGCGGAGCGGGCGGCACGGCACGCGCCCGCCGGACCGCCGCCCCCGCCGGGCCCACAGGCAAGGCTCCGGCCGACGAGGCGGCTGCCCCGCGCAGACGCACCGGCGCCCCGGCCGAACCGGCCGCCGGGCGACGCGGACGCCGTCCCGCGCCGCAGCAGTCGAAGGGCAGGAAGGTCCTCGTGTGGACCGGCGGCTCGCTGGCCTTCGTGCTGGTCGGTGTGAGCGCGGCCGCGTACCTCTACTACGAGCACCTCAACAACAACATCACGTCCGTCTCCGACGACGGCGCCGGCACCGGCGGCTTCAGCAAGGACCGCGCGATCAACATCCTGCTGATCGGCACCGACAAGCGCACCGGAGCGGGCAACGAGGGCTACGGCGACAAGGACAGCGCCGGGCACGCGGACACCACGCTGGTGCTGCACGTCTCCCGGGACCGCTCGAACGCGACGGTGCTGAGCATCCCGCGGGACCTGATCACCGACATCCCGGACTGTCCGACGACCCAGGAGGACGGCACCGAGAAGGTCATCCCGGGACAGCAGCGCACACGTTTCAACAACAGCCTCGGGCAGGAGGAGCGGACGCCGAGCTGCACCATGCGCACGATCACCGAGCTCACCGGGCTGAAGATGGACCACTTCATGGTGGCCGACTTCAACGCGGTCAAGACGCTGACCAGCGCGGTCGGCGGGGTCGACGTGTGCCTGGCCAAGGACATCAAGGACAAGGACTCCAAGCTCGACCTGCCCAAGGGCGAGCACACGATCGAGGGCGAGGAGGCCCTGGCCTTCGTCCGCACGCGGCACTCCGTGGGCTTCGGCGGCGACCTGAGCCGCATCGAGCTGCAGCAGCAGTTCCTGGGCTCGCTGATGCGCAAGCTGAAGTCCAACGACACCCTCACCAGCCCCGCCAAGATGATCAAGCTGGCGGAGGCGGGCACCAAGGCGCTGACCGTCGACTCGCAGATCAGCACGATCAAGAAGCTGGCCGATCTCGGGGCGGAGCTGGGCAAGTTCGACACGAAGAACCTCACCTTCGCGACCGTGCCCGTCGTCGACAACCCCTCGGAGACGGTCAAGGCGACGGTGGTCCTCAAGCAGCCGCAGGCCCAGCAGCTCTTCGCGATGGTCCGTGACGACGTGTCGCTGACCGAGGTGAAGCAGCAGAAGAAGAAGGAGAAGGACGCCGAGGCCGCCCGGCTCAAGGGCAGCAAGGCCCCGGCCTCCGAGGTGCGGGTGCGCATCCTCAACGGCGGTGCCGTCGGCGGCAGCGCCCAGGAGACCCTGAGCTGGCTGCAGGTCGAGGAGGGCGTCACCAAGTCGGAGAACGCCGGCAACGCCCCCGCGGAGCTGGCGAAGACGACCCTGGAGTACGCGCCCGACCAGGCCGCCCAGGCGCGCAGGCTGGCCGCGATCATGGGTCTGTCCGGGTCCGCGATGAAGCCGGGCGAGAGTGTGGACAACTCCCAGGGGCTGCCCGCGATGACGCTGACCCTCGGCAAGGACTTCAAGGGCGCGGGCGTCCCCCTGACCACTCCCTCGAAGGTTCCGGACGACGTGCGGAAGTCCACGGCCGACAAGGTCGAGTGCGCGAAGTGACCTGAGCGTCCTTTCCCGCGTCTGACAGGTGGGCAGGACATGCCCGGACATACGGGCCGGGTGTACATCCGAGCGGGCATGTCAGGTGTCCAACCAGGAGCGGGAACCGCCGTGTCCGGCGGGGGCCGGGAAACCCCCGGCCTGGACGGACACGGTTCGCCCGCGATCGAACACGACGCGGAGCGGGCCCGTGGGCCGGCCGTAGGGGTGGGGAGGCAGGGTATGGCGCAGAGTGACGTGCGCGGAGGCGGCAGGCGGCGGGACGCGGGCGGGCTGGCCCAGGACGAGCGGCCGGGGACGGAGGCGGCCGCCGCGGAGGGCGACGGTGACGGGGGCGGCCCGGACCGGCCGCGCGGCAGGCGCCGCGGTGGCGGACGCCGGATACTGCGCTGGTCCGCGCTCGTGCTGTCGGTCCTGATACTCGGGACGGCCGGCGCCGGTTACCTCTACTACCGCCATCTGAACGCCAACATCGACAAGGGCAAGCGCAACGCCGGCGACTCCGACGTCAGCAGGACCGAGCCCAACGCGGCCGGCCAGACCCCGCTGAACATCCTGCTGATCGGCTCCGACAGCCGGAACTCGGCGGAGAACGTCAAGCTCGGCGGCAGCCGGGACAACGTCGGCAGCAAGCCCCTGGCCGATGTGCAGATGCTGCTGCACGTCTCGGCGGACCGCGAGAGCGCGGCCGTGGTGAGCATCCCGCGGGACACCCGGGTGGACATCCCCAAGTGCACCGACCCCGACACCGGCGAGACCTACCCGGCGAAGAACACGATCATCAACGAGTCGCTCCAGCGCGGCGGGCCGGGCTGCACCCTGGCGACCTGGCAGGAACTGACCGGCGTGTACATCGACCACTGGATGATGGTCGACTTCGCCGGAGTGGTGGACATGGCGGACGCGATCGGCGGTGTGCCCGTCTGCGTCAACCAGAACGTCTGGGACCGGCCGCTGTCCGGCCAGCGCGGCGGTTCCGGGCTGAAGCTCACGGCCGGCACGCACAACGTGCGGGGCAAGCAGGCGCTGCAGTGGCTGCGCACCCGGCACGCCTGGGGCAGCGACCCGCTGCGGGCCAAGGCGCAGCACATGTACATGAACGCGATGATCCGCACGCTGAAGGACCAGAACGTCTTCACCGACACGGGCCGGCTGATGGGCCTGGCCGAGGCGGGCACCAAGGCGCTGAAGGTGTCCGAGGAGATCGGCACGGTCAAGGAGCTGTACGACCTGGGCATGCAGCTGAAGTCGGTCCCGACCAGCCGGATCACGATGACGACGATGCCGTGGATCGAGGACCCGCTGGACCGCAACCACCTGCTGCCCAAGCCCGCGGACGCGGACAAGATGTGGGCGATGCTCCGCGACGACGTCTCCTTCGACAAGGGCGGGAAGGCCGCTGCCGGGGCGGGCCCGTCGCCGGCCTCGGTCCGGGCCACCGGCCCCGCCGCCGCGCCCGCGGAAGGGCTGTCGGTGACGGTCGTCAACGGCACGGCGGGCGAGCAGGGGGCGGCGGTGCCGAACCGGGCCGCCGCGATCGTGGCCGCGCTGCAGCAGGAGGGGTTCGTGCGGGCGGTCGCCTCGGGACAGCAGGACCCGCGGAACCGGACGCAGGTGACGTACCCGGAGAGCACCGGGGCGCAGGGCCGGGCCAACGCGCTGTCGGTCGCCGAGGCGGTCGGCATCCCGAGCAGCCGGGTGCGGGCCACCGACGGTGTCACCACCACGCTGACCATCGGCTCCGACTGGCGGGAGGGCACCACCTACCCCGAGCAGGAGCCGGTGAAGGCGGGCGACCTGCCCGACAGCGCGGACGCGCTGACCGCGGACAAGAAGGAGTGCATGGACGTCTACCGCCCCTACCGGTGGTGAGCACGGCCACGGCATGAGAACGGGGCCCGCCGTCCGGACGGACGGCGGGCCCCGGTGCGTCGGTCAGCTCGCCGCCGCGTCCGCGCGGACGGCCGGGCGCCGGGACGCGATGACCTTCTTCGCCAGCGAACGCGGGCTGGTCAGAAAGCCCCAGCCCCACGACATGTGCATCGTGGCCAGCGCCACGGGGATCTGCAGCCGCGCCTTCAGCGGCAGCCCCCTGCCCGCGGGCACCGAGCCCAGCAGGATCGCCGCGAGGTAGCCGCCGGGCACCACGAAGCCCCACGGGGTCAGCGCCGCGCCCACCAGGATCCCGGCCGCGATCGCGCACACCGCGGTCGGCGGGGCGAGGTAGCGCAGGTTGATCGAGCCCTCGTGGTAGCGGGCGACGACGTGCCGCCAGCGGCCGTAGTCCTTGTACTGCTTGGCGAGCGCCCGCACGCTCGGCCGCGGCCGGTACGACACCTTCAGCTCGGGCGAGAACCAGATCAGCCCGCCGGCCTCCCGGATGCGGAAGTTCAGCTCCCAGTCCTGGGCGCGGATGAACTCCACGTTGTAGCCGCCCTGCTGCTCCAGCGCCTCGCGCCGGAACACCCCCAGGTAGACGGTCTCGGCCGGACCGGCCTGGCCGCCGGTGTGGAACGCGGCGTTGCCGACCCCGATCTTCGAGGTCATCGCGGCGGCGACCGCGTGCTCCCAGTCGTTCTCGCCCTCGGCGTGCATGATGCCGCCGACGTTCTGCGCGCCGGTCTCCTCCAGGAGCCGTACGGCGGTGGCGATGTAGTTCGGCGAGAGCATGCCGTGGCCGTCGACGCGGACCACGATCGGATGCCGGGAGGCGTTGATCGCGGCGTTCAGCGCGGCGGGCGTACGGCCGGTGGGGTTGGGGACGGTGTGCACACGCGGGTCTTCGGCCACGAGCTCGGCGGCGATCTCGTCCGTGCGGTCCGTGGACGGACCGAGGGCGATCACGACCTCCATCTCGCCGGCGTACTCCTGCGCGAGGATCGCTTGGACTGCTCCCCGCAGATGCCGCTCCTCGTTGAGGACGGGCATGATCACGGAAACGGCGGGGAGCCGCACGTCGGGATTGGCGTTCATAGGGGGCTCACGTTACCGCGAACGGGGGACACCGGTGCGCGCCGCGGGGGCGGTGGCGCGGGCCGCAGATCGTATCGGCCTACGGTTTCACGGATCCCACGTACGGCCGTCGTCCGGAGGTGTCCCCATGCCCACGCCGCCGCGGTCCCCTCGGCCCACCGCCGCTGTCCGGCGCCGTCCGCAGCCCTCGCCCCGCCCCGCCCCGCGCCGGCCCGCGCCGCCCGCCCGGCGCCGCAGGCCGCGCTGGGGCATGCGGGCCGTCACCACGCTGTCCGTGGTGGTGCTCGCCTCGGCCGGGATCGGGCACGCGGTGGTGACCAGCCTGGACGCCGACATCTCCCGCGTCGACGCCTTCAAGGACATGAAGAACCGGCCCCGGGCGGGCCACGGCATGAACGTCCTGCTCGTCGGCACCGACGGCCGCGAGAAGATCAGCAGGGCGGAGCGGCACAAGTACCGGCTGGGCGGCGCGCCCTGCCACTGCACCGACACGATGATGATCGTGCACATCTCGGAGGACCGGGAGCGCGCGAGCGTGGTGAGCCTCCCGCGCGACTCGTACGCCGTGACGCCCCCGCACACCGACCGCACCTCCGGCAAGCGGCACGGCGGGCACCCCCTCAAGCTGAACGCGGCGTACGCGGAGGGCGGGCCGCAGCTGACCGTGCGGACGGTCGAGAGCATGACCAAGGTGAAGATCGACCACTACGTGGAGGTCGACTTCACCAGCTTCATGAAGACGGTCGACGTGGTCGGCGGCGTGCAGATCTGCACCGCGGACCCGCTGAAGGACAGCTACACCGGCCTGAACCTCCCGGCGGGCCGGCACACCCTGGCCGGCGGGCAGGCGCTGCAGTACGTGCGCGCCCGCCATGTCGACGGCGCCTCCGACCTGGGCCGGATGAAACGGCAGCAGCGCTTCATGGCCGCGCTCGTGGAACGCGTCACCTCCTCCGGGATCCTCCTCAACCCCATGAAGTTCCGGGACGTCACCCGGGCCGTGCTCGGTTCGGTGCGGGCCGACAAGGGCTTCGGCACGGACGAGATGCTGGACCTGGGCCGGGCCATGCGGAACTTCTCCCCCTCCTCCTCGGAGTTCACCACCGTCCCGATCGGGCGCATGGGGTACGCCGTGAAGGGCGTCGGCTCGACGCTGAAGTGGGACCCGGTGAAGTCGGAGCGGCTCTTCCACGCCCTGCGCCAGGACCAGCCGCTGTCCGCGCACCGCTCGCGGGCGGCCGCCCGGATCGTCTCGGTCGCCCCGCAGCAGATCCGGGTCCAGGTGGAGAACGGCACGGGCACGCCCGGGCTGGGCCGCCGCGTGGACGCGGCGCTCGCCTCGACCGGCTTCCGCACGACCAAGGCCCCGGTCAACGCCGCGGCCCGCGACGTCAAGCGCACGATCGTCGCCTACGACCCCCGCTGGGACCGCTCGGCCAAGTCCCTGGCGACGGCGCTGCCGGGCAGTGAGCTGCGGCCGGTCAAGGGCCTGGGCGCGACCCTGAAGGTGATCGCGGGCGCGGACTTCGAGCGGGTGCGCAAGGTCCGGGCCGAGGACCCGGGCCAGGGTGAGTTCGGCGTGGTCCGCGGGGACGAGGTGGCGTGCTCGTAGGAGGGCCGCCTCAGTCCTCGAAGCCCTCCGCGACCCGCTTCTCGCGGAGCTCCATGATCGCCCGGCGGCGGGCCAGGCGGTGCGTGCGGCGGATCTGCGCCTCCTGGTAGCGGCGCTTGTCGCGCTCGGTCTCCGGGAGGACAGGCGGGACCCGGCGGGGCTTGCCGTCGGCGTCGACCGCCGCGAAGACGAGGTAGGCGGAGCCGACCTGGGTGGGCGGCGCGGACTCGTTCCAGCGTTCGGCCAGGACCCGCACGCCGACCTCCATGGAGGTGCGGCCGGTCCAGTTGACCTGTGCCTTGACGTGGACGAGATCGCCGACGCGGACCGGCTCCAGGAACGCCATCTCGTCCATCGAGGCGGTGACGGCCGGCCCGCCCGAGTGCCGCCCGGCCACCGCACCGGCCGCGTCGTCGACCAGCTTCATGATCACCCCGCCGTGCACCGTGCCCAGCAGGTTCGTGTCGTTGTGGGTCATGATGTGGCTGAGGGTGGTGCGGGACGCCGAAGTCGGCTTGCCCGGGATCTCCGGACTGCCGGAATCCGCAGCTGGGACCTGGTCTGTCATGGCCCCCACCTTATGCCGAGGCGTGGTGCGGGGGATTTGTGTCAGCTTCGCCACAGCCGTGCTCTGATTTTCCGACGACTCTTGTATGGCCCACCACCGGGACCTGCACACTGTCGGCATGAATGATTGGCCCGAGGGGTTCTCCGGCGACAACCGCGGCAGCCGGTACGGACGGGGCAGCTCCAGCGCACAGCCGGAGAGCGCCCGTGTCATGCGGCAGGTGCGCCGCGGTCCGGCGGCGCCGCCCGGGCAGGGCGCCCACGGTGGCGTCCCGCAGCAGCCGTCGTACGTGGACGGCGGCTACGCCGAGCCGCAGCCGGGGTACGACAGCGGCTACAACACCGGTCAGGTCTACGGCTCCCCCGGCGGGCGCGGCCCCGGCGGCCCGGGCGGCGGCGGGTACGACCCGCGTCCCGCGCCGAACTGGCGCCGCCGTATCAAGGTGACGGCCGTCACCGTGGTGACGCTGCTGGTCGTGACGAGCGTCGCCACCTACTTCTGGGCCGACTCCAAGCTCAACCGCGACGTCGACCTGTCGAAGGTCATCGACCGGCCGGAGGCGGGCGAGGGCACCAACTACCTGATCGTCGGCTCCGACAGCCGTGCCGGCATGTCGGCCGAGGAGAAGAAGAAGCTGCACACCGGGTCCGCCGAGGGCAAGCGCACGGACTCGATGATGATCCTGCACACCGGGAGCAACGGCCCGACGCTGATCTCGCTGCCGCGTGACTCCAACGTCACGATCCCCTCCTACAAGGGCTCCGACTCCGGCAAGCTCTACCAGGCCACGGGCCGCCAGACGAAGCTGAACGCGGCCTACGCGGAGGACGGCCCGGAGCTGCTGGTGCGCACCGTCGAGGCCAACACGGGCCTGCACATCGACCACTACGTGGAGATCGGCTTCGGCGGCTTCGCGAACATCGTGGACGCGGTCGGCGGGGTCGAGATGGACATCCCGCAGGACATCAAGGACACCAAGTCCGGCGCCGACCTGAAGAAGGGCAGGCAGACCCTCGACGGCGAGCAGGCCCTGGCCTTCGTCCGCACCCGCTACGCCCTCGCGGGCTCCGACCTGGACCGTACGAAGAACCAGCAGAAGTTCCTCTCGGCCCTGGCCAACCAGGTCGCCACCCCGAGCACGATCCTGAACCCGTTCAAGCTGTACCCGACCATGGGCGCGGGCCTGGACTCCCTGGTCGTCGACAAGGACATGGGCCTGTTCGACCTGGCGTCGATGTTCTGGGCGATGAAGGGCGTCAGCGGCGGCGAGGGCAAGTCGATGAACATGCCGATCTCGGGCAGCGCCCCGAACGGCAACCTCCAGTGGGACACCGCGAAGGTGAAGACGCTGGTGAACCAGTTGAAGAACGACGAGACGGTGACCGTCTCGGGCAACTGAGCACGAGACGTACGGCACGCAGGGGGCATCCGGGCGGGTGCCCCCTGCGTGTGTCGTGACGCGGTGCTCACATCGCGGTCGCCGACATCGCGCGGCACATCTCCGCGCAGCTGCGGCAGGACTCGGCGCAGCGCATCATCTGGGCGTCGTCCGGCATGGACATACACGCCTCGGCGCACATGTCGCAGGCCCGGGCGCACATCGCGCACATGTCGGCCGCGAGGGGCGAGCGGCGCATCATCATGTCGGCGCACATGCGCGTCATCTCGGCGCAGTCCATCACGGCGCGCATGATCTGCATCTGGGCCGGGCCGCCCCTCTGCAGGCAGGAGCTCATGGTCTCCTCGCACACGCCGTGGCAGGTCATGCACGCCTGGACGCAGTCCTGCATCTCCTTGCTGAGCGGGGTCGCGGTGGCGGGCTGCTGGGTCATGGCTTCCTCCCGGGGGGACGGCGAGGGCCGGGGGTCGGCCCCCGTGCCTTCCGTCCTACGCCTGCGGCCCCATGAGCACCACAGGGCGGGCCGGCCCGTGTGCGGCTCACCACGGCCCTGCGTGAAACCGCGGGCAGCGGCAAGGAGGGTGAAGGCGCGTCCCCGAGGTCGGCGGCGCGCGGGGCAGGGGGCGGCCAGCGGCCCGGGGCAGGGGAGAGCACGCATGACACAGCAGACGTACGAGGAGCGGCGGACGCCGCAGGAGCCGGAGGAACGCAAGCAGCGGCTGCGCAGACGGCTGGAACGGCTGATCGGCATCGCCGCGACCGAGGGCAACGAGCTCGTGCCGTTGCGCAACGGGGACGAGATCTTCCCCGCGATGCTGGCCGCGATCCGGGCCGCCGAGCACACCGTCGACATGATGACGTTCGTGTACTGGCGCGGTGAGATCGCCCACGAGTTCGCCGAGGCCCTGGCCGACCGGGCCCGGGCGGGCGTGCGGGTGCGGCTGCTGCTGGACGGCTTCGGGGCCAAGGAGATCGAGCCGGACCTGCTGAAGGCCATGGACGAGGCCGGGGTCCAGGTGGCCTGGTTCCGGCCGCCCGCGCGACTGTCGCCGATGCGGCAGAACCACCGCTGCCACCGCAAGGTGCTGGTCACCGACGAGCAGACCGCGTTCACCGGGGGCGTCGGCATAGCGCAGGAGTGGTGCGGCAACGCCCGCAACCCCGACGAGTGGCGCGACACCCACGTACAGGTCCGCGGCCCGGCCGTGGACGGCATCGCCGCGGCCTTCGCGCAGAACTGGGCCGAGTGCCACGACGACCTCTACGACGAGCACGACCGGTTCACCGCGCAGCACCAGCCCGGGCGGTCCACCGTCCAGGTCGTGCGGGGCTCGGCCTCCTTCGGCTGGCAGGACATGCAGACGGTGCTGCGGGTGCTGATCACCTCGGCGCAGGAGCGGCTGCGGCTGGCCACGGCCTACTTCGCCCCCGACACGTACTTCATCGACCTGCTGGCCGCGGCGGCCCGGCGCGGGGTGCGGGTGGAGATCCTGCTGCCCGGGCCGCACACCGACCAGCGGGCCTGTCTGCTGGCCGGGCGGCAGCACTACCAGACGCTGGTCGACGCCGGGGTGGACGTGCGGGAGTACCAGCCGACCATGCTGCACACGAAGATCGTCACCGTGGACGGGGTCTGCTCGCTCATCGGGTCGACCAACTTCAACCGCCGCTCCATGGAGCACGACGAGGAGGTCGTCCTGGCCGTCCTCGACGAGGACTTCACCGCGACGCTCGACGCCGACTTCGACGCCGACCGGAAACTGAGCGAGCCGATCGATCCGGTCCGCTGGCGGCGGCGTCCGCTGCCGTGGCGGCTGGCCGAGGCCGCGGTCACCCCCATCCGCCGCTTCCTGTGATCCGGTGGGACGCCCCGGCCCCCGGGGGTGAGCCGGGGGCCGGGGCAGGGGGCGCCGAGGAAGGCGTTACGGCAGGTTGCGGGCCATGACGATGCGCTGCACCTGGTTGGTGCCCTCGTAGATCTGGGTGATCTTGGCGTCGCGCATCATGCGCTCGACCGGGTAGTCGCGGGTGTAGCCGTAGCCGCCGAGGAGCTGGACGGCGTCCGTGGTGACCTCCATCGCCACGTCCGAGGCGAAGCACTTGGCGGCGGCGCCCAGGTAGGTGAGGTCGCTGTCGACGCGCTGGGAGGCGGCGGCGGCCTGGTAGGTCAGGGCGCGCGCGGCCGAGATCTTCATGGCCATGTCGGCGAGCATGAACTGGACGCCCTGGAAGTCGGCGATCGGCTTGCCGAACTGCTTGCGCTCCTTGACGTAGCCCTTGGCGTAGTCGAGGGCGCCCTGGGCGATGCCGAGGGCCTGGGCGGCGATGGTGATGCGGGTGTGGTCCAGCGTCTTCATCGCGGTGGCGAAGCCGGTGCCCTCCTCGCCGATCATGCGGTCGGCGGGGATGCGGACGTTGTCGAGGTAGACCTCGCGGGTCGGGGAGCCCTTGATGCCGAGCTTCTTCTCCGGCGCGCCGAAGGAGACGCCCTCGTCGGACTTCTCCACGACGAAGGCGGAGATGCCCTTGGAGCGCTTGGCGGGGTCGGTGACGGCCATGACCGTGTAGTACTCGGACTCGCCGGCGTTGGTGATCCAGCGCTTGACGCCGTTGAGGACCCAGAAGTCGCCGTCGCGGACCGCGCGGGTCTTCATGCCGGCCGCGTCGGAACCGGCGTCCGGCTCGGACAGGCAGTAGGAGAACATGCCGTCGCCCTTGGCCAGCGGGGTCATGTACTTCTTCTTCAGCTCCTCGGAGCCGGACAGGATCACCGGCAGCGAGCCCAGTTTGTTCACGGCCGGGATCAGGGACGACGAGGCGCACACGCGGGCGACCTCCTCGATCACGATGACGGTCGCCAGGGCGTCGGCCCCGGCGCCGCCGTACTCCTCGGGCACGTGCACCGCGTGCAGGTCGTTCGCGACCAGCGCCTGGTGGGCCTCGCGCGGGAAGCGGGCCTCCTCGTCCACCGCGGCGGCGTGCGGCGCGATCTTCGCCTCGGCCAGCGAGCGGACGGCGTCACGGAGCATGTCGTGCTCCTCGGACGGGCGGTACAGGTCGAAGTCAGCCGATCCGGCCAAGGTCTCTCACGCTCCAAAACGCTGCGATGGTGGCGCTAACTACCGTTAAGTAATCAAAAGTTTATGGGGTCGCCCACGGGAGGGATACGTGAGCTAGACGACAGCGAGAAGTTGCCCGGTGAAGCACGCCGCCATGCCCCGGCTATGCTCGGGCGCGCACCACATGCCGTAGACCCCTGGAGCACCCATGGCCCTGAAGATCACCGTGATCGGCACCGGTTATCTCGGCGCGACACACGCCGCGGCCATGGCCGAGCTGGGCTTCGAGGTGCTCGCTCTCGACGTCGTCCGCGAGAAGATCGAGATGCTGGAGCGGGGCGAGGCCCCGATGTACGAGCCGGGTCTGGACGAGCTGCTGCGCAAGCACGTCGCCGGGTTCGAGGGCACCAGCGGCCGGCTGCGCTTCACCCAGGACTGGGTCGAGATCGGCGCCTTCGGCGATGTGCACTTCGTCTGCGTGAACACCCCGCAGCGGCACGGCGAGTACGCCTGCGACATGTCGTACGTCGACTCCGCGTTCGCCTCGCTCGCGCCCCATCTGCACGGGCCCGCGCTGGTGGTCGGCAAGTCGACGGTGCCGGTGGGCTCGGCGGACCGGCTCGCGGCGTACCTGAGCGCGCACGCGCCGGCCGGGGAGGACGCCGAGCTGGCCTGGAACCCGGAGTTCCTGCGCGAGGGCTTCGCCGTCGACGACACGCTGCACCCGGACCGGATCGTGGTGGGCGTGCGCAGCGAGCGGGCCGAGAAGCTGCTGCGGGAGGTGTACGCGACCCCGATCGCCGAGGGCTCGCCGTTCGTGGTGACGGACTTCCCGACCGCGGAGCTGGTGAAGACCTCGGCGAACTCCTTCCTCGCGACCAAGATCTCCTTCATCAACGCCATGGCGGAGGTGTGCGAGGCCGCCGGCGGCGACGTGGCCAAGCTCGCCGAGGCGATCGGCTACGACGACCGGATCGGCAAGAAGTTCCTGCGGGCCGGTATCGGCTTCGGCGGCGGCTGCCTGCCGAAGGACATCCGGGCGTTCATGGCGCGCGCCGGTGAGCTGGGCGCGGACCAGGCGCTGACGTTCCTGCGGGAGATCGACTCGATCAACATGCGCCAGCGCGGGCAGATGGTGGAGCTGGCCCGGCAGGCGCTGGGCGGCGGGCCGTTCCTCGGCAAGCGCGTGGCGGTGCTGGGCGCGACCTTCAAGCCCGACTCCGACGACGTGCGGGACTCCCCCGCGCTGAACGTGGCCGGGCAGATCCACCTCCAGGGCGGCCAGGTCACGGTGTACGACCCGAAGGGCATGGACAACGCCCGCCGCGTCTTCCCGACCCTCGGTTACGCGGACTCGGCGCTGGAGGCCGTGCGGGGCGCCGACATCGTGCTGCACCTGACGGAGTGGCGGGAGTTCCGCGAGCTGGACGAGGAGGCCCTCGGCGAGGTCGCGGCGGCCCGGGTCGTCCTGGACGGCCGCAACGCCCTGGACCCGGAGCGCTGGCGCAAGGCCGGCTGGACCTACCGGGCGATGGGACGTCCCAGGGCGTAGGCGCCGGGGGACACGGGAACAGGCGACGCCGGTTCGGCCGAGGCTCAGTCGGCCGAACCGGCGTCTTGTTGCATTCTGCCCCACCCGGCCCGGACGCGGGGGCGGGTCACGCCCCCTTGGCCCGGTAGCGGCGCATCTTGGCCCGGGCCCCGCAGACCTGCATCGAGCACCAGCGTCCGCGGCCGGCCGGGCTGCGGTCGTAGTACGCCCAGTGGCAGTCGGCGGCCTCGCAGGCCTTCAGGCGCGTCCAGGTGCCCGCGACCAGCGCCTCGGCGACGGCGGCCGCCACGCGCGCGTGCAGCGGGGGGCCGCCGGCCGGGACGAGGGCGGCCGTGCCGTCCGCCGGGTCGACCGTGACGACGAGGGGGGCGTCGGCGAGGAGCGCGCCGAGCGGGGGCACCTCGCGGTGCGGCGGGTGGCCGGCGTGGGCGAGGAGGACGGCGCGCAGCGACTCGCGCAGGGCGCGGGCCGTCTCGGCGGCGTCGTCGTCGGTGATCCCGAAGCGCGCCCGGCCCTCCGGCGTGTCCAGCGCGTCGGCGCCCGACTCGATGTCCAGCGTGTTCACCAGGGCCTCGACCAGGGCCAGGCCGCCGGGTGCGGGCGATCTCTCCGTCATGGCTGGACCGTACCTCTCAGCAATTCCCTTGCGAGGTTACCGCCGATACGGGAGCATGAGGTAACGGTTACCGGTTACCCGCTCCTTGTGGGTAACAGCGACTTCGAGGAGGAAGTCATGGCTCTCGCCACGATGGGTGTCGTCGTCCTGGACTGTCCCGACCCGCGCGCCCTCGCGGGCTTCTACGCGGAGGTGCTCGGCGGCACGCCGACGGTGCAGACGGACGGCCAGGACGAGTGGGTGGACCTGAAGGTGCCGGGCGGACCGGCGCTGGCGTTCCAGGCCGCCCCCGACCACGTGCCGCCGCGGTGGCCCTCGCCCGAGCACTCGCAGCAGTTCCACCTCGACCTGGTGGTGGAGGACCTGGACACGGCCGAGAAGGGCGTGCTGGCGCTCGGCGCGAAGCCGCTGGACGCCGAGGACCGGGCACGCAGTTTCCGGGTTTACGCCGACCCGGCCGGGCACCCGTTCTGCCTCTGCGCCTGCTGAGACCGGGAGGCCCCATGTCCGCTGTGGCACGTTTCCGTTCCGTGGTCCTCGACTGCCCCGACCCGAGTGCCCTGGCCCGCTTCTACGCGCAGGTCGGCGGCGGCACACCGGAGGACGACGACCCCGACTGGGTGGTGCTGCGCGTCCCGGACGGGCCCCGGCTCGCCTTCCAGCGCTCCCCCGGCTACACGCCGCCGGAGTGGCCGCGGGCCGACCGCAACGCCCAGCAGTTCCACCTGGACTTCGACGGCGGGTCGACCTGGGAGGAGATGGACGCGGCCGAGGAGCGGGTGCTGGCGCTGGGCGCGCGGGTGCTGGACCGGGAGGACGCCGAGAAGAAGGACTTCCGGGTGTACGCCGATCCGGTGGGGCATCCGTTCTGCCTGTGCCGGATCGAGCACGACTGACACCGGACCGAGCACGAGCGACCCCACGGGCCCGTCCGGGAGGACGGGCCCGTCAGCCGTCCAGCTCCGAGATGGTCGCCGTGGACGGGGCGCGGCGCTGCTGGGCGGCACGGGCCGTGAAGTCGGCGCCGCGCAGCACACGCTGGACGTTGCCCCAGGTCAGCAGGGCCACATCGGCCTCCTCCCAGCCGCGGCGCAGCAGTTCCGCGATCAGCCGCGGGTAGCAGGAGGTGTCGCCGAGCTCCTGCGGGTGGGCGGAGCCGGTGTCGTACGTGCCGGACAGGCCGACGCTGTGGGGTCCGGCCACGGCCCGGATGTGGTCCAGGTGGTCGGCCACGTCGCGGACGGTCGGGCCGGTCTGCTCGGCGGTCAGCGGCACCAGACACAGCCCCTTGGCGGCGCCCAGCTCCGCCAGCAGGTCGTCGGGGAGGTTGGCCGGGTGGGGGCGGACGGCCCGGGCGGCGGAGCGGCTGCACAGCACGGGGGCCCGGGAGAGGCTGAGGGCGCGGCGCAGGGTCTGCGGCGAGGCTCCGGAGAGGTCCGCGATGACCCCCAGCCGGTTCATCTCGCGCACGACCTCCTCGCCGAACCGGGTCAGCCCCGCCTCACTCGCCCAGGACACCCCGGTCAAGGTCAGCACGCGCAGGCCGAGCAGGTGCAGCTGGCGCAGGATGCCCACGGAGTCGCCCACCGCCGAGGCTCCGGCGGGGCCGAAGAGCACGGCGACCCGGCCGCGGCTGCGCGCGTCCACGACCTCCCCCGCGGTACCGGCGGGGCGCAGGCCCTCCGCACAGCCGCGCGCGACGGTCTTGGCCAGGTCCAGCTGCTCCAGGGTGGCGCCGACGGCGCGGTCCCCGTCCATGCCCTCCGGCAGGTGCAACGACCAGAACAGGGCGCCCACATGGCCGTCGCGCAGCCGGGGCACGTCCGTGTCGACGGTGCTCTCGCCGAGCTCCAGGTCGTAGTACGACAGGCGCTTGAGGGCCCAGGGCAGTCCGTTGTAACCGTCGGCGACGGGGTGCGCGGCGAGCACGGCGTGCGCGCGGGTCATCGGCGCGTCGTCCGGGTCGGAGACGGGCTCGTACGACTCCGCCGTGACCAGCGCGTCCTCGGGGTACGGGTCGGCCAGGTCGTCGAGGTCGCCGGCCGCGACGGTGGGGCGCAGGTCGTCCTGGAGATCTGCCATGGCGGCTCCCGTACGGTCGTTCGTGAGGTACGGTCACCGTCGCACGGCGCGGGGGGCGGTTCCTGGTGGGAGCGGCGTTCGGGGTACGGCCCGGTACGGTCGCGCGCTCAGGGTCTTCCCCGGGTGCTCCCGGTGCCCGCCGAGGGCCCGGCCGGCCGGGAGCGGCGGGGTGACCGGCTGCACCGACCACCCCGCCCTCGCCGCTCAGGAAGCGGGCGCGTCCAGCGACTCGATCGTGGCGTTGGACGGTGGCCGGGTCTGCTGAAGCCCCCGGGCCACGTCCTCGGCCGCGTCCAGCACCCGGACCGCGTTCTTCCAGGTCAGCTTGGCCAGGTCGGCCTTGGACCAGCCGCGGTCGAGCAGTTCGGCGATCAGGTTCGGGTAGCCGGAGACGTCGTCCAGGCCGTCCGGGGTGAACGCCGTGCCGTCGTAGTCGCCGCCGATGCCGAGGTGGTCGACGCCCGCCACCTCGCGCATGTGGTCCAGGTGGTCGGCGACCGTGGAGACGGTGGCGACCGGGCGCGGGTGCCGCTCCTCGAAGGCGCGGTGGACCTTCATGGCCTCCGCGGTGGTGTCGAGGTGGTGGAAGCCGTGGGCGCGCATGTTCTCGTCGGCCTCGGCCGTCCAGTCCACGGCCGCCTGGAGCACGAACTTCGGCACGAACGTCACCATCGCCATGCCGCCGTTGGCGGGCAGCCGCTCCAGGACGTCGTCCGGGATGTTGCGCGGGTGGTCGCACACGGCCCGCGCGGAGGAGTGCGAGAAGATCACCGGGGCCGAGCCGGCGTCGAGCGCGTCCCGCATGGTCGTCGCGGCCACGTGGGAGAGGTCGACGAGCATGCCGAGGCGGTTCATCTCCCGCACGACCTCGCGGCCGAAGGCGGTCAGGCCGCCGGCCCTCGGCTCGTCGGTCGCGGAGTCCGCCCAGTCGACGTTGTCGTTGTGGGTGAGCGTCAGGTAGCGCACGCCCAGCCCGTACAGGCCGCGCAGGGTGCCCAGGGAGTTGGCGATGGAGTGGCCGCCCTCCGCGCCCATGAGCGAGGCGATCCGGCCCTCGCGGCGCGCGCTCTCCATGTCGGCGGCCGTCAGCGCGGGCCGCAGGTCCGCAGGGTGGCGGGCCAGCAGCTGCCGCACGCAGTCGATCTGCTCCAGCGTGGCCGCGACCGGGTCGGGCGCGTCCGTGCGGACGTACACCGACCAGTACTGCGCGCCGACCCCGCCGGCCCGCAGCCGCGGGATGTCGGTGTGCAGGTGGCCGCTCTGGTCGACGGCGACGTCCCGGGCGTCGAGGTCGTAACGGACCTGCTCGCGCAGCGCCCAGGGCAGGTCGTTGTGCCCGTCGACGACCGGGAACTCGCTCAGGAGTTCCCTGGCCGCCTCCCGGGACGTCACCGCCGTCACTTCCCCGCGCCGAATCCGAAGCCGCCCGTGCCCTCGACCTTGGAGCGCAGGCGCTTGCCCTTCTCGGTGGCCTGGACGTTCAGCTCCTGCTGGAACTCGCGCATCCGGCCGCGCAGTTCCTCGTCGTGCGCGGCGAGGATACGGGCCGCCAGCAGACCGGCGTTGCGGGCACCGGCGACCGAGACCGTGGCGACCGGGACGCCGGCCGGCATCTGCACGATCGACAGCAGGCTGTCCATGCCGTCCAGGTACTTCAGCGGCACGGGCACACCGATGACCGGCAGCGGGGTGACCGAGGCGAGCATGCCGGGCAGGTGGGCGGCGCCGCCCGCCCCGGCGATGATCACCTTGAGCCCGCGGGCGTCGGCCTGCTCGCCGTAGGCGACCATCTCGCGCGGCATGCGGTGCGCGGAGACGACGTCGACCTCGTAGGCGATCTCGAACTCGTCGAGGGCCTTGGCGGCGGCCTCCATGACGGGCCAGTCGGAGTCCGACCCCATGACGATGCCAACAACAGGGCTCATTCGGTGATGGTGCCTCTCAGGTAGCCGGCAGCGTGACGGGCGCGCTCCAGCACGTCGTCCAGGTCGTCGCCGTAGGTGTTCACGTGACCGACCTTGCGGCCGGGCTTCACGTCCTTGCCGTACATGTGGATCTTGAGCTGCGGGTCGCGGGCCATGCAGTGCAGGTACGCCGAGTACATGTCCGGGAAGTCGCCGCCGAGGACGTTGACCATCACGGTCCACTTGGCGCGCGGGCGCGGGTCGCCCAGGGGCAGGTCCAGCACCGCGCGGACGTGGTTGGCGAACTGGCTGGTGACCGCGCCGTCCATCGACCAGTGGCCGGAGTTGTGCGGGCGCATCGCGAGCTCGTTGACGAGGATGCGGCCGTCACGCGTCTGGAACAGCTCGACCGCGAGGTGGCCGACGACGCCGAGCTCCTTGGCGATGTTCAGCGCCATCTCGGAGGCCTCCAGGGCGAGGGCCTCGTCCAGGTCGGGCGCCGGGGCGATGACCGTGTCGCAGACGCCGTTGACCTGCTGCGACTCCACGACCGGGTAGGCGACGGCCTGGCCGTGCGGGGAGCGGACCACGTTGGCGGCGAGCTCGCGGACGAAGTCGACCTTCTCCTCGGCGAGGACGGGGACGCCGGCCTTGAACGGGTCGGCGGCCTCCTCGACGGAGCCGACGACCCACACGCCCTTGCCGTCGTAGCCGCCGCGGACCGTCTTCAGGACGACGGGGAAGCCGTCGCCCTCGGCCGCGAAGGCGGCCACGTCCTGCGGATCGGACACGATCCGGTGGCGTGGGCAGGGCACGCCGATCGCGTCGAGCTTCGCGCGCATCACACCCTTGTCCTGGGCGTGCACCAGCGCGTCCGGGCCGGGGCGCACGGGGATGCCGTCCGCCTCCAGCGCCCGGAGGTGCTCGGTGGGTACGTGTTCGTGATCGAAGGTGATCACATCGCACCCGCGCGCGAACTCACGCAGCGTGTCGAGGTCGCGATAGTCGCCGACGACGACATCACTCACGACCTGCGCGGCGGAGTCCTGCGGGGTGTCACTGAGGAGCTTGAACCTGATGCCGAGCGGGATGCCTGCCTCGTGCGTCATACGCGCGAGCTGGCCCCCGCCGACCATGCCGACTACCGGGAACGTCACGCACCCAGGGTATCGGCCGCGCCAGGGTGGCCGGTTTCCCCTCCCTCCCCGCCCCGGCCCGGACCATCTCCGGCCGTCCACCGGCATCCACAGGAAGATCGCGCGGGAGGGTGGTTAGCATGGCTTGGTTGACGCCAACCACGGACGGGGGCCTGCACGACCATGGCACATGGTGCTTCGCGGCTCCGGCGCATCGTCCACGAGGTCGCCAAGTTCGGCGCGGTGGGCGGGGCCGGCGTGCTGGTCAACCTCCTCGTGTTCAACCTGGTACGGCACGTCACCGAGCTTCCGGTGGTCCGCGCGAGCGTCATCGCCACCGTCGTCGCGATCGTCTTCAACTACGTCGGCTTCCGGTACTTCACCTACCGTGACCGCGACAAGACCCGCCGGACGCGGGAGCTGACGCTGTTCCTGCTGTTCAGCGCGGTCGGCCTGGTCATCGAGAACGGCGTGCTGTACACGGCGACGTACGGCTTCGGCTGGGACACGCCGCTGCAGAACAACGTGTTCAAGTTCGTCGGCATCGGCGTCGCCACGCTCTTCCGCTTCTGGTCGTACCGCACCTGGGTGTTCCGCGCGCTGCCGGCGCACGAGGCGGTGGCGGACGCGGAGTCGATCCTGGAGCGGGAGCGGCGCACCACGCAGCAGGTGCCGTAGCGCGGACCCGCCCCAGCGGCACCCGGGCCGTCAGCGGATCGTCGGCTCGCCGTCGCCGCCCGCCGGCTTGCGCAGGGCCGTGCGGGACAGGAACAGGCCGAAGACCGGGGGCTTGGTCTGCAGCATCTCCAGACGGCCGCCGTCGGCTTCCGCCAGGTCGCGGGCGACGGCGAGGCCGATGCCCGTGGAGTTGCGGCCGCTGATGGCGCGCTCGAAGATGCGGGCACCCAGGTCGGCGGGGATGCCGGGGCCCTCGTCGGTGACCTCGATGACGGCCTGGTTGCCGGTGACGCGGGTGCGCAGCGCGACCGTGCCGCCCCCGTGCATCAGGGAGTTCTCGATCAGCGCGGCCAGCACCTGGGCGACCGCGCCGGGCGTGCCGACCGCTTCGAGGTGCCGCTTGCCGGAGCTGACGATGGCCCGGCCGGCGCTGCGGTAGGCGGGGCGCCACTCGGCGAGCTGCTGCTGGATGACCTCGTCGAGGTCGAAGGTGACGGCGGAGCCGGTGCGCGGGTCGCGTGAGTTGGTCAGCAGCCGTTCCACGACGTCCGTGAGCCGCTCGACCTGCGTCAGCGCGATCGTCGCCTCCTCCTTCACCGTGTCCGGGTCGTCGGTGAGGGTGATCTCCTCCAGCCGCATGGACAGCGCCGTCAGCGGTGTGCGCAGCTGGTGGGAGGCGTCCGCGGCGAGCCGCCGCTCGGCGGTCAGCATGCGCGCGATGCGCTCGGCGGAGCCGTCGAGCACGTCCGCCACCCGGTCCAGCTCGGGCACGCCGTAGCGCTTGTGCCGGGGGCGGGGGTCGCCCGAGCCGAGCCGTTCGGCCGTCTCCGCGAGGTCGGTCAGGGGCGAGGCGAGCCGGTTGGCCTGGCGGACCGCGAGCAGCACCGCGGCCACCACCGCCAGCAGCGCCACCAGGGCGATGATCAGCAGGGTCCGGCCCACCTCCCGGGTCACCGAGGAGCGCGGCTCCTGGACGGTGACCGTCTCGCCCTCCTCGCCGGGCGCGGTCGCGCTGATGACGTCACCGGTCGGCTTGGGGCCGATCTCGATGGGCGCCTCGCCGGGGATGCGGATGACCGCGTGGTAGCGGTCCTGCGTGACCTGCTTGCGCAGCACCTCCGCGTCGACCTGCTGGGCGACGAAGAGCCGGCTGTCGACGATGCTGGCCAGCCGCACCGCCTCGGACTCCACCCGCTCCTGGGCGCTGTTGCTGATCGTGCGGGTCTCGACGATGACGAGCGAGACCCCGAAGACGGCGATCACGACCAGCACCACGGCGAGCGTGGACTGGATCAGTCGGCGGCGCATGTCCTGTTACCCGTCACCCGTTCACCCGTGCCTGGTCCGCGGCTCAGCTCTTCTCGAAGCGGAAGCCGACACCGCGCACGGTGGCGATGTAGCGGGGGTTGGCCGCGTCGTCGCCGAGCTTCTTGCGCAGCCAGGAGATGTGCATGTCGAGGGTCTTGGTCGAGGACCACCAGGTGGTGTCCCAGACCTCGCGCATCAGCTGGTCGCGGGTGACGACCCGGCCCGCGTCGCGCACCAGCACCCGCAGCAGGTCGAACTCCTTGGCGGTGAGCTGCAGTTCCTCCTCGCCCATCCAGGCGCGGTGCGACTCGACGTCGATGCGCACGCCGTGGGTGGCGGGCGGCTGCTGCGGCTCGGCGGCGCCGCGCCGCAGCAGGGCCCGGACGCGGGCGAGCAGTTCGGCCAGCCGGAACGGCTTGGTGACGTAGTCGTCGGCGCCCGCGTCGAGCCCGACGACGGTGTCCACCTCGTCGGCGCGCGCGGTCAGGATGAGGATCGGGATGCTGTGGCCTTCGCCCCGCAGGCGGCGGGCCACCTCCAGACCGTCCATGCCGGGCAGGCCCAGGTCGAGCACGACCAGGTCGACGCCGCCCTGCAGTCCGGCGTCGAGAGCGGTGGGTCCGTCCTCACGCACCTCGACCTCGTAGCCCTCCCGGCGCAGAGCACGGGCCAGCGGCTCCGAGATGGACGCGTCGTCCTCGGCGAGCAGTACACGGGTCATGAGGTGATGGTAGACCTGCGGCCCCCTGAGCTGGGGTGTGACCGGAAGCCTTGATTCTTACCGCCGGCACACCCGCTTCTTACCGGCCGGGTGTAGAAGGGCAGACCTCTGCCTGTGGGGTGCGATCCTGGTAAGGACCTTGGAAACACGGTGTGTGGTTCCGCCATCACCTGTGATCCGTGTCTCAAACCCTTCCATATACGGCAGTGTCCTGCCGTATGGTGATGCAACGCCTGTAGCACCGCGGCGACCTTCAGAGGCCGTTTGCCCTGAGGGTCTCTTTTGTGTGCGGGCCGGTTCTCGCCGGCCCCCGAAAGTGAACGACCTGTGGCCGGGCCTTCGCGCGCGGCGATGCGCGTGAAGGCGTGGATCCCGGTGGCGACCGCCCACCGTTCCGTGATCCGGAGCGGACCCCCGAAGGCGTCGGGCGGACGGCCGTACGCACCGGTGCCGGCAGCCCCCACCGGGCGCGCCACCGCTGCCGCGGTACGCGTCCCGAGCAGCAAGGAACGACCATGGCGTCCAGCCTGACGAAGGACTCGGCCCGACCGGGCACCCCCGGTTCCGAGAAGACCTTCTTCGGCCACCCCCGCGGACTGGCCACTCTGTTCATGACCGAGATGTGGGAGCGCTTCAGCTTCTACGGCATGCGGGCCCTGCTCGTCGTGTACCTGCTCTCCGGCGGCCCCGACGCCAAGAAGGGCAGCATGGGCGGCGGTCTGGGCATGGACCTCGCCACGACGACGGCGATCTACTCGGTCTACCTGTCGATGGTGTACCTGCTCGCCATGCCCGGCGGCTGGCTCGGCGACCGGGTCTGGGGTCCGCGCAAGACGGTGGCGATCGCGGCCGTCACGATCATGGCGGGTCACCTGGTGCTGGCCCTGCCCGGTGGCCAGGCGCCGTTCTTCGCCGGTCTGGCCCTGGTCGCGCTCGGCTCCGGTCTGCTGAAGGCCAACATCTCCACGATGGTCGGCCACCTCTACGACGGGCCGGACGACCCGCGCCGTGACGGCGGCTTCACGATCTTCTACATGGGCATCAACATGGGTGCCTTCTTCGCGCCGCTGATCATCGGCACCGTCGGCCAGCAGGTCAGCTGGCACCTCGGCTTCGGCCTGGCCGCGGTCGGCATGGGCATCGGCCTCATCGCCTTCCTGCTCGGCACGCGCAACCTGAGCCCGCAGAGCAACATCGTGCCCAAGCCGCTGGCCGCCGAGGAGCGCTCGGCCTGGCTGCGCAAGGGCCTGCTGTGGCTGATCGTCGCGACCGTCTTCTACGGCCTCGTCGGCTTCACCGGCCACTTCACGCTCAACTGGGCGATGATCCCGCTCACGGTGATCGGCCTGATCATCCCGGCCGGCGTGCTGATCCGCATCAAGCGGGACAAGGAACTCAGCGACGTCGAGCAGTCGAAGATGACCGGCTACATCTGGTTCTTCGTCGCGGCCGCCGTGTTCTGGATGATCTACGACCAGGGCGGTTCCACGGTCCAGGCGTTCGGTGAGACGAAGGCCTCCGGCTCGCTGCTCGGCTTCGACTTCCCCTCCTCCTGGTACCAGTCGCTGAACCCGGTGTTCATCATGGCGCTGGCCCCGGTCTTCGCCTGGTTCTGGCTGTGGCTGAACCGCAAGGGCAAGGAGCCGAGCACGGTCGCCAAGTTCGCCGCGGCCCTGTTCTTCATCGGTGTCTCGTTCTTCTTCTTCCTGCTGCCGCTGGGCATGGCCGACGGCGACACGCTGGTCAGCCCGATGTGGCTGGTGGGCATCTACCTGATCCAGACCGTCGGTGAGCTGTGCCTCTCCCCGGTCGGCCTGTCCGTGACGACCAAGATGGCCCCGGCCAAGTACGCCAGCCAGATGATGGGCGTCTGGTTCCTCGCGGTCACGGCGGGCGACTCGGTGACGGGTCTGCTCTCCAACCCGGCCGTCGGCGGCGTGGACCTGAGCGGCACCGGTGCGGTGGCCGTCGAGGCGGTGCTGGCCGCCCTCGCGGGTGTCGCGGTGTACATGTACCGCCGGAAGGTCAAGGCCCTCATGGGCGACGTCCACTGACGCCACTCGCCGGACCGTGACAGGGGCCGCCGCACCGGAAGGTGCGGCGGCCCTTCGTAGTGACTCCAGTGGCAGCGGCCGTGGCCGGGCCGGGCCGGGTCACCCGTTCGGCCGTATCAGCGGCGCCCGGACGATGGGCCGGAAGGACGGTCGGCGGGGGGGCCGGAAGGACGGTCGAGGGTGGGCCGGAAGGACGGCCGGTCCGCCGGTCCGGCGGCGATGCGGTGAAGCGGTGAAGCGGTGAGGCGGCCGCACGGTCAGGCGGAGAGGCGGACACGCGGTCAGGCGGCCGCTCGGACGGTCAGGCCGCAGTCAGGGGACACGGGGCACAGCCCCGCAGAGACACGGGCCCGGAAACGGGCCCGAGACGCGTACGGGCCGGGGTCAGGCCGGTGCGCCCAGTTCCGCCCACACCGTCTTGCCGCCGACTCCCGGGGTGCGCACGACGCCCCAGTCCAGGCACAGGCGCTGGACGATGAACATGCCGTGGCCACCGGGGCGGCCCGCCCGGTGGGGCGTGCGGGGCGCGGGCTGGCCGGTGCCGCGGTCGGTCACCTCTATGCGGATCACCTTGTTGTCGCAGGTGATCTGGAGCTGGTCCGGCCCCTCGGCGTGCAGACAGGCGTTGGTGACCAGCTCGGAGACGACGAGCAGGACGTCCTCGGCGGCGGCCCGCTGGTCGGCGGAGGCGGCGGGCAGCCAGCCCCACGCGTACAGGGCCTGGCGGGTGAAGTCGCGCGCGAGCGGGACGACCCCGCTCTCCCCCTCGAAGCTCAGCCGGCGCACCTGCCGGCCCCCCGGCGGCGCCGCGGCTCCCTCCTGCGGGGCCATCCCCTCGCCGGCCGCACCGGCCGCCGCCACGCCACCCTCGGACGCCCCGGAAGCGCCGCTGGGCTCCGGCCCGCGGTCGCCCGGCGAGTAAGGCCGGGTGGTGCTCATCAGCGCTTCACCTCACCGATTCACCAGTTCACGATTCAAAAGATTGAGTACACAGTCAGTCACGCGGTGCGCGGCACGTCGGTTTCACAGCACCCCCGGGTCACCCCGTAGTCGACAGGCTCAGGATGTCTCCTGCCCGGGCGGACGGGGGGAACACCCCTGTATTGCGCACGAAACTCGCGACGGGGGTAGGACACCGGTCACAGGGATACGTCAGGGGCGCTGCGGGCCGGGGCACGCCGGTCAGCCCGACTCGTCGGCGAGGGCCGCCTCAAGCGTGTCGTGCACGCGGAAAACCGCGTCCGCGCCGGTGATCTCGAACACGCGTGCCACCACCGGCTGCATTCCGGCGAGTGTCACGCCGCCACCGGCGGCCTCGGCCTTCAGGCGTGCCCCGAGAAGCACGTTCAGCCCCGTGGAGTCACAGAACTCAAGGCGCGCGCAGTCGATGACCAGGCGCTTGAATCCCTTGGCGAGGCAGTCCTCGAGTGGCTCGCGCAACAGATCGGCGGTGTGGTGATCCAACTCACCCGCCGGGGTCACGACGGCACTGGGGCCCTCTTCCCGCACCTCCACCAGAAGCCGGCCAGACTGTGCGCTGCCGACCGTCCCGCGGTCCATGCCGTCTCTCTCTCCCGACGTCGTGGCTGTACTGACGCCCTCGAACACTACGCCTTCCTCACACACTCCGACACCCGAACAACCCCACACAAACGGACATATGCCCACAGAGCGCACTTGCGGTCGGCTCAGGAAAGCGGGTAGGCCTAGTAAGGACACGTAACCGACACGGCCGGCTTTGGAGGCGCCGCACACCGCAGTGCACGTACTGGCTCCGGCAGCCATATGCCGAGAACGATGGAGGACATCATGTCACCCCGGCTCGACGCATCGCGTACCCAGAAAGCGACGTCGACACCCCCTCCGGAACATCTGGAACCCATCGAGCAGGACGAGACGCTCGTCACACCCGACGACCTTCTCTCCGGACTTCCGGACATCCCCCCGTACGAGGAAGTCGACGCGGTCGACGCACGGGCCCTGTCCAAGACCCTCTTCGAGCGGCTGGAGTCGCTGGAGGAAGGCACCCCCGAGTACTCGTACGTCCGCAACACGCTCGTCGAACTGAACCTGGCGCTGGTCAAGTTCGCCGCCTCCCGCTTCCGCTCCCGCAGCGAGCCGATGGAGGACATCATCCAGGTCGGCACCATCGGCCTGATCAAGGCGATCGACCGCTTCGAGCTGTCCCGCGGTGTCGAGTTCCCCACGTTCGCGATGCCGACCATCATCGGCGAGATCAAGCGCTTCTTCCGTGACACCTCGTGGTCCGTGCGCGTGCCGCGCCGGCTCCAGGAGCTGCGGCTCGACCTGGCCAAGGCCGGGGACGAGCTGGCGCAGAAGCTGGACCGCGCCCCGACGGTGCACGAACTGGCCGAGCGGCTCGGCATCTCCAACGACGAGGTCGTCGAGGGCATGGCCGCGTCCAACGCCTACACCGCCTCCTCGCTGGACGCCCAGCCGGAGGAGGACGACTCCGAGGGCGCGCTCTCGGACCGCATCGGCTACGAGGACCACGGGCTCGAAGGCATCGAGTACGTCGAGTCGTTGAAGCCGCTGATAGCGGAACTCCCGCCGCGCGACCGGAAGATCCTGTCGCTGCGGTTCGTCGCCGGCATGACCCAGTCGGAGATCGGCGAGGAGCTCGGCATCTCGCAGATGCACGTCTCGCGTCTGCTGTCGCGGACGCTGGTACGGCTGCGCAAGGGGCTGACGGTCGAGGAGTGATCCCCTCCGGGTGATCGTGTCCTCCCGTGTCCTTCCGTGTCCTTCGGGGGCGGGCCTCAGGGCCCGCCCCCAGGCGCGTGCGGCCGTTCCTCCCCGCTTCTCACACCACGCGCCGGCCCCGCCGCCACACGCCGCTGACCAGCGGCACGCCCGGCCGGTAGGCGAGGTGGACGTGGCTCGGCGCGTCCAGGAGCACCAGGTCGGCGTAGGCGCCCGGGGTGAGGCGGCCGACGTCCGTGCGGCGCAGGGCCGCGGCGCCGCCCGCGGTGGCGGACCAGACGGCCTCGTCCGGGGTCATCCCCATGTCCCGCACGGCGAGCGCGACGCAGAACGGCACGGACGAGGTGAACGACGAGCCGGGGTTGCAGTCCGTGGACAGCGCGACCGTCGCCCCCGCGTCCAGCAGCCGCCGCGCGTCCGGCCACGGGGCGCGCGTGGAGAACTCGGCGCCCGGTAGCAGCGTCGCCACCGTCCGGCTGTTGGCCAGGGCGTCCACGTCGGCGTCGGTGAGGTGGGTGCAGTGGTCGGCGCTGGCCGCGTCGAGTTCGACGGCGAGCTGGACGCCGGGGCCGTGGGAGAGCTGGTTGGCGTGGATGCGCGGGTGCAGCCCCCTGGCCCTGCCCGCGGTGAGGACGGCGCGGGCCTGGTCGCCGTCGAAGGCGCCCCGCTCGCAGAAGACGTCGATCCAGCGGGCGTGCGGCGCGCAGGCGTCGAGCATCTCGCCGGTGACCAGGGCCACGTAACCGGCCGGGTCCTCCGCGTACTCCGGCGCGACGATGTGGGCGCCGAGGTAGGTGACCTCGTCGGTGTGGGCGGCGGCGACGCGCAGGGCGCGGGCCTCGTCCTCGACGGTCAGGCCGTAGCCGGACTTCGTCTCGAACGTGGTGGTGCCCTGGCGGAGGGCCTCGGCGAGGTAACGGGTGACGTTGGCCTCCAGTTCCCCGTCGCTCGCCGCCCGGGTGGCCGCGACCGTGGTGCGGATGCCGCCGGCGCGGTAAGGGCGGCCCGACATGCGGGCGTTGAACTCCTGCGTGCGGTCGCCCGCGAAGACGAGGTGGGAGTGGGAGTCGACGAAGCCGGGCAGGACGGCCCGGCCGCCGGCGTCGACGCGATTGTCAGTGGCGGGTGCTTTGCTGTGATCACCGGTCCACACGACGCGGTCGCCCTCGATGGCGACCGCTGCGTCGTGGATCAGTCCGAGGGGGGAATTGTCACCGAGGGAGGGGTCGTTGGTGACCAGGGCGGCGATGTTGGTGATGAGCGTGCTTGCGGTGCTCGCGGAGTGGGCGGGGCTGACGGTCGTCGCGTTGCTCATGGCGTCCTTGGTGGCCTGGTCGGCGGTGGGATCGGGTACGGGGGCGGAGCCGGGCCGCGCGGGTGGGTGGCCCGGGGTCATCCGCGCAGGGCTGCGACGGCGTCCGCGAGGGCGCGCGGCACGTCCGGCACCAGGGTGTGGACCCCGTCCCGTACGACGTGCCGGCCTGCCACGACCGTATGCGACACGTCCGCTGCCGACGCGGCGAATACGGCCGTCTCGGCCCCGAGCCGCGGAAGCGGCCCTGCCGTCCTGACCGAGTCGAGGGCGATCGTCGTGAAGTCGGCGAGCGCGCCCGGCTCCAGGGCGCCCGCCTCGTCCCAGCCGAGGGCGGCGTGGCCGTCGGCCGAGGCGGCCCGCAGGAGGGCCGCCGCCGTCCAGTGACCGCGGGTGCGGGTGCGCAGGCGCTCGTTCAGCTCCATCGCCCGCGCCTCCTCGAACAGGTCGATCACGGCGTGGCTGTCGGAGCCCAGGGACAGCGGGGAGCCCTCGTTCTGCAGGGCGACGGCGGGCCCGATGCCGTCGGCCAGGTCGCGCTCGGTCGTCGGGCACATGCAGGTGCCGGTGCCGCTGGCGCCGATGAGGGAGATGTCCTCGGCGGTCAGGTGGGTGTTGTGGACGCCGGTGGTGCGCGGTCCGAGCACCCCGTGCAGGGCGAGGAGCTGGGTCGGGGTGCATCCGTGGGCTTCCCGGCAGGCGTCGTTCTCCGCGGTCTGCTCGGACAGGTGCACATGGAGCGGGGCGCGCCGCTCCTCGGCCCAGCGTGCGACGGTCTCCAGCTGGCCGGCGGGCACGGCCCGCACGGAGTGGATCGCCGCCCCGATCCGCGCGTGATCCCGTTCCTTGAGAAGTGCACAGCGTGCGGCCCAGGCGTCGGCGTCCCCGTCGGAGAAGCGGAGCTGGTGGCGGGTGGGCGGCCGGCCGAAGCCGGAGGAGAGGTAGGCGGTGTCGAGGAGGGTGACCCGGATGCCGGCCTCGGCGGCGGCCGCGAGGAGGGCCTCGCCCATGGCGTTGGGGTCGGCGTACGGGGTGCCGTCGGGGGCGTGGTGCACGTAGTGGAACTCGCCGACGGCGGTGATGCCGGCGAGGGCCATCTCCGCGTACACGGCCCGGGCGAGCGCGTGGTAGGTGTCCGGGGTCAGCCGGTCGGCGACGGAGTACATGACCTCGCGCCAGGTCCAGAAGGTGCCGGAGCCGATCTGGGCGGTGCCGCGCAGGGCGCGGTGGAAGGCGTGCGAGTGGGCGTTGGCCAGGCCGGGGAGGGTGAGGCCGCGCAGCGGCTCGGCGCCGGGGGGCGGGGCGTCCACCCCGGTCCGGACGGCGGTGATGCGGCCGTCCGCCGTCTCCAGGGCGACGCCCGGTTCGACGTGGGTGCCGAGCCAGGCGTGTTCCAGCCAGTAGGTGCGGCTCTGCTGGGCGGGCGTCACGGGCAGGCCAGTCCTTCCAGTACGTCGGCGAGGGCGAGCACTCCGGCCACGCAGTCGTCCTCGGCGGCGAACTCGGCCGGGGAGTGCGAGACGCCCGTGGGGTTGCGCACGAACAGCATGGCGGTCGGGATGCTCCCGGAGAGGATCCCGGCGTCGTGTCCGGCGCCGGTGCCGAGGACGGGGACCGTGAGCTGCGGGTCCCGGTCCTGGCCGAGGATCCGGGCGAGTTCGTCGCGCAGGGCGTGGTCGAACTCGACGACCGGGGTGAAGGACTCCCGGACCACGGCGAGATCGACCCCGTGGGCGGCGGCGTACTCCCCGGCGGCCTTGTGCACCCCGGCGACCACGGCGTCCAGGCGGTCCTGGTCGGCGGCACGCGAGTCGAGCCAGCCGCGCACCAGGGAGGGGATGGCGTTGACGCCGTTGGGCTCCACGGCGATCTTGCCGAAGGTGGCGACGGCGCCGGCCAGTTCGGCCTCGCGGCGGGCGGCTAGGACGGTCTCGGCGTAGGCGAGCATGGGGTCGCGCCGGTCGGCGAGGCGGGTGGTGCCGGCGTGGTTGGCCTCGCCGTCGAAGTCGAACCGCCAGCGGCCGTGCGGCCAGATCGCGCCGGCGACGCCGACGCGGTCGCCGGACAGGTCCAGGGCCCGGCCCTGTTCGACGTGGAGTTCGACGAAGGCGCCGATGCGGGCGAGCCGTTCGGGGTCGGGCCCGATGGCCTCCGGGTCGTATCCGGCGGCTTCCATGGCCCGGGGCAGGGTGGTCCCCTCCCCGTCGGTCAGCCGGTGGGCGTCGGCGGCGGTGAGCTGCCCGGCGGTGAGCCGGGAGCCGACGCAGGCGAGGCCGAAGCGGGCGCCCTCCTCGTCCCCGAAGTTGACGATGCCGAGGGGCCTGGTGGGGTGCGCTCCCCTGTCGCGCAGCTCGTCGAGGGCGGCGAAGGACGACACGACGCCCAGGGGCCCGTCGAAGGCGCCGCCGTCGGGGACGGAGTCGAGGTGCGAGCCGGTGACGACGGCGTCGCCGCGGGCCGGGTCGCCGAGCCAGGCCCACTGGTTGCCGTTGCGGTCGGTCTCGTAGGTCAGTCCGCGGGCCTCGGCCTGCTCCCTGAACCATGCCCGGCAGTCCAGGTCGGCGCCGGTCCAGGCGAAGCGGCGGTAGCCGCCGGAGGCGGAGCTGCGGCCGATCGGCAGCAGCTCCGCCCACATGCTGTGGAAGGTCACGCCTGGTCACCCTCGCGCATCGGGACCCGCACCCCGCGCTCGGCGGCGACGGACTCGGCGATGTCGTACCCGGCGTCGACGTGCCGGATGACGCCCATGCCGGGGTCGTTGGTCAGGACGCGGCGGATCTTCTCCCCGGCCAGCCGGGTGCCGTCGGCCACGGTCACCTGCCCGGCGTGCAGGGACCGCCCCATGCCGACGCCGCCGCCGTGGTGGAGGGACACCCAGGACGCCCCGGAGGCGACGTTGACCATGGCGTTCAGCAGCGGCCAGTCGGCGATCGCGTCGGAGCCGTCGAGCATGGCCTCGGTCTCCCGGTAGGGGGAGGCGACGGAGCCGCAGTCGAGGTGGTCGCGGCCGATGACGACCGGCGCGGCCAGCTCCCCGCTGGCGACCATGTCGTTGAACCGCTCACCGGCCTTGTCGCGCTCGCCGTAGCCGAGCCAGCAGATGCGGGCGGGCAGGCCCTGGAAGTGGACACGCTCACCGGCCAGTTTGATCCAGCGGGCCAGGGACTCGTTCTCCGGGAAGAGGTCGAGGATCGCCTGGTCGGTCTTGGCGATGTCGGAGGCCTCGCCGGACAGGGCCGCCCAGCGGAAGGGGCCCTTGCCCTCGCAGAAGAGGGGGCGGATGTAGGCGGGGACGAAGCCGGGGAAGGCGAAGGCCCGGTCGTATCCGGCCAGCCTGGCCTCGCCGCGGATGGAGTTGCCGTAGTCGAAGACCTCGGCGCCGGCGTCCTGGAAGCCGACCATGGCCTCGACGTGCTTCGCCATGGACTCACGGGCGCGGGTGGTGAAGCCGGCCGGGTCCTTGGCGGCGTAGGAGGCCATCTCGTCGAAGTCGACGCCGAGCGGCAGGTAGGCCAGCGGGTCGTGCGCCGAGGTCTGGTCGGTGACGATGTCGATGGGCGCGCCCAGGGCCAGCAGTTGCGGGACGAGTTCGGCGGCGTTGCCGAGGACGCCGATGGACAGCGGACGGCGGGCGTCGCGGGCTTCGGTCGCCAGCCGGAGGGCGTGGTCGAGATCGTCGGCCTGCACGTCCAGGTAGCGGTGCTCGATGCGGCGCTCGATCGCGCGCGGGTCGCAGTCGATGCACAGGGCGACGCCGTCGTTCATGGTGACGGCGAGGGGCTGGGCACCGCCCATGCCGCCGAGGCCGGCGGTCAGGGTGATGGTGCCGGCGAGGGTGCCGCCGAACCTCTTCGCGGCGACGGCGGCGAAGGTCTCGTAGGTGCCCTGGAGGATGCCCTGGGTGCCGATGTAGATCCACGAACCGGCCGTCATCTGGCCGTACATGGTCAGGCCGAGCTGTTCGAGGCGGCGGAACTCCTCCCAGGTGGCCCAGTCGCCGACGAGGTTGGAGTTGGCGATGAGCACGCGCGGGGCCCACTCGTGGGTCTGCATGACGCCGACCGGCCGGCCGGACTGGACGAGCATGGTCTCGTCCTGCTTCAGGCCCTGCAGGGTGCGCACCATCGCGTCGAAGGAGCGCCAGTCGCGGGCCGCCTTGCCGGTGCCGCCGTAGACGACGAGCTGGTCGGGGTGTTCGGCGACCTCCGGGTCGAGGTTGTTCTGCAGCATCCGCAGGGCGGCTTCCTGCTGCCATCCGAGGGCGCTCGGTTGCGTGCCGCGCGGCGCTCGGACGGGGCGGGGTCCGGACATGGTCTGCCTCCTGGTGGGGTCTCCCGGCGGATGTTGCTGCTTCTATTCACATCCTGGACTCATGAATAGAGCTAGTCAATAGAGCGGGAGGTCGGCGCGGCCGTGCCGTGGATGTTTGGCTGGAGGCATGGGCGCAGACATGGAGACGGAAGAGAAGGACGGCTCCGGGGCCGGGCGGGCGACGCGGCGGGACGAGGCGGTGCGGGCCGCGGTGGAGCAGGGCCTGCTGGGGCCGGACCGGCCCCTGGCCGGGCTGCTGGACGTCGTCGGCATCCGGGAGTCGGCGGCCGAGCTGCGGGCGGCGTTCGCTGAGGTGACCGCGCCGGGCACCCCCGTGCTGCACGCCTTCGCGGTGAAGGCGACCCCGCTGGTGCCGGTGCTGCGGCTGCTGCGCGAGGAGGGCGTCGGCGCGGAGGTGGCGAGCCCGGGCGAGCTGGCGCTGGCCCGGGCGGCGGGGGTGCCGGCGGGGATGACGGTGCTCGACTCGCCCGCCAAGACGCCGGCCGAGCTGCGCGAGGCCCTGGAGCTGGGCATCGCGGTCAACGCGGACAACCCCCAGGAGCTGGCCCGGATCGACGCCCTGATGCGCACGGACCCCGGCCGCTCCCCGCTGGGGATCCGGGTGAATCCGCAGGTCGGCGGCGGCGCCATCGAGGCGCTGTCGACGGCGACGGCCACCTCCAAGTTCGGGGTGGCGCTGCGGGACGAAGGGGCGCGGGAGTGGGTGGTGCGGGCGTTTCTGGACCGGCCGTGGCTGACCCGGCTGCACACCCACACCGGGTCCCAGGGGGTCCCGCTGTCCCTGATGGCGCGGGGCGTGGCGGAGGCGTACGCGCTGGCGGAGGAGATCAACCGCCGGGCGGGGCGGCGGCAGGTCGACACGCTGGACATCGGCGGCGGGCTGCCGGTGAACTTCGCCTCGGACGCGACGACACCGACGTACGCCCAGTACGCGCGGATGCTGGCCGGGGAAGTGCCCGGGCTGTTCGACGGACGGTACGGCCTGGTCACGGAGTTCGGGCGGTCCCTGCTCGCCAAGCACGGCACGGTGGTGGCCCGGGTCGAGTACGCCAAGCGCTCGGGCGGCCGGGCGGTCGCCGTGACGCACGCCGGGGTCCAGGTGGCCGCGCGGACGGTGTACGCGCCGGGGAGCTGGCCGTTGCGGATCGCGGCGTACGACGCGAAGGGGCGGGTGAAGGAGGGGCCCGTCGTGGTGCAGGACGTCGCCGGACCGGCCTGCTTCGCGGGTGACCTGCTGGCTCAGGAGAGGTCCATGCCGCTGCTGGAGCAGGGGGACTACGCGGCGGCGCTGGACACGGGGGCGTACTACTTCGCGCACCACTACGGGTACAACTCGCTGGTGCGGCCCGGGGTGTTCGGGTTCTGGCCCGGGGGGCGGTTCGCGGTGGTGCGGCCGGCGCAGACCGTGGCGGAGGTCGTCGCGGAGTCCGGCGGGGCGCACGTGGATGCGTTGGCCTGAGCGCCGAGGGAGTTCCGTGGGAGTCCCGTGGGTGGGGCGCCTGCGGGGGCGTGGGGGCTGATCGCGCAGTTCCCCGCGCCCCCGAAGGGGCGTGCCCTTGCCGTCGGTCAGACGGGGCCGGTGCCTTCCTGCGCGTTCCGCCGGGGGCCGCGTCGCCGGCCGCGATGCCCGTGCTGCGGGGGCGCGGGGGCTGATCGCGCAGTTCCCCGCGCCCCCGAGGCGGCGTGTCCCCGCCGTCGGTCAGACGAGGGCCGGCGTCTTCCTTCGCGTTCCGCCGGGGGCCGCGTCGCCGGCCGCGATCCCCGTGCTGCGGGGGCGTGAGGGCTGATCGCGCAGTTCCCCGCGCCCCCGAGGCGGCGTGTCCCCGCCGTCGGTCAGACGAGGGCCGGCGTCTTCCTTCGCGTTCCGCCGGGGGCCGGGCTCTTCCTGCGCGTCCCGCCCGGGGCCGCGTCGCCGGCCGCGATGCCCGTGCTGCGGAACGCCTTGACCCGCTTGCCCGTCGGGCGGGCGACACCCGCGCGCAGCCAGTCCACGCGGACCCACAGCAGTACCTCGCCCGCGCGCTCGCGGCGGCCCAGCCACGCCGCCTTCAGCCACAGGCCCACCGCGCAGCCGGCCAGCAGCATGCCGCCCGCGGCCGGCAGCGCGAAGGACGTGCCCAGGGCGGCCAGGAAGGCCAGCAGGAGCCACCAGCGGTGGGCCCGGCGCCAGTTGCAGGCCGTGACCGCGCGGTCCTGGAGCACGTCGTGCTTGCCGGCCCGGGCGGCCGAGGCGGCCAGGGCGGTGTAGCGCTTGCGGCGGGCGGTGGTCACCGTGGCCGCGGCCACGAGGAAGAGGGCGGCTCCGGCCGTCACGCCGATACGGCGGCCGGTGAGCCCTTCGGGGAGCAGGCCGACGCCGGCCGCCAGCACCCCCAGCCACCACAGCGGGGCGGCACCCGCCCGTACGACGACGGCCACCCGGGCCAGTCCATGTCCTCCGCGCATGTCGATCAGCCTCCGTCCGGTACCCGAAGCGTCTGAAGAGAGTTGCAGGAGACGCAGGTTAGCGGCGCAACGTGAGACGAGTCTGAGAAGCGGGAGCCGTTCCCGTCAGTCGACGAACAGGCCCCGTGCCGCCGCCTTGGCGTCGAACTCCTCCAGGCGGGCCTGGGCTTCGGGCAGGTCGTCGCACATGGCCTCCAGCAGGACCCGGCCGAGCAGCATCGGGGCACAGGCCGTGTCGAAGGCGAGGCCGGTGCCGACGGCGGCGGGCAGCAGCAGGTCGGACACCTTGGCGACGGGGGCGAAGGCGGAGTCGGCGACCGTGACGACGGTCAGGCCGGTCTCCCTGGCGTGGGTGAGGGCGTCGACGACCTCGCGGGGGTGCCGGGGCAGCGCGAAGCACAGCAGTGCAGAGGCACCGGCGCGGACGGCGGCGTCGATGCGGTCGGCGAGCATCGTGCCGCCCTCGTTGAGCAGCCGCACGTCGGGGTGGACCTTGGCCGCGAAGTAGGCGAAGCCGTGGGCCTGGGCGGCCGCCGCCCGCAGTCCGAGGACGGGCAGCGGCCGGGAGGCCGCGAGCAGCCGCCCGGCCCGCTGCACGGGCCCGGTGTCGGCGAGCGCGTCCGCCAGGTGCCGCAGGTTCTCGATCTCGGCCTCGACGGCCTGCTGGTACTCGTTGGCCGAGGCGGCCTCCCCCGCCGGTTCCGCGGGGGCGACCTCGCGCAGGTGGCGGCGCAGGGCCGGGTAGCCGTCGAAACCGAGGGCGACGGCGAAGCGCGTCACGGAGGGCTGGCTCACGCCGGCCAGCTCGGCGAGCTCCACGCTCGACAGGAACGGCACGTCGGCGGCGCGGCGCACCATGCTGTGCGCGATGCGCCGCTGGGTCGGCGTCAGCCGGTGGCCCTCGAAGAGCGCCTGCAGCCGCGCGGCAGGGCTGTCGGTCACGCTCATGACGTGCTCCCCCTCGCCTATTCAGTAGCTGAGGATTCTGCATGAGCATATGCAGACCGGCAAGCGGCCTCCCGGTGAACCACCCCTCCGACAGGGGGGCTAACCCCAGTGCGGCCGCCGTCCCGGCTCCCTACCGTGGACGGCATGAGCGGAATGGACGCGCGGGACACCGAGCTGAAGAAGGAACTCGACGCCACGTTGCACGCCCGCAGGGAACTGGGCGAGGACTACGAGTCGGCGCTGGTCGACTCCTTCCTGGAGAAGGTCGACCAGCGGATCGACGGCGCGGTCGAGCGCCGGGTGCGCCGGCAGCTCGCCGAGCAGCAGATGCAGACCGCCCGGGACTCCCGGACGCCGCGGGCCACGGACTCCTGGGGCGAGCGCTTCGGCTTCGGGATCGTCTCCCTCGTCCTCGCGGTGCCGCTGTCCGCGATCGGCGGGGGCGTGGCCCACCTGCCCGGCCTGCTCACCGCCTGGGCGGGCATCGTCGGCGTGAACGTGGTGCAGGCCGCCCGCACCAACCCCGGCCTGTTCGGACGCCGCAAGTCCTCCCAGGACAGCGGCTGGGAGGACTGAGGGGGCGGCCCGGCGGTCAGACCTGCCGTGTCGGCAGGGCCACGATCTGCCGCAGGTTGACCCGGCGCGGCCGGCTCGTCGCGTAGGCCACCACGTCGGCCAGTTCCTCGGCGGACAGCGCGCCCACCGCCTCCAGCATGCCGTCCACCGCGCGGGACAGCTCCGCGTCGGCGATGTGCGTGCGCAGCTCGCTCTCGACGAACCCGGGCTCGATGTTGGTGACCCGGACGTCCCGGGGCCCGAACTCCCCGCGCAGCGACTCCGACAGGTAGGTGACGGCCGCCTTGGTGGCGCCGTACACCGCGTAGTTCGGGAAGCTGACGTGCGCGGCGATCGACGAGATGTTCACCAGGTCGGCGGTCCGGCCCGCCTCGGCGGCGGCCACCAGGTCGGCCGTGAAGGCTCCGGTGACCCGCAGCACCCCGGCGACGTTGGTGTCGAGCATCCGCTGCCACTCGTCGGCGCGCCGGGCGTCGACGGGGTGCGGCAGCATCACGCCCGCCGCGTTCACGACCAGGTCGACGGGCCCGTACTCGGCGTGGATCCGGTCGACGGCACCGGCGACGGACGCCTCGTCGGTGACGTCCGCGGTGACGGCCAGGGCCTGACCGCCGCCGGCCCGGATCTTCCCGGCGACCGCTGCCAGGCGTTCCTCGCGCCGGGCCAGCAGCGCCACGCGGGCGCCGTGCGCGGCCAGCAGCACCGCCACGGCTTCGCCGATGCCGCTCGCGGCTCCGGTGACGACGGCGGTGCGGCCGGCCAGGTTCTCGTACGGCATGGGTCCTCCTCGGTCGGTGGCCGGGGCGTCTCCCCGGTCCCGTCCACCACCCTCGGCGGCCCGGGCCGCCGCACCCAGGGCGACGGTTTTCCTGGGTCCCGCAGTACCAGGTTCGCCGGCTCCGGGCCGCCTACGCTGAGGGGCATGGACGGAGAACTGGGAGACTTCCTGCGCTCGCGCCGCGCCCGGATCCGCCCGGAGGAGGTGGGGCTGCCCTCCTACGGCCGCCGCCGCGTCCCGGGACTGCGCCGCGAGGAGGTGGCGCAGCTGGCCGGGGTGAGTGTCGACTACTACGTCCGCCTGGAACAGGGCAGGGGCCCCGGGGGCCCTGCGCGGACACGGTCCGGTGGCGTCTCGGACGCCGTGCTGGACGCCGTCGCCCGGGTGCTGCGGCTGGACGAGGCCGAGCGGGAGTACCTGCGGGCGGTGGCCCGGCCGCACCGGCGGGGCGGGGGCGGGCCGCAGACGTCCTCGGTGCGCCCCGGTGTGCAGCTGATCCTCGACGGCATGGACCGCAACCCGGCCTACGTGCTGGACCACCGGATGACCGTCCTCGCCTGGAACGCCCTCGGCGACGCCCTGCTCGGCCTCGACGGCACCGGCCCCGAGGACCGCAGCCTGCCGCGCCGGTTCTTCCTCGACCCGGCCTCCCGCGACCTCTACCCGCACTGGACCGCGGTCGCCGAACAGACGGTCGCGCACCTGCGCCTGAACGCGGGTCACCACCCGGGCGACGCGGCCCTGGGCGAGCTCGTCGCGGAACTGACCCGCGCCAGCGCGGACTTCCGCCGCCTGTGGGCCGACCACCTGGTCAAGCCCTGCGACCACGGTGTGAAGCACCTGCGGCACCCGGTCGCGGGCCTGCTGACCCTCCCCTACGAGACCCTCACGGTCCCGTCGGCGCCGGACCAGACGATCGTGGCCTACGCGCCGGAACCGGGTTCGGAGACAGCGGAACGCCTGGCGCTGCTGGGCAGTTGGGCGACGAGTCACACGGGCTGAGCGCGCCCGGACAGCCCCGGTCCACGGGCCGGCCCGGGCCGAAACCGCAGCAGCCGGGGGCGCGGAAGAGGTGCGCGGGGACCGCCGCACCCCCGTGAACGAGGGGCGGGACGACGGCGGTCCCCGCGAAGGACGCGGACCTGGTCAGGCCGGGCCCCCGCGTCCGTGGCGTCGGTGGAGGTCCGGGAGCCGCTCCGGAGGTCCGTGACGCCTACGGCGCCGGCGGGGGCGGGGAGCCGCTCCCGCCCTGCCGACAACCACCACTGTGCAGGTCCCGTGTTAAGCGGGTGCTGCGCCGACGTGACGCCCTCGTACCACTTGCGTGCCGTCCACGAAGATCGCGGACGGCACGCGTTCACCCGGTACTCGCGCCGTTCACCGGGTGTTGGCCGTCACTTCCCGGTACGGGCGAGGAACGACAGCAGGTCCTGCCGGCTGACCACTCCGGTGGGCTTGCCCTCCACCAGGACGATCGCCGCGTCCGCCCTGCCCAGCACGGCCATCAGGTCCGCGACCGGCTCACCGGAGCCGACCTGCGGCAGCGGCGCGGACATGTGCTTCTCCAGCGGGTCGTCCAGCGAGGCGCTCTTGCTGAACAGCGCGTCCAGCAGCTCGCGTTCGACGACGGAGCCGACGACCTCGGCGGCCATCACGTCGGGGTGCCCGGCACCCGGCTTGACGACCGGCATCTGCGAGACGCCGTACTCGCGCAGCACGTCGATGGCCTGGCCGACGGTCTCCTCGGGGTGCATGTGGACGAGGGAGGGCATGCGGTCGCCCTCCTTGTCGGCGAGCACGTCGCCGACGCGGGCGCTCGGGCCGGCGTCCTCCAGGAAGCCGTAGTCGGCCATCCACTCGTCGTTGAAGATCTTGCTGAGGTAGCCGCGCCCGCTGTCCGGCAGCAGCACCACCACGACGTCGTCCTCGCCGAGCCGCGCGGCGACCTCCAGCGCGGCCACGACCGCCATGCCGCAGGAGCCGCCGACCAGCAGGCCCTCCTCCTTGGCGAGGCGGCGGGTCATCTGGAAGGAGTCCTTGTCGGACACGGCGACGATCTCGTCCGCGACGGTGCGGTCGTAGGCGGTGGGCCAGAAGTCCTCACCGACGCCCTCGACGAGGTACGGCCGTCCCGAGCCGCCGGAGTAGACCGAGCCCTCCGGGTCGGCGCCGATGACCTTCACCCTGCCGTCGCTGGCCTCCTTCAGGTAGCGGCCGGTGCCGGAGATGGTGCCGCCGGTGCCGACGCCCGCCACGAAGTGGGTGATCCTCCCCTCCGTCTGCTCCCACAGCTCGGGGCCGGTGGAGTGGTAGTGGGAGAGCGGGTTGTTCGGGTTGGAGTACTGGTCGGGCTTCCAGGCCCCGGGCGTCTCGCGGACCAGCCGGTCGGAGACGTTGTAGTAGGAGTCCGGGTGCTCGGGGTCCACGGCGGTGGGGCACACCACGACCTCGGCGCCGTAGGCGCGCAGCACGTTGATCTTGTCGGTGCTCACCTTGTCGGGGCACACGAAGATGCACTTGTACCCCTTCTGCTGGGCCACGATGGCCAGCCCGACACCGGTGTTGCCGCTGGTCGGCTCGACGATCGTGCCGCCGGGCTTGAGCGCGCCGCTCTCCTCCGCCGCCTCGATCATGCGCAGGGCGATGCGGTCCTTCACCGAACCGCCGGGGTTGAAGTACTCCACCTTGGCCAGGACGGTCGCCCTGATGCCCTTGGTCACGCTGTTGAGCCTCACCAGCGGGGTGTTGCCGACGAGACTGATCATCGAGTCGTGAAATCGCACCGTTGTCTCCGGATGCCGCAAAAGTTTCGGTCGTAGTGTGCGGCCAGCCTATGACTTCGCCGTCGCCCGTGACGGTCGTTCACTCCCCGTTGAGATTCGGCGACCCCCTGTACGGGGCAAGCACTGGGTGTACGGGTTCGAGGAGGTGGCGGCGACGCATGTCGAACATGTCGAGGGCGAGGGTGGCCCGGCGGATCGCGGCCGGCGCCGCGTACGGCGGCGGCGGGATCGGTCTGGCCGGGGCGGCCACCGTGGGGCTGGTGCTGGCGGAGGTGCAGCTGGCCCGGCGCCGGGTGGGCAACGGCACGTCGGGGCACGTGCCGAACGCGGACGGGCTGTACGGCCGCACGTACGCCGTCTCCTCCGAGCTGCCGCCGCTGCGGCTGACCATGCTGGGTGATTCCACGGCGGCCGGCCAGGGCGTGCACCGGGCCGGGCAGACACCGGGCGCGCTGCTCGCCGCGGGGGTCGCGGCGCTGGCGGAGCGCCCGGTGGAGCTGCGCACGGTCGCGCTGCCGGGGGCCCGGTCGGACGACCTGGACCGTCAGGTCGCCCTGGTGCTGGCCGGCCCCGGCCCGGTGCCCGACATCTGCGTGATCATGATCGGCGCCAACGACGTCACCCACCGCATGCCCCCGACCCGCTCGGTGCGCTGCCTGGCCTCGGCGGTCCGGCGGCTGCGCACGGCCGGCGCGGAGGTCGTCGTGGGCACCTGCCCCGACCTGGGCACCATCGAGCCGGTCCGGCAGCCGTTGCGCTGGCTGGCCAGACGGACCTCCCGCCAGCTGGCGGCCGCCCAGACGATCGGCGTCGTCGAGCAGGGCGGCCGCACCGTGTCCCTGGGCGACCTGCTGGGCCCCGAGTTCGCCGCGAACCCGCGGGAGCTGTTCGGCCCGGACTACTACCACCCGTCCGCCGAGGGCTACGCGACGGCGGCGATGGCGGTCCTGCCGACCGTCTGCGCCGCGCTCGGCCTCTGGCCGGCCGAGGAGGAGCGCCCGGACGCCTCCCGCCGCGAGGGCTTCCTGCCGGTGGCACGGGCGGCCGCGGAGGCCGCCTCGGAGGCCGGTACGGAGGTGGCGGCGGCCATGCCGACCGGTCCGCGCGGCCCCTGGGCCCTGCTGAAGCGCCGGCGCCGCCGGCGGGTGCCCGAGCAGGAACCGGCACCCGCTACGCCCTCGGTCTGAGGGCGGGCGGGTGAGTCGGCCAAGCAAGCGCTTAGACAATTGCGGCCAGGGTCACACCGCGACACCCGTGACCCGGACCATACGTACGGGTAACTTCCCAGTCAGCCCGCCCGACCACCCGGTACGTCAATGGAGCCGTGATGCCCGAAGCCGTGATCGTCTCAGCCGCCCGCTCCCCCATCGGCCGCGCCGTCAAGGGCTCCCTCAAGGACCTCCGCCCGGACGACCTCGCCGCCACGATCGTCCAGGCCGCCCTGGCCAAGGTCCCCGAGCTGGACCCGAAGGACATCGACGACCTGATGCTCGGCTGCGGCCTGCCCGGCGGCGAGCAGGGCCACAACCTCGGACGCATCGTCGCCGTGCAGATGGGCATGGACCACCTGCCGGGCTGCACGATCACCCGGTACTGCTCGTCCTCCCTGCAGACCTCGCGCATGGCCCTGCACGCCATCAAGGCGGGCGAGGGCGACGTCTTCATCTCGGCCGGCGTCGAGACGGTCTCCCGCTACGCGCACGGCAGCTCCGACATGCCGGGCACCCACAACCCGCTCTTCGCCGAGGCCGAGGCCCGCACCGCCGAGACCGCCCAGTCCGAGGGCTCCACCTGGCACGACCCGCGCGAGGACGGCCTGCTGCCCGACCCGTACATCGCGATGGGCCAGACCGCCGAGAACCTGGCCCGCGCCAAGGGCGTCACCCGCCAGGACATGGACGAGTTCGGCGTCCGCTCGCAGAACCTCGCCGAGGAGGCCATCAAGAACGGCTTCTGGGAGCGCGAGATCACCCCGGTCACCCTGCCCGACGGCACGGTCGTCTCCAAGGACGACGGCCCCCGCGCGGGCGTCACCCTGGAGGGCGTGCAGGGCCTCAAGCCGGTCTTCCGCCCCGACGGCATGGTCACCGCCGCCAACTGCTGCCCGCTGAACGACGGCGCCGCCGCGCTCGTGATCATGTCCGACACCAAGGCCCGCGAGCTCGGCCTCACCCCGCTCGCGCGGATCGTCTCGACCGGCGTCTCCGGCCTCTCGCCCGAGATCATGGGCCTCGGCCCGGTGGAGGCGAGCAAGCAGGCCCTGCGGCGGGCCGGGCTCACCATCGGCGACATCGACCTGGTGGAGATCAACGAGGCGTTCGCCGCCCAGGTGATCCCCTCCTACCGCGACCTGGACATCCCGCTGGAGAAGCTGAACGTCAACGGCGGCGCCATCGCCGTCGGCCACCCCTTCGGCATGACCGGCGCCCGCATCACCACCACGCTCATCAACTCGCTGCAGTTCCACGACAAGCAGTTCGGCCTGGAGACGATGTGCGTGGGCGGCGGCCAGGGCATGGCCATGGTCATCGAGCGCCTCAGCTGAGCACCACTCCGTAGCCGCCATAGCACCGACCGTGAGGCCGTGGCCCAGAACCCGGGAAACTCCTGGGTTCTGGGCCGTTTTGTGATCCAATCTCCCCCAGGATGTGACCTATCTCCCTCCGCGCGGGCAGAAGCCCAGGTCACAGCAGCCCCACCCCCTCCCCCACGACCGAAGCCCTGTCCGTTTCGTGACGTTACGCACTGACAGGTGGATAGTCCGCCCTTCAAGCTGATGTAGGAAGTCGGGGGTCGACTTTGAACCGGGAGTACGTCAGTGAGCGCCATGCCGATCGCGTTGCTGGTCACCACGGCCGCCACGGGCGCCGTGGGCGTCGCCGTCCTGCGCACCGTTCTGCAGCTGCGCCGTCAGGTCGCGGCCCTGCACACGGCGCTGGCCGAGAACCGCGCCGCCACCACCCGCGCCCTGCTGCCCGCCGCCCGTACCCACGCCGACGCCGACGAGATACGGGCCGCCGTCGCCGCGGCACTCGCCGAGGAGCGGGAGCGCGAGCTCGCCGAGGCGCGGGCGTTCTGGGCCGCGCAGGAGACCCGTGACGCCTCGGACGCGCCGTCCCTGCTGGGGCTGGGCGACACCGATCTGTTCCTGCCCCGGCAGGCCGATTTCGCGGGCCTCGAACCGGTCTCCGAGCCCGGCGCCGACTCCGACGAGCCGAGCGTGCGGGACACGCCCTCCGAGTCGGCCGAGCTGGCCGCCGCCCGCCGCCGCCACCCGTCCCACCCGGACTTCGTGCCGAACCCCTCGCCGGTCGTGAACGACCACGAGCGCACGGTCGCCGCCCTGGAGGAGCTGGCCGCCTCCCGCGTCGAGCTCACGGACGTCCGCCCGGGCCCGCTGGGCACGCTGGACGTCTACGTCTTCGCCGACGGCACCACCCTGTGCATGACCCCGGGCCACCGCGAGACGGCGGAGCGCCTGGCCGCCGCACTCCGGGCCGGGGTGGCCCCGACCCTGCTGGGCGGCTCCGGCATCTCCGGCGCGTACACGCTGACGTTCGAGTGCGGCGAGGAGAACGTCTACATCCTGGCGGACCGGGTCATCGCGTCCCTCTAGGGGCGCGGGGAGCCGCGCGACCGGCCACGACGGGGCCGCATCCGCGCGCGGGGCTCAGACCCCCGCCCGCTTCTGCGCCTCCCCCACCAGCAGCACCGCCTCGTCGACCTCGGCGTCGCCCGGCACCACCACGGCCAGATCGTGCGCGGCGACCATGATCTGGTCCGCCGCCGCGAACATCCCCGCGTCCGGCATCACCCGCGGCTCCACGCCCTCGAGGACCTGCGCCCTCCGGGCCAACTCCCTGGCCAGCTCCAGAGCCTCGGCGGCAGCACCCCGCTGCAGCCGGCTCTGGGGCGCGGCCCTCAGACGATCGGCGAAGTGTTCCACCGCACGGGTCAAAGGCGTCGTATCAACCACGCCGCGAGCGTACGCGTCGCACCGGGACTGTTGCCAACGGGCGAACACTCAGGCACGGTGACCTGAAGGACCGGCTTACATCCCAGCGTCCGGAGGCGCCGATGTCCCAAGTCTTCTCCGAAGAGACCCACCGCAACATGCTCGCCCGCATTCCCCACTGCACCGGTCGTGAGATCTCCGACTGGTTGCGCACCGTCGAAGAAGGCCCGGCACTCTTCCGCTTCGAGGAAAAGGTCAGCTGGCTCCGGCACGAACACAACCTGGCGTACGGCCACGCCAAGGCGATCATCCACGAGTACGACCTGAGGAGGGCCGCGCGCAAACTGCTCTAGGCGCGCACCGTTCCGGGTCGGCGGGCCTGGACGCCGAAGGGCCCCGGCCGGAGCCGGGGCCCTTCGCGCACGACGGTCGTGGGACTAGTCGTTGCTGTTGAGGATCGAGATGAGCCTCAGGAACTCCAGGTAGATCCACACCAGCGTCAGCGTCAGGCCGAAGGCCGCCAGCCACGCCTCCTCGCGCGGGGCGCCGTAGGCCACGCCGTCCTCGACCTGCTTGAAGTCCAGGGCGAGGAAGCAGGCACCGAGGATGATGCCGATGATGCCGAAGACGACACCGAGGGCACCGCTGCGGAAGCCGAGGCCGTCACCGCCGCCGAACACCGCGAACAGCAGGTTCACGGTCATCAGCAGGATGAAGCCGAGCGCGGCCGCCATCACGAAGCCGTAGAAGCGGCGGTTGACGCGGATCCAGCCGGCCTTGTAGGCGATCAGCACACCGGCGAAGACCGCCATGGTGCCGATCACGGCCTGCATCGCGGCGCCGTCGGCGATGCGGTTGTCGACGATGTTGGACACCACGCCGAGGAAGACACCCTCGAACGCGGCGTACGCCAGGATCAGCGCGGGCGAGGCCTTGCGCTTGAAGGACTGGACGAACGCCAGGACCATGCCGATCAGCGCGGCGCCGATACCGATGCCGTAGCTCCGGCTGATGTTGGCGTCGTCGACCGGCAGCAGGGCCCAGGAGAGCGCCGCCGTGAGGATGAGCACACCGAGCGTGCTCGCCGTGCGCAGGACGACGTCGTCGATGGTCATCCGGCCGGTGGTGGCCGGGGCCTGCGGCGGCGCGCCGTACTGCTGGTCCTGCTGGGCGTAAGGGTTCTGCGCGTAAGGGTTCTGCGCGTACGGGTTGCCCGTCGGCTGCTGCGCGTACGGGTTGCCCTGCGTGGCGACAGCGGGACCCCCGGCCTGCGGCGCGGTGTTGAAGCCCGCGTAGCCGTTGTCGCGGCTGAACCCCCGTCGCGAGAAGACCGGGTTTCTGCTCCTCATTTCACTCCTCCATGGCCACACTACGTGGCCTTGGCTCAAGAGTAATAGGTAGGCAAAGGAATGACCCTACTGCTTGGGGAGGATCTTTCCCTCGTCGTGCAGCGCAACACGCTACGCCGCTTCGTGATTCCCCTCACCGGAGGGGGTCATTCATCCTCACGCCAGCGGAAAGCCCGTGTACGCCTCCGCGAGGTCGGTCTCGGCGGCGCGTGAGGAGGCGATCCGTTCCAGCCGGGCGAGCTGGAGCCGGTCCTCGAAGGGCGTCGCCCCGGGGGCCCGGTGCAGCAGGGCCGTCATGTCGCAGGAGAACCGCTCGGCCTGCCAGACACGGCGCAGGCAGGTCCGCGAGTACGCGTCGAGCAGTTCCGGTGAGCCGGTCTCGCGCTGGTGGATCAGGGCCCGGGCGAAGGTCACGACGTCCCCGACGGCGAGGTTGAGCCCTTTCGCGCCGGTGGGCGGGACGATGTGGGCGGCGTCGCCGGCGAGGAAGAGGCGGCCGTGGCGCATGGGCTCGTGGACGTAGGAGCGCATGGGGGTGACCGACTTCTGGGTGATCGGGCCGCGCTCCAGGCGCCAGTCGTCGGCGGTCTCGAAACGGCGCTCCAGCTCGTCCCAGATCTCCTCGTCGCTCCAGGCCCCGGCGTCGGTGCCGTCGGGCACCTGGAGGTAGAGGCGGGAGACGGACGGCGAGCGCATGGACAGCAGGGCGAAGCCGCGGTCGTGGCGGGCGTAGACCAGCTCGTCGTGCGAGGGCGGCACGTCGGCGAGGATGCCGAGCCAGCCGAAGGGGTACGTCCGTTCGAAGACCCGGGTGAGTCCGGCCGGGATCGCGCGGCGGGACACGCCCCAGAAGCCGTCGCAGCCGACGACCCAGGAGCACTCCAGGACGTCGTCGCGGCCCCGGTGGCGGAAGCGGACGCGCGGGGCGTCCGTGTCCGCGTCCTCGACGGCCAGCGCCTCCGCCTCGAACAGCAGCGGCCCGCCCTCCTCCCGCTGCAGGGCGATGAGGTCCTTGCAGACCTCGGTCTGGGCGTAGACCGTCACGGACCGGCCGCCGGTCAGGCCGGGGAAGTCGACCCGGTGCCGGGTGCGGTCGAAGCGGAGCTCGATGCCGTCGTGGCGCAGTCCCTCGCGGTCCATGCGCTCCCCGGCGCCGGCCGCGCGCAGCACGTCCACCGTGCCCTGCTCCAGGATCCCGGCGCGCTGCCGCCTCTCGACGTAGGCGCGGTCGTGGCTCTCCAGGACGACCGCGTCGATGCCGGCGTTGTGGAGCAGCCGGGCGAGGAGGAGTCCGGCGGGCCCGGCTCCGATGATGCCGACGGTGGTGCGCATCGGGCGCCTTCTCTCTCGGGTCCTCAGGGCCCGTGTCCCGTTGTTGTTCGCGTAGTGAAAAATATTTCACTACTTTCCGATGAGTTTCCGGTGGCATGCCACCGCTGTCAACGGGCATGCGGTGAAGAACTCGATGAACCATGCAGGGGTCGGAAGGTGCCCGGAGCCGGACTCGAACCGGCACGCCCGCGAAGGGGCAGCGAGGTTTAAGCTCGCCGTGTCTGCATTCCACCATCCGGGCAGGCCATGGGCTCCGCAACGAGGTTCCGAGACTATCGGGACGCATCCCCCGAACAGCGGACGGGCGGACCGATGTTGTCTTATTTTATTGACGTCTGAGGGTGCATCAGCACACGGAACACGCCATCCGCACTTGCCAGTAGCCTGACGCGCGCCGGTGGGCGGCGTATGCGGAATGACGGAATTTCACCGCCCGAACGAGGGCACTCCACCTGTTCTCGACACCCGGACGCATCGGTCCCCGACAGCGCGGCCCCTCAGGGGCGTTCGTCATTCCCAGGTATGACACCGCCCCGCTCCGTCAGACCGGAGTCGGCCCCGAGAACCGGGACTACGGGTGACTACACGGCGGCATGGGACCCGGACGATGGAACACGTCCCTCCAGAACACCGCCGTTTCGACAGGAGCGCCATCCCGTGACCACCGCATCCCTCGCCGACCGGGCCACCACCGTGGCCGCGCGCGCCACGGATCTCTCGAAGATCTACGGACAGGGTGAGACCCAGGTGATCGCCCTGGACCAGGTCTCCGTCGACTTCCGGCAGGCCGAGTTCACCGCGATCATGGGCCCCTCCGGCTCCGGCAAGTCGACCCTGATGCACTGCGTGGCCGGTCTCGACACCTTCTCCTCCGGGTCGGTGCGCATCGGCGAGACCGAGCTCGGCTCCCTGAAGGACAAGCAGCTGACCAAGCTGCGCCGGGACAAGATCGGCTTCATCTTCCAGGCCTTCAACCTGCTGCCGACCCTGACGGCCCTGGAGAACATCACCCTTCCGATGGACATCGCGGGCCGCAAGCCGGACAAGCAGTGGCTGGACTCGGTCATCGGCATGGTCGGTCTCGCGGACCGGCTCGGCCACCGGCCCTCCCAGCTGTCCGGCGGCCAGCAGCAGCGCGTCGCCGTGGCCCGGGCGCTGGCCTCCCGGCCCGAGATCATCTTCGGCGACGAGCCCACCGGCAACCTCGACTCCCGCTCCGGCGCCGAGGTGCTGGGCTTCCTGCGCAACTCGGTGCGGCAGATGGGCCAGACCGTGGTGATGGTGACCCACGACCCGGTGGCCGCGGCCTATGCGGACCGGGTCGTCTTCCTGGCGGACGGCCGGATCGTCGACGAGATGCACCAGCCCACGGCCGACTCGGTCCTGGACCGCATGAAGGCGTTCGACGCCAAGGGCCGCACGAGCTGATTCCCCGTCAGGACCGACAGGACTGAGAACCGCCACCATGTTCCGTACCGCCTTGCGCAACGTGCTTGCGCACAAGGCCCGGCTGCTGATGACCGTCCTCGCCGTGATGCTCGGCGTCGCGTTCGTCTCGGGCACCCTGGTCTTCGCCGACACCCTCTCCAACGCCTTCCGCAACCAGTCGGCCAAGAGCTACGACGACGTCGCCGTCTCCGTCACCTCGTACGCCGACCCGGACAACCCGGAGGAGGAGCCGGGCCTGACCGGCAAGGCTCTCGACAGGATCTCCGCCGTGGACGGCGTCGCCGGGGTGTACGGCCGCGTCGAGGGCTTCGCCGGAGTCGCCGACCCCGACGGGAAGCTGATCGGCGTCGGCTGGTCCAACAAGGGCTCCAACTTCGCCCCCGGCAAGGACGGCAAGGACCCGGCGTACACGTTCACCGACGGTTCCGGCCCGGTGAGGGACGACCAGATCGCCCTGGACGAGGACTCCGCGGCCAAGGGCGAGTACAAGGTCGGCGAGCGGGTGCGCGTCGCGACCAACGGCCCGGTGAAGGAGTACACCCTCAGCGGGGTGTTCACCACCGAGGACGGCGCCGTGAACGCCGGCGGCAGCCTCGTCCTCTTCGACACCGCCGTCGCCCAGAAGCAGTACCTGAAGCCGGGCTACTTCGAGAGCGCCACCGTCACCGCCGCCCCCGGCGCGAACGACACGCGGATCCTGGACGCGGTCAAGCCGCTGCTGCCGGACACCGCCGAGGCGCAGACCGGCCAGGCGCTCGCCGACGAGCAGGCCGAGCAGATCGAACAGGGCCTGGGCAACCTCAAGCAGGTCCTGCTCGGCTTCGCCGGCATCGCGCTCTTCGTCGGGATCTTCCTGATCTCCAACACCTTCACGATGCTGGTCGCCCAGCGCACCAAGGAGATCGCCCTGATGCGCGCCGTCGGCGCCTCCCGCAGGCAGATCAGCCGCTCGGTGCTCGCCGAGGCCGCGCTGGTGGGCCTGGTCGCCTCGGTCGTCGGCTTCGTCCTCGGCATCGGCCTGGCCGTCGGGCTGCGCTCCGGCATGGCCGCGTTCGACATGAAGATGCCCGACGGTCCGCTGGTCCTGTCCGCCACGCCGGTGCTCGCGGCGGTCGCGGTGGGCGTGCTGCTGACGATGTTCGCCGCCTGGCTGCCCGGCCGCAGGGCCGCGAAGATCCCGCCGGTGGCGGCCATGAACAGCGTCCACGCCGTGGCCACCACCAAGTCGCTGGTGCTGCGCAACTCCATCGGTGCGGTGGTCACCGCCCTGGGCGCGGCGGGGATCGTGGCGGGTGCCTCCACCGGCGGCGACGACGGCCGGATGTACATCGGGGCGGGCGCGTTCCTCGCGCTGATCGGCGTGATCATCCTGATCCCGCTGCTGTCCCGGCCCGTGATCGCCCTCGTCCGTCCGCTGCTCGTCGGCCCGTTCGGGGTGGCGGGCAAGCTCGCCGGCCAGAACGCGGTCCGCAACCCGCGCCGCACCGGAGCCACCGCCTCGGCGCTGGCGATCGGGCTGACGCTGGTGACCGGCCTGTCGGTGCTCGGCGTCACGGTCGGCACGGCCATCGACAAGATGACCACCGACAACATCAAGGCCGACTACATGGTCTCGATGGCCAACGGCGGTGACCTCGACCGGTCCGCGCTGACGGCGCTGGCGAAGGCCGAGGGCGTCTCCGCCCTCTCGCCGCAGCAGGACGCCTACTTCAAGGTCGACGGCGACGACTTCGTGTCCGCCTCGGCCGTCACCCCGGGCGACATCGAGAAGGTCCTGACCGTCGACGTCGTCAGCGGCAGCGCGGACTCGCTCGCCCAGGGCCGGATCGCGGTCGCCGAGAAGACCGCGAAGAGCCGCGGCTGGAAGACCGGCGACACCGTCCCCGTCACCTTCGGCGACGACAAGAAGGCCACGCTGACGGTCGGCGCCGTCTACAAGGACAGCGAGTTCCTCTCCCCCGTCCTCATCGACCGGAAGATCGTGGACCGGCACGAGACGAAGCCGTCCATCATGCAGATCTTCGTGAAGATCGACGGCGGCCAGACCGCGGCGAACGAGAAGGTCCTCATCGACGCCCTGGGCGACAACCCGGCGATCACCGTGATGGACAAGCAGGACATCCGCAACGAGTTCGGCGGTGCCATCAACACCCTGCTGAACGTGATGTACGGCCTGCTGGCGATGGCCCTGATCATCGCGGTGCTGGGTGTCGTCAACACCCTCGCGATGTCGGTCTTCGAACGGCAGCAGGAGATCGGCATGCTGCGGGCGATCGGTCTGGACCGGCGCCGGGTGAAGCGGATGGTGCGGCTGGAGGCCGTCGTCATCTCGGTGTTCGGCGCGGTGGTCGGCATCGGCCTCGGGGCGTTCCTCGGCTGGGCCATCGGCGAGACCTTCGCCGACCAGATCCCGGGGTACGCGCTGGTCCTGCCCTGGGACCGGATCGGGATCTTCCTGGTGCTGGCCGGTCTGGTGGGCGTCCTGGCCGCGATGTGGCCGGCCCGCAACGCCGCCCGGCTGAACATGCTGAACGCGATCAAGGCCGAGTGACCTCGCCGCCCCGCGCTGCGGACGGGCCGGGTTCCCCGCGACGGGGAGCCCGGCCCTTGCGTCACGCGCGGATCAGCCGCGGCCGGGCGCACCCCAGGTGCGGGCCCGCAACGGCAGGCCGGAGGCGCCCGAGTCCGGCGTCCGCACGGCCAGGACCTGGTTGACGCCGATGCGGTTGCGCTCGAAGGCCAGGGCGGAGGCGGCCATGTACAGGCGCCAGACGCGGGCCCGGCCGGGGCTGGTGAGCTGGACGGCCCGGGCCCAGTCGGCCTCCAGACGGGCCACCCACCGGCGCAGGGTGAGGGCGTAGTGCTCGCGGATGGATTCGACGTCGCGGACCTCGAACCCGGCGCGCTCCAGCAGCGCGACGGTGCTGCCCAGCGGTTGCAGTTCGCCGTCGGGGAAGACGTAGGAGTCGATGAACGCGTCGACGCTGTACGTCGTCTCGTCGCGCCGGGGGCGGCGGGCGATCTGGTGGTTGAGGAGCCGTCCGCCGGGCTCGAGCAGGGCGTACAGGGCGGCGGCGTACTCCAGGTAGCGGTCGGCGCCGACGTGTTCGGCCATGCCGATGGAGGAGATCGCGTCGTAGGGCCCGTCGCGGACGTCGCGGTAGTCCTGGACGCGGATCTCGACCTTGTCGGCGAGGCCCTCGTCGGCGACGCGCTTACGGGCGTACGCGGCCTGCTCCTGGGAGAGCGTGACGCCGACGACGCTCACGCCGTACTCGCGGGCGGCGTGCACGGCCATGGAGCCCCAGCCGCAGCCGACGTCGAGCAGCCGCTGACCGGGGCTCAGGCCCAGCTTGCGGCAGACGAGTTCGAGCTTGTCGTGCTGGGCCTGTTCGAGGGTGCCGTCCGGGGCGGGCCAGTAGGCGCAGGAGTACACCATGGACGGGCCCAGGACGATCTCGTAGAAGTCGTTGCCGACGTCGTAGTGGTGGCTGATGGCGCGTCTGTCGGTGCGCTTGGTGTGCAGGTGGCGGCGGGGGCTGCGGGTCTCCTCGCGCGGCGGGGCGGGGGGCAGCGGGTTTCCCGCCAGGGCGACGAGCCCGCGGACGGCGGCGCGGACCTCGGGCTCGCGCAGGGCCTGGGCGAGGGTGCGGGCGTCCTCGTCGCGTTCCCAGATCAGTCCGGACAGCAGGTCGAGGGTGGTGTAGAGATCGCCCTCGATGTCGAGGTCGCCGGCCACCCAGGCCCGGGCCAGGCCCAGTTCGCCGGGCTTCCACAGCAGACGGCGCAGGGCTCGGCGGTTGCGTACGACCAGGGTGGGGGCGCCCGGCGGGCCCGCCTGCGAGCCGTCCCAGGCGCGGATGCGCACGGGGAGCGGTGCGTCCAGCACCTGTGCGAAGAGGCTCTGCAGCCGCTGCGCGGCGTCTGCCATGGTGTACACCTCCGTGACGGTCGATCCCGGAATGCCGACACCACGTAAACACCTGCCGCCCGCCGTCGCAGTCCCCGGCACGCGTCATGACTGGGCAAAACCGCTTGTTCGCCCGCCCGGAGGTGCCACGCGGAAACGCCGAAGGGCCCCCCGCACCACGGACGGCGGGGGGCCCTTTCAGTCGGACTGGGGTGGACCGGAGGTCAGGAGGCCTTGGCCTTCTCCTCGGTCTTCTCCTTCGGCGCGGCGGCGACCGGGGCCGGCTTGGCGGCCTCGTAGAACTCCTCGCGCGGCGTCTCGATGGCCCCGAGCGAGACGACCTCGCGCTTGAGGAACATGCCGAGGGTCCAGTCGGCGAAGACGCGGATCTTGCGGTTCCAGGTCGGCATCGCCAGACCGTGGTAGCCACGGTGCATGTACCAGGCGAGACGGCCCTTGAGCTTGATCTTCATCTTGCCCATGACGATCATCGCGACGCCCTTGTGGAGGCCGAGACCGGCCACCGCGCCCTTGTTGGCGTGCGCGTACTCCTTCTGCGGGAAGCCCCGCATGCCGGAGAGCACGTTGTCACCGAGCACCCGGGCCTGGCGCAGCGCGTGCTGGGCGTTCGGCGGGCACCAGGCGTTCTCGTTGCCCGCCTTGCGGGCGGCGAGGTCCGGGACCTGGGCGTTGTCGCCGGCGGCCCAGATGTAGTCGGTGCCCTGGACCTGGAGGGTCGGGGCGCAGTCGACGTGGCCGCGCGGGCCGAGGGGCAGGCCGTAGCGCGAGAGGACCGGGTTGGGCTTGACGCCGGCGGTCCAGACGATGGTGTTGGAGTCGACCTCCAGGCCGTTCTTCAGCACCACGTGGCCGTCGACGCAGGAGTCCATGGAGGTGGACAGGTAGACCTCGACGCCGCGGCCCTCGAGGTGCTCCTTGCCGTACTTGCCGAGCTTGGGACCCACCTCGGGGAGGATCTTGTCGGCGGCGTCGACGAGGATGAAGCGCATGTCCTCGCGGGACACGTTCTTGTAGTACTTCGCCGCGTCCCGAGCCATGTCCTCGACCTCGCCGACGGTCTCGGCACCGGCGAACCCGCCGCCCACGAAGACGAAGGTGAGCGCCTTGCGGCGGATCTCCTCGTCGGTGGTGGAGTCGGCCTTGTCCAGCTGCTCGAGGACGTGGTTGCGCAGGCCGATGGCCTCCTCGATGCCCTTCATGCCGATGCCCTGCTCGGCGAGGCCGGGGATCGGGAAGGTGCGGGAGACCGCGCCGAGCGCGACCACCAGGTAGTCGAAGGGCAGCTCGTAGGCCTCGCCGACCAGCGGGGAGACCGTGGCGACCTTGCGGTCCTGGTCGATGGTGGTGACCCGGCCGGTGAGGACCTCCGCCTTGGGCAGCACGCGTCGCAGCGGGACGACGACATGGCGAGGGGAGATGTTGCCGGCGGCGGCTTCGGGGAGGAAGGGCTGGTAGGTCATGTACGACCGGGGGTCGACGACCGTGACGGTCGCCTCGCCGTAACGCATCTTCTTGAGGATGCGCCGAGCTGCGTACAGGCCTACGTACCCACCGCCTACTACGAGGATCCTGGGACGCTCCGTGGTGCTCATGCCATCGAGTATCCACCCGCTTCAGGGGGGTGGCTCGTGCGCCCCTTCACAAGGTTGCACAGGGGGTGTGCTATCCTCCGCCGCCCGCGTGATCCACGTCATGGTGACAACCGGGCTCGTTTGTGCACGGACGACCGTTGTCAATGCCGCGTGAGCTGCCTCTCTGGCTCGAACGGACCTCTGTGAGGCACTCCCGGAGGCCCGATTCGGGGGGCTTTCCGAGGGCCTCCATACCATGCTTCTGAACATGTTCAAAGGGCCGTTCGGCCCCCGGACGGGTCAACAGGGGCCTTCCGATCGCCCGCAGGGGCCGAATTCCTTGTGAAGAACTTCACGAACTTTCCCGGCGGACCGTCCCCGGGGGGTTCCCAGGAGCCCCCCGGAGACGCTCATCCGTGATCCATGCCTGCTCAGAAGCGGGCTAGGCCACCGACCACGCGATGCCGTCGAGGATGTCGTGCTCGCTGACGACGACCTCCTCCGCGCCGATCCGCTCCATGATCGACAGCAGCACCAGGGCCCCCGCCCCGATCACGTCGACCCGCCCCGGGTGCATGGAGGGCACGGCCGCGCGCTCGGCGTGGGTGGAGCGCAGCAGCCACTCGGTGATCTCGCGGACCTGCTCGCGGGAGACGCGCGAGTGGTGGATGGCCCGCGAGTCGTACGCGGGCAGCTCCTGGGCGATCGCCGACACGGTCGTCACCGAACCGGCCAGGCCGACCAGCGTCCGCGCCTCGCGCAGCGGCACCGTCTCCTCGGCCAGGTCGAGAGCCGCCTCGATGTCCGCCCGCATCGCGGCGACCTGCTCCTTCGACGGCGGGTCGCCGACCGCCCCGTCCCGGACCAGGTGGCGCTCGGTCATGCGCACACAGCCGACGTCCACCGAGCGGGCCGCCCGGACCCGGTCGTCACCGACGACGAACTCGGTCGAGCCGCCGCCGATGTCCACGACCAGGTAGGGCCTGGGCAGGTGGTCGCTGCCGGTCAGCTCCTTGGTGGCGCCGGTGAAGGAGAACTCGGCCTCCTGGTCGCCGGTGATCACCTCGGGCTCGACGCCCAGGATGTCCAGCACGCCGCGCACGAACTCGTCGCGGTTCTCGGCGTCGCGTGAGGCGGAGGTGGCGACGAACCGCAGCCGCTCCGCCCCGTGCTCCTTGATGACCGCGGCGTACTCGCGGCACGCCGCGAAGGTCCGCTGGAGCGCCTCGGGGGCGAGCCGGCCGGTGCGGTCGACGCCCTGCCCGAGCCGGACGATCGTCATCCGGCGGTCCAGGTCGGTCAGCTCGCCGGTGGCCGGGTCGGCGTCGGCGACCAGGAGCCGGATGGAGTTGGTACCGCAGTCCACGGCGGCGACACGGGTCACTGGGCGGCCTCCTCGGCACTCGTCACACAGGCGCCCTTGCGCCACCACTCCGGCAGCATCGCCAGCGCCTCGTCGCCCAGCGGGTTCACACCCGGGCCCGCGGCCAGCGAGTGCGCCACCAGGACGTGCAGGCACTTCACGCGGTCCGGCATGCCGCCCGCGCTCGGGAAGTTCTTCAGCTCCTCGATCTCGTCACGGCGCCGGACGTAGTCCTCGTGCGCCGCCCGGTAGGCCGCCGCCAGTTCCGGGTCCGAGGCCAGCCGCTCGGTCATCTCCTTCATGACGCCGTTCGCCTCCAGCGTGCCGATCGCCGAGTTCGCCTTCGGGCACGTCAGGTAGTACAGCGTGGGGAACGGCGTGCCGTCCGGCAGCCGCGGGGCCGTCTCGACGACGTCGGGCTGTCCGCAGGGGCAGCGGTGCGCGATGGCCCGCAGGCCGCGCGGGGGCCGACCGAGCTGCTGCTTGAAGGCCTCGACGTCCGCGTCGGTGGGCTCGGTGCGCGGGGTGGTCGGCGGGGGCGTTTCCATGACTGTCTTCAGGCTGTCTTTCTGTGGATTCGGGTCACTGGGGAACGGGCTCGGGTCACCGGTCGGAGGCGTCGGCCTTGTCGACCCCGTCCCAGACGTTCGCGTACCAGGGGCGGTCGGCCGCCCCGAGGTCGGTGCGCGACGTCCTCGCCGCGCGCGGGTCGATCACGATGAAGCCCGTCTCCCCCGGCATGACGTAGTGCAACCGCTGCCGGATCTGCTGTTCGGCGTAGGCGTCGTCCTGCCACCGCGCCTTGAGGTCGCGCAGCCGTTCGACCCGCTCGCGGGCCTGCTGCTGCTCGCGCCGCAGGTCGTCGATCTCGGCACGCTGGGAGACGTACTGCCGCATCGGGTAGGCCAGGGCCACGATGAGCGAGCACATCACCAGGGCGAGCAGCGCGGCCCGGCCGGTCAGCCGGGAGCGGCGGGCCTGCCGCTTGGTCTGGGAGCGGTAGACCCGGGCCGCGGTCTGCTCACCGAGCAGCCGGATCCTGGTCGCGGTGGAGAACCGGTCCCGGTCCTTCACGGCCATGTCAGTCCGCCTCCCGCTGCACCGTCCTACGCGCGTACGTCCCCGGACACGGTACGGGACCGGGTACGGGGACGTACGTACGACGCTGCCTCTTGGGGGCCTTTCGGCGATCAGCCCTTGAAGCGCGGGAACGCGCTGCGGCCGGCGTACACCGCCGCGTCGTCGAGGATCTCCTCGATGCGCAGCAGCTGGTTGTACTTGGCGACGCGCTCGGAGCGGGCCGGGGCGCCGGTCTTGATCTGGCCGCAGTTGGTGGCGACGGCCAGGTCGGCGATGGTGACGTCCTCGGTCTCGCCGGAGCGGTGGGACATCATGCACTTGAAGCCGTTGCGCTGGGCCAGCTCGACGGCGTCCAGCGTCTCGGTCAGCGAGCCGATCTGGTTGACCTTCACCAGCAGCGCGTTGGCCGCGCCCTCCTCGATACCGCGGGCGAGGCGCTCGGGGTTGGTGACGAACAGGTCGTCGCCGACGAGCTGGACCTTGTCACCGAGCTTGTCGGTGATGGTCTTCCAGCCCTCCCAGTCGTCCTCGAACAGCGGGTCCTCGATGGAGACGAGCGGGTACGCGTCGACGAGCTCCGCGTAGTACTCGGTCATCTCGGCCGCCGAGCGCTCCTTGCCCTCGAAGGTGTAGACGCCGTCCTTGTAGAACTCGGAGGCGGCGACGTCGAGCGCCAGGGCGATCTGCTCGCCGGGGGTGTAGCCGGCTTCCTTGACGGCCTCGAGGATGAGGTCGAGGGCCTCGCGGTTGGAGCCGAGGTTCGGGGCGAAGCCGCCCTCGTCGCCGAGGCCGGTGGCCAGGCCCTTGCTCTTCAGGACCTTCTTCAGCGTGTGGTAGACCTCGGCGCCCCAGCGCAGGGCCTCGGAGAAGGACTCCGCGCCGATCGGGGCGATCATGAACTCCTGGATGTCCACGTTGGAGTCGGCGTGCGAGCCGCCGTTCAGGATGTTCATCATCGGCACCGGCAGCAGGTGCGCGTTGGGGCCGCCCAGGTAGCGGAACAGCGGCAGGTCGCTGGCCTCGGAGGCGGCGTGCGCGACGGCGAGCGAGACGCCGAGGATGGCGTTGGCGCCGAGCGAGCCCTTGTTGTCGGTGGCGTCCAGGTCGAACATCGCCTGGTCGATCAGACGCTGCTCGGTGGCGTCGTAGCCGACCAGCTCCGGGCCGATCTGCTCGATGACCGCGAGGACGGCCTTCTCCACACCCTTGCCGAGGTAGCGGTTCGAGTCGCCGTCGCGGAGCTCGATGGCCTCGAAGGCGCCCGTGGAGGCGCCGGACGGGACGGCGGCACGACCGGTGCTGCCGTCGTCGAGGCCGACCTCGACCTCGACCGTGGGGTTGCCTCGGGAGTCCAGGATTTCCCGGGCTACGACGACGTCGATGGACGGCACGAGCATCTCCTTCTTGATGTGACGCGGGTACGCGGGTCGCGTGGACCCGGCGAGGTGCGGGCCGGTGGCTCGCGACATGAGCCTAACCGGCTCCGGGCGATCGGCCACCGGGTCGCCCACCCCATGGACAGAACCGAGAGTAAATTGTTTCCGAACGGAACAAAGCCGGTTCCCGAAAATGCCCCGCCCCGGTGCGTACGGGGGACGACGCACCGGGGCGGGGAGCCCGTGGGGACGGGGACGGGCCGCTGCCTACTTCAGGTGCAGCTGCTGGCCCGGGTAGATGAGGTTGGCGTCCTCGACGATGTCCTTGTTCAGCTCGAAGAGCTTCGCCCAGCCGCCCTTGACCTTCTCCTCGGCCGCGATCGAGCTCAGGGTGTCGCCCTTGACGACCTTGTACTCGCCGTCGCCCTTCTTGACCTTCTTGCCGGTCGGGGTGGTGACGGTCTTCTTGGCGGCCGGGCGCTCCTCGGAGCGGGAGGCCGGCTGCTGGGTCTCGCGGGTCTCGGTGCTCTGCTGGCTCTGGCTCTGGCTCTGCGAGGAGCTGCCGGAGTCGGTGGAGCCGCCGCCGGTGTAGCCGGCGCTCGACAGGCCCTTGCCGCAGACCGGCCAGGCACCCTTGCCCTGGCCCGCGAGCACCTTCTCGGCGATCTCGATCTGCTGGGCCTTGGTGGCCTGGTCGGCGGTGGAGGCGTACTGGGTGCCGCCGTAGCCGGCCCAGGTGGAGGCGGAGAACTGCAGACCGCCGTAGTAACCGTTGCCGGTGTTGATGGACCAGTTGCCGCCGGACTCGCACTGGGCGACGGCGTCCCACTCGGAGGCGGTGGCGGCGGAGGCGTTGCCGGCCGCCATCAGCGGGGCGGCGACGGCGGCACCGGTGACACCGGCGATGGCGATGGCGCGAGCGGTCTTGGACGGACGGCGGTGCGTGCCCTTGCCGGAAAACAGCATGGAGAGATCCCCTCACCGACGCCTGCGAGGTGAGCTGTCGGGTTCGGGCCGGTTGAGTTGCCCGGCCACGCCCCTCACGGGACGCGGCTTCACCCCAAGCCCTTCCGGCACAACCGGCCGGTCGGGCACCTACCTTGGGTCCCCCGCTCCTGCCTACGGCGCTTGACGCGACGACTGTTCCCGTGCGGCCGCTGGCAGGATTCGGCGTTGCGGCAGCCGGGGCTCGCGATGACGAGCGGTCACGACCGTAGGCAGGTGATCCGCCGAAATTCAAAGACGATCAGGGCTTCTGAGATCTATCTCTCACCGCACCCATACGGGACATTCAGCACGAAACGTGACGTGAACTCACCCGGATTCGCGGTGACTTCGGCCGTCGTTTCCGCACTGCCCGAACCACTACCTCTCGTCCGCTTCCACCCTGGTCGTAAGCGTCTGACCGGGGCGGATGAGGTTCGGGTCGGCGCCGACGGCGTCCTTGTTCCCGGCGTAGAGCGCGTGCCATCCGCCGCTGAGGTCAAGGGAGTCGGCGATGGACCAGAGGCTGTCTCCGGTGCGGACGGTGTAGGAGCCGTCCGTGACGTCGCGGGCGGCGTCGTCGCCGCGCGAGGCGTGACGCCCCGCGGACTCGTCCGTACGGCCGTCCACGGGCTCGGAGTTCTCCTCGGCGCTGGGGCCGCGGTGGCGTCCGGAGCCGGTGTCGGTCAGGGCCGGAGCACCCTCGTCCTGCGGGGAGTTGCCGGACTCCTCCCCCTCGGTGGCGGCCTCGGACGAACCGTCGGACTCCCGGCCCTCCCCCTGCGCGGCGGAAGCGGAATCAGACGACTTGTCGGACTTGGCGGATTCCTCCTCCGGCGTCGACAGCGTGTCGGGCGAGGCCGACGCGGACGGCGAGGACGAAGAGGAAGGCGAAGAGGACGCCCCGGAAGAATCGGACTGTTCCGACGACTCCGACGACTCGGAGGAGTCGAGCAGCCCGGGCGAATCGGTCGGTGCGGACTCACCGGTCGAGCCGGACGCGTCGGCGTCCTTGCCCTGCTGGAGCCCGGAGAGCAGTCCGCAGGTACGCCATGCGCCGACCCCCTGGTCGGCGAGGATTCTCTCGGCCACGGTTATCTGCTGTGAGCGGCTGGCGAGATCGGCGCTCGCGGCGTATTCGAGACCGCCGTGGTTCTCCCAGTCCTCCTGGGACAGCGCGAGGCCGCCGTAGTAGCCGTTGCCGCTGTTCTGGCTCCAGGCGCCGCCCGTCTCGCAGTCCGCGACCCGGTCCCAGGTCGAGCCGTCGGCCGCGCTGGCACCGGAGGCCCCGAGGAGCGGGATCGCGATGGCGGAGCCGGTCACTCCGGCCGCTACGAGGAGTGCCGGAGCCTGGCGGGGGCGACGGTGCCGACCGTTCCCGGAGAGCATGCGGAAACCTTTCGCAAGACAGCAAGGACCAGCGCGGCGCAGGGGTTCCCCGGCCGCGTTGATGGGTGAACGTATCGGCAGACGATCACTTGTCACAAGTTCATGCCGCGCAGATCACGTGAAGATCACAAAGCTGAGGGTGTGTCACCTTGCGGCCGGGGTGAACTCCACCGGCAGCGTGCGCAGCCCGCGCATGATGAGTCCGCCGCGCCACCGCAGCTCGGCCGGGTCCGCCGCGAGGCGGAGGTCCGGCAGGCGGGTCAGGAGGGTGGCGAGGGCGGTCTGGCCCTCCAGGCGGGCGAGCGGGGCGCCCAGGCAGTAGTGGATGCCGTGGCCGTACCCGAGGTGCTGGTTGTCGCGGCGGGACAGGTCCAGCACGTCCGGGTCGGCGAACCGCTCCGGGTCCCGGTCCGCTGCGGCCAGGACGACCAGGACGGGATCACCCGCGTCGATGTGCTGCCCGCCGAGGGTGAGCGGCTGCGTGGCGAACCGCCAGGTGGCGAGCTCGACGGGGCCGTCGTAGCGCAGGAGTTCCTCGACGCCGGTCTCCAGGAGCCCGCTCTCCCCGGCGGCGAGGGAGGCCTGGAGGCGGGCGCGCTGCTCGGGGTGGGTGAGCAGGGCGTAGGTGCCGTTGCCGATGAGGTTCACCGTCGTCTCGAAACCGGCGAACAGCAGGATGAACGCCATGGCCGCCGCTTCGTTCTCGGTGAGGTGCTCGCCGTGGTCGGAGGCGCGGATGAGGCCGGAGATGAGGTCCTCGCCCGGTCCGGGTTCGGCGGGGAGCGCCTCCCGCTTGCGGTGGATGAGGTCGGCGAGGTAGCCGCGCATCTTCTTCACGGAGCGCGCCACCCCGCCCCGCGGCCCGCCCTGGTGACGGATCATCATGCCGGCCCAGTCCCGGAAGTCGTCCTGGTCCTCGCGGGGGACGCCGAGCAGGTCGCAGATGGCGTAGATGGGCAGCGGGAAGGCGAACTCGTGGATGAGGTCGGCGCTCCCCTTCTCCACGAAGGCGTCGATGAGGTGGTCGGTGAGTTCCTGCACCCGCGGCGCGAACTCGGCGACCCGGCGGGGCGTGAACGCCTTGGAGACGAGCCTGCGCAGCCGGGTGTGGTCCGGCGGGTCGATGTTGAGCAGGTGCGTCATCAGCTCGGCCTTGCGCTCCCCGGGGATCCCGGTCTTGCCCTTGGCGTGCGCGGGTTCGTCGTGGTGCGCCGGGTTCTTGGAGAGCCGGCTGTCGGCGAGGGTCTGCTTGGCGTCGGCGTAGCGCGTGACCAGCCAGGCCTCGACGCCGCTCGGGAGCCGTGTCCTGTGCACGGGGCTGTGCTCGCGGAGCCAGGCGTAGGCAGGGTACGGGTCGCTCGCGAACTCCCAGGTGAACAGGTCGGGGGCAGGGGCGGAGGCGGGCGGGCTGGGCCGGTGCTGGTCGGTCACCCCCCGACGGTATCCGGCCCGCCGCCGCTCTCCCGCGCCGGTCCGCTCAGCTCTCGGCCTGCCTGATCGCGTCCCGGTAGGCGCGGGCCGCGGCTCTCAGGGCCGCCTCCGGGTCCACGCCCTCCGACTCCGCCCGGACGGCCAGGGCCAGCAGCTCGTAGCCGATGCCCTCGACGGGCGGGAGCGGTATGTCCAGGCCGGCCGTGCGGGCCCGGGACGCCAGCTTGGCCGCGAGGGCCAGGCCGGGCTGGCCGAGCGGGATGCCCTCGGTGACGGAGCTGCGGCGCTTCTCGACGGCCTTGGTGCGCAGCCAGTGCTCCTTGACCTCCTCGGGGGTGGTGGCCGTCGCGTCCCCGAAGACGTGCGGGTGGCGGTGGATCAGCTTGGCGACGATCCCGCCGGCCACGTCGTCCACGGAGAACGGCGCCTCGGGGTCCTCCTCGGCGATGCGGGCGTGGAAGACGACCTGGAGCAGGACGTCGCCGAGCTCCTCGCGCAGTTCGTCCCGGTCGCCCTCCTCGATGGCCTCGACCAGCTCGTACGCCTCCTCGATGCCGTACTTGGCCAGGCCCTTGTGGGTCTGCCGGGACGACCAGGGGCACTCGCGCCGGATGCGGTCCATGACCTGCACCAGGTCGAGCAGGCGGGCGCCGGGCAGGTCGTAGGAGGCGGGCAGCAGCTCCAGCTCCGGCATCGCGAGGCGGCCGCTGCCGGCCAGGCGTGCCAGTCCGTCGGTCAGGGCCGGCTCCCCCTCACCCGTCGCCACGACGACCACCGTGCGCCCGCCGGCGCAGGCGTCGACGAGCTCCTGGGCGGTCGGGGACGCCTCCTCGACCGCGATCCCCGCCTCGCGCAGATACGGCAGCTGCGGGTGCGCGCCGTCCGCGCACAGCACCCGGTCCGCCCCGTGCAGGGCCTGCCAGGCGGGCCAGGACAGCAGGCCGGGGGCGACGCGGTGGCTGGTGGTGAGCAGGACGACACGGCCGGGGGCGGCGGCCGCGTCGGGGGCGGCCGGCCGGGGGCCCGGGGTGGCTTCGGGGCTGTTGGCGTTCACGGTTCGAAGCTATCCCACGCCGCCGACCGGGCCCGAAGTTGTCCACAGGCCCTCCGGGCGGCCGAGGGGGTCGTCCGAGTTGTCCACAGGCCCTCCGGGCGGCCGAGGGGGCCGTCCGGATTGTCCACAGGCCCGCTGTGAGGCCCGGGGCTACATGTTCTGCGGGGCCTGCGCCGCCGTCACGTCCCGCAGCCACGGCGTCTTGGCGTCGGCGCGGCTGCTCTTCTGGACGTCCCAGGTGCCGTAGCGCGGGTTGAGGTCGACGTCGAGGTCCTTGGAGGCCTCGGACAGGGCCTTCCAGAACTCGGGGCGCGTGGTGTCGGTGCCGAGCCTCTCGGCGAGCTTCTGGGCCTCCAGCTGGAGGCGGAGGTTCTCCTCCAGGCGCTGCGGCGGGATGCCGTACCGCTGCAGCCAGGTCGTCTCCAGCGCCTCGGCGCCGCCGGCCTGCTCCTCCAGGCCGGACCGCATCTCCTGGATCTCCTTGCGGCTGACGGTCACACCGGCGTCCTCGGCGGCGCGGTGCAGCACCCGGTCGAGGACCATGGTCTGCAGGGTGTCCCGGGTGAGGGTGCCGGTCCGGGCGATGGCCTGCTGGTACTGGGCGTCGTTCTGCACGGCCGCCCGCTGGGCCGCGCGGACCTCGCCGACCCGCTCCTCCAGCTGGGAGACGGTGATCCGCTGCCCGCCGACCACGGCCGCCGCGCCGGGATGCGCGTCGTTGCCGCAGGCGGTGAGCAGGGGCGCCGCGGCGATCGCGGCGGTGAGGAGGAGCGCGGTGCGACGGCGGCGGTGCAAGGAGACCTCCCGAGGAGATTGTGCGACGGTGCACAAAGTCTTGCGGTGATCGATGGTAGGCAGTGGCCAGGCTCTGGCCAAGCCATTCGACCAACGATTCACCGGGACTTCCGGCACCGCCGCGCCCGCCCCGGGGCGTAGGTCAGCCGCGGACCTGCCCCAGCCACTGCAGTGTCCTGCGGATCTCCGCGCCGAGCGGGTGGCCGGGGCCGTGCGTGCGCTCCACGTCGTGCAGCAGCCGGGCCAGCGTGTCGTGGGCGGCGCCGCGGTCGCCGAGGGCGAGCAGGAGGTGCCCGATACGGCGGCGGACGTCGTGCGCGAGCTCCGGGCCGCCGGCGGCGACGTACTGGTTCTCGTAGTACGGCAGCACCGCCCGGTACTCGGCGAGCGCCGCCGCCGGTTCGCCCAGCTGTTCGAGGCACTGGGCGGCCTCGTAGCGGAAGCGCAGGGTCTGCGGATCGGCCTGGCCGGCCTCGGCGGCGCGTTCGTCGGCGAGGCGGCGCAGCTCGGGCAGGGCGCGCCGGAACTGGCCGTCGTCCAGGAGCGTGGCCGCGTACTGCTTGCGCAGGGTGCGCACCACCGGGGAGTGCTCACCGTGCTGCTCCGCCGCGGCGGGCAGGGTCGCGCCGAGGATGTCGACGGCCTGGGTGATGCGGCCCTCGCCCAGGAGCCGCTTGACCTCGTCGACGGCGCGCGCGATGTCCGTCTTCCCCGCGGTCCCGGCGCCGGGCGCGACGGGCGGCACCGGCTGGGGCGCGGGGGTGCGGGCCCGGTCCGGCCAGGGGGCGTGCGGGCGCAGGAAGGGGCGGGTGGGGTCGAGGGCCGCTCCGGTGGGCGTGCCGCGCGCGGGCAGCAGCGGCTCCAGCTGCTCGTAGACCTCCTGCGCGGAGGCGGGCCGGTGCTGCGGGTCCTTGGCGAGCAGCCGCAGGACGAGGGTCTCCAGGGCCTCGGGCACCTCGGGGCGCAGACGGCGCACCGGCAGCGGCGGCTCGTACAGGTGCCGGTGCAGGACGCCGAGGGCCGTGGAGCCCGAGAAGGGCACGTCGCCGCTGAGCAGTTCGTGCAGGACGACGCCGAGGGCGTACAGGTCCGTGTACGGGCCGACCGCGCCGCCCATCGCCTGCTCCGGGGCCATGTACGCGGGCGAGCCGATGGGGGTGCCGGTGTGGGTGAGGCGGGTGGTGTCGGCCTCCATGACGGAGGCGACACCGAGGTCCAGCACGGTGACCGTGCCGTCCTGCTTCACCATCACGTTCCGCGGCTTGAGGTCGCGGTGGACGATCGGCACGGCGTGCACGGCGCTCAGCACGGCGCACAGCTGCGCGGCGACGGCGACCGCCCACGGCCAGGGGTACGGGGTGCGCTGCGCGAGGTGACCGGCGAGGTCGGAGCCGTCGATGTACTGCATGACGAGGAACAGCTCCTCGCCCTCACTGCCCGCGTCGTGGACCGTGACCAGGCCGGGGTGGTCGACCTGCGCGGTCACCCGGCACTCGCGCACGAAACGGCGGCGCAGCTCCTCCGCGTCCTGGCCGGCCACCTTGTCGGGGCGCAGCAGCTTCACCGCCACGCGCCGGTCGAGGCGCTGGTCGTACGCCGTCCAGACCTGGCCCATGCCGCCCTGTCCGAGGAGCGTGGACAGCTCGTAGCGGCCGGCGACGACGCGTCCCGCCGTCGCGGTCACCTGCCGTCCTCGCGATCGCCGTCCCGCCGGCCGTCGCCTTCCTGGCGGCGCAGGTAGTCGCTGAGTTCGTCGAGTTCGGCGCGGACCTGGTCGATACGGGCGGGGGCGGGGCGCTGGGCGGACGGGGGCGGCTGCACGGGGGCCGCCGGGCCCTGGGGCGTGACGTCACGGGGCACCGGGGTGTGCGGCCCGGAGGTGTGCGGGAAGGGGGTGTGCGGCGCCGTGGGCTGCTGCGGATCGGCGTGGACGCCTGGGCGTAGGACGCGCCGGGGTGCGGATAGCCGTACGGGGAGTGGACGGTCGGCGCGTGGGGCGAGGCCGGGTGGCCGGCGAGCTGCCGCCGCTCCCCTTGGTGGCCGATGTCCACGATCAGGAAGTAGATGGCGGCACCGATGCCGAGCAGCAGGATCAGGCCGAGGGCGACGTCGGTGCGGACGTCGTCCTCCGGCAGGGAGCCGACCACGATGAAGCAGGCGATGGCCAGGGGCAGCGACACCCAGGCCAGCACCCAGTCCAGGGCGCGCCCGCGCAGGACGGCCACCCGGAACAGCGGCACGCAGGCCAGCACGCCGCAGCTGAGGAGACCGGCGGCGGCGAACAGCACGCGCAGGGAGATGACCGTTGCCGCGCTGCGGGGAGGCGGCGCCGCGCCGTGGCCGTACATGACTGCTCCTGGACCGGTGTAGCCGATGGGGACGGATGTGCGAGTGACAGAGCCCGTTGGGAGTCCGAGCGTATAGCCCGACACGGACAACGAGTCACGGGTTGTACCGAACCGTTGTCGTGCTGATCACTTCGAGTGCTGATCACTCCCTGTGGACGGCTCGTCCGGGCCGGACGGAAACGGGCCGCGAGCGCTCAGAGGGCGTGCCGCATCCACACGTTGGGCTCGACGTACACCGCGTATCCGCGCTCCACCTCGCAGCGCACCGGCACCAGGGCGCCGGGCACCTCGATGTCGCCCGTGGTGTCGAAGGGCAGGCCCGTCCAGCGGCGCCAGTCGGCCAGTGGCGCGGCCACCGTCATGGACGCCGGTGCGACCGAGTCGATGGTGGCACCGGCCCGGGCGTGCACGCGCAGCCACGGGTCCTGCGGCAGGCCGTCGGGACGGACGCGGTGGGCGTACTCCTCGATGGGAGTGTGCGGTTCCAGGTGCTTGGCGTTGGGGCGGACCGGGGCGACGACCTCGCCGAAGCCACGGGCCCGGGCGTTGTCGCGCAGCGCCGAGACCATGATCCCGGACAGGCCCCGCCCCTGGGCCCGGGGCGCCACCGAGATGGAGATGGCGCTGACCGTGTCGGGGCGCACCCCGCGGCGCAGATCCGAGAAGGCCCACACCAGCACCGTGTCCCAGCCGTTCGCGGGCAGTTCGCCACGGCCCTCGGCGGCGAGCGCGAACGGCACGCTGTAGGCGTTCGCGACGACCTCGCCCCGCTCGTCCTCGGCGAACAGGACGTACTCGGGGAGTTCGGCGGCGATCCGGGGGAAATGGGCGGCGCCCACGAGGTCCTGGATCACGAACTCCGGCCAGGTGTCCGCCATCCCCACGACCCGGTCCAGCATCTCGGGGCGGTCGGCGAGGCTCGATGTCTTCAGCTGCATGCGGTCACCGTAGGCGGGACTGCGTGTACCGGGAATCGAATATCCGGGTGGGCGCAGCGTCCCCCGCGTCCCCTACCGCACACGCACGAAGCGCGCGCGTTCCTCCGCCGGGATGCGCTCGGTCGCGTACCGCACGGTGACGCGGGGCAGTTCGGCCAGGTGCTGTTCGAGGAACGCCACCAGCAGGGGCGCGTCCCGGCGGCCGATCTCGCGCAGCATCCAGCCGAGCGCCTTGTGGATCAGCGGTTCCGGGTCATGGCACAGGGCGCGCACCAGGTGGAACGTCGGCTCGAAACGCCCCTGGCGGATCAGCGCCAGTGTGGCGACGACGGCGATCCTGCGGTCCCAGAGCCAGGAGGAGGCGGCCAGTCGGTCCAGTACCTCCGGGGCGTCCTCGGGCCCTTCGACGAGCCACGGTCCGAGCACGAGGTGGGCGGAGGCGTCCACCAGGTCCCAGTTGTCCACCCACCGGGTCCGTGCGAGGTAGAAGTCGACCAGGACCCGGCGCTCCGCACCCCGGGCGGTCCGCATCCGCTCGGCCAGCACCAGAAGTCCGGCCAACCGCTCCTCGTGGACGCGGCTGTGCAGCAGCGCGTCCACGTCCTTCCAGGCGAGCTCCCGGTGCGCCCGGGCCAGCCTGCGCACCACGGGCACCCGCACCCCGAGCAGTTCGTCGTCTTCCGGCGGCCGCAGCACCCGGATCTGCTGGACCCTGATGTCCGGCTCGGCCCGGTCCCGCAGCGCGCTCCGCAGGGCCTGCAGCGAATGGGTCGTCATGTCGGCGGACGCTAGCTCAGGTGCGCACGTGCGCGTTTGCGGCGGGTGGGTGCGCGGGTGCGGCCGGGTGGGTGCGCGGGTGCGGCCGGGTGGGTGCGGTGCGCGGGTGGCGCAGGGTGGGCGGGCGCTCAGCCGCCGCACTGCCGCAGCATCATCTCCTTGTCGGCGGACGTCACGGGCAGGTCGTACTTCAGGGACACCTGGGCGAAGCGCACCGAGTAGGCGCAGCGGATCCGTTTGACGGGGGGCAGCCAGGCCGCCGGTCCGGAGTCCTGCTTCGCGCTGTTGGTCGGCCCGTCCACGGGGACGAGGTTGAGCGGGTCGTTGGCGATGGACACCCGCTTGTCCTTCGTCCAGCGCGAAGCGCCCATCTGCCAGTCGTAGGACAGCGGCATCACGTGGTCTATCTGCACCTTCATCGCACGCGACTTGGTGAACTCGATGACCTTGCCCGTGTACGGGTCGTGCAGCGTCATGGACGTGACGACGCAGTTCGAGCCCGACCGGAAGCGCAGGTCCTCGCCGTCGCGCTTCAGGAGGTCGTTGCGCGAGTCGCAGCCGTTGCGGGCGAAGGGGACCTCGCGGGGCGCCGAGTCCATCCAGGCGTAGCCGAACTCGTCCCGGTCGTAACCCGTCCTGGGGCCGCGGCCCTTCGTCGCCACCCTCTCGATGAGGGCGCGGGCCCTCGCCTTGTCCTCGGCCGAGGTGATCGGCGCCAGCCCCGGCTTGGTGCCGTCCGGGTTGTCGAGCGGGTTCACGGCCCGGCCGTCACCGGCGGCCGGGGCACCGGATCCGGAGGCTCCGCCGCCGTCCGCCGGAGGGGCCAGTCCCTCGCAGCCGGTCAGCACCGCACCGGCGCACACCATGGCGACGGCCAGTGCCGTCCCGCCCCTCAGACGCGTCACCGTGCGCCCCTCCCCTGCTTGTCCGTTCCGCCCTGGCGCGAGCGGCCTGTGCCTGGTCCCACGGTAGCGGGGCACGCACGAGGAGACGCGGGGGCGCGGTGGGGCACCGCCCCGGGCGTAGAGGGGCGTCCCGGTTCCCGGCCGGTCCCGGCCCTGAGGACCCCAGGACACCAGGACCGGTCCCGGTTCTCAGGAGCCCAGGACCGGTCCCGGTTCTCAGGAGCCCAGGACCGACGTCAGGAACTCCCCGACCCAGGCGAGCAGTTCCCGCCCGACCAGCGGCTTCCCGCCCACCTTCGCCGTCTTCGGGCGCGGCACCAGGACCTGGTGCGCCGCCGGCTTGATGACGGCCCCGGGGTAGAGCCGCTTGAGCCGCAGCTCCTGCGACTCGCGCAGTTCCACCGGCGCGAAGCGGATGTTGGTGCCCTGCAGCACGACCTCACCGACGCCGCAGGCCCGGGCGAACATGCGCAGGCCCGCCACGAGCAGCAGGTTCTCCACGGGCTCGGGCAGCTTGCCGTAGCGGTCGACGAGTTCCTCGCGGACCGCCTTGATGTCCTCCTCCGAGTTGGCGGAGGCGATGGCGCGGTACGCCTGGAGGCGGAGGCGCTCGCCGGGCGCGTAGTCGTGCGGGACGTGCGCGTCGACGGGCAGCTCGATCTTGACCTCGAGCGGCGGCTCCTCCTCGATATCGCCGGTCTCCAGCTGGCGCCGGTAGTCCGCGACGGCCTCGCCGACCATGCGCACGTACAGGTCGAACCCGACGCCCGCGATGTGGCCGGACTGCTCGCCGCCCAGCAGGTTGCCCGCGCCGCGGATCTCCAGGTCCTTCATGGCGACGTACATGCCGGCGCCCATCTCCGTGTGCTGGGCGATCGTCGCGAGCCGCTCGTGCGCGGTCTCGGTCAGCGGCTTCTCCGGCGGGTAGAGGAAGTAGGCGTAGCCGCGCTCGCGGCCGCGTCCGACCCGGCCGCGCAGCTGGTGCAGCTGGCTGAGGCCGAAGTTGTCGCCGCGCTCCACGATGAGGGTGTTGGCGTTGGAGATGTCGATGCCGGACTCCACGATCGTCGTGGACACCAGCACGTCGAACTTCTTCTCCCAGAAGTCGACGACGACCTGCTCCAGCGCCGACTCGGACATCTGGCCGTGGGCGGTGGCGATGCGCGCCTCGGGGACGATCTCGCGCAGCCGGGCGGCGGCCCGGTCGATCGACTCGACGCGGTTGTGGATGTAGAAGACCTGGCCCTCGCGCAGCAGTTCGCGGCGGATGGCGGCGCCGATCTGCTTCTCCTCGTAGGGGCCGACGAAGGTGAGCACCGGGTGGCGCTCCTCCGGCGGGGTGGTGATGGTCGACATCTCGCGGATGCCGGTGACCGCCATCTCCAGGGTCCGCGGGATCGGGGTCGCGGACATGGTCAGCACATCGACGTTGGCGCGGAGCTTCTTCAGCTGCTCCTTGTGCTCGACGCCGAAGCGCTGCTCCTCGTCGACGATGACCAGGCCCAGGTCCTTGAACTTGGTCTCGGACGAGAACAGCCGGTGCGTGCCGATGACGATGTCGACCGAGCCCTCGCGCAGGCCCTCCAGCACCGCCTTGGCCTCGGTGTCGGTCTGGAAGCGGGACAGCGCCTTCACGCTCACCGGGAACTGGGCGTAGCGCTCGCTGAACGTGCCGAAGTGCTGCTGCACCAGCAGGGTGGTGGGCACCAGGACGGCGACCTGCTTGCCGTCCTGGACGGCCTTGAAGGCGGCCCGGACCGCGATCTCGGTCTTGCCGTAGCCGACGTCGCCGCAGATCAGGCGGTCCATGGGGACCGTCTTCTCCATGTCCTCCTTGACCTCGGCGATGGTGGTCAGCTGGTCGGGCGTCTCCGCGTAGGGGAAGGCGTCCTCCAGCTCGCGCTGCCAGGGCGTGTCCGGCCCGAAGGCGTGCCCGGGGGCGGCCATGCGGGCGCTGTACAGCTTGATGAGGTCGGCGGCGATCTCCTTGACGGCCTTCTTCGCGCGGGCCTTGGTCTTCGTCCAGTCGGCGCCGCCGAGGCGGTGCAGGGTGGGGGCCTCGCCGCCGACGTACTTGGTGATCTGCTCCAGCTGGTCGGTGGGGATGTACAGCCGGTCCCCGGGCTGGCCGCGCTTGGCGGGGGCGTACTCGACGACCAGGTACTCGCGGGTCGCGCCCTGCACGGTGCGCTGCACCATCTCGATGTAGCGGCCCACGCCGTGCTGCTCGTGGACGATGTAGTCGCCCGCCTCCAGGGTGAGCGGGTCGATGGTCTTGCGGCGGCGGGCCGGCATCCGGGCGCCCTCGCGGCCGGACGCCTTCTGGCCGGACAGGTCGGTCTCGGTCAGCACCGCGAGTCTGAGCGCCGGGTCGACGAAGCCGTGGTCGATCGAGCCGCACGCCACGTGCACCACGGACGGGGAGATCTCGCCGAGGTCCCCGTCCAGCCGGGCGGCGATGCCCTCGCCGCCGAGCACCTCGACCGTACGGGCGGCGGGGCCGTGGGCCTCGGTGACGAACACCGTCCGCCAGCCGTCGGCGAGCCAGCCCTTGGTGTCGGCGAGGGCCTTGGCGGTGTCCCCGCGGTAGGTCTCCGGGGCGTGCATGCCGAGCTTGAGGGTGTCCGCGTCCAGCTCTTCGTCCGCGGCGAACGGCGACACCGACCACCACATCATGTCCAGCTCGCGGGCCCGGTCCCGGACGGCCGCGATGGACCACAGGGAGGCCGCGCCGACGTCGATGGGGGCCTCGCCGCCGCCGGCGGTGGCCGCCCAGGAGGCCTGCAGGAACTCCTGCGAGGTGGCGACCAGGTCCGAGGCGCGCGTGCGGACCCGCTCCGGGTCGCAGACGACGGCCATGGACCCCTTGGGCAGCACGTCGAGCAGCAGCTCCATGTCGTCGACGAGGACCGGGGCGAGGGACTCCATGCCCTCGACGGCGATGCCCTCGGCGATCTTGCCGAGGAGTTCGCCGAGCTCGGGGTGCTGCTCGGCCAGGGCACGCGCGCGGGCGCGGACGTCGTCGGTGAGGAGCAGCTCGCGGCACGGCGGCGCCCACAGGCCGTGTTCGGCGATCTCCAGGGAGCGCTGGTCGGCGACCTTGAAGTAGCGGATCTCCTCCACGTCGTCGCCCCAGAACTCGACGCGCAGGGGGTGTTCCTCGGTGGGCGGGAACACGTCGAGGATGCCGCCGCGGACGGCGAACTCGCCGCGCTTCTCCACCAGCTCCACGCGCGCGTAGGCGGCGGCCGCGAGGGCCTCGACCACCTCGTTCAGGTCGGCGCTCTGCCCGCTCCTCAGGGCCACCGGCTCCAGGTCGCCCAGGCCCTTGACCTGCGGCTGGAGCACGGACCTGACGGGCGCGACGACGACGGAGACCGGGCCGGTCTCGGGGTCGTCGGGGCGGGGGTGGGCCAGACGGCGCAGCACGGCCAGGCGGCGGCCGACGGTGTCGCTGCGGGGGCTGAGCCGCTCGTGCGGGAGCGTCTCCCACGAGGGGTACTCCACGACGCCCTCGGGCGGGAGGAGGGAGCGCAGGGCGGCGGCCAGGTCCTCCGCCTCGCGGCCCGTCGCCGTCACCGCCAGCACCGGGCGGCCGCTGTCCCGGGCCAGGGCGGCCACCGCGAAGGGGCGGGCCGCAGGGGGGCCGACCAGGTCGACGTGCATGCGGTTGCCGTCGGCGGCAGCCCTGATCGCTTCCGCGAGGGCGGCGTCCTTGACGACGGCGTCGAGCAGACCGTGCAGGCTCATGGGGGGCTTTTTCCGTCCAGGGGGTGGGCAACACGACGGGCCCGACGCGCGCCGCGGCCGGGGGGTCTCCAGCGTACGACGCTGCGCGGCTCGGCGCCGGGGCCTGTGGACGACGCCCCCGGGTGCGAGGCCTGCGCCCACCCGAAGCGGTCGGCCGGGAAGCCGGGCCCCTGCCGCGCACAGCACCCGGCGCCGGGAAGTCCTGGAGTGGACTTCCCGGCGCCGGGTTCCCCGCAACCCCCGTATGCGGTGGTTCCTCGCGGTGCCGCGTGACTACTCCGTCGCGATCGCGTTCAGCACGTTCATCCGGCCCGCCCGGAACGCCGGGACCAGGGCCGCGAACAGACCCACGAACGCCGAGCCGACGAAGACTCCGATGATCGTCGGCCAGGGGATGTCCAGGACCATCAGGCCCTCCAGCTCCAGCAGCTGCTGGGCCGTGGCGCCCCAGCCCATGCCCAGGCCGAGGCCCAGCAGGGCGCCGAAGAGGGCGATGACCACGGACTCCATGCGGATCATGCGGCGCAGCTGGCGGCGGGAGAGGCCGATCGCCCGCATCAGGCCGATCTCCCGGGTGCGCTCCACGACCGACAGGGCCAGGGTGTTCACCACGCCCAGGATGGCGACGATGATCGCCAGGGCCAGCAGGCCGTAGATCATGTTGAGCAGCTGGCCGATCTGGTCCTTCAGCGCGTCCTTGTAGTCGGTCTGGTCGCGCACGGTGTACTGCGGGTAGTCGTGCAGGGCCGACTTCAGGGACGTGTAGGCGGCGTCCTGCTGCCCCTCCTTGGCGCTGGCGAAGACCAGCGAGTCCAGCGGCATCTTGTCGGCCGGGACGTACTTGGCCATCGTCGCGATGGAGGTGTACATCGCGCCCGCGTCGATCACCACGTCACTGCTGGTGATCGCCCGGACCGTGAGGTCGGCCGCGGAGCCGTCCTTGAAGGCCACCTTGATCTTCGAGCCGAGGCTGATGCCGTGGTCCTTGGCGAACTTCTCGTGCACGGACATCGAGTCGGGCTTGTAGGCGTCGGGCAGCTTGCCGGCGACGGTCTCGGTGCGCAGGTCGGTCGCGTACGACGGGTCGGCCGCCGTGATCGCCGTGTCCTTCAGGGTCTCGCCGTCGGGGGTGGTGAAGTCGGCCTTCGTCCACTTGTACTCGGTGATCCGCTCCAGCTCCGGCGTCGCCTTCATGGCCTCGACCGCCTGCGGGGTGATCAGCTGGCCGCTGTCGGACTGGACGATGAAGTCCGTGCCGACGGTCTTGTCGAGCTGGTCGGTGGCGGAGGCCACCATGGAGGAGCCGACCACGGACAGGCACGCCACCAGGGCGAGGCCGATCATCAGCGCGGCGCCCGTCGCGCCGGTGCGGCGCGGGTTGCGCAGGGCGTTGCGCTCGGCCATGCGGCCCACGGGACCGAACATCCGCAGCAGGACGGCGCCGAGGACGCGGACCACCGCACCGGCGAGCAGCGGGCCGATGACGACGAAGCCGATCAGCGACAGCACCACGCCGAGGCCCAGCCACAGCGAGCCCTCGGTGGCCTTGTCGGCCGCCGACGCCAGGTACAGGGCGAAGAAGCCGGTGCCGGTGAGGACGGTGCCGATGATGCCGCGGATCCAGCCGGCCTTGGCGTCGGCCGGGGCGCCGGCGTCGCGCAGGGCGGCCATCGGGGAGATCTTGCCGGCGCGGCGGGCGGGCAGGTAGGCGGCGAGCACGGTGACGATCACGCCGAGGACGAGACCGACCACGGGGGTCGTCCAGGCCACGGTGAGGTCGTCGGTGGACAGTTCCATGCCCATCTGGCCCATGAGCTTCATCAGGCCGACGGCGAGGCCGACGCCCGCGCCCACGCCGAGCACCGAGCCGACGAGGCCGAGCAGCAGGGCCTCGGCCAGCACCGAGCGGTTGACCTGCTTGCGGGAGGAGCCGATGGCCCGCATCAGGCCGATCTCGCGGGTGCGCTGGGCGACCAGCATGGAGAAGGTGTTGATGATCAGGAAGATGCCGACGAGGAAGGCGATCCCGGCGAAGCCGAGCATCGCGTACTTCATGACGTTCATGAAGCCCTCGACGTCCTTCTGGTTGGCGTCGGCGGTCTCCTTGGCGGTCTTGACCTGGAAGCCGCCGCCGAGTTCGGCCGTGACGTTCTTCTTCAGCTGTGCGTCGCTGACGCCGGCGGCCGCGGTGACGTTGACGTTGGTGTAGACGCCGGTCTCGCCGACCAGGGCCTGCTGAGCGGTCTTGGTGTCGAGGTAGAAGATGGCGGCGCCGGGGTTGGTGACGGTGAAGTCGGCGATGCCGGAGATCTTCGCCGTGTGGTTGCCGACGGCGGTGAGCACGCCGATCTCGTCGCCGAGCTTCAGGCCGTGCTTGTCGGCGGTGTCGGCGTCGACCATGATCTGGTCGGCGCCCCGGGGGGCCGCACCCGAGGTGATCTTCATGGTGCGGGCGTCGGTGGCGTTCCAGCTGCCGACGATGGTCGGGCCGCCGCTGGTCGGCGACAGGCTGTCCTTGTCGGCGTCGACGACGGTCACCGAGGTGGAGAACACGGTGCCCTCGGCGGACTTCACGCCCTGGGCCCTGCGCACCTCGCCGAGCACGGAGGCCGGCATGACCGGCGGCTTGCCGTTGTCAGCGGTCGTCTCACCGCTGTCGGAGGCGCCCTTGGCGCTCACCGTCACGTCGGAGGAGGTGGCCGCGAACAGCTTGTCGAAGGTGGTCGACATGGTGTCGGTGAAGACGAGCGTGCCGCTGACGAAGGCGACGGACAGCAGGACGGCGATCGCCGACAGGGCCATGCGTCCCTTGTGCGCGAGGAAGTTGCGCATCGAGGTCTTCATGACGGTCATGACGTGCGCCCCCGGGCGTCGAAGTCCTTCATGCGGTCCAGGACGGCCTCGGCGGTCGGCTTGTGCATCTCGTCGACGATGCGTCCGTCGGCGAGGTACAGCACCCGGTCCGCGTAGCTGGCGGCGACCGGGTCGTGGGTGACCATGACGATGGTCTGGCCGAGCTCGGTCACCGAGCGGCGCAGGAAGCCGAGGACCTCGGCGCCCGCGCGCGAGTCGAGGTTTCCGGTCGGCTCGTCACCGAAGATGATCTCGGGCCGGGCCGCGAGCGCCCGGGCCACGGCGACGCGCTGCTGCTGGCCGCCGGAGAGCTGGGTGGGCCGGTGCTTGAGCCGGTCGGCGAGCCCGACGGTCTCCACGACCCGGGCCAGCCACTGCTTGTCCGGCTTGCGGCCCGCGATGTCCATGGGCAGCGTGATGTTCTCTATGGCGTTCAGCGTCGGCAGCAGGTTGAACGCCTGGAAGATGAACCCGATCCGGTCCCGGCGCAGCTGCGTCAGCTTCTTGTCCTTCAGGCCGGTGATCTCGGTGTCGTCGAGGTAGATCTGCCCGCTGGTGACGGTGTCGAGGCCGGCGAGGCAGTGCATGAGCGTGGACTTGCCGGAGCCCGAGGGGCCCATGATCGCGGTGAACTGGCCGCGTGCGATGTCCACGTCGACGTGATCGAGGGCGACGACCCGGGTCTCTCCGGACCCGTACGCCTTCACGACCTGCCGCGCCCGTGCGGCAACGGCCGTACGCCCTCCAGTACCCCCGTGCCTGGGAATGGTTACAGCCGAAGTCACGGTATGTCTCCTATATCGGTCAGCAGATGGTGAAGGCGGTCGCCTGCTCGGCACCCGCGGTGTGCGATGCCGGACCGCGGAACCGTCCGGCGCGCCTCAAGTCTTCCGGTGGGGAGGGGTCCTGCGCCCTGGTGCGCAGCGCAGTCTTTTGCTGAGGAAAACCCCACCCCCGCCGGTGGGTGAAACCGCCCCCCGGCGGCGTAAAGCCAGGTTAAGGAACGCCCCGTCGGCGTCTCGTCCTCCGCCGGTACGAACCCTCCCCAGGTCGTAGTACGGAGGTACCCCTAGGGGCAGTCCACCGAAGGGTGGAGAGCGTCTCAGGGTCGCCTCCGCCCCTCGGCCCATCGAAGGCTCCACCCTCCCGCGGCGTCAGGGTCAAGTGGGAAGCTGTCCGCGGCAAGTAGGTGCAAGGGGCAGGGACAGTGACGGCGGCCCCGGCGCGGGTGCGGCCGGGCGAGGGGGAGGGACCCGGGGTGGGCAGCACCAGTTCGGCGGCGCAGGAGACCGCACGTCCCGTCGCGACCGGCCGGCGCGGGGCCGTGGTCGCCGCGCTGATGCTCTCGATGGCGCTGGCGGCACTGGACTCGACGATCGTCTCGACCGCCGTCCCGCAGATCGTCGGGGACCTCGGCGGTTTCTCGGTCTTCTCCTGGCTGTTCTCCGGCTATCTGCTGGCCGTGACCGTCACGCTGCCCGTCTACGGCAAGCTCTCCGACACCTTCGGCCGCAAACCGGTGCTGATCGCGGGTTCGGTGCTCTTCCTCCTCGGCTCCCTGCTGTGCGCGCTGGCCTGGAACATGGGGGCGCTCATCGCCTTCCGCATCGTGCAGGGCCTGGGCGGGGGCGCGCTGCAGGGCACCGTGCAGACCCTGGCCGCCGACCTCTACCCGCTGAAGGAGCGGCCCAGGATCCAGGCGAAGCTGTCCACGGTGTGGGCGGTGTCCGCGGTCGCCGGGCCGGGGCTCGGCGGGGTGCTCGCCGCGTACGCGGACTGGCGCTGGATCTTCCTGGTCAACCTGCCGGTCGGCGCGGTCGCCCTGTGGCTGATCGTCCGTCACCTGCACGAGCCGGAACGCGCCGAGGGCACCCGCGTACGGGTGGACTGGGCCGGCGCGCTCGCGGTGTTCGCCTGCGGCGGGGTGCTGCTCACGGCCCTGGTGCAGGGCGGTGTGGCGTGGCCGTGGCTGTCGGCGCCCTCGCTGGCCCTGTTCGGCACGGGGCTGGCCCTGGTGGCGGTGGTGGTGCTGGTGGAGCGGCGCGCCGCCGAGCCGATCATCCCGGGCTGGGTGTGGCGGCGCCGCACGATCGCCGCGGTCAATCTCGCCCTGGGCGCACTGGGTCTGCTGATGGTCGCGCCGACGGTCTTCCTGCCCACCTACGCCCAGTCGGTGCTGGGCCTGGCGCCCGTGGCCGCCGGGTTCGTGCTCTCGGTGTGGACGTTGAGCTGGCCGGTGTCGGCGGCGCTGAGCCAGCACGTGTACCGCAGGATCGGCTTCCGCAACACCGCGATGCTGGGCATCGGGGCGGCCGCGCTGATCCTGCTGGCGTTCCCCTTCCTGCCCTACCCGGGGCGGGCCTGGCAGCCGACGCTGCTGATGCTGCTGCTGGGCGCCGCGCTGGGCCTGTTCCAGCTGCCGCTGATCGTCGGGGTGCAGTCGACGGTGGGCTGGGCGGAACGCGGCACGACGACCGCGTCCGTGCTGTTCTGCCGCCAGACCGGCCAAACGATCGGCGCGGCCGTCTTCGGCGCCGTCGCCAACGGGGTGCTGGCCGCCCGGCTCGGCGGTGCGGGCGACCTCGACTCGGTGACCCGCGCGCTCGACAGGGGCACCGCGCCGGAGGCGACCAGGCGGGCCATCGCCGACGCGGTGCACACCGTCTACCTGGGCGCCTCGTGCGCGGCGGCGCTGGCGTTCGTGGTGCTGCTGTTCCTCGCGCCCAGGAAATTCCCGGTGCTCAAGGACTGACCGTCCGTACTGTGCGGTCCATGCTGACCCTGGAACCGCTGCGCGCCGACCACGCGGACGCCCTGCTGGCCTTCGAGCGGGAGAACCGGGCGTACTTCGCCCGGACGGTCCCGGACCGCGGGGACGCCTACTTCACCCCGGCCGGGTTCGCCGAACGTCACCGGGCGCTGCTGGAGGAGCAGCACGCGCGCGTGTGCCACTTCCATGTCCTCCTGGAGGACGAGGTGCTGGTCGGCCGGGTGAACCTGATGGACGCGACGGACGGCAGCGCCGAACTCGGGTACCGGATCGGCGAGCGGGCCTCGGGCCGGGGTGTGGCGACGGCCGCCGTCGCGCTGATGTGCCGACTGGCCGCCGCCGAGTACGGGCTGACGTCCCTCACCGCGCGGACGACCCTGGACAATCCCGCCTCCTTGAAGGTCCTGACCCGCAACGGCTTCACAGCCGCCGGGGAGACGACCCTGGACGGCCGGCCCGGACTCCGTTTCGTGCGCCGGGAGTTGGCCGCCGCCCCGCCCAAGGCACCCGGAACCGAGGGTTAACGCGGGTAACACCCGAGGTCACGAAGGTAAGCGCATACCGACCAATCAGTTTGGCCAAACCCTCGCGCAGTCCCGGTACTCCGCAGTAACGTGCGGGGCCGCCCGCCCCCCACCTCCCTGCGGTCCGCCGCACCGGATCCGACCCGCGCGAGGAGCACCGGGATGTCCTACGACCCGCCGCCCTACCAGCCGTACCCACCGCCGGACTCGTCCCCGTCGTACGACACCTACCCCTGGGTGCCGCGACAGCAGCCCGAACCGGCCGGGATGCGCCCCCAGCGCCACGCCGCGCTCGGGCACCACAGCGACCTGCGGACGCTGCGCAGCGCCTACCGCTGGCAGCGGCGCGTGGCCACGCTCACGGCGCTCGGCTACTTCGTCGTGTTCCTGCTGCTGTCGGCGTTCGCGCCGTCGTTCATGACGAGCACGGTCACCGACGGACTGCCCACCGGTCTGCTGCTCGCGCTCGTCCAGGTCCCGGTGACCTGGCTGGCGATCGCCCTCTACGAGCAGACGGCCCGCCGCCGCGTCGACCCGATCGCCGACCGCATCCGCAGGCAGGCCGCGCTGGACGCCAGGCGGGAGGGGACCCGGTGACCACCGAGTTCAGCGGAAACGCCCAGGCGATGTCCCTGGTCGGCTTCTCCACCGTCGCCACGATCACGCTGCTGCTGTGCGTGATGACCGGCCCCGACCGGGACGACCTCGACGAGTTCTACACCGGCTACGGCTCCCTGTCGCCCATGCGCAACGGCCTGGCCATCGCCGGCGACTACATCTCCGCCGCGACCGTCCTCGGCACCGGCGGCGTGATCGCCCTGTTCGGTTACGACGGGACCGTCCTGGCCCTGAGCACGGCCCTGTCGCTGATGCTGCTGATGTTCCTGCTGGCCGAACCGCTGCGCAACGCGGGCCGGTTCACCATGGGCGACGCGCTGACCCGCCGTACGCCCGGCCGCGCCGTGCGGATCGCGGCCTGCGCGGTGACCCTGGCGGCGCTGCTGCCGCTGATGCTGGTGCAGCTGGCCGGGACCGGGCAGCTGATGGCGTTCATCCTCGGCTTCTCCGGCGAGTCGCTGCAGACCGGCTGCATCATCGGCGTGGGCGCGCTGATGATCAGCTACGCGGCGATCGGCGGTATGAAGGGCACCGCCCTCATCCAGATCCTGAAGATCGTGATGCTGCTCGGCTCCGGTCTGGTGGTCGCCGTGCTGATCCTCCACCGCTTCGACTGGGACCCGGGGGCGCTGTTCGGCGCGGCCGCCGAGAACAGCGGCGTGGGCTCGGCGTTCCTCTCGTCCGGTCTGCAGTTCTCGGGCGGCGCCAGCCCCGAGCTCGACATGGTCACCGCGCAGCTGACGATCGTCCTCGGCGGCGCCTGCCTGCCCCACGTCACGATGCGCATGTACACCGCCTCCAGCGCCCGGCAGGTGCGGCGGTCGATGTCCTGGGCCGTGTCCGGCGTCGCGCTGTTCGTGCTCGTCATCACCGTCGTCGGCTTCGGCGCGACCGCGCTGGTCGGGCGGGCCGCGATCGCCCAGGTCGACCCGCAGGGCAACACGGCCTATCTGCTGGGCTCGCAGGCGGCGTTCGGCGCGGACGTGTCGGCGGCGGAGACGTTCCTGTTCACGACCGTCACCACCGCCGTCTTCCTCACGCTGCTCGCCTCCGTCGCCGGGATGATCCTGGCCTGCGCCAACTCCCTGGCGCACGACGTGTTCGCGGCCCGGGTGCAGGAGATGTCCCCGCGCCGCGAGATGACCCTGGCCCGCATCTCGGCCCTGGCGGTGGGCGTTCCGGCGATCCTGCTGGCCACCCTCGTCCAGCACCGCAGCCTGCAGCCCCTGGTGACGCTCTCGTTCTGCCTGGGCGCCTCGGCCATCGCCCCCGCGCTGGTCTACAGCCTCTTCTGGCGCCGCTACACCCGGACGGGCCTGCTGAGCACGCTCATCGGCGGCTCGCTGGCGGTGCTGCTGCTGATGCCGGGCACCAACCTGGTCTCCGGCTCACCCGTCTCCGCCTTCCCCGAGGCCGACTTCAACTGGTTCCCGTTCACCACGACGGGCCTGCTCTCCATCCCCTTCGGCTTCGCCTGCGGCTGGCTGGGCACGCTCGCCTCGGGCCGCCGCAAGTCGGAGGAGCAGCGCCGCCAGTACGAGGCGGTGGAGGCCTGGATCCTCGCGGGCGCGGTACGCAAGAACGACTGAGAGCGGGGCGGGGCACGCCGTCGGGGGCGCCGCGCACCGCGCGGGCAGGCCCCTGACGGCGCCACCGGCGCAGCGGAGTTCACTCCGCCGCCTGCCCCGCCCATGCCGCCAGGCTGCTGTGCACGTGGTCGATGTGGGCTTGTACGCCGTCCCGCTGGCCGGCGTGGTCGCGCAGCAGCCGGTCCGTCTCCCGCTCGACGGCCGCCACCCGGGCCCGCGCCCCCTCCAGCAGCTCGGCCGCCCGCGCGTGTGCCTCCTCCTCCAGGCCGCGGGCCGCGTCCGCGGCGTCGGCGAGGGCTCGCTCCGCCTCGGCCGGCACCCCCTCGGCGCGTGCCGACTCCTGAGCGTGCCGGGCGTCCAGGGCGGCCCGCCGCTCGGCCTGCTCCCGTTCGGCCGCCTCCCACCGCTCGGCCCGTTCCTTCTCCTGCTCGGCCAGCATCCCCGAGGTGCGCTCCCGCATCTCCCGCAGCGCGGCCAGCGCCTCACCCCGCAGCTCCCCCGCCTCACGCCCGGCCGCGCCCCGGACCTCGTCGGCCTCGGCACGCGCCGCGAGCAGCCGCTGCCGGGCACGCTCGTCGGCGTCGGCGCGTACGGCATCGGCGTGCGCCTGCGCGGACTCGCGCACGCCGGCCGCCTGCGCCTGCGCCCGCTCCACCTGTTGACGCGCCTGACGGTGCGCCCCCTCCCGGACCGCCGCGGCCTCCAGCTCACCGAGCTCCAGGAGCCGCCGGGCCCGCTCCCCGAGCGTGTCGTAGGTCTGCGGGCCCAGGCACGCCACGGCCTGGCGCAGCCGCCCCAGCTCCTCGTCCATCTGCCGGGCGAGCACGGTCAGCCGGGCCGCCCGCTCCCAGGCCGCGTCGCGCTCCGCGGAGAGCGCCGCGGCCCGGGCGTCGACCTGTTCGGGACGGTAACCGCGCCCCCGCACGACCGGAAAGCCGTGCGAGGACAGCGCTGCGCTGCTCATCCTGGACCCCTCTCCACCACACCGACGCGACGCGAACCACGCGAGAAATGGGATGATTTCGCGCACATCTTGATGGATCAGACGGAAGTATCCATCACGCGACACTCCGCACCGGGGTCACGGGCTCCCGGCCGGGCCGTACGACCCGTCAGCCCCATGTCGTGCCGGCGGGCTCCTGAATGGTCGTGTTGATGCGGTTGAACAGGTTCGTCACGGCGATGGTGAGGATCAGACCCGAGAGTTCCCTCTCGTCGAAGTGGTCCGCCACCTCGTCCCACAGGGCGTCCGGTACGGACTCGCCCGACAGGTCCGGCAGCCGTGTCATCGCCTCCGCCAGCCGCAGCGCGGCGCGTTCGGCGTCCGAGAAGAACGGCGCGTGCCGCCAGGCGGCGACGGCCGCGACGCGCTCCTCGCTCACGCCGGCCTCGCGGAGATTGACGGTGTGCCCGTGGACGCAGGCGCCGCAGCCGTTGATCTGGCTGGCGCGCAGCCCGACGAGTTCCGCCACGTCCTGCCGCAGACCGCCCTCCGCGACCGCCTTCAGGAGGGTGCCGATGCCCTTCATCGCACCGGGAAGGACGAACGCCGGGTTCTTCATCCGTGCCTGCATGATCTCTGCCTCCTGTGTCGGCCGTGCGTCACTGTCACCGGCATGACGGATCGCGGCAGGAGGGTGTGACAGCCCCGCGGCGGTTTTCCCGCGCAGCGGCGTACGGGCACGAAAAGAGCCGGGTCCGGTCGTACGGGCGACCTGACCCGGCTCCGCGGAGCACCCCGGCCCCGCCTGCTACGGCGCCTCGCGGCGACGCGTCACAGCAGTCCGTCCCACATCTGCTCCAGCAGCACCGACCACCAGCTCTCCGGCGAGCCCAGCGCCGCCGGGTCCAGCGCGGCCAGCTGCGCCTGGAAGTCGACCGTCCAGCGGCCGGCCTGCTCCTGGTTCAGCCCGAACCTCAGCCGCCACATCCGGCCGAGCAGCGCCAGGCAGCGCGCGAACTCCGGCAGCCCGGTGTTCACGAACTGCGGCGGTACGGGCGCCCCGCCCGGCCCCGCCTCCACCGGCACGGCGACGATGTTCGCGGTGCCGTACTGCACGCAGATCGCCTTGCCGAAGTCACTGCCCATCACCAGGTACGAGCCCGCGTCCGAGGCCGGCTGCACCCCGCGCTCGGCCGCCAGCTCCGCCAGCGTCGGAACGGGTCGGCCCGGCTGCGCCTGCGCCCAGAAGAACGGGCCCATGTCCATCGGCAGCCCGGCCACCACCAGCGTGTGCGCCACGACCGGCGGCACGCCCTGCCGGGACACGGCCGCCTGCTCGAAGCGGAACACACCCGGCCCGAACGCGGCCGCCAGCTCCTGCGCGATGGCCTCCGGCGGGACCGGCGGCACCGCCTGCACCGGCGGCAGCGGAGCGCGCACCGGGGCCGGCCGCGCCGGGCCGTCCGCCACCTGGTGCAACTCGCCCTGGTGCGCCAGCAGTTGCTGCATGCCCTGCTGCCGGCTCGCGTGGTCAGTGCCGTACGGCGCGATGGACGTGATCCGCGCCTGCGGCCACTGCTCCCGGATCATCCGCGCGCAGTACGCACCCGGCAGCTCGCACGACTCCAGCTCCGTGTGCAGCTCCAGCACCTGGTCCGGGGGCACGTTCATGGCCCGCAGCTCGTGGAAGATCTGCCACTCCGGGTGCGGCGTGCCCGGCGCCGAACGCCGGATCAGCTGCTGCTCGGAACCGTCCTGCGCGCGGTACCGCAGCACGGCCTGGTAGCCGGGGCCGACCGTGGGCTGCCCGGTGGGCTGCTGCGGATAGCCGTACGCCGGCGGCTGCCCGGGCACGGGCTGACCGGGCGGCGGCACGGCACCGGGCGGCATCGCGCCGGGGGGCATCGCCCCGTGCGGCATCGGCGGCGCGCCGGGGGCCGGCGGCGGCGGAGGCACACCGGGGCCGCCTACGGGAGGCGCGGCCAGCATGGTCTCCGCGTGGTGCACGGGCCCCGGCGCACCGGGCACACCGGGGGCACCGGGGGGCTGCGGCGCACCGGGCGGCCCGGGCGGATGGGGCGCGCCGGGCGCCTGCGGAGCGCCGGGATACGGCACGCCCGGAGCCTGCGGCACCCCGGCCCCGCCGGGGCCTCCCGGAACACCGGGCGCGCCGGGAGGCCCCGGCGGCTGCGGAGGCTGAGGCCCACCCGGGCCCGTCCGGCCGGGGTCGGCGAACATCGTGGCGGCGTGGTGCACGCCGCCGGGCGGCGTACCACCCGGGGCGCCGGGGGCGCCGGGGGCGGCAGGCGCACCGGGCGGCCGGGGGGCTCCCGGAGGCTGCGGCGCACCGGGGCCACCCGGGGCCGCGGGGGCTCCCGGCCCCTGCGGACCGAGCGCCGACACCATCTGCGTGGGCACGTAACCGCCGGCCGGCCCACCCGGCGCTCCGGGCCCTGCGGGACCCGACGGCGCAGGCGTCTCGCCCGGCCGCGCACCCGGCGTACCCGGGGCACCCGGCGGAGGCGGCGTGGTCGGGCCCGTGCCCCGGTTGCGTCCCGGCGGCGGGGTCGCCTTGCTGGTCGCGGCGTCGGCGATGTCACCGGCGTTCGGCGCGACCCCGGGCCCGGCCGGCGGCTGCGGCACACCGGCGGAACCGGCGGAACCGGCAGCACCGGCAGCACCGGTGGAACCGGCTCCGGCAGGCCCGCCGGGCGCACCTGGCCCACTTGGCGCACCGGCCGCGTGCGGATACCCGTACGGCTGTCCGCCCTGCGTGGGCGGCGGCGTACCCGGGCCCCCGGGCCCGGACGCGCCCGGCGCGTCCGGGTCGTCCGGGTCGTCGATCGCCGGCGACAGCGCCGTCGGCGGAAGCCGGCTGCCACCCGACATCAGGGCCGTCTTGGCGTCGGACGTCGCCGACGGCGGCGCGTCCCCGTCGCTCCCGCTCAGCGGCGGTGCGAACACCGTCGCGGGCAGGGGCACGGAACGGTCGTCACCGGCATCGCCGTTGGTGTCCGTCCCGGCCCAGGGAGTCGCCCCGGCGGGCGCGCCCGGCGCACCCGGCGCCTCCGGCACCCTGGAGGCGTCCGACGCGGCCCCCGCGTCACTCCCCCCGGCGACCGGCCACGTCGTACCACTGCTCGGCGTGCCTGGAACGCCCGGCACACCCCCACCGGCCGGGACACTCCCACCGGCCGGGACACCATCAGCGGCCGGGACACCGTCACCGACCGGTACGCCGTCACCGACCGAGGCACCCGAGGCATCCGAGCCGCTCGCAGCCCCCGCACCGGCCGGGACACCCGCGCCCCCGGAAGCCGCACCCCGCCGATCCGGAATCCCCAGCTTGTCCGCCGCGTCCTGCAACCACTCCGGCGGAGTCAGCAGGAACGACGTCTGGTTCAGATCCACCCGCGCGGGCGCCGGCGCCGGCTCGTCCACCACGTCGGAACGGCCGTACTCCTCCTCGTACCGGCGGATCACCTCACCCACCGGCAGCCCCGGCCACAGCGTCGCCTCACCGCTGTCCCGCGCGATCACCAGCCGCTGCGCGCCCCCGTCCGAACGCGGCCCGTCCGCCCGGTCCTCGGCCCACACCACGAACCCGAGGTCGAACTCCCGCACCCGCACCTCACGGTGCTGGTACGCCGGCAGGTCCCCGTTGATCCACTCTTCAGCGCGCTCCTGCGCCTGTGCGAAGGTCACCATCGCTGACGTCACTCCCCCACGGCCGACGACGACACCGCGTCCACCGGCACCACACGCGCGAACCCGCCGTCCACCATCAGGTTCGCCACCGTCTCCAACTCCGGCGGCTCACCGGCCAGCCGCGACAGGAAGACGTCGAAGTCGTCCCCGCACGGCAGCAGCAGCCGCTCCACCCGCTCCGCCGGCGGCAGCGACGGATCCACGTCCCGCGCGTCGTCGTACGCGCAGAACCACACCGAACCGATCCGCTCGCCCTTCACCTTCACGGCCAGCAACCCGCCCTGGACGAAGGCGATCCCCAGGTAGTCCTTGGTCAGATGGTCACGCAGACACTTGTTGACGTACACCAGGTCGTTGACCGCCGCCTCGTCGCGCACCGTGAAGAACGGCTGGTCCACCAGCAGCCCCAGCTCCGCGTCGAGCGCGGCGCCCACCGGCGCGCAGCCGCCCGCCGCCTTCAGAAACGACCGGTACGCCCCCGGCAGCCGGTAGCCGAGGTCCTCCTCGACGCCCTGCACCTGCGACTCCGTCACCGCCACACCCGACTTCGGCAGCCCGAAGTGCGCCGGACGCGTCTCCTGCAACGGCCGCGTGCCCCGCTTGGCGTGGTCGACGCCCGAGGTGGCCACCCCGCCGTGATGCCGCAGCAGCGCCTTCACCTCGACCGGGACCAGCTCCAGCCGCCGCGATCCCACCACGTGGTGCCACGTCCAGCCGTGCGGCGTCGCCACCGCCGGCACCGTGTCCCACAGTTCGTGCCCGGACGCCGCCAGCGCCGTGTTCGCCGACACGTAGTCCGTCAGCCGCAGCTCGTCGACGCCGAAACCCTCCGGCGGCTCCGCGATCTCCGCGGCCGCACGCGCGTAGGGCGAGAAGTCGGGGTAACCGCGCTCGTCCACCCGTACCCCTCTCGGGTGACGGGCCGCCCGGACCGGGTCCGGGAAATGCACGACCTGCCCGGCGTAGGCCGCGTTCGGCGGCGCGGCTTGCTGCCCGAGCCGACCTGTCGTCATGGCGGTTGCCCCCTGCGGCACTCTGTACGACCCGTATTGACCACCTCTGGCACACTACGGCCCGTATCGACTGTCACGTCCACTGTCTGACCACCGCGCGCCGCGGCGCGCAGCACCGCACGCGCCCCTCACGGATCACCCTCCGGTTCACTGCATCGATCCCCGAACGGATCACCGCATCGCCCGCGGTGCCGACAGCCTATGCGGTACGACGACACCGGTCACCGGCACCGGTCCGCACCCCCTCCGCTTCCGTGACCAGGCGTCACCCCACCGTGACGGCACACCCCACTACGGGCGTGTCGCACCGCCCCAGCTTCCGCACGAGCCGCGGCATTTGGCAGTCTGTGACCTCCCGGGGGATGCACGGAGGGGAAGACGATCATGAACGCGACACAGACGGGACCACACACCGGCAGGTCCGCCGACCCACGCAACGGCGCCCCGCGCGACGCCGATCCACGCACCGGCGACCCCCGCAGCGGCGACCCGCGCACCGGCGACCCCCGCATCGGCTGGAGCGCCACCGAAGCCACCCACGCCCCCGCCCTCCTCCACCGCCGCGACGGCATCCTCCCCACCGTCGCCGCCGCCCTCTCCGTCCGCGGCGCCACCCTCACCGGCACCGCCGCCCGCGGCGACACACCCCCCGCCCTGCACCCCCTCGTGCAGGACTTCCTCGACACCCTCACCAGCGCCCAACGCGACCGCTTCACCGGCCGCTGCGCCGAGACCATCCTCATCTCCCGCCACATCGCCGCCGCCGACGCCGCACGCAGCAAACGCGCCGCCCGCAGACCCATGACCAACGGCGAGGCACGCAAAGCCCTCAAGCAGGCCAAACTCACCGCCCGCCGCATCCGCGAGGACGGCGACCCCCTCCACGGCAGCTTCGCCACCCCCTGCCGCGCCTGCACCGCGCTCAGCGCCCACTTCGGCGTCCGCATAGTCGACCCCGCGCCCCGGAGCTGACGCGCCCCACCCCCCACACCCCCACACCCCGCACGACCGGACACTCCGGCGCGCCCACCGCGCGCCACCCCATGACCTCGACGAGACGAAGGGCAGATGCACACCGACCGCACCTCCTCCACCCGCTTCGCCGTACCCGTCGACGCCGCCCTGCGCGCCGCCGGCTGGCAACCCGGACGCTGGGACATCAAACAAGCCGAGGTCTGGGCCGACGCCCTGCGCGACCACGCCTCCCCCGCGGGCCACCGCCACACCGTCTTCCCCGCGGCCGTCGAGGCCTGGGCCGAATTCGGCGGACTCCACATCACCCCCGTCGGCCCCGGCCGCCAGGTCGCCCCCGCCACCCTCCACCTCGACCCGCTGCACGGCCTCCACATGGCCCGCACCCTCGGCGACCTCGGCCGCGCCCTCGGCACCGAGGTCTGCCCCCTCGGCGCCGAGACCGACACCCAGGCCCTCCTCGCCATCGACACCGACGGCCGCGTCTACACCCTCGACCACACCGGCGACTGGTACCTCGGAGCCGACATCGACCAGGCCCTGACCACCCTCATCGCCGGCACCGAACCCGCCCGCCTCACCACCGGCTGACCCGCACCCCGCCGCCCCGGCGCACTACGACGCCGGAATCACCGCCGACACCCGGAAACCCCCCGCGTCCGTCGGCCCCGACACGAACACCCCGCCCAGCGCCGCCACCCGCTCCTTCATCCCCACCAGCCCGTTCCCCCCGGACGGCAACCGCGCCGACGACGCCGCCTCCTCCCCCGGCGGCTCGTTCTCCACCTGCATCGCGATCTCCGACACCCGATGCGCCAGCCGCACGTACGTCTTCGCCCCCGCCGCGTGCTTGTGGACGTTCGTCAACGCCTCCTGCACCACCCGGTACGCCGTCTGCTCCACCTCCGGCGCATACGAGCGGGCATCCCCCTCCACCGACAGGTCCACCACCATCCCCGCGGCAGCCGACTGCCCCACCAGCTCCTCGATCTCCGCCAGAGACGGCCCCTCGTCGTCGGCCGCCCGCGAAGCCGCCGCCGCGGCCGCCACCCCCACCGCCGCCAGCGGCACCGACGCGGCCCGCGCCCGGCGCTCGTCCCCACCGCTGCGCAGCACCCCGAGCATCTCCCGCAACTCGGTCAGCGCCTGCCGCCCCATGTCCCCCACCAGCGCGGCGTTGCGCACCGCCTTCTCGGGATCCTTCCGGGCCACCGCCTGCAACGCCGCCGCGTGCACCACCATCAGACTCACCCGGTGCGCCACCACGTCGTGCATCTCCCGGGCGATCCGCGTCCGCTCCTCGTTCCGGGCCCACTCGGCCCGCTCCTCCGCCCGCTCGGCCAGCAGCTGCAACTCCCGCTCCAGGCTGTCCGCCCGCTCCCGCAGACTCTCCATCAGCCGCCGCCGGGCCCCCACGTACAGCCCGAGCAGCACCGGAGGCGCGGTGAAGCCCAGCGACATCGTGATCGCCGCGAACGGCACGAACCAGTCGCCCAGGTCCAGATCCCCCCGGACCATGTCCTGCTGCGTCTTCACGAACGTCACGATGAGCGTGCCCACCAGCGACATCCCCGCCAGCGAGGCGATGATCCGGCGCGGCAGCTCGGCGGCGGCGAGCGTGTACAGGCCGACCACGCCCATCAGGAAACCCATCTGGGCCGGCGTGATGGCGATCGAGACCAGCACGACGGCGATCGGCCAGCGGCGGCGCACGACCAGCACGGCACCGGCGAGCACGCCGAACACCACCCCCGCCGCGACCGGGACCCCCGCGTCCCGGGCGAACGGGATCCCCTCCAGGCCGCACTCCAGCGCGGACACCACGGCCAGACTCACATCGAACACGGCACTGCGCCGCCTGGCCCACCACCACGGCCCTCCCCGGGCCGTCACATGGTCTTCCCCCGTCGCGGTCATGACTCCAGCCTACGGGCGCCCACCGCCGGTTTTCCGGTGAGTTTCCCGTACTGGCCCACGCCACACTCCGTGACCGTTCGGCCGCGAAACCACCCGATATCCCTCGAACTGCTGAACCGCTCACCGTTCGACCCCGGAACCCTCCATTCCGCCCGGACGGTATGCGTATGACACATGCCAACGGCACATACGCCGACTTCGAGGACTTGAGGGAACGAGCAGTGACCCTGCGCCGAGCGGGGCTCAGCCGACGCCAGATCCGCGACCGGCTGCACGTCGACAACAACGACATCCTCAACCGCCTCCTGGAGGGCGAGCCCCCGCCGGCCTGGACGAAACGCCCGAACGCCAAGGACGACCTCCGGGCACGGGCCAGGGAGCTGCGCCTCCAGGGATGGACCTACGACCGGATCCAGGTGGAGCTCGGCTGCTCGAAGAGCTCGATCTCCCTGTGGGTCCGGGACCTGCCGAAGCCGGAACGCAAGCGCACCCCCGAGGAGGCGTCGGCGATCGCGAGGCGCGGCTGGGAGGCCACGCTGCGCCTGCGCGACGAGGAACGGCAGCGCACCAAGGAGACGGCGAAGCAGGCGGTCGGCGCGCTGTCACCGCGCGAGCTGTTCCTCTTGGGCGTCGGCCTCTACTGGGCGGAGGGCGGCAAGGACAAGCCGTACGACCGCCGCGAGAACGTCTGCTTCGTCAACAGCGACCCGGGGATGATCCGGGTCTTCCTCGCCTGGCTCGACCTGCTCGGGGTGGAACGGGAGCGCATCAGATTCGCCGTGATGATCCACGAGAGCGCCGACATCCCGGGAGCAGAGCAGTACTGGGCCGACCTCGTCGAAGCCGACCGCTGTGCGTTCAACAAGACGACATTGAAGAGGCACAACCCCAAGACGGTTCGTAAGAACACCGGCAACGCGTACCGGGGTTGTCTCGTGATCAAGGTGAGGAAGAGCGCCGACCTGTACCGTCGCATCGAAGGCTCCTGGTGCGGCATAGTGTTGGGAGCCACCCAGCTGATTGGCGAAATGTCCGATTAGCCGGGTTTGCTATCCCCTGTGGTGTAATTGGCAACACGGGTCACTTTGGATGATTTGTTCCAGGTTCGAGTCCTGGCAGGGGAGCACACACTCGGTTCGGGTCCTGACTGGCAAGCCCAGGCAGGACCCACACTCATGTCGACCACAAAACCCCCCGGTATCCTGCGGATGTCACCCCCACCCCATCCACAGCCGAAGGGCATCCCGTGAGCGCCAACCGCCCGGCAGCCGTCGTCGTTCTCGCAGCGGGTGAGGGCACCCGTATGAAGTCGGCCACACCCAAGGTCCTGCACGAGCTCTGCGGTCGCAGTCTCGTGGGGCACGTGCTCGCCGCCGCGGGCGAACTGAACCCCGAGAACCTGGTCGTCGTGGTCGGCCACGCGCGGGAGAAGGTCACCGCGCACCTCGGCGAGATCGCCCCCGGCGTCCGTACCGCCGTGCAGGCCGAGCAGAACGGCACCGGGCACGCCGTCCGGATGGGCCTGGAGGAGCTCGGCGGGTCGGTCGACGGGACCGTCGTGGTCGTGTGCGGGGACACTCCCCTGCTGACCGGCGCCACCCTGCGGGCCCTCGCCGAGACGCACGCCGCCGACGGCAACGCGGTCACCGTGCTGACCGCCGAGGTGCCGGACGCGACGGGCTACGGGCGGATCGTGCGGGACGACGCCACCGGCGCCGTCACCGCCATCGTCGAGCACAAGGACGCCACCGACGCCGAGCGGTCGATCCGTGAGATCAACTCGGGTGTGTTCGCGTTCGACGGCCAGCTGCTCGCCGACGCGCTGAAGAAGGTGCGCACGGACAACAGCCAGGGCGAGGAGTACCTGACGGACGTGCTCGGGATCCTGCGTGAGGCCGGGCACCGGGTCGGGGCCTCCGTCGCCGGCGACCATCGTGAGATCGCCGGGATCAACAACCGGGTGCAGTTGTCCGAGGCCCGCCGGATCCTGAACGACCGGCTGCTGACCGAGGCGATGCTGGCGGGTGTGACGGTCGTGGATCCGGCGACGACGTGGGTCGACGTGACCGTGACGTTCGAGCAGGACGCGGTCGTGCACCCGGGTACGCAGCTGCACGGCTCGACGCATCTGGGTGAGGGCGCGGAGGTCGGTCCGAACGCGCGCCTGAGGGACACCCGGGTGGGTGCGGGGGCGCGGGTGGACAACACGGTGGCGGACGGCGCCGAGGTCGGCGCGGGGGCGTCGGTCGGGCCGTACGCGTATCTGCGTCCGGGGACCCGGCTGGGTGCGAAGGGCAAGATCGGTACGTACGTGGAGACGAAGAACGCCTCCATCGGTGAGGGGACGAAGGTGCCTCACCTGTCGTACGTGGGTGATGCGACGATCGGTGAGTACACGAACATCGGCGCGGCGAGCGTGTTCGTGAACTACGACGGTCAGGAGAAGCACCACACGACGGTCGGGTCGCACTGCCGGACGGGTTCGGACAACATGTTTGTGGCGCCTGTCACGGTCGGGGACGGTGCGTACACCGCCGCCGGGTCCGTGATCACGAAGGACGTGCCGCCCGGTTCGCTGGCCGTGGCCCGTGGTCAGCAGCGGAATATCGAGGGTTGGGTGGCTCGTAAGCGTCCGGGGAGTGCTGCCGCGAAGGCGGCGGAGGCGGCGTCCCGGGAGCCGGACGGCGAGGGGTGACCGGAAACCGGTGCCTCAAACACGGCGTACGGTGATAAGTGCACACCCGCACCCCCACCAGCTGAGACGGCCTCCGGCAAGCCGGCTGCGAGGTCTCTCGACACCCAGCTGCGACACCTCTGAGGAGACAGTGCTGTGACCGGGATCAAGACGACCGGCGAGAAGAAGATGATGTTCTTCTCCGGCCGCGCCCACCCCGAGCTTGCGGAGGAGGTCGCCCAACAGCTGGGTGTCGGGGTCGTCCCGACGAAGGCCTTCGACTTCGCCAACGGTGAGATCTATGTGCGTTATCAGGAGTCGGCGCGGGGTGCCGACTGCTTCCTGATCCAGAGCCACACGGCTCCGATCAACAAGTGGATCATGGAGCAGTTGATCATGATCGACGCGCTGAAGCGCGCGTCGGCGCGTTCCATCACGGTCATCGTGCCGTTCTACGGTTACGCGCGGCAGGACAAGAAGCACCGCGGGCGTGAACCGATCTCGGCGCGTCTGATCGCGGACATGATGAAGACGGCGGGTGCGGACCGGATCCTGACGGTGGATCTGCACACGGACCAGATCCAGGGCTTCTTCGACGGTCCGGTGGACCACCTGTTCGCGCTGCCGCTGCTGGCGGACTACGTGGGCCGGAAGGTGGACCGGGAGAAGCTGACGGTCGTGTCGCCGGACGCGGGCCGGGTGCGGGTCGCGGACCGCTGGTGCGACCGGCTGGGTGCGCCGCTGGCGATCGTGCACAAGCGGCGGGACAAGGACGTCGCGAACCAGGTCACCGTCCACGAGGTCGTGGGTGAGGTGAAGGGTCGCGTGTGTGTCCTGGTGGACGACATGATCGACACGGGTGGGACGATCTGTGCCGCGGCGGACGCGCTGTTCGCGCACGGTGCGGAGGACGTGATCGTGACGGCGACGCACGGTGTGCTGTCGGGTCCGGCGGCGGACCGTCTGAAGAACTCGCGGGTGAGTGAGTTCGTGTTCACGAACACGCTGCCGACGCCGTCGGAGCTGGGCCGGGATCTGGACAAGATCTCGGTGCTGTCGATCGCGCCGACGATCGCGAGTGCGGTGCGTGAGGTGTTCGAGGACGGTTCGGTGACGAGCCTGTTCGACGAGCAGTAGAGCTCGCTGTAGAGATCGTTTTGGGTGCGGCCTCCGGGTCCGAGTAGACTGCTGCAGTTGCTCGGCGAGGGAGGCCGTTCCCGTTGGTTCAGCGGGATGCGGCGGTCCGTTATCGACGCGCTCTTCGTAGCAGGCCGTTCGTGGCCGGGTGACCACGTCCGTTTCTGACTTCGAGGAGTGAGTATGTCCGAGGTGAAGATCTCCGCCGCGACGCGCACCGAGTTCGGCAAGGGTGCCGCGCGCCGTATCCGTCGTGAGGACAAGGTTCCGGGTGTCCTGTACGGGCACGGTTCCGACCCGATCCACCTGACCCTGCCGGGTCACGAGCTGCTGCTGGCGCTGCGTACGCCGAACGTGCTGATCGCGCTGGACATCGACGGCAAGACCAACGAGCTGGCGATTCCGAAGTCCGTGCAGCGCGACCCGCTGAAGGGCTTCCTGGAGCACGTGGACCTGCAGCTGGTGCAGCGGGGCGAGCAGGTCAACGTCGAGATCTTCGTGCAGACCGAGGGTGAGCTGGCCCCGGGCGGCAACCTGCTGGAGCACGTGCTGAACGCGCTGCCGGTCACGGCCGAGGCCACCCACATCCCCGAGTCCGTGACCGTCTCCGTCGAGGGTCTGACGGCCGGCGACTCGATCCTGGCCAAGGACATCCCGCTGCCGAAGGGCACGACGCTGGCTGTCGAGGAGGACACCGTCGTGCTGCAGGTCCTCGCCGCGCAGGCCGAAGAGGCCGCGGAGGGCGAGGAGGGTGGAGAGGCCGCCGAGGCCTGATCCTCCCCGTCGTCGTTTCGTCGGCCGCTGTTCCCGTGCGGGGCAGCGGCCGACGCGTATGAAGGAGACATGGACGTGACGACCGATGCCGCCGCTCCCTGGCTGATCGTGGGGCTGGGCAATCCGGGGCCGGAGTACGCGGGCAACCGGCACAACGTGGGTTTCATGGTGGCGGATCTGCTGGCGGACCGGCTCGGGGGCAGGTTCAAGCGGGCTGGGCGGGCGCAGGCGCAGGTGGTCGAGGGGCGGATCGGGCCGCCGGGGCCGTCGAACCGGCGGGTGATCCTGGCGAAGCCGATGTCGTACATGAACCTGTCGGGTGGTCCGGTGAACGCGCTGCGGGACTTCTACAAGGTGCCGGTGGCTCATGTGGTGGCGGTGCACGACGAGTTGGACATCGATTACGGGACGCTGCGGCTGAAGCTGGGGGGCGGGGACAACGGGCACAACGGTCTGAAGTCGATGACGAAGGCGTTCGGGGCGGATTACCACCGGGTGCGGTTCGGGATCGGCCGGCCGCCGGGGCGGATGCCGGTGGCGGACTTCGTGCTGAAGGACTTCTCCTCGGCGGAGCGCAAGGAGCTGGACTACTTCGTGGACCGGGCGGCGGACGCGGTGGAGTGTCTGGTGATCGAGGGCTTGGAGCGGGCGCAAAGCACGTACAACTCCTGACTTGTCGCCCGGTGAGGTTGACGGGCCGTTGAGGCATGGCCAATGATCCCGGCCATGCCTGCCCATGCCCCCGCTTCCCGTCCGGCCTCGGTCGTCGTGCTGCGGTTCGGGCGGTTCGCGGTGATGGGCGCGGTCGCGATGCTGATCCTGATCGCGGGGGTGTGGGCGTCGTGGGGGACGGCGCAGCACGTGATGCTGACGAAGGGCCGGGAGCGCGGCACGGTCGACGTGGTGCGGTGCGGGGAGGAGAGCTGCTGGGGCCGGTTCACGCCGGTGTCGGCTGGGGCGCAGCCGCGGTCGAGGGTGGTGCTGGAGCGGTCGGTCGCGGTGGAGCGGGGCCGGACGTACACGGTGGTACTGAAGCCGGGCGGTGGTGAGGCGGTGCGTTCGGGTCCGGCGGGTGTGCTGTACGCGTGGGTGCCGCTGGGTGGTGCGTTGCTGCTGGCGTCGGTCGTGGTGGCGGGCGGGTTGCTGCGGACGCGGGCGGCGTGGGTGCTGGCGTTGTCGGGTGTGGCGTTGCTCACGGCCGCTTTCGTGACTGTCTGAGGGGTCGGGGCGTTCTCCAGGTTCGTGGAGGGGCCCGAGTGTTGTGTGTTCGTGATTGACGTGGCGCCGGGCTCGGCTGGAAGCTGAGCCGCCCCCTCCACATCTTCCCGGTCACTTCTCGAAGATGGACTTCTCGATGCGAACCCTTCTGCGCGTCGGCGCTGTCTGCGCCGCCGCTTCCGCGGTCCTCGTTCTCGCTCCGGGCGCGTACGCGTCGCCTCCCGGGGACAACGGCACGGTCAAGATCCATGACGCTGCGACGGGCGAGGAGCTGCGCCGCAACGAGCCGCACGTGTGCGCGTTCTACCTGGACGCCTTCGGTTTCGACGGCGGTCAGCGGGTCGACTGGCGCATCGACGCGATCCCCCCGAGCGAGAACAAGGGGGAGACGGTGGAGTCGGGTGCGCTGACGCTGGACGGCGAGGGTCGCGGCCGCAGCGAGGACCTGTCGCTGCCGGACGGGCACTACAAGCTGTTCTGGAACTTCGACGGCGAGAAGGGCGCGGCGAAGCACAAGGTGTTCTGGACGGACTGCGAGGACGAGCAGGAGCCGGGCGGTTCGGTGCCGTCCGGTTCGGCGTCCGCGTCGCCGTCGTCCGGGGCGTCGGGGGTTCCGTCGGGTGAGCCGGGTGAGCCGGGCGCGTCGGCGTCCGGGGGCGCGTCGGCCGGTGGCGGGGCGTCGTCGTCGCCGTCCCCGCAGGGCGTCGCGGGCGGCGATCTGGCGGAGACGGGCAGCGGGGCGCCGGTGGGTCTGCTGTCGGGTGTGGCGGCGGTGCTGCTGGCGGCCGGCGGGTTCCTGGTGTTCCGTCGCCGTCAGGCGCGGCACGGCTGACGTCCTCCGCACCACGTGTGGTGCCCCCGAGCCGGCACGGGCTCGGGGGCACGGTCGTGCCGGGGTGCGGTCAGCCGGTGTTGCGCAGGCCGGCCGCGACGCCGTTGACGGTGAGGAGGAGGGCGCGGGCGAGGAGCGGGTCGGGGGTCTCGCCGGCGGCCGCCGCGTCGCGCTGCCGCTTGAGCAGGGCGACCTGGAGGTAGGAGATGGGGTCGAGGTAGGCGTCGCGGATGGCGAAGGTCTGCTTCAGGACGGGTTCGGCGTCGAGCAGTTCGTTCTCGCCGGTGACGCGGAGGACCTCGGCGACGGTCAGTTCGTGTTCGGCCTTGATGGTGTCGAAGACGTGCTTGAGCTCGTCGGGGACGAGGGTGTCGACGTAGTGCTGGGCGATCCGCAGGTCGGTCTTGGCCAGGGTCATCTCGACGTTGGAGATGAAGTTGCGGAAGAAGTGCCACTGGCCGTACATCTCGTCGAGGACGGTGTCGAGGCCGGCTTCGCGCAGGGCCTTGAGGCCGGAGCCGACGCCGAACCAGCCGGGGACGATCTGCCGGGACTGGGTCCAGCCGAACACCCAGGGGATGGCGCGCAGGCCGTCGAGCGAGACGCCGGAGCCGGGGCGGCGGGAGGGCCGGGAGCCCAGGTGCAGGTCGGCGAGCTGGTCGACCGGTGTCGACGCGAGGAAGTACGTCGGCAGGTCGGGGTCCTCGACGAGGCGGCGGTAGGCGGCGTGGGCGGCGTCGGAGACGACGTCCATGGCGGCGTCCCAGCGGGCGAGGGCCTCGGTGGACTGGCGGGGTGCGGTGTGCAGGGCGGAGGCCTGGAGGGTGGCGGCGACCGTCAGCTCCAGGTTCTCCCTGGCCAGGGAGGGGATGAGGTACTTGTCGGAGATGACCTCGCCCTGCTCGGTCACCTTGATCTCGCCCTCCAGGGTGCCCCAGGGCTGGGCGAGGATGGCGTCGTGGGTGGGGCCGCCGCCGCGGCCGACGGTGCCGCCGCGGCCGTGGAAGAGGCGCAGGCGGACGCCGTAGCGGTGGGCGACGTCGCGCAGGCGGCGCTGGGCGCGGTGGATCTCCCACTGGCTGGTGGTGATGCCGCCGAACTTGGAGGAGTCGGAGTAGCCGAGCATGACCTCCTGGACGTCTCCGCGCAGGGCGACGAGGCGCCGGTAGGAGGGGTCGGAGAGCATGTCCTCCAGGATGGTGTCGGCGGCCTTGAGCTCGTCGGTGGTCTCCAGCAGGGGGACGATGCCGATCTTGGCCCAGCCGGCGTGGAGGTCGATGAGGCCGGCTTCGCGGGCGAGGACGGCGGCGGCGAAGACGTCGTCGGCGCCCTGGCACATGGAGATGATGTAGGACTCGATGACCTCGGGTCCGAAGACCTCCAGGGCCTTCTTCACGGTCTGGAAGACGCCGAGGGTCTTCTCGCCGGGCGCGTCGACGGGTGCCGGGGTGGGGGCGAGGGGCCGCCGGGAGCGCAGTTCCTTGGCGAGGAGCTTGGCGCGGTACTCGCGGGGCATGTCGGCGTAGCGCCAGGACTCCTCGCCGAGGCGGTCGAAGAGCTGGCCGAGGGCGTGGTGGTGGGCGTCGGCGTGTTCGCGGACGTCCATGGTGGCGAGCTGGAGGCCGAAGGCGGCGAGGGTGCGGATGGTGCGGGCGAGGCGGCCGTCGGCGAACAGGCCGCCGCGGTGCTCGCGCAGGGAGTCCTGGATGATGCGCAGGTCGGCGAGGAGTTCGCCGGTGCCGAGGTAGTCGCGGCCGTCCACGTGGGTGGTGCCCTCGGCGAGGCGCTTCTTGGTGTTCTCCAGCTTCTGCCGGATGCAGGTGGCCTTGAGCCGGTAGGGCTCCTCGGCGTTGAGGCGCTTGTAGCGGGGGCTGATCTCGGGGAGGTTCTCCAGGTCGGTCTGGAGGGAGGTCAGCAGTTCCTCGGTGGCGCCGGCGTAGCGGATGGAGTTGGACAGGAAGCCGCGGAGCTCGTCGATGGTCTCCAGGGCGTCGTTGATGCCGTGCTCGTGCTGGAGGATCAGGACGTCCCAGGTCACCTGGGGGGTGACGTTGGGGTTGCCGTCGCGGTCGCCGCCGATCCAGGTGCCGAAGGTGAGGGGGCGGGTGTCATCGGGGAGCTTGACGCCGGCCCGTTCCAGTTCGGCGGTGAGGTCCTCCAGGACGTCGCCGACGGCGCCGGCGTGGAGTTCGTCGAGGTAGTAGATGGCGTTGCGGGCCTCGTCGGCGGGCTCGGGGCGGACGACGCGCAGTTCGTCGGTCTGCCACACGAGGTCGATGTTCTCGGCCAACCGGATGTCGAGGCGGCGGCGGTCGGACTCGATGACCGGGGTCTCCAGGAGCGCGGCGATGCGCCGGAGCTTGTTGAGGACCGAGCGGCGTGCGGCCTCGGTGGGGTGGGCCGTGAAGACGGGGCGGACGTTGAGGTTGCGGACCGTCTCGCGCAGGTGTTCGGGGTCGGCGTCCTTGAGGCGGTCGGCCGTGCGGGCGAGGAGTCCGCCCTCGGCGGCGCGGCGGGCGCGCAGCTCGCGGCCGCGGTGCACCTGCTCGGTGACGTTGGCCAGGTGGAAGTAGGTGGAGAAGGCGCGGACCAGCTTGGCCGCGGTGTCGAGTTCGGTGCCGCGCAGCAGCTCGGCGGCGGCCTCGCCGTCCTCTCGGGTGAGGCGGCGCACCTTCTCGACGAGGTCCAGGAGCTCGGGGCCCTCCTGCCGGACGAGGGTCTCTCCGAGGAGGTCGCCCAGGCGGCGGATGTCGGCACGCAGCTCACTGCTCGTCGTCGTGGTCTGGTCGTCGGCACTGCTCACAGGTGCGGCTCCTTGCAGTGTTGAAGCTCGTCTGGGAGGGGTACCCGGACGGCGTCTCGCGCGGCGGGCGCCGCTTACGGGGCCGGACGTCCGGGAAGAAATCAGAGCGGACCGCGCTGTCCGACCGACTCAAGGATAGGTGTCGTCCCGGACGCGCAGGCTGTCGGGCTCTTGCCGCGGAGCGCCGCGCTGACATACTTACGATGCCGTAGGTTACGGAACCGTAGGAAGCATGGCGCGGATTCCCGTGGCCCGGCTATCCCATCTCCATCCACATACCCCCAAGGGACGCGTATGACCAGTAGTTCCGACGTGATCGAGGAAGCCGCGAAGGCTCCCGGTCAGGCCAGCGACGCCGCAGCAGCCTCCGCCACCCTCGGCGGCGAGAAGAAGCGGTCCATCGAGCAGCTCGCCCTGCTCCTCTTCATCATCGTCCCGTTCCTCGCGCTGCTGGCGGCCGTACCGCTGGCGTGGGGCTGGGGGGTGAGCTGGCTGGACCTCGGTCTGCTGGTGTTCTTCTACTTCCTGGGGTGCCACGGCATCACGATCGGTTTCCACCGTCACTTCACGCACGGTTCCTTCAAGGCCAAGCGGCCTCTGAAGATCGCGCTGGCGATCGCGGGGTCGATGGCGGTCGAGGGGCCGCTGGTGCGCTGGGTGGCCGATCACCGCAAGCACCACAAGTTCTCCGACGCGGAGGGCGACCCGCACTCGCCGTGGCGGTTCGGTGAGACCCTGCCGGCCCTGATGAAGGGCCTGTGGTGGGCGCACATCGGATGGATGTTCGATGAGGAGCAGACGCCGCAGGAGAAGTACGCGCCGGACCTGATCAAGGACAGGACGCTGCGCAACATCTCCCGTCAGTTCGTGCTGTGGACGGTGGTGTCGCTGGCGCTGCCGCCGGTGATCGGCGGTCTGGTCACGATGTCCTGGTGGGGCGCGTTCACCGGGTTCTTCTGGGGCTCGCTCGTCCGGGTGGCCCTGCTGCACCACGTGACCTGGTCGATCAACTCGATCTGCCACGCGGTGGGCAAGCGCCCCTTCAAGTCGCGTGACCGTTCGGGCAACGTGTGGTGGCTGGCGGTCCTGTCGTGCGGCGAGTCCTGGCACAACCTGCACCACGCCGACCCGACTTCGGCGCGGCACGGCGTGATGCGCGGCCAGGTGGACTCCTCCGCCCGGCTGATCCGCTGGTTCGAGATGGCGGGCTGGGCGTACGACGTCCGGTGGCCGTCACGCTCGCGTATCGATTCGCGGCGTACCACCGGGGAAGGCGGCTCCCGGCGCGGGAAGGAGCCCGTCGAGGCGGCATGATGGTCGCTGTGGCGACCGACTCGAGCAGCACCCCCAGCAATGACAAGCCGCGGCGAGCGCGTCGTACCCGCATGACCGGTGCCGAGCGCCGCCAGCAGCTGCTGGAGATCGGTCGCACGCTCTTCGCCGCCAAAGGGTTCGAGGGCACGTCGGTGGAGGAGATCGCGGCGAAGGCCGGGGTCTCCAAGCCGGTGGTCTACGAGCACTTCGGCGGCAAGGAAGGGCTGTACGCGGTCGTGGTGGACCGCGAGATGCGCCGCCTGCTGGAGATGGTGACCGGCTCTCTCACGGCCGGTCACCCGCGCGAACTGTGCGAGCAGGCGGCCTTCGCGCTTCTGGACTACATCGAGGAGTACACGGACGGCTTCCGCATCCTGGTCCGTGACTCGCCCATCCCCCAGTCCACCGGGTCGTTCGCCTCGCTGATCTCGGACATCGCCACCCAGGTGGAGGACATCCTGGGCCGTGAGTTCAAGAGCCGCGGCTTCGATCCCAAGCTGGCCCCGCTGTACGCCCAGGCCCTGGTGGGGATGGTCGCCCTGACCGGCCAGTGGTGGCTGGACGTGCGCAAGCCGAAGAAGGCCGAGGTGGCCGCGCACCTGGTGAACCTGGCATGGCACGGCCTGGACGGGCTGGAGGCGAAGCCGCACCTGATAGGGCGGCGCAAGGCCTAGAGGGCCGGCACAGGGGCGGCGTCCCGGGTGACGCCGGCGCCGTCGGACCCCGGCCGGGCAGCACCGGCGTCGATGCCGGTGCCGGTCACCGCGGTCCGGGGTGGGGCCCTCCCCGCCGCCCGGAAGTCCTCACCGATCCCTCTGCACGACCGCGCGGAGCCCGCCCGGAGCGCGTAAGCGCCGCGCCGGGCGGGCCCGGGCGGCTTCCGCCGCGGCGAGCCGGGCATGGGCGACGGCCGTGATCACCGGCTCTCCCTGCGCGCCACCGCGAAGACCCGGCGGAACGGGAACGGCGTGCCGTGCGGGCCGGCCGGATAGGCCGCGCGCAGGGCCGACCGGTACGCGGCGAGGAAGTCGTCCCGGGCCTCGGGCTCGTCGGCGAGCGCGGTCAGCACGGGCCGCAGGCCGGTGCCCTTCACCCAGTCGAGCACGGGGTCCTCGCCCTCGAGCAGGTGGAGGTACGTCGTCTCCCACACGTCGGCCGCGCAGCCGAGGTTCGTCAGCCGCTCGTGGTAGTCCGCGGGCGTGAGCACGGCGTCGGTGTGGCGCAGGGTGCCGGCGAGCCGGTCGCGCCAGCGCGGTGACTCGGCGAGTTCGCGCATCAGGCGGTGGCTGGGGGCGTCGAAGTTGCCCGGCACCTGGAAGGCGAGGACACCGCCGGGCTTCAGCGCGGCGACCCAGTCGGCGAAGCGGTCCACGTGCCCCGGCACCCACTGCAGCGTCGCGTTGCTGACGATCAGGTCGTGCGGCTCGCCGGGAGTCCAGGTGCGGGCGTCGGCGGGGGCGAAGTCGAGTCGCCCGCCGCCGGGGGTCGGGCCCTCGTGGCCGGCGTGGGCGCGGTCGAGCATCTCGGGCGAGTTGTCGTAGCCGGTGATCAGGGCGGTGGGCCAGCGGTCCGCGAGCAGCGTGGTGACGTTGCCGGGCCCGCAGCCGAGGTCGGCGATGCGGGGCGGCTCGCCGGGCAAGTCGGGCACGCGGGCGAGGAGGTCGGCGAAGGGGCGGGCGCGGTGGCGGGCGTGGCGCAGGTACTGGGCGGGGTCCCAGCGAGGGGCGGCTGCGGGCATGGGTCCTCCAGATGTCCTTCGGGGTGACCGTACGTCCGCGTGGGGCACGGGACGCACACCCAGCGTGATTCCCGCACTATCTCGATGTCAAGATAATGGACATCAAGAGACTCTACGTCGACACAACCACTACACTGATCGTCATGGAGGACGAGGTCGACCGGCTGGTCGCAGCATGGCGCCGGGAGCGCCCGGACCTCGACGTGGAACCGCTCGAGGTGCTCAGCCGTGTGAGCAGGCTGGCCCGGCACCTGGACCGGGCGCGCCGCCTGGCCTTCTCGGAGCACGGCCTGGAGCCGTGGGAGTTCGACGTCCTGACGGCCCTGCGCCGCGCGGGGACGCCGTACCAGCTCTCCCCCGGCCAGCTCCTCACCCAGACCCTGGTCACCTCGGGCACGATGACGAACCGCATCGACCGCCTGGCGAAGAAGGGCCTGGTGGAACGCCTGCCCGACCCCAGCGACCGGCGCGGTGTCCTGGTCCGGCTGACGGACGAGGGCAGGGACCGCGCGGACCAGGCCCTGGCGGGTCTGCTGGACCAGGAGCGCGCGATCCTCGCCGAGCTCACCCGGGCCCAGCGCGGTGATCTGGCGGGGCTGCTACGCCAGTTGACCGCCCCGTTCGACAACATCCCCGGCTAGGTCGACCGGCCCCACCCCGGCCCGGCGGGCGAGGGCGACGGCGGCGAGCGTGGAGTGCACGCCCAGTTTCCCCAGGACGTTCTGCATGTGCGTCCGCACGGTGTGCGGCGACAGGTAGAGGCGCTCGGCGACGGCCTTGCGCCCCAGCCCCGCCACCATGCACCGCAGCACCTCCCGCTCACGCGGAGTGAGGGACTCCACCAGCCGCTCGCTCTCCGTGCGGTGCTTGCGGGCGGCGGTCAGCTCGCGCAGCACGCCGGTGAGCAGGGCCGGCGGCAGATGCGTCTCGTCCCGCAGCACGCCCCGGATGACGGTGAGCAGCCGGGACAGCGAGCAGTCCTTGGCGACCCATCCGGAGGCGCCGGCCTGCAGGGCCAGCGCGGCCCGGCGCGGGTCGTCCTTCTCGGCGAGCACGACGATCCGTACGTGCGGCTGCGCGGCGCGCACGCCGGTGACCAGGGAGATCCCGTCCACGAGCCCGTCCTCGTTGCCCTCCTGCACGGGAACGGCCGGGCGCGCGCCCGGTACCTTGCCGCCCAGGTCGGCGTCGACGAGCAGCACGTCGAACCGGCGCCCCTCGGCGACCGCGCGCTCCAGGCTGCGCAGCGCGGCGGGACCGCTGCCGGCGGCGGAGACGTCGACGTCGGGCTCGGCGGCCAGGGCCGCGGCGAGTGACTCGGCGAAGATGCGATGGTCGTCGACGACCAGGACTCGGATGCGAACCACGAAACCCCCTTACCCGAGCTCTTGAAGAGCAGGGGATACCCCATCGTCGGGAGACGACACCGCGCGGGTACGACCCCGGAGTGTGCGTCCGCTGCGCCTGTCCGTCCGTCCTTGCCGCAGCCTGACCGGGCGCCGGCCGCACGGCCGCCGCCGTGCAGGAACCGCTACCCCCACTCCGGGTGTCGTACCCGGCTGTCTCGCCCCCTGAGCGGCACCGGCCCCCACCGGTGCTGTTCATCAGGGTACGGGCGGGGGCCCGGAGCGGAAGGTTATTTGCAGAACTGACTGCCCGGCGCGTTTATGGTGTGCCGCATGTTCCGTCTTGAGACAGAAGTCGACAAGGCCCGACGTGATCTGCTCCGTACGCGTCTGCGGGATGCGAACACGGCCGCCTCTCCGATCCTGCGCGCCCTGCGCGGGACCCCGGACGAACGGGACGTGCCGTTGCACGTGTGGGCTGTGAACGACGGGGACGGCGACCTGGCCGGCGGCCTGGTCGGCCACACGTGGGCGACCTGGCTGCACGTGACGTACCTGTGGGTGGACGAACGCCACCGGGGCCGGGGCCTGGGCGCCCGGCTGCTCGCCGAGGCGGAACACCTCGCCACGACCCGCCGTGCCTGCCGCTCGTCCCGCCTGGAGACCTGGGACTTCCAGGCCCCGCGCTTCTACGAGAAACAGGGGTACGAGGTGGTGTGCGTGGTGCCGGACTATCCGCCGGGGATCACGGAGTACACGCTGGTGAAGAGGCTGGTCTGAACACACCTCGTGATCATTGGGACGGGGCCTCCCGATAGCGTGGGTTCGCTCGAGTTACCCCCACATCAACGGGAGCACACCGTGAACCGCCCCGCTCGGCTCGTGACAGCCGCGCTCACCGTATCCGCGGCCCTGCTGTTGACCGCCTGCGGCTCGGGGGGAGGTGACGGGTCGTCGTCCGACGAGATCGCCGGTGCGGATACGGCCGGGACGCCGTCCGCTTCACCCTCGGTGTCTGCTTCGGCGGACGGGATCGAGCGGCCGGAGATCAAGCTGCCGAGTGACATGAAGCTGGTCTTCGAGGGGGGGCGGACCGGTGACGCGACGAAGGACGCGATCCTGGCGGACAACCAACGGGCTGTCAGCACCGTGTGGCAGGCCGTGGCGCACGGCGACCTGAAGAAGTCAGGCATGGCCTTCTACTACACGGACTCCGCGCTGAGAGGCGTGTACAACTACGCCAAGGACAACAACGCCAGGAACACCAGTTGGGCGGGCACCCTGCGCTACTTCGACCGCCAGGTGACGGTGTTCGACAAGGCGTCGGGCGCCCTGACGTACTGCGTGGACGAGAGCAAGGCGAACGTCAAGGACTTGAAGACGGACAAGGTGAAGGTGACCGCGACCTCGCCTGACAGCTACGTCTACTACAACGCCGCCGTGAAGAAGGACAAGCAGGGCGTCTGGCAGATCTGGAGTCTGCACGAGGACCGCGGTTCCCAGAGGTGCCAGCCGTGACCCAGCGCTGCGCGCTCGCGGCTCTGACAGCCGCCCTTCTTCTTCTCGGCGTGGACACGGCCGTCGCCGGCGGGATCGGCAGCAATGGAGCCCAGACGGAGGAGGCATCCGGCCAGGCCTCGGGGCCTGTGCTGGATTCGCGTGTCAGCTTCCACGTGAAGGGCCAAGCCCCCGTGAAGGAAAGCGGTCCGGTCACATCCACCGCGGTCGACTGGGAGCCACCGGCTTGCTGGTACGAGCCCTACTGGAAGGCGGAGGACTTCAAGACCTACACGGAGGCCAACTGGTCGATCTACGAATCCGTGGGCGGCGCGCCCGCGGGTATCGCGGATGACAAGGCCCGCTACAAGGAGGGCCACCCCTACAAGGACTTCAACGTCGCCAAGAACGACGAGGGCATGTGGTGGGTGGCCGTGAAAAATCCGAAGATGAAGGACGACCCGGACGCGGGCACCTGCGGACGCAAGCCCTTCTGGGTCGACAACGGTCAGAACCCAGACGTCCCCCAGGCCATCGACACCGAGACGCTCGCCGGTCTGGCGCACCAGCGGACCGTCGTGCCGCCGACCAAGGTCTCCCTGGCTCCGCAGGCCCGGTCGACGGTGAACGCCCCCACCTGGGTCTGGCTGGACAAGGGTGCCTTCCAACCCGTCTCCGTCACGGCGAGCCTGCCCGGTACGGGGCTGTGGGCGACCACGACCGCCAAGCCGGTGAGCCTGCACATCGACGCCGGCACGAAGGACGCCGAGACGCTTCCGGCGTCCGGCGAGTGTCTGATCAACGGTGACGGCTCGATCGGAGAGCCGTATGCCAGGGGCAAGGCCGAGCGGACGCCTCCGTGCGGGGTGCGGTACCTGCGGTCGTCCGGGAGCGGCACCTACGCCCTCGAGGCGACTCTCACCTGGGAGATCACCTGGGAAGGCGCGGGTGGCACGGGTGGTGACCTGCCCGACGGGACGTTCGCCACGACGACCGACGTGCCGGTCCAGGAGATCCAGTCCGTCAACCGGTGAGGGGGGCGCCCTCCGGGGAGGGAGGGCGCTGCTCGCCGGGAGGGCGTCAGGGGAGCCGGTGGGCTCCTGGGGAAGGGATGGCCTCGAAGACGCGGGGGGTCTTGAAGTCCGCCGCGGCGAAGGCCTCCGTCACCGCCTTGGTGATCGCGTCCACGTCCGCCTCCTCCGCCAGGACGATCGCCGAGCCGCCGAAGCCGCCGCCGGTCATGCGCGCTCCCGGGGCGCCGGCCGTCAGGGCCGTGTCGACGACCAGGTCCAGCTCCGGGCAGGAGATGCGGAAGTCGTCGCGCAGGGAGGCGTGGCCCTCCACCAGGACCGGGCCGATCGCGCGGGTCTCACCGGACTCCAGGAGCGAGACGACCCGTTCGACGCGTTCGTTCTCCGTGACGACGTGCCGGACCAGGCGGCGGACCTCCTCCTCGTCGCCGAGGCGGGCCAGGGCATCGTCCAGTTCGCCGTAGGGGATGTCCCGCAGGGCGTCCACGCCCAGCAGGGCCGCGCCCTTCTCGCAGCCCGCGCGGCGCTTGCCGTACTCGCCCTCGCTGTGGGAGTGCTTGACCTGCGTGTCGACGACCAGCAGGCGCATGCCCTCGGCCGCCAGGTCGAAGGGGATCTGCCGCTGGGAGAGGTCGCGGGTGTCGAGGAACAGCGCGTGCCCGGACTCGCAGCACGCCGAGGCCGTCTGGTCCATGATGCCGACCGGGGCGCCGACGTAGACGTTCTCCGCGCGCTGGCACAGGCGGGCCAGCTGCCAGCCGCGCAGGCCGAGGGAGAACAGGTCGTTCAGGGCCAGGGCGACCACGACCTCCAGGGCCGCCGAGGACGACAGGCCCGCGCCCGACGGGACCGTGGAGGCGAGGTGGATGTCCGCGCCCGTCACCGCATGGCCGGCCTCGCGCAGCGCCCAGACCACACCCGCCGGGTAGGCCGTCCAGTTCTTGTCCGACTCGGGAGCGAGGGCATCCAGGCGGAGTTCGGCCACGCCGCCCTCGACGTCCGCCGAGTGCAGACGCAGCACGCCGTCCTCGCGGCGCGACACCGCCGCCACCGCCGTGTGCGGCAGGGCGAACGGCATGACGAAGCCGTCGTTGTAGTCGGTGTGCTCGCCGATGAGGTTGACGCGGCCCGGCGCCGCCCACACCCCCTCCGGCTGCGCGCCGTACAGCTCGCTGAACCGTTCGGCGACCGTGCCGGCAACAGCCTCGCTCATGCCCTGACCCCTGACCTTCCGTACGTTCTAGTTGCCGCGCCGCTGCGCGAAGTCCCACGCGTCCGCGACGATTCCCGCGAGATCCGCGCGGGACGGGTTCCAGCCCAGCTTCTCGCGGGCCGTGTCGGCCGACGCCACCAGGACCGCCGGGTCGCCGCCGCGGCGGGGGGCCACGACCTCGGGGATCGGATGCCCCGTCACACGGCGGACCGTCTCGATGACCTCGCGCACGGAGAAGCCGTTGCCGTTGCCGAGGTTGCAGATGAGGTGCTCGCCGGGGGTGGCGGCCCGCAGGGCCAGCAGGTGGGCCTCGGCCAGGTCCGCGACGTGGATGTAGTCGCGCACGCAGGTGCCGTCCGGCGTCGGGTAGTCGTCGCCGTAGACGGAGATCGCGTCCCGCCTGCCCTGCGCGACCTGCAGCACCAGCGGGATCAGGTGGGACTCGGGGTCGTGGCGCTCGCCGTACGCGCCGTAGGCGCCGGCCACGTTGAAGTAGCGCAGCGACACCGCGCCCAGGCCGTGCGCCGCCGCCTCCCCCGTGATCATGTGGTCGACGGCGAGCTTCGAGGCGCCGTAGGGGTTGGTGGGCCGGGTCGGGGCGGACTCGACGATCGGGACCTGCTCGGGTTCGCCGTACGTGGCCGCCGTGGAGGAGAAGACGAGCTTGCGCACGCCGGTCTCGCGCATCGCGGCGAGCAGCGCCATGGTGCCGCCGACGTTGTTGTCCCAGTACTTCTCGGGCTTCACGACCGACTCGCCGACCTGGGAGAAGGCGGCGAAGTGCAGGACGCCGTCGAAGGAGGAGTCCAGCCATTTGGCGGCGTCGCGGATGTCGCCCTCGACGAAGGCGGCCCCGGCGGGGACGCCCTCGCGGAAGCCGGTGGAGAGGTTGTCGAGGACGACGACCTCGTGACCGGCCTCCAGCAGGTGCTGGGCGACCACCCCCCCGACGTATCCCGCGCCGCCCGTCACCAGGTACTTCCCGCTCATGAACTCGCTACCTCTCGCAGTCGCTCGGCCGCGCGCTCCGGCGGCACGTCGTTGATGAACACGTTCATGCCGGACTCGGAACCCGCGAGAAACTTCAGCTTGCCGGAAGTGCGGCGGACGGTGAAAAGCTCGAGGTGCAGCGCGAAGTCCTCCCGCACGACCCCGTCGAACTCCTCCAGCGCGCCGAACGGTGCCTGGTGCCAGGCCGCGATGTACGGCGTTGCAGGCTCGTTCTCACCGAAAATCCGGTCGAAGCGCCTCAAGAGTTCCAGATAGACCTGGGGGAACTCTGTGCGCGCGGCCTCGTCCAGCCCGAGCAGGTCGGGCACGCGGCGCTTGGGGTACAGGTGGACCTCGTACGGCCAGTGGGCCGCGTAGGGCACGAAGGCCAGCCAGTGTTCACCCTCCAGGACGACCCGCTCGGCGGCGCGCTCCCGCTCCAGGACGGCGTCGAAGAGGTTCTCCCCGCCGGTCATCTCCTTGTGGGCCGCGACCGACCGGAGCATCAGGGCGGTGCGCGGGGTGGTGAACGGGTAGGCGTAGATCTGCCCGTGCGGATGCTGGAGCGTCACCCCGATCTCGGCACCCCGGTTCTCGAAGCAGAACACCTGCTCGACGGAGGAGAGATGGGACAGCTCCGACGTCCGGTCGGTCCACGCCTCCAGCACCAGGCGGGCCTGCTCCTCGGAGAGGTCGGCGAAGGAGGCGTTGTGGTCGGAGGTGAAGCAGACGACCTCGCAGCGGCCCGAGTCGCCGGCGAGCGAGGGGAAGCGGTTCTCGAAGACCACGACGTCGTACGAGGAGTCGGGGATCTCGCTCAGCCGGTCGCCCTCGGAGGGGCACAGCGGGCACTCGTCGGCCGGGGGGTGGTAGGTGCGGCCCTGGCGGTGCGAGGCGATCGCGACGGCGTCGCCGAGCAGGGGGTCACGGCGGATCTCGGACGAGGTGACGGTGCGGTCCAGCGGGCGGCGGTCGACCGCACCGCGCACGCTGTCGTCACGCAGGTCGTAGTAGATGAGCTCGCGACCGTCGGCCAGCCGGGTCGAGGTCTTCTTCACGCCGGACTCCTCATCCTTCAAACATAACCGAACATATCAAAACACCACTCCCCTCAACCGTCAACATCACAATCCAACAAAGAGCATCACCAGAAGTGTTCAATTGCTGAACGCGGACACGTAGATTCCGCGAGGTATCGGTTCGCGCGACAAAGCGAGGGCTCATGCAAACCCCCACATTTCTGGCAGCCGAGCTACGGCTCCCCACCAACTGGCTCGACTACACCCTCCTCGGGATCTACTTCGTCGTCGTCCTCGGCATCGGTTTCGCCGCGAGACGCTCGGTGAAGACGAGCCTCGACTTCTTCCTCTCCGGCCGCTCCCTGCCCGCCTGGGTCACCGGCCTGGCGTTCATCGCCGCCAACCTGGGCGCGACCGAGATCCTGGGCATGGCCGCCAACAGCGCCCAGTACGGCGTCTACACGACCCACTGGTACTGGATCGGCGCCATCCCCGCCATGGTCTTCCTGGGCCTGGTGATGATGCCGTTCTACTACGGCTCCAAGGTCCGCTCGGTCCCCGAGTTCCTGCTGCTGCGCTTCGACAAGGCGGCGCACCTGCTCAGTTCGGTCCTCTTCGCCTTCGCCGCCATCCTCATCGCCGGCGTCAACCTCTACGCCCTGGCCATCGTCGTCGAGGCGCTGCTGGGCTGGCCGCAGTGGGTGGCGATCGTGGTCGCCGGCTTCTTCGTGCTCGCCTACATCACCCTCGGCGGCCTCTCCTCGGCGATCTACAACGAGGTCCTCCAGTTCTTCGTGATCCTCGCCGCGCTCATCCCCATCACGGTGCTCGGCCTGAAGAGCGTCGGCGGCTGGGACGGCCTGTCGGACTCCCTCACCGAGTCGCGCGGCGCCGACTTCATGACGTCCTGGGGCGGCACGGGCATCGGCAGCGACAACCCGCTGGGCGCGAACTGGCTCACCATCGTCCTCGGCCTCGGCTTCGTGCTCTCCTTCGGCTACTGGACGACGAACTTCGCCGAGGTGCAGCGCGCCCTGTCCGCCAAGAACCTCTCGGCGGCCCAGCGCACGCCCCTGATCGCCGCGTTCCCGAAGATCTTCATCGTGTTCCTCGTGATGATCCCGGGCCTGGTCGCCGCGGTCCTGGTGCCGAAGATCGGTACACCGGAGTCCGACCTGCAGTACAACGACGCGATCCCCTACCTGATGGAGCAGCTGCTGCCCAACGGCGTGCTCGGCATCGCCGTCACCGGTCTCCTCGCGGCGTTCATGGCGGGCATGGCGGCCAACGTGTCGTCCTTCAACACCGTGTTCACGACCGACATCTGGGCCAAGTACGTGGTCAGGGACCGGGAGGACGAGTACTACGTGCGCTTCGGCCGGATCATCACCGCGATCGGTGTCCTGGCCTCGATCGGCACGGCGTTCCTGGCGTCGTCCTTCTCGAACATCATGAGCTACCTCCAGACGCTGTTCTCCTTCTTCAACGTGCCGATGTTCGTCGTCTTCATCATCGGCATGTTCTGGAAGCGGGCGTCGGTGAAGTCGGGCTTCTGGGGCCTGCTCGCGGGCACCACCGCCGCGATGGTCAACTACTTCGTCCTCTACAAGCAGGACATCATCGACATCCCCTCCGACCAGGGCGCCAACTTCGTCTCGGCGATCGCGGGATTCGTCGCGGGCGCGGTCGTCATGGTGGCCGTGTCGCTCTTCACCGCGCCGAAGCCGGCGGAGGAGCTCCAGGGACTGGTCTACGGCACGACGTCGCCCGGTATGGCGGAGCCTCCGGCACCCGGGGACGAGGCCTGGTACCGCAAGCCGGCGCTGCTCGGCTGGGGCGCGGTCATCCTGGCCGCCGCCTGCTACATCCCGTTCTCGTTCTGATCCAGGGAGGCTGACAGAACATGTCCGAGTTCTACTCCGAGAAGGACGTGCAGCGGGAAGTCACCGAGCTGCAGGGCAAGTCGGCGACCGCCGCGCGGCTGTTCGACATCCGGCGGATCATCGGTGGGCTGTTCGTGGTCTACGGCGTGATCGTCACGATCGCGGGGCTGACGGCGTCCGACGCCGACATCGACAAGGCCGAGGGGGTGAACATCAACCTGTGGACCGGCCTGGGCATGCTGGCGCTGGGCTTGTTCTTCCTGGTGTGGCTGAAGCTGAGGCCGGTGGCTCCGCCGCCGCCGGCGGTCGAGCCGGAGGGTGACGAGCGGGTGGAATAACCCCCGCGTGGCTGCCGGAGCCGGGTGGGTGCGCAACTCGGCGCCACGAGGTCCCGCTGCGCCCACCCGTGCCGCCCCCAGCGGCACGCATGCCCGCAGCGGGGGTCGCCGGACGGCGCAAGGGGCCGTGCCGGGGGGTGTCCGCCCGCAGCGGTTGGCGCGTCAACGAACAGCGAGTCGGCACGCAACCCCATCGGCGCCATTCCGAGGACGGACACCCCCCGGCGCGGCCCCGACCCACACCCGGCGCGCAGGCGAAGGGCGCGCAGCTGACGCTCACGGCTCCCGCCGCACCGGCCCCGCCCGGTCCAGCAACCCCGTCCGGGCCGCCAGGGCCGCTGCCTCCAGGCGGGAGCCGACGCCCAGTTTCATCAGGACGCGCTGGACGTGCGTCCGGGCCGTGGACGGTGCGATGCCCATGCCCGCCGCGATCAGCCGCGTGTCCTCACCGTCCGCGACACGGACCAGCACCTCGACCTCCCTCGGCGTGAGCATGGACAGCAGCCGCTGCCCCTCGTCGTCCGGCTGCGCCGCCGGGTTGAGCAGCTCGCTGAACGCCCCCTGCAGCAGTTGCGGCGCCACCGCCGCCTCCCCCGCCCGCGCCTTCATGATCGCGCGCTCGACACCCTCTATGCGCTCGTCGTGCCGGACGTACCCGGAGGCCCCCGCCGCGAACGCCGCCGCGATGCCGCGCGGGCTCGGCACCGGGCCCAGCACCAGCACCGCCACCTGCGGCCGCTCCCGCTTGATCTTCACCACCGGGTCGAAGATCCCCGGCTCCGCCGGCGTGGCCGTGCCCAGCAGGCACACCTCGGGCGCCCGCGTGATCACCAGCTCCGCCGCCCCCGCGGCGGGCGCCGCCGCGGCCAGCACCCGGTGCCCCCGCAGCTTCAGCGCCGAGGCCAGCGCCTCCGCCAGCAGTCGGTGGTCGTCGACCACCATGAGCCGCACTCCCATCGAGCAACCCCCCAGTCACCCAGTCCCCCCATGGAAGCCCCCCGGCTCCCCCGCCTTCATGCCCCCGGAAGCTACACGCTTGTTCGACGTTGCGCTTCCCCTACCCGTGAGAATCGCCCCGGATCGCCGAAATTCCTCTCATTCGAGGTTGACTGAGCCAAACGCGAACGGCCCCGCCCCTGAACAGGGACGGGGCCGCACCGGCCATCAGTCGATCAAGAACCGGTCACCGGGCGATCAGCTCGTACCGAAGCCGACCGCGAGGTACTCCTTGTCCCGCCCGACGGACCGCTTGCTCGCGTACACCTTGGACATGTACAGCTGCCCGTCGCCGTAGAGGAACTCGGAGTAGTCCGGCGACATGCTGGTCTCCACGTCCCGCACCTGGTCCGTGGCCGGGTTCTCCAGCAGGGTCGCCTGCTTGAAGCTGCCCCCGTCGATGCTCACGATCTGCCCGCCCTTGTCGTACGGCGGGCGCTTGTAGGCGATGACGTTGCCGCCGTCCATGCGCAGCGGCGAGAGCGTGTAGCCGTCACCGGCGTCGGCCCGCTGCCCGGTCTGCTTGCCGGTGGCGAGGTCGAAGGCGACGATCTCGTTGGTCTGGCTGTACTTGCCGGTGCCGTCGTGCTCCTCGGTCGGCAGGTAGAGCCGGTCGTTGCCGACGGCCAGCTGGTTGCAGTACTCGATGCGGGTGATGCCCTCGCAGCGGGCCGCGAACTGCTCGCCCGGCGCGGAGATGCGGGTGCGCAGCTTGCCGGTCTTGTTGTCGATGGAGAAGAAGTCGGAGATGCCGCTGCCGTCGCCCGCGGAGTCGCCGACGTCGGCGGCCACCAGGAGCGGGTTGGTCGACACGACGCTCGCGTACTCGATGCCCTCGGCCATCTTGTACTCCGAGATCACCTTCCCGGACTTCGGGTCGATGGTCTGGATGTGCAGCTGCCGCTGCTCGTACGAGCCGCACTTGCGCACCGCGACCAGCTTCTCGCCGCCGCCGTAGCCGGCGTCGTAGCAGGAGTCGCTCGGCTTCGGGCTCCACAGCAGCTTGCCGGAGACGTCGTAGGCGGCGCCGCCGCTGGTGCTGCCGACGGCGATGGTCTTGCCGCTGATGGTGACGTTGTCGAAGTTGATCGGGTCGCCACCGGCCTTGACCGTCTTCGTCCACAGCTTTTTGCCGGCGTCGAGGTCGATCAGGGCGATCTGGCTGCACCCGTGCGAGGGCTCGGCCTTGGTCGGCATCGCGGGCTGGTAGAGGATCGCCGTCAGGTTGTCGTCGGTGACGTGCCGGCTGGCCTGGCAGACCGGGCCCTCCAGCGGGACCGACCAGAGCTTGCCGCCCTCGGTGCGGTCGTAGCCGACGAGTTCGGCGATGCCGCTCTTGACGTACGCCTTGTCGGTGAGCCACGAGCCGGAGACGACGACGGTGCTGTCGTTCTTCACCTCGGGCATCGGGACCTGGAAGAGGACCTTGGCGCCGGGGTCGGACGGGACCTTCTCCTTGCCGCCGGAGCCGGAGCCGGAGCCGCCCTTGCCCTCGGTCGTGCCGCCGGTGCCGCCGCCGGAGCTGGCCGTGTCGTCCTTCTTGCCGTCGTCCTTGGACGAGGAGTACCAGACGCCGCCGCCGATGATCAGGGCGATCGCGACGACCGCGGCGACGATGATGGCCACCTGGGCGTTGAACTTGCCGCCGCCGCCCGGCTGTCCGGACTGCGGCTGGAGCGGCACGGTGGCCTGCGGGTAGCCGTACCCGGGCTGCTGCCCGTAGCCCGGCTGCTGCCCGTACCCGGGCTGTCCGTACCCGGGCTGCCCGTAGGGCGCCGTCGGCGGCTGCCCGTACGGACCCGGCTGCTGACCGGGGTAGCCGTAACCGGCCGGGGCCTGCGGGGGCTGGGCCGGCTGCGGTGCGCCCTGCGGATAGCCGTAGCCCGGCTGCGGCTGGGGCGGCGTCGGCGGGGCGGCCGGCGGAGGCGTCTGCGGGGGCTGGGGGGCCTGCGCGGGCTGCGGCGGCTGCGCGGGCTGCGGCGGCTGCGGGGCCTGGGGGTAGCCGTAGCCCGGCTCGGGCGCCTTGCCGAGGTCGGGCCCGCCGGCCGGCGGCGGGGTCTGCGGGGGCTGCGGCTGGTCCTGCGGCGGTCCGAACCCGCCCCCCTGCGGGGGCTGCTGGGGCGGCGGCGGCTGGGTCATGGTGTGGGCACCTCGGGGAAGGGGACGGACGGCGACGGGCGTTCGGGGAGGGGAAGGATCACTTGCCGTAGGCGAGCATCAACTTCTCCTTCGTGTCGTCGTTGCCGCTCAGCCGGGTCGTCGAGATGTAGAAGCGCCCGTCGACCCAGTCGATGTCCTTCGAGAAGAAACCGTCCTCGATGTCCGCCGCGCCCTGCGGGTTCTGCAGCAGCGTGGCCGGCTTGTGGCTGCCGGAGCCGGTCGGGATGGCGACGACCTGGCCGCCCGCGTCGTACGACGGCTGCACATAGGCGATGAGCTTGCCGCCCTCGACCTTCATCGGCAGCATCGATTCGTCGGCGGGGGACTTCACCCGCCACTTCTCCTTGCCGTCGGCCAGGTTGACCGCGACGATCTCGTTCGCGCCGGTGGTCGCCTCGGTCGGCAGGTAGAGCGTGTCGCCCTCGACGGCGACGCCCTGGCAGCCCTGGAGGTCGCGCTCCAGGATGGCCCAGCCGCACTCGGGGGCGAAGTCCTCGTCGAAGCCGACCTGGGAGCGGAACTTGCCGCCGGAGGTGAAGGTGGAGATGTTCCAGGCCTTCTTGTCCTCGTTGGTGCTGTAGACGACCAGCGGGCTCACCGAGTAGGTGCGCGCGACCCGCCAGCCCTTGTCGAAGGGCTGGGTCCAGCGGACCTTGCCGGTCTTCGGGTCGAGCTCCTGCACCTCGTCGTGCTCCTTGGCGCTGCCCGCGCCGCAGGAGGAGACGGCGATCAGCTTCTCGCCGCCGGCGAACGCGGTCGGGAAGCAGGAGTCGCCGTAGCGCTTCTTGTCGAAGAGCTTGTCGCCGTCGGTGACGTCGTAGGCCGTGCCGGACTGGGAGCGGCCCACCATCAGCGTCGTGCCGGTGATGGACAGCTCGACGGAGAGCGTGGAGTCGAACAGGGCGCCCTCGGCGACCTTCTCCGTCCAGCCCTTCTCGCCGGTGTTGAGGTCGATCTCCTGCAGCTGGTTGCACTTGGCGCGGTCGCTGCTGCCGCTCATGTAGGCGACGACGATCTTGTCGTCGGCCGTCTTCTGCGGAGTCGTCGCGCAGATCTTCTGCGGGAAGGTGATGACGTCCCAGGTGGGCTTGCCGTCACCGACGTCGAAGGCGAGGAGCTGCTTGTACGCCGCCTTCACCGCCGTCTTGTCGGTGATCCACATGCCGGGGGCGTCGGCGCCGGAACCGGGCGCGTCGGGCGCCTCCTTGTACCAGAGGACCTTGGCCTCGCCGGCCTGGCGGCCCTCGTTGAGGTTCTCCGGGTCCTCGCCGCCGTCGCCGTCGCCGTCACCGGGGTTGACCGGGACGGAGGCGTCGCCCTTGGGATCGTCGCTCTGCTGGGCGACGGGCTTCTTGCGGCCCTTGCCGCTGTCGCTGCCGGTGACCGCCCAGACGGTGCCGCCGACGACGAGCAGCGCGGCGACCGCCGCACCGATGATCATCGCCGGCTTGCCCTTGAAGGGGTTGCGGGAGCCGCCGCCGGGCGGGGTGCCGGGCCCACCCGGGAACGGGGGCTGGGACGGGTAGCCGTAGCCGGGCTGGCCGTACGGGCCGGGCTGCTGCGGCTGGCCGTACGGGCCCTGCTGCGGCTGGCCGTAGGGGCCGGCGGCGTACGGTCCGGGCTGGCCGTAGGGGCCGGGCTGCTGCGGGGGCTGCTGCGGGTAGCCGTAGCCGGGCTGCGGCGGGCCCTGGGGTGGCGGCGGGGTCGGCGCCCCGAAGCCACCGCCCTGCGGCGGCGGGTCCTGCGGTGCTCCGAAGCCGCCGTGCGGCGGCTGACTGGGCGGCTGAGTCATCAGTCGCTCCCCCCGTTTCACTGATTTCTAGCCACGCCCTGAGGTACGCGATGGGCTCAGAGTCGCTTCACAAAGTTCCAAGACGGCTCTTTCTATCACCCCCTTCCGACAGCGGAGCGGGCCGTGCCGTCCCCTGTTCCCAAGGGAGGACCGGCCCGTGACGCCGTCGTTATGCGCCTTCACGCACCCTTCACGCGTCCTCGGCGAGTTCCAGCCAGCGCATCTCCAGCTCCTCGCGCTGACCGGCCAACCCGCGCAGCTCCGCGTCCAGTTCGGCCACCTTCGCGAAGTCCGTGGCGTTCTCGGCGATCTGGGCGTGCAGCTTGGACTCCCGCTCGGAGACCTTGTCGAGCTGCCGCTCGATCTTCTGCAGCTCCTTCTTGGCGGCGCGCTGGTCGGCGGCGCTCCTCTCCGGGCCCGCGGACTGCTGGGGCGCGGCGGCGGGGGCCGAGGCGGCCGCGGCCTCCTCCATGCGCAGGCGCCGCTCCAGGTACTCGTCGATGCCGCGCGGCAGCATCCGCAGGGCGCCGTCGCCGAGCAGCGCGAACACCCGGTCGGTGGTGCGCTCGATGAAGAACCGGTCGTGGGAGATGACGATCATCGAGCCTGGCCAGCCGTCGAGGACGTCCTCCAGCTGGGTCAGGGTCTCGATGTCGAGGTCGTTGGTGGGCTCGTCGAGGAAGAGGACGTTGGGCTCGTCCATGAGCAGGCGCAGCAGCTGGAGCCTGCGGCGCTCACCGCCGGAGAGGTCGCCGACCGGCGTCCACTGCTTCTCCTTGGTGAAGCCGAACGTCTCGCACAGCTGCCCGGCGGTCATCTCCCGGCCCTTGCCGAGGTCGACGCGCTCGCGCACCTGCTGCACGGCCTCCAGCACCCGCGTGGCCGGGTCGAGTTCGGCGACCTCCTGGGAGAGGTACGCGAGCTTGACCGTCTTGCCGACGCGGACGCGACCGCCCGCGGGCTGGGCCTCGCCGTCGGTGCGGGCCGCCTGGGCCATGGCCCGCAGCAGGGACGTCTTGCCCGCGCCGTTGACGCCGACCAGTCCGATCCGGTCGCCGGGGCCGAGCTGCCAGGTGACGTGCTGGAGCAGGACCTTGGGGCCCGCCTGGACGGTGATGTCCTCCAGGTCGAACACGGTCTTGCCGAGCCGCGAGGACGCGAAGCGCATCAGCTCGCTGCTGTCCCGGGGCGGGGGCACGTCCTTGATGAGTTCGTTGGCGGCCTCGACGCGGAAACGCGGCTTGGACGTCCGGGCCGGTGCCCCGCGGCGCAGCCAGGCCAGCTCCTTGCGGACCAGGTTCTGCCGCTTGACCTCCTCGGTGGCGGCGATGCGCTCGCGCTCGGCCCGGGCGAAGACGTAGTCGGAGTAGCCGCCCTCGTACTCGTAGACGGAGCCGCGCTGGACGTCCCACATGCGCGTGCAGACCTGGTCGAGGAACCAGCGGTCGTGGGTCACGCACACCAGGGCCGAGCGGCGGTTCTGCAGGTGCCGGGCGAGCCAGGCGATGCCCTCGACGTCGAGGTGGTTGGTGGGCTCGTCCAGGACGAGCAGGTCCTGCTCCTCGATGAGGAGCTTGGCGAGGGCGATGCGGCGGCGCTCACCGCCGGACAGCGGGCCGATGACGGTGTCCAGGCCCTTGGGGAACCCCGGCAGGTCCAGCCCGCCGAACAGGCCGGTCAGCACGTCCCTGATCTTGGCGACGCCGGCCCACTCGTGGTCGGCCAGGTCGCCGATGACCTCGTGGCGGACGGTGGCCTCGGGGTCGAGCGAGTCGTGCTGGGTGAGCACGCCGATCCGCAGGCCGCCGGAGTGCGTGACGCGCCCGGTGTCGGCGTCCTCCAGCCGGGCGAGCATCCGGATCAGCGTGGTCTTGCCGTCGCCGTTGCGGCCGACGACGCCGATGCGGTCCCCTTCGGAGACGCCGAGGGAAACACCGTCGAGCAGGGCACGGGTGCCGTACACCTTGCTGACGTTCTCGACATTGACCAGGTTGACGGCCATTTCGCTCCTGACGAGGGGGATGGATCGACCCTCCAGGGTAGTCGGGCCGGGGGGTGCTCCGGCCGGGGTGTTCAGCGGAGGGCGGCATCCTCCCGGCGGCGCCGGTACCGCCACACGTCCGGCAGCGCGGGGTCGAACGGCAGCTCCGGGCCGAGGGGGCCGATCCGGTGCTCGGCCGCCACGCAGCGCGGGTCGTCGCGGTGGGCCGGCACGTGATTAACGCCCGGCCACCGTCGCCCCGGGCGCCGGGCCCGACGCCGTCCGCACGGTGCGGCACGTGCCGGAGGCGACCAGCGCCTGCGCCACCGCCGCCGCGGACTCGGGGTCGCGGACGAGGAACGCCGTGGTCGGGCCGGAGCCCGAGACCAGGGCCGCGAGGGCGCCCGCGGCACGGCCGGTGGCCAGGGTGCCGGCGAGTTCCGGGAAGAGGGACAGGGCGGCGGGCTGCAGGTCGTTGGTCACGGCCGCGGCGAGTGCGTCCGCGTCGCCCTTGGCGAGGGCGGCGAGGAGTTCCGGCGAGGCGACGGGCTCGGGGATGTCCGTGCCCTCGCCCAGCCGGTCGAACTCCCGGAAGACGGCCGGGGTGGACAGTCCGCGCTCCGCCATGGCGAACACCCAGTGGAAGACGCCGCCGACCTCCAGGGGCGTCAGCCGCTCACCCCGTCCGACGCCGAGGGCCGCCCCGCCGACCAGGCTGAACGGCACGTCGCTGCCCAGTTCGGCGCAGATGTCGAGGAGTTCCTCGCGGGAGGCGCCGGTGCCCCAGAGCGCGTCGCAGGCGACCAGCGCGCCGGCGCCGTCCGCGCTGCCTCCGGCCATGCCGCCGGCGACGGGGATGTCCTTGACGATGTGCAGGTGCACGGCGGGGCTGCGGCCGTAGCGCTCGGCCAGCGCGAGCGCCGCGCGCGCCGCCAGGTTCGTACGGTCCAGGGGGACCTGGCCGGCGTCGGGGCCCTCGCAGGTGACGCGCAGTTCGTCGGCCGGGGTGACGGTGATCTCGTCGTAGAGGCCGACCGCGAGGAAGACGTTGGCCAGGTCGTGGAAGCCGTCGGGGCGGGCGGCGCCGACCGCCAGCTGGACGTTGACCTTGGCCGGGACGCGGACCGTGACGCTCACGCTGTCTCCTTCTGCTGCTGCCGGTTCGCCTTGTGCTCGGCGATACGCGCGAACTCCTCGACGGTCAGGGACTCGCCCCGGGCCTGCGGCGAGACGCCGGCGGCGACGAGGGCCTCCTCGGCGGCGGCCGCGGAACCGGCCCAGCCGGCGAGGGCGGCCCGCAGCGTCTTGCGGCGCTGCGCGAAGGCCGCGTCGACCACGGCGAACACCTCGGCCTTCGAGGCGGTCGTGTCGATCGGCTCGGCCCGGCGGACCAGGGAGACCAGGCCGCTGTCCACGTTGGGCGCCGGCCAGAAGACGGTGCGGCCGATGGCTCCGGCGCGCTTGACCTCGGCGTACCAGTTGGCCTTGACCGAGGGGACGCCGTACACCTTCGAGCCGGGGGCCGCGGCGAGGCGGTCGGCGACCTCGGCCTGGACCATGACGAGGGTGCGCTCGATGCTCGGGAAGGTGTCGAGCATGTGCAGCAGGACCGGGACGGCCACGTTGTACGGGAGGTTGGCGACCAGCGCGGTCGGGGCGGGGCCCGGCAGCTCGGCGACGTGCATGGCGTCGGAGTGGACCAGCGCGAACCGGTCGGCGCGCTCGGGCATGCGGGCCGCGACGGTCGCCGGCAGCGCACCGGCCAGGACGTCGTCGATCTCCACGGCGGTGACCCGGTCGGCGACCTCCAGCAGCGCGAGGGTGAGGGACCCGAGTCCCGGGCCGACCTCGACGACGACGTCCTCGGGCCGGACCTGCGCGGTGCGGACGATACGGCGGACGGTGTTCGCGTCGATCACGAAGTTCTGTCCGCGCTGCTTGGTGGGGCGTACGCCGAGGGCTGCCGCGAGTTCGCGGACGTCGGCGGGGCCGAGGAGTGCGTCGGGGGCGGGGCTGGTCACGGGGACAAGGGTACGCAGGGTTTCGCGCCCCCCTAGCCGCGCAGCCGGCCCCCGCAGTGCGGCCAGGGGCTGGCTCCGCGTCTCACGTACAGCTTCTTGGCCCGGTAGGTCTGTTCCGCCGCGGGGGCGTCCTGGGGGCGGCCGCTGCCGCCGAGCGCCTGCCAGGTCCGGGTGTCGAACTGGTACAGGCCGCCGTAGGTGCCGGAGGGGTCGACCGCGTCGGGGCGCCCGCCGGACTCGCAGGCGGCGAGGCCCTGCCAGTCGAGGTGGTCGGCGCCCTGCACGGACGCGGGGCGCGGTCTGGTGCCGACCTTGACCACCTGCGGGCGGGGCTCGCGCACCACCTCGGTCCTGATCCGGCGCGGCTTCTGCCGGACGCCGTTGACCGTGCGCAGGGAGTAGGTGATCCGGCGCAGGCCCGGCTCGCCCGCGCGCTCCACGACCTCCGTGCCCCGGAACAGCTCCGGGTCCTCCGTCCGCCGCACCTGGAAGGGGATCAGCTCCTCGCGGACCTCCCTGCCACCGGTGATCCGCAGCACCGTGACGGTCTGCCCGTCACGCGGGAAGCTCCCCTGTGGGACGGACGTGGTGTCCTGGCCGCGCAGGGTGATGCCGGCCTCCTCGACGGCCTCCCGGACGGTCGCGGCGTTGGTGCGGACGGTGCGGGCGCGGCCGTCGGCCATGACCGTGACCGTGCGCTCGGTGCGCACGTCCAGCGCGAGTCCCTCCCGCCCGATGCGCCGCGAGCGCGGGGTGGACACGTACGCGCCCTCCTGCCGCACCCCCAGCTGCCGGAGCGCTCCCTCCACCGTGCGGGCGGTGGTCCACACCTGGCGCCGGTGCCCGTCGAGGGTGAGCCGCACGGGGCGGGCGTACCGGACGGCGATCTCGTCGCCGCTGGTGAGTTCCGCGCCGGGGCCGGGCGCCACCACGTCGTGGGCGCCGAGCTCGACGCCCTCCTCGGCGAGCAGCTCGGTGACGTCGTCGGCGAAGGTGTGCAGGGTGCGCGTCCTGCCGTCGACGCTCAGCTCGACGGCCTTGTCCTCGGCGACGAAGGCCGTGGTGCCGCCGGCGAGGAAGGCGACGACCAGGGCCTGCGGGAGCAGCCGCCGCACGGAGCTGTCCGCGCGCTCGGGGGAGCGGGCCTTCCGCCGGCGTGCGGACCGGCGGTGCGAACCGGCGCGCGCCGCGGCGCGTGCGGCGGCGCGCCCGCCCGGGCCGGGCTCCGGCTCCTCGCCGAACGCGGCAGCCGCCCGCCCGCCCGGGGCGTGGGCGCCCTGCCGGGGCAGCCCGGGCAGGGGCGGTGTCCCGTAGGCGGGCCGCGTCTCGTAGGCGGGCCGGTAGGTGTCCTCGTGGACGCCCGGCGTCCCGGGTGTCCCGTAGCCGAGCGTGTCGGCGGTGTGCAGATCGGCGGGCGGCGCGCCGAAACCGCCGTACACGGTATCCGCGCAGGCCGGGCCATACGTCTCGTACGTCTCGTAGGTCTTGTACGTCTCGTAGGTCTCGTACGTCTCGTACCGGGAGTTGCTCACGCCGACACGCTCCAGGGACGGAGGGGGTCCGAAAGGGCCCTGATCGGGCCCCCAGAACCTAGCGGAGCGGTCGTCACTCTCCAAAGCGACGCGACTACGCACAGTCGTACGGCCGGGTGGTGCGGGGGTCGCGTGGGGTTGGTGCGGGGGGTCAGTAGCCGAACGCGCGTGCCGTGTTCGCGCCGAGCGCCGCCGCCAGGGTGCCCTCGTCGATGCCGCGCACCTCGGCCATGGCCCGCACGGTGATCGGCACGAGGTAGGGGGCGTTGGGCCGTCCGCGGTAGGGCGCCGGGGTGAGGAAGGGCGCGTCGGTCTCGACCAGGAGCAGCTCCAGCGGGGCGACCGCCACCGCGTCCCGCAGGTTACGGGCGTTCTTGAAGGTGACGTTGCCGGCGAAGGACATGAAGTAGCCCGCGCCCGCGCAGATCTCGGCCATCTCGGCGTCGCCGGAGTAGCAGTGGAAGACGGTCCGCTCGGGGGCGCCCTCCTCCTTCAGCACGCGCAGGACGTCGGCGTGGGCCTCGCGGTCGTGGATGACCAGGGCCTTGCCGTGCCGCTTGGCGATCTCGATGTGGGCGCGGAAGGACCGCTCCTGGGCGTCCTTGCCCTCGGGCCCGGTGCGGAAGTAGTCGAGGCCGGTCTCCCCGACGCCCTTGACCTGCTCCAGCCCGGCCAGCCGGTCGATCTCGGCGAGCGCGTCGTCCAGGGCGGCCTGTCCGCCCGGCGCGCGGGCGCCCTGCCGGGACCACCCGTCGGGGTCGCCGTGGACGATCCGGGGTGCCTCGTTGGGGTGCAGGGCGACCGTCGCGTGGACGGCGTCGTACGCCGCCGCCGTCTCGGCCGCCCAGCGGGAGCCCTTCAGGTCGCAGCCGACCTGCACGACCGTCGTCACCCCGACCGACGCGGCCTTGGCCAGCGCCTCCTCGACCGTGCCGGACTGCATGTCCAGGTGGGTGTGGGAGTCGGCGACCGGCACCCGCAGGGGGTCGGGCAGCGGGGGCGCGGCGTGCTTGTCGGAGTCGTTCGCAGGCATGCCCCCGATCCTACGAAAGGACGACTCCGCGAAAAGGGCGACGCCCTCCCCGGCAGGGGGGAGGAGCGGGGAGGGCGTCGACAAGGGGAGCCGGACGGGTCAGCTCGCCTTGCGCTGGAAGGGGTGCAGCAGGTCGGACAGGTGCCAGTGGTGCCGCTCGTGCCCCTCGGCCGCTCCCCCGGCGTCCGGGGCGGGCGCCGCCACGGGTCCGGCGGGCGGCGGCACGCGGTCGGTCCGGTGCGCCGCGTCACGCGCCGACGCCACCCGCCCGGGCCGCATGATCCGCACCACGTGCCCGTCGCAGTTGTGGCACGCGGGCCTGCTCAGCGGGGAGGGCACCACCTTGCCGTCCGCGACGTAGAGGACGAACTCGTGGCCCGCGCCGTCCGTGTGGTGCTCTATCTCGTACGACTGCTCCCACCCGTGCCCGCACCGCATGCAGGCGAAGGAATAGGACTCGTTGACGACGGCGGTCGCACCGGCGCGGAGCCCGGTCCGCCCTGCGATCTCACTCATGCCAGCTCCTGGTCCGCTGAGGCGTGAGGGCGGTTCCGCCCCCGTGTCCCAGTGGACTCCCCGGCGGGAGCGAAGGCAGCAGACCTGTCGACTGTTGGCCCCGTTTTGGGCGTCTCTTGCCTCAGACCCCCGGCGCTTTTGCCCGCCCATGGGGCGCGCGCTCGAACGACGAGCGCCCTGCTCAGGAGGGGGGGGCTCAGCCGGAGTTCTTCGCGGCGACCACGGCGTCGAAGACCACCCGCTTGGGCACCCCGGCCTCCACGGCGACCGCGGCGATGGCCTCCTTGCGCCGCTCCCCCGCCTCCTCGCGCACCCGCACCCGCCGCACCAGTTCCTCGGGCCCGACGTCCTCGGCCCCCTTCTCCGGCGCCCCCTCGACCACGACGGTGATCTCGCCGCGTACGCCCTCGGCGGCCCAGGCCGCCAGCTCGCCGAGCCCGCCGCGCCGCACCTCCTCGTACGTCTTGGTCAGCTCCCGGCACACCGCGGCCCGCCGCTGCGCCCCGAACACCTCGGCCATCGCGGCCAGGGTGTCGTCCAGCCGGTGGGGCGCCTCGAAGTAGACGAGCGTCCGCCGCTCCCCGGCCACCTCCCGCAGCCGTCCGAGCCGCTCCCCGGCCTTGCGCGGCAGGAACCCCTCGAAGCAGAACCGGTCGACGGGCAGGCCCGACAGCGCGAGCGCGGTGAGCACCGCGGACGGCCCGGGCACGGCGGTCACCCGCACGTCCCGCTCGACCGCGGCCGCCACCAGCCGGTAGCCCGGGTCGGACACGGACGGCATCCCCGCGTCCGTGACGAGCAGCACCCGCGCGCCGCCCACCAGCTCCTCGACCAGCTCCGGCGTCCGGGCGGCCTCGTTGCCCTCGAAGTACGACACCACCCGGCCCCGGGGCGTGACGCCCAGCGCCTGGGTCAGCCGGCGCAGCCGCCGCGTGTCCTCGGCGGCGATCACGTCGGCCCCGGTCAGTTCCTCGGCGAGCCGGGGCGGCGCGTCCGCGATGTCGCCGATGGGGGTGCCTGCGAGTACGAGGGTTCCGGTCACGCCCCCATCCTCCCAGGGGCACCGGGTGCGGACCGCCGGGGTGCCGGGTGTGCACTCCTCCCAGGGGCGGAGGATGCGGACGCATACCGGCCATGCACGGGACTCACACAGAACGGTTCCCTACGATGGCGCGGTGACCAGTACCGCGTCCTCCACGGACACCCGGCAGGGACAGGCGCCGCACGAGCAGCGGCCGTCCTGGCAGCAGCGGCTGCGCCGCTTCGGCTACCAGGGGCAGCCCAGAAGCGACGCCCGTGACGTCCGTGACCGTCTGGTGCCGCCGTACACCGAGCCCTCGCCGCGCCTGTGGGCGGCGCTCGGCGTCCCGCACACCCTGGCGGGGCGGCTGGTGCGCTGGTCGGGCTGGCTCGGCCCGCTGCTCGTGACGCTGCTGGCGGGGGTGCTGCGGTTCTGGAACCTGGGCAGCCCCAGGGCGGTGATATTCGACGAGACGTACTACGCCAAGGACGCCTGGGCGCTCGTCCACCGCGGCTTCGAGGTCAACTGGGCCAAGAACGCCAATGACCTGGTCCTGTCGTCGGGCGGGAACGTGAAGCTCCCCACCGACGCGGCGTACGTGGTGCACCCGCCGGTGGGCAAGTACGTCATCGGGCTGGGCGAGCTGATGTTCGGGTTCGACCCGTTCGGCTGGCGGTTCATGACGGCCCTGCTCGGGACGCTGTCGGTGCTGTTGCTGTGCCGGATCGGCCGGCGGCTGTTCCGCTCCACGTTCCTGGGGTGCCTGGCGGGCGCGCTGATGGCGCTGGACGGCCTGCACTTCGTGATGAGCCGCACGGCACTGCTCGACGGCGTGCTGATGTTCTTCGTGCTGGCCGCGTTCGGCTGTCTGCTGGTGGACCGGGACAAGGCCCGGGAGAGACTCGCCGCCGCGCTCCCCGTGGACCCCGACGGCCGGGTCCGCCCCGACCGGTACGCGGCGGAGACGGCCCGCCTCGGCTGGCGCCCCTGGCGCTGGGCGGCGGGCCTGATGCTGGGCCTGGCCATCGGCACGAAGTGGAACGGCCTGTACATCCTGGCGGCGTTCTGCCTGATGGCGGTGGTGTGGGACGTCGGTTCGCGCCGGGTCGCCGGTGCGCGCCACCCGTACACCGCGGTCCTGCGCCGTGACACGGGCCTGGCCTTCCTCGCCACGGTGCCGGTCGCCCTGGTCACCTACCTCGCCTCCTGGACCGGCTGGATCCTCTCCGCGACGAACGGCTCGGGCGGCTACTACCGCAACTGGGCCGCGACCGACGGCAAGGGCGGCAGCTGGACGTTCCTGCCCGACTGGCTGCGCAGCCTGTGGCACTACGAGACCCAGGTGTACGAGTTCCACGTCGGGCTGTCCTCGCCGCACACCTACCAGTCCAACCCGTGGAGCTGGCTGGTCCTGGGCCGCCCGGTGTCGTACTTCTACGAGTCCCCGGCGCCCGGCAAGGACGGCTGCCCCGCCGACGCCGGCGAGAAGTGCGCCCGCGAGGTCCTGGCCCTCGGCACGCCCCTGCTGTGGTGGGTGGCCTGCTTCGCGGTGCTGTACGTGCTGTGGCGCTGGTTCTTCCGCCGCGACTGGCGCGCGGGCGCCATCGCCTGCGGCATCGCGGCCGGTTACCTGCCCTGGTTCATGTACCAGGAGCGCACGATCTTCTTCTTCTACGCCGTCGTGTTCCTGCCGTTCCTGTGCCTGGCGGTGGCGATGCTCCTCGGCGCGATCATCGGCCCGCCCCGCTCCACGGACACCCGCCGCGTCGCGGGCGCCACGGCGGCGGGCGTCCTGGTCCTGCTGATCACCTGGAACTTCATCTACTTCTGGCCCCTGTACACGGGCCAGGCCGTGCCGATCGACGACTGGCGGTCGCGGATGTGGCTGGACACCTGGGTCTAGCTGGGCGGACACACCACGAAATCCGTTACGGGCAGGCACTCGGCGAGCAGGTCGACGACGTCCCGCCAGGCCCGCTGCGCGTGCTGAGGGTGATGACCGACCCCGGGAAGCACGATGTGGTCGACCGGTGGGTGATGGAAGGCGTGCAAGGCGCCGCCGTAGACCACGAGGCGCCAGTCGACGCCCGCAGCCTGCATCTCGGCAGTGAACGCGTCCCGTTGCGCGGGCGGCATGATCGGGTCTTCCGACCCGACCCCGGCCCACACCGGGCAGTGAATGCGCGCCGTCTCGCCCGGCCGGCCCGTGGTCAGTCCGTTGACTGTCGCGATCGCGCGCAGATCGACGCCGTCGCGCCCGAGCTCCAGCGCGATGGCGCCCCCGGTGCCGTAGCCGACGGCGGCGATCCGGTCCGGGTCGGTCCGCGGCTCGGCGCGGAGCACGTCGAGCGCCGCGTGGCCGATGCCTCGCATCCGGTCGGGGTCGGCGAGCAGCGGCATGCAACGGGCCAGCATCTCCTCTGGGTCGCCCACATAGCGCCCGCCGTGGAGGTCGAAGGCCAGCGCCACGTATCCCAGCTCGGCGAGCGCATCGGCCCGGCGGCGCTCGACGTCGCTGAGCCCCACCCCCTCGGGCCCGACCAGGACCGCGGGCCGGCGGTCGACACCGGCCGGGAGCGCGAGGTGCCCGATCATCGTCAGGCCGTCGGCCGCGTATTCGATCGTGCGCGTTGTGACTGTCGTCATGAGCCTGGACAGTAGTGATCGCCGAGCCCGGTCGGGCCGGTGTTCTGCCGCTGGCAGAAGGCAGATCTCTGGCGTGTCCCGGATCCACCCCGCCAGCGGTTCAGCTCAGAGCCTGTCAGGCACACCGGACGCCGCCGGGCAGGGCGTTCTCGCGCCAGAGCATCACCGTGAGGTCGACGAGGCCGCCCAGCAGCGCGTGCATCGGATGCCCGGGGTCAGAAGCGTTGTTCGGTCAAAAATCGAAACAGGCGCGCCCTGTGTCACCCCGTGCGCATAGAGTGCTCACGCACCGAGCTTTCTGAACGCGTTCAATCGAGCGCGTGAGGCTCCACGGGGAGGGGACGGCCCAATGGGCAAGGGGGTCAAGGCCGCCGTCATAGGCGGCGTGTTCGCGGTGATGCTGGGCGGGGCCGGCTACGGCACCTACAACATCGTGAGCGCGCTGAGCGGTGACGGGGGCGGCAGCGGGGTGGCGGCGGAGAGGAAGTCGGGGCCGCCCGGGAAGGACGAGGTCGAGAAGACGACCGCCGGGTTCTTCGCGGCCTGGGAGCAGGGCGCGGCCGCGACGGCGGCGTCGTACACCGACAACGACGCGGCCGCCGAGCAGCTGCTGACCGCCTTCGGGGACGAGGCGCACATCCGGGACGTGAAGATCACGCCGGGTGCGACCCGGGGCACCACCGTGCCGTTCACGGTGAGGGCGAAGGTGGCCTACGACGGGAAGTCCAAGCCCTTGAGCTACCGCAGCCGGCTGACCGTCGTGCGCGGCGTCACCACCGGGCGGGCCCTGGTCGACTGGCAGCCGTCCGTCGTGCACCCCGAGCTGAGGAAGGACGACACCCTCGTCACCGAGCAGTCGGCCGCCCCGCCCATCCGGGCCGTGGGCCGGGACGGCTCCGAGCTGACGAAGGAGAAGTACCCCTCCCTCGGCCCGGTCCTGGACACCCTGCGCGACAAGTACGGCGAGCAGGCCGGCGGCACCCCCGGCGTCGAACTGGTCGTCCGGCACACCGCCGGGGACGCTCCCGACACCCCGCTGCTCACCCTCGCCGAGGGCAAGCCGGGCAAGCTCACCACCACGATCAGCCCGAGCGCCCAGGCGGCGGCCGAGCAGGCGGTCAAGCGGTTCGCCCAGTCCTCGGTGGTGGCGGTCAAGCCCAGCACCGGTGAGGTCCTGGCCGTCGCCAACCACCGCACGGACGCCTTCAACGCGGCCTTCCAGGGCCAGGCGGCCCCCGGCTCGACGATGAAGATCGTCACCGCCGCCATGCTCATCGACAACGGTGTGACCTCGATGGACGGCCCGGCCCCCTGCCCCGACACCGCCGTGTGGCAGAGCCAGACGTTCAAGAACCTCACCGGGATGAAGCCCGACGGGAGCGCCACGCTCGCCGACAGCTTCATGCGGTCCTGCAACACCGCCTTCATCAAGCTCATCGACGAGAAGCCGCTCACCGACGCCTCGCTGGCCGAGGAGGCCGAGCAGCGGTTCGGGCTGGGGCGGGACGACTGGAAGACCGGCATCGCCTCCTTCGACGGCAGTGTCCCGGCGGTCGGCGGCCCGGACCGGGCGGCCGGTGCCATCGGGCAGGGGCAGGTCCAGATGAGCCCGCTGAACATGGCCTCGGTGACCGCCACCGCCATCACCGGCACCTTCCGCCAGCCCTACCTCGTCACGCCCGAGCTGGACGGCCGGCAACTGGCGCAGGCGCGCGGCCTGAAGGCGGGTACCGCCGCCCAGCTGAGGCAGATGATGCGGCTGACCGCGACCCAGGGCACCGCGCAGGAGGCCATGCGCGGGCTCGGCGGCGACATCGGCGCCAAGACGGGATCGGCCGAGGTCGACGGCAACGCGAAGTCCAACAGCTGGTTCACCGGCTTCCGCGGCGACCTCGCGGCGGCGGCCATGACCGAGGAGGGCGGGCACGGCGGCGACGCGGCCGGGCCGATTGTCGCAGCCGTGCTACGAACGGGTGGCTGATCTCACCTGTGCCGGACGGGACTCTAGGGTGGTGGCCGTCGTTGGGACGGCTGAGGGCAACGGGGACCCTGGGGATTCGCGGAGGAAAGAACAGCAGTGGGCAACAGAAGGCGCGTCGCCGAGCGACGGAAGACGAGACCCGCCGTGATCGGCGGGATGATCGCCGTGGTCGTCGTGGGTGCCGGGGCCGGAGCCTACGCGCTGTACGCGGGCGGTGCCGCGGCCGACGACGGGACCCGCGCGTCCTCCGACGGCAAGCCCGAGGTGAAGACCGGGCCGCTGTCGGCGGCCGAGGTCACCACCACCGCCCGCGCCTTCCTCACCGCCTGGCAGTCCGGCAGGCTCCCGCAGGCCGCGGCGGCCACCGACGACCCGGCCGCGGCCCGGGCCCTGCTCACCGGCTACGCCAAGGACGCCCGCGTCAAGGACGTCACGCTCACCCCGGGCGCGCGCACCGGTGACAAGGTGCCGTTCTCGGTCAAGGGCACGGTGGCCCACAAGGGGACCGAGAAACCGCTGGCCTACACCGGCGCGCTCACCGTCGTCCGCCGCGCGAGCGACGGAAAGCCCCTGGTCGACTGGCACGCAGCGGTGGTCCACCCGGACCTCAGGGACGGGGACACGCTGGTCACCGGCGAGGCGGGCACGCCCCCGGTCAAGGCGCTCGACCGGGACGGCGGCGAGCTGACCAAGGACAAGTACGCCTCCATCGGGCCGATCCTGGACGGCCTGCGCGAGAAGTACGGCAAGAAGGCCGGGGGCAAGGCCGGTATCGAGCTGCGGGTGGTGCGCGGGAAGGCCGCCAAGGCGCAGGACCTGTCCGACAAGACGCTGCTGGAGCTCAGCGAGGGCACGCCGGGCACGGTGAGGACCACGCTGGACCCGGCGCTCCAGGCCGCCGCCGAGAAGCAGGTCGCGAAGAAGGCGCGGTCGTCGGTGGCCGTGGTGCGGGTGTCGACCGGCGAGATCCTGGCCGCCGCCAACGCCTCCCCCGGCTTCAACACCGCCTTCCAGGGCTCCCTGGCCCCCGGCTCCACGATGAAGGTCGTCACCTCGTCGCTGCTGATCGAGAAGGGCCTGGCCTCGGCGGACAAGAAGCACCCGTGCCCGAAGTACTTCACGTACGGGCACTGGAAGTTCCAGAACGACGACAAGTTCGAGATCAAGGACGGCACGTTCAAGGCGAGCTTCGCCCGCTCCTGCAACACGGCCTTCATCAGCCAGGCGCCCAAGCTGAAGGACGACGACCTGACCAAGCAGGCCCAGCAGGTGTTCGGCCTGGGGCTGAACAACTGGGCGATCGGGGTGCCGTCCTTCGACGGCGCGGTGCCGGTGCAGTCGGCGGCCCAGATGGGCGCCTCGCTGATCGGGCAGGGCGGGGTCCGGATGAACCCGCTGAACATGGCGTCCGTGTCGGCGACGGTGAAGGCCGGCACCTTCCGCCAGCCCTACCTGGTCTCCCCGGACGTGGACGGGCGCGCGCTGGCGAAGGCCTCGCGCACCATGTCCGCGGGGACCCTGTCCCAGCTGCGCGAGCTGATGGCCTACACGGCGGCGGCCGGCACGGCGGCCGAGGCGATGGCCGGGGTCGGTGGCGACGTCGGCGCGAAGACCGGGTCCGCCGAGGTCGACGGGCAGAAGAAGCCGAACGGCTGGTTCACGGCCTACCGGGGCGACCTGGCGGCGGCCGGTGTGGTCCAGCAGGGCGGGCACGGCGGCTCCACGGCAGGCCCGATGGTGGCGGCCCTGCTGAAGGCGGGCGGCTGAGCGCGGAGGTCAGTGCGTCACGGGTTCCGCGGCGGCCGTGTAGGTGCGCCGCAGGAACCGCAGCAGCGCCTGCCGCTCGAACTGCACGACCGACACGCCCTGCGCGGAGTGGAACTCCACGACGGCCTGCACCCGGCCGCACGGCCACACCCGCACCTCGCCGCTGCCCGCGGGGGCCCGCAGCCCTTCCTCCAGCAGCCGGCGGTCGACGGTCCACTCCCGCCCTCCGGCCCCGGGCAGCCCGACCCGCACGCGGCGCGGGTCGTGGTCGGGGTCGTAGCGCAAGGTGACCGGAATCGACTCCAGTTCGTCGCTCAACGGGACCGCCGCGTCCGTGACGATGTGGGCTCGCACGTACTGCTCGACTACGGACATCGGACAGTCCCTTCACGGTGCGTCGTCTCCGGAGAGAAAATGCGTCCACCCCCTTCTCCAATGTCGCATATTTTCCGGATTGCGCCCCCTGGGGCTGCATATATCACAGATGAGATAAAACGAGGAACACGCTCTTGCATATCGTTCGCATCTAGCCACATCATCGAACGGTGCATGTACCTGACGGATTCATCAACGCCCCCACCTCCGCGGCCACCGGTGTGATCGCCGCGGGCGCCGTCGCCGTGAGCCTGCGCGGCGCACGGCGTGAACTCGACGAGCGCACGGCACCGCTGGCCGGCCTCGTCGCGGCGTTCATCTTCGCGGTGCAGATGCTGAACTTCCCCGTCGCGGCGGGGACCAGCGGCCATCTGCTCGGCGGTGCGCTGGCCGCGATCCTCGTCGGGCCCTACACGGGCATCCTGTGCGTCTCCGTCGTGCTGCTCATGCAGGGCATCCTCTTCGCGGACGGCGGTCTGACCGCGCTCGGCGTCAACATCACCAACATGGGGATCGTCACCGTGGTGGTGGCCTACGCCCTCTTCCGCGGCCTGGTGAAGGTGCTGCCCCGCACCCGCCGCTCGGTCACCGCCGCCTCCTTCGTCGCCGCCCTGGTGTCCGTGCCGGCCGCCGCCCTGGCCTTCACCTTGATGTACGCCGTCGGCGGCACCACCGACGTCTCGATCGGCAAGGTCGCCACCGCCATGGTCGGCGTGCACGTCCTCATCGGCATCGGCGAGGCCGTGATCACCTCGCTGACGGTGGGTGCCGTCATCGCCGTACGGCCGGACCTCGTGCACGGGGCGCGGGGGCTGGAGCAGAAGCTGAAGCTGCGGGTGAACGGCGAACTCGTCGACGTACCCGGCACCGAGCCCGCGCCGGTCGCGGCCCGCACCTCCCGGCGCACGCTGTGGATCACCGGCCTGGTCGCCTCGCTGGTCCTCGCCGGGTTCGTCAGCTTCTACGCCTCCGCCGACCCGGACGGCCTGGAGAAGGTCGCCGCCGACCACGGCATCGACAAGAAAGCCGAGGAGCACGCCGTCTCGGACTCCCCCCTCGCCGACTACGGCGTCAAGGACGTCGACGACGCGCGCCTGTCCGGAGGACTGGCCGGGGTCATCGGCGTGGGCGTGACGGTGGTCGCGGGCACGGGCGTGTTCTGGGCGGTGCGCCGCCGCCGCACGGCCGACGCCTCGCCCACCGCCGTGGAGCAGCCCGCCGCGGAGCAGCCCGCCGGGGAGAGCGTCTGACATGGGCGCCGGGCACGCGCACAGGCTCTACCGGCACGGGCACTCGCCCGTGCACGGCCTGCCCCCGCACACCAAGCTCGCCGCCGTCTTCGCCTTCGTGGTCGTCGTGGTGTCGACCCCGCGCGAGGCGATGTGGGCGTTCGGGCTCTACGCCGTCCTGCTGGGGGTCGTCGCGTACGCCGCGCGCGTGCCCGCCGCCTTCCTGCTCAGGCGGCTGCTGATCGAGGTGCCCTTCGTGGCGTTCGCGGTGCTGATGCCGTTCGTGGCGGAGGGCGAACGGGTCGAGGTGCTCGGGCTGTCCCTGAGCGTGAACGGCCTGTGGGGCGCCTGGAACGTGCTCGCCAAGGGCACGCTCGGCGTCGCCGCCTCCGTCCTGCTGGCCGCCACCACCGAACTGCGCGAACTGCTGCTCGGCCTGCAGCGGCTCAGGTTCCCGCCGCTCCTCGTGCAGATCGCCTCCTTCATGATCCGCTACGGCGACGTCGTCACCGACGAGATGCGGCGCATGCGGATCGCCCGGGAGTCGCGCGGCTTCGAGGCCGGGGGCGTGCGGCACTGGGGCGTGCTCGCCAAGTCGGCGGGCGCGCTGTTCATCCGTTCCTACGAGCGCGGCGAGCGCGTGCACCTGGCCATGATCAGCCGCGGGTACGCCGGTGCCATGCCCGTCATCGACGAGGTGACCGCGTCGCGCGCGCAGTGGTCGTACGCACTGGCCCTCCCGGGCGCGGCCCTCGCCGTCTGTCTGCTGGGATGGACCCTGTGACTGCTTCTCTCGAGGTCTCGGGCCTCGCCTTCGCCTACCCCGACGGGCACCAGGCCCTCTTCGGGGTCGACTTCTCGATCGCGCGCGGCGAGCGGGTCGCGCTGCTCGGGCCGAACGGCGCCGGCAAGACGACCCTGGTGCTGCACCTGAACGGCATCCTGACCGGCGGCGCCGGCACGGTGAGGGTGGCCGGGCTGCCCGTGGACAAGCGAAACATGGCCGAGGTCAGGCGCCGGGTCGGCATCGTCTTCCAGGACCCGGACGACCAGCTGTTCATGCCGACGGTGCGCGAGGACGTGGCGTTCGGGCCGGCGGCGGCCGGGCTGAAGGGCCCGGAGCTGGAGCAGCGTGTGGACCGGGCGCTGGAGCGGGTCGGCATGGCCCGGTTCAAGGACCGGCCGCCGCACCACCTGTCCTTCGGGCAGCGCCGCCGGGTGGCCGTCGCGACCGTGCTGGCGATGGAGCCGGAGATCCTCGTCCTGGACGAGCCCTCCTCCAACCTCGACCCCGCCTCCCGCCGCGAACTGGCCGACATCCTGCGCTCCCTGGACGTGACCGTGCTGATGGTCACGCACGACCTCCCCTACGCCCTGGAGCTGTGCTCGCGCTCACTGATCCTCAGCGACGGGGTGATCGCGGCCGACGGGCCGACCGGCGAGCTGCTCTCGGACGAGGAGCTGATGCGGGCCCACCGCCTGGAGCTGCCGTTCGGTTTCGATCCGCGTTCCGTGCCGGCCGCGCCCGCCCGTCCGTGACAATGGGCGCGTGACGAACGAGGAGAGCGACGGATCGCTGCTGCTGGACCAGCAGCTGTGCTTCGCGCTGTACGCCGCCCAGCGCGCGGTGACGGCCGCCTACCGTCCGCTCCTCGACGACCTCGGCCTGACCTATCCCCAGTACCTGGTGCTGCTCGTGCTCTGGGAGCGCGGCGAGACCTCGGTCAAGGAACTGGCCGCGGCCCTGCGCCTCGACTACGGCACCGTCTCGCCGCTGCTGAAGCGGCTGGAGTCGGCGGGTCTGGTGCGGCGTGAGCGGTCCGCGCGGGACGAGCGGTCGGTGCGCGTGGCACCGACCGGGCGCGGGGAGGAGCTGCGGGAGCGCGCGGCGCGGGTGCCGGGGGCACTGCTCGCGGCGACGGGCCTGGACGCGGACCAGGTCGCGCGGCTGCGCACGGAGCTGGGTCTGCTGGCGGAGCGGGCGGACGCGGCGGCGGACCGGGCCCGCTGAGCCCGGCTTCCGGTGTTACCTCCGGTTGCCGCCCCCCTGAGAGCGGCCGCACGTTACTGGTCAGTACCTTGTGCACGATGTACTTGCGCGCATCTGTTCCTGGGGAAGGCCCACCATGACCGAAGCCACCGCTGCCGCCGCCGAAGACACCCGGCCCACGAAGATCGTGTACGTCGCCGAGGCCACCGCCCATGGCGGCCGCGAGGGCTACGTCACCAGCCAGGACGGACAGCTCGACCTCAAGGTCGCGATGCCCCCGCAGCTCGGCGGCGACGGCCACGGCACCAACCCCGAACAGCTCTTCGCGGCCGGCTACAGCTCCTGCTTCCACAACGCCCTGATCCTGGTCGGCAACCGCGAGGGCTACGACCTCACCGGCTCCACGGTTTCCGCGAAGGTCGGCATCGGCCCCAACAAGCAGCGCGGCTACGGCCTCGCGGTCGCTCTCAGCGTCTCCCTGCCGGTCGTCGACCCCGACCTCGCGACCCGGCTGGTCGACGCGGCCCACGAGGTCTGCCCGTACTCGAACGCGACCCGCGGGAACATCGACGTGACCATCCTGCTTGGGTGAAGGGGAGCCGACCGGCGAAACGAGGAGGAGTACGGACGTGGACGTGCACGGCACAGTGGCCGAGGGCTTCGAGCCGGTCAGGGCGGCGTTCGTGCGGAACTTCGAGTCCCTCGGGGAGCGGGGCGCGGCCGTCGCCGTCCTCCGGGACGGGCGTCCCGTCGTCGACCTGTGGGCCGGCACCAAGGACGTCGACGGCACGGCCCCCTGGGAGCGGGGCACCGCCCAGGTGGTGCGCTCGGCGACGAAGGGCGTCGCGGCGGCCGTCCTGCTGCTGCTGCACCAGCGCGGGCTGCTCGACCTGGACGCGCCCGTGGGGCACTACTGGCCCGAGTTCAAGGCGCGGGGCAAGGAGGGCGTGCTGGTCCGGCACGTGCTGAACCACCGGGCCGGCCTGCCCGTCCTGGACCGGCCCCTCACCCCCGAGGAGGCCCTCGACCCGCTGCGGGGCCCGGAGGCCGTCGCCGCGCAGGCCCCGGTCTGGGAGCCGGGCACCGACCACGGCTACCACGCGCTGACGTGCGGCTGGCTGGTCGACGAGCTGGTGCGGCGCGTCACCGGGCAGGGCACGGGCGAGTGGCTCGCCGCGCAGATCACCGGCCCGCTGGGGCTCGACCTCTGGCTCGGGCTGCCGGAGACGCAGACGGGGCGGGTCGGCCGGGTGGGCCGCGTCGAGGGCCCCGAGCCGGCCGGCGGGCTGCGCGCCCGCCCCAAGCGCTCGGTCACCGAGGCCTACCGGGACCCGGACTCCCTCACCCGCCGCGCCTTCGCGGCCATCACCCCGTTCCCGGAGCAGAACGACCTCTCCTACCTCGCGGCGGCCCTGCCCGCGACCAACGCCGTCGCGACGGCGGACGGGCTGGCCCGCTTCTACGCGGCGCTGATCGGCGACACCGCCGGTGCCGGCCGCCTGTTCACGCCGGAGACGGTGGAGCTGGCCCGGGCCGAGGAGTCGGCGGGCCCCGACCGGGTCCTGGTGGTCGGCACCCGCTTCGGCCTCGGCTACATGCTGCACGGCACCGCCTCCCCCTTCCTCGCACCGGGCTCCTTCGGGCACCCGGGCCGCGGCGGTGCCCTCGGCTTCGCCGACCCGGAGACGGGGATCGCCTTCGGCTACGTCACCAACGGCTTCCGCAAGACGGTGACGGCGGACCCGCGGGCGCAGGGGCTGGTGCGGGCGGTGCGGGACGTACTGGGCCGGCAGGCCTCCTGAGCCGCCACACCCCTGCCGCTAGACGTGGATCGGGTGGGAGGTCCGCCCGGACGCCTGGTCGATCTCCTCGTGCGCCTTGCTCAGCAGCTGCATGGCGAGTTCGTTGAGCGCCCGGGCCCCGGCGATCTCCTCCCCGACCCGGGGCTGATTCGCGTCGGACCGGTGCCGGCTGGCGTGTCCGTGCGCCCGGACCTCGGAGCCGTCGGGCAGGCGGACCATCGCGGCCGCGCGCGTGTGCTGGTCGTCCTCCATGAACTCCAGCTCGACGTGCCATCCCGTCGTCGTGTGCATCATGCGGATCACCTCCGGAACGTGTAGTTCCAGGGTGCGCCTGTCCCCCGCCGGTCGCACCCGTCCCGCCCGGGTCTACCCGGCGTGCAGCATCAGCCCGATCCCGACGACGAGCAGGCCCGCCGCCGCGATCCTCGGCGCCCCGAAGCGCTCCTTGAAGAACACGGCCCCGATCGCCGCGCCCACGATGATGGACGACTCGCGCAGGGCCGCCACCGGCGCCAGCGCGGCCCGGGTCTGGGCCCACAGCACGAGCGCGTAGGCCGCGACGGACAGCGCCGCCCCGAGCAGTCCGAGCGCGGCGAAGGGCCGCAGCACCGCCACGGTCCGCCCGCGCCACCGCCACAGGGCGTACGCCGGCAGCACCGCCCCCTGGAGCGCCATCAGCCAGGCGATGTACCCGAGGGAGGACCCGGAGGCGCGCACACCCAGCCCGTCGACGACGGTGTACGCCGCTATCGTCAGCCCGGTCGCCAGGGCCGCCCCGATCGCCGCCCAGTCGGGCCGGTGCCCGCGCAGCCCCCACAGGGCGACGCCGGTCAGCCCCGCGCAGGACACCGCGATGCCGGCGGCGGCCCAGCCGTCGGGCACCTCGTCGGCCAGCAGGGCGGCGAGCACGGTCACGACCAGGGGCGCGGTGCCGCGCGCGATGGGGTACGCCTGGCCGAAGTCCCCCAGCCGGAAGGACTTCATCAGCAGCGCGTAGTAGGCGATGTGGAGGGCGGCCGAGCCCAGCAGGTAGGGCCAGGCCGCGGCCGCCGGGAACGCGGCGAACGGTGCGAGGGCCAGCCCGATCAGCAGTCCGCCGCCCGAGATCAGCGCGAAGCCGGCGAGCTTGTCGGTGATCCGGTGGGCGAGGGCGTTCCAGCCGGCGTGGGTCACGGCGGCGAGCAGGACGGCGGCGGTGACCAGCGGTGTCACGCCGTGCGCTCGCGCACGTCCACGAGGGTGCCGCCGGCGTGGGCGACGAGGTCCCGCGGCGCCATCGGGAAGACGGTGTGGGGCGTCCCGGCGGCGGCCCAGACGACGTCGTGGGCGAGCAGCGAGCGGTCGGCGAGGACGCGGGTCCTGGTGCGGTGCCCGAAGGGCGGCACGCCGCCGATGGCGTACCCGGTGGTCTCCCGCACGACCTCGGCCCCGGCCCGGGTGACCTTCCGCGCCCCGAGCTCCTCGCGCACGCGCTCGACGTCCACGCGGGAGGCCCCGTCCATGAGGACGAGCACGGGGACCCCGTCCGCCGCGAAGATCAGGGACTTGCAGATCTGGCTCAGTTCGCAGCCGAGCGCGGCGGCGGCCTCGGCTGCGGTGCGGGTGGCCTCGGGGAAGCGCCTCACCCGCCCCTCGACCTCGTCGAGTCCGAGGCCCCGCAGGGCCTCGACGAACCGGGGGTGCGCTCCGGAGCTGTCGGCGTCAGTGGCGGCTGTCGTCGTCATGCGGGCACGCTAGCGGTGCGTGCAGGGGGCACGCGAGCCGGTTTCAGGCGGCGCCGTCCTCCACGGGGACGTCCGCGAACTCCCACCACGACAGGGGCAGCCAGTCGCCGTCGACGAAACCGTCGACGGAGCCTCCGGTGCCGCGGATGGCCACGCGGGTGCCCACGGGGTAGGTCTGACCGGACAGGCCGGAGACCGCTACGAGCAGTGTGCCGATACGTCGTGACAAGGCCATAAATCCTTTCTCCTCTTGGTGCAAATCGTCTCATCATGCACCAGCCTGGTATATGAGCCACGGCACAGATGGAGGTGCTTGTGATGAGGGCTGTCGTGTACAAGGGCCCCTTCGAGGTAGCGATAGAGCAAGTGGAGGATCCACGGATACAGCACCCCAACGACGTGATCGTCCGGGTCACGTCGACCGCGATATGCGGCTCCGACCTGCACATGTACGAGGGCCGTACCGCCGCTGAGCCGGGGATCGTGTTCGGTCACGAGAACCTCGGCGTCGTCGAGGAGACAGGAGAGGGAGTCACCTCGCTCAGCCGCGGCGACCGGGTGGTCATGCCGTTCAACGTGGCCTGCGGCTTCTGCAAGAACTGCACGGCGGGGTTCACGGGCTTCTGCCTGACCGTGAACCCGGGCTTCGCCGGCGGCGCCTACGGCTATGTCGCGATGGGGCCCTACACGGGAGGGCAGGCGGAGTACGTGCGCGTCCCGTACGCCGACTTCAACTGCCTGAAACTCCCGGAGGGCACCGAGCAGGAGACCGACTTCGTCCTGCTCGCCGACATCTTCCCGACCGGCTACCACGGCAACGAACTGGCCGACGTGCGTCCCGGTGAGAGCGTCGCCGTGTACGGCGGCGGTCCGGTCGGGCTCATGGCCGCCTACTCCGCGATGCTGCGCGGCGCGAGCAAGGTGTTCGTGGTCGACCGGGTGGCGGAGCGTCTGCAGAAGGCGGAGGAGATCGGCGCCGTGCCGATCGACTTCACCCAGGGCAACCCGGCGGAGCAGATCAAGGAGCACACCGACGGCCAGGGCACCGACAAGGGCGTCGACGCCGTCGGCTACCAGGCGCAGGCCCAGGGCGAGGATCGCGAGGAACCGGCGATCGTGCTCAACTCCCTCGTGGAGACGGTCCGGCCGACGGGTGCGCTCGGTGTGCCCGGCCTGTACGTCCCGAGCGACCCGGGCGGGCCGGACGACCAGGCCAGGAAGGGCATGCTCATGGTCTCCGTCGGGCGCCTCTTCGAGAAGGGCCTGCGCATGGGCACCGGCCAGTGCAACGTCAAGCGGTACAACCGGCAGCTGCGGGACATGATCATCGAGGGCCGTGCGACCCCGAGCTTCGTCGTCTCGCACGAACTGCCCCTGGACCAGGCGCCGTCGGCGTACGAGAAGTTCGACAAGCGGATCGAGGGCTACACCAAGGTCGTGCTCCATCCGCACGGCTGAGTGCGGCGGACGGAGCGGAGCGAAAAGGAGGCCGGTGAGGGTCCCCGTCCCCACGGAGTCCTCACCGGCCGGTTCTTCGGGGCCGTGTCAGGCGCGGACCAGTTCCCGGTCGCCGTCGCCGCGCTCGGAGGCGGAGCGCAGGCCCTCGCCCTCGACGTCCACGTTCGGCAGGACGCGGTCGAGCCACCTGGGCAGCCACCAGGCCTTGCGGCCGAGGAGGGCCAGGACGGCCGGGACGATCGCCATGCGGACGACGAACGCGTCGAAGAAGACCGCGATGGCGAGGCCGAAGCCGATCATCTTCACCATCGACTCGGAGGAGCCGATGAACCCGGCGAAGACGGCGATCATGATGACGGCGGCGGCGCTGACGACCCGCGCGCCGTGCCGGAAGCCGGTCACCACGGCCTGGGCCGGCTTCTCGCCGTGCACGTAGGCCTCCCGCATCCGGGTCACGAGGAACACCTCGTAGTCCATGGCCAGTCCGAAGACCACGCCGACCATGAAGATCGGCATCATCGACATGACCGGCCCGGTCTGCTCGACGCCCATGAGGCCCGACAGCCAGCCCCACTGGAAGACCGCGACGACCGCGCCGAGCGCCGCCATCACCGACAGCAGGAAGCCGAGGGCCGCCTTCAGCGGGACCAGGATCGAGCGGAAGACCACGATCAGGAGCAGGAAGGCCAGGCCGACGACCAGGACCAGGTAGGGCACGAGCGCGTCGTTGAGCTTCTGGCTGACGTCGATGTTCATGGCCGTGCTGCCGGTGACCAGGACGTTCGCGTCGGTGTCGGCCGTGACCGAGGCGCCCGCGTCCCGGATGCCGTGCACCAGGTTCTCGGTGGTGACCGAGGACGGCTTGGAGCCGGGGACGACGGTGATGGTGGCGGTGTCACCGGCCTTGTTGGGCGCGGGCGGCGTCACCGTGACGACGTCCTTCAGGCCCTTGATCTCGTCGCCGACCGCGGTGAAGGCCGCCTTCGGGTCGGCGCTGTCCTTGGCGTCGACCACGACCATCAGCGGGCCGTTGAAGCCCGGTCCGAAGCCCTCGGACAGCAGGTCGTAGGCGCGGCGCTGGGTGGTGGAGGTGGGCTGGGAGCCGTCGTCGGGCAGGCCCAGTTCCAGGCCGGTGGCCGGGACGGCGGCCGCGCCGAGGCCGACGACGCCGAGCAGCAGCACCGCGAGCGGGCGGCGCACCACGAAGCTCGCCCAGCGGCTGCCCAGGTTGGGCCTGGCCGGCGCGTCCTGCGTCCCGGCCCGGCCGGAGCGCCCGCCCTTCTCGCCCGCGGGCTTGACCCGGCGGCCGGCGTAGCCGAGGAGGGCCGGGATCATGGTGAGGGCGATCAGCACCGCGATGGCCACGGTGCCCGCGGCCGCGACGCCCATCTTCGTCAGCATCGGGATGTTGACGACGGACAGGCCCACCAGGGCGATCACCACGGTCAGGCCGGCGAAGACCACGGCGGAGCCCGCGGTGCCCACGGCCCGGCCGGCGGCCTCCTCGCGCTCGCGGCCCTCGGCCAGCTCGGCGCGGTAGCGGGAGACGATGAACAGCGCGTAGTCGATGCCGACCGCGAGGCCGATCATCATCGCGAGGGTGGAGGTGGTCGAGCCCAGGTCCAGCGCGCTCGCCAGGGCGGTGATGGTGGAGACGCCGATGCCGACGCCGATCAGCGCCGTCAGCAGCGGCAGCCCGGCCGCGACCAGCGAGCCGAAGGTGATGACGAGGACGACCGCGGCGACCGCGATGCCGATGATCTCGCTGGAGCCGGTGTGCGGCACCGCCTGCAGCGCGTCACCGCCGATCTCGACGGTCAGCCCGGCCTCCCGGGCGTCCTGCGCGGAGTCCTCCAGGGCGTCCTTGGAGGCGTCGTCGAGCTCCATGCCGGAGACCTTGTACGACACCTGCGCGTAGGCGATCGTGCCGTCCTTGCTGACGGCCTTCGCCTGGTAGGGGTCGGTGACGCGGGCGACCTCGGAGCCGTCGGCCAGCTCCTTGACGGTGTCGCGCACGGTCGCCTTGTTGCCCGGGTCGGTCATCTTCTCGCCGCTCGGCGCCTTGAAGACCACGCGTGCGGTGGCCCCGTCGGCGCTCGTGCCGGGGAAGCGTTGTTCCAGCAGGTCGAAGGCCTTCTGGGCCTCGGTGCCGGGGATGGAGAACGAGCTGTTGCCCGCGGTGGGGGCGCTGGCCGCGCCGACCCCGGCGAGGGTCAGCAGGGCCACCCATATCAGGGCGACGAAGTGCCGCCGCCGGAACGAGAGCCGGCCGATCTTGTAGAGGAAAGTGGCCACGAGGGCGTACTCCCGGTCAGGTCGTGAGGGTCTTCAGGGCAGGGGGGATCAGCCCGACGACGTGAGCGGTGACGTCAGGTGGAGGGCAGCTGGGGGGACTAGCCGGTGGTGGGGACGCCGAGGGCGGGGAGGACCACGGCGTCGATGTACGAGGTGAGGAACGCCTGGGTGGGCGGCTGATCGTCGATCAGCGTGCGTGTGGCGAAGGCGCCGACGAGCATGTGCACGATGTAGTCCAGCGCCGGTCGGCCGGCCTGGACCTCGCCGCGGTCGACGGCCCGTTGCACCACCCGGCGGAACTCCTCCATCTCGGGCTCGATGAGCAGTTCCTTGAACGCCTGGAGGAGCTCCGGGTTGCCGTGCACCGCCATGAACAGGCCCCGCATCAGCGCGGCGTTCTGCTGCATGGCGCAGTCGTCCTCACGTGCGGTGAGGGCGTGCAGGTCACCGCGCAGGGTTCCCGTGTCGACGTCGGCGATGCTGCCCGGCTTGTTGTGCCGGATCGCCTTGGCCACCAGCTCGGGCTTGCCGCCCCACTGGCGGTAGAGCGTGGCCTTGCTGGACCGGGTGCGGGCGGCCACGGCGTCCATGGTGAGGGCGTCGTAGCCGACTTCGCGCAGCAGGTCGAGCACGGCCGTGTACAGTTCGGCCTCGCGCTCGGGGGTGATCCGGCTGCGACGCGCGGTGGCGGCCTCGGCCATCTGACTCACCTTCCTGCTGCGGATTCCCGCTTGGAACGACACGGTTTCGTACACCACGAAGGTACCGCACCCCCGATAGAAACGAAACCGTTTCGTACGTGTGCTGGGTCACGGTGGCTTCTTCGGCACGACTTGCTGTGGTTCGCGGCCGGGCAAAGCATGGTCACGTGACCTATCTGCGTCTGCCGCATCTCCGTGACGACCTGCTGTGCTTCGTCGCCGAGGACGACCTCTGGCTCGCGCCGCTCGACGGCCCGGGCCGCGCCTGGCGGCTCACCGTCGACCGCACCAAGGTGGGCCACCCCCGCTTCTCGCCCGACGGCCGCCACCTCGCCTGCACGAGCTGGCGCAGCCTGGTGCCGGAGGTCCACCTGGTCCCGGTGGACGGCGGCCCGGCCCGGCAGGTGAGCCACTGGGGCAGCACCGACACCCGGGTCTGCGGCTGGACCCCGGACGGCGAGATCCTGGCCGTCACCTCGCACGGCGAGCCGTTCTCCTACTTCACCTGGGCCTACAAGCTCTCCCCCGACGGCGACCCGGGCCGCAAGCTGCCCTGGGGGCCGGTCTCCGACATCCAGGTGGCCGACCTGGACGGAGAGCGCAGGACCCTGCTCCTCACCGGCACGCCCCCGCACGAACCGGCCGCCTGGAAGCGCTACCGGGGCGGGGCCACGGGCCGGCTGTGGCTGCACGGCGAACGGCTCCTGGAAGGCCTCGGCGGCCATCTGCACTCCCCGATGTTCGTCGGCGACCGGATCGCCTTCCTCTCCGACCACGAGGGCGTCGGCAACCTCTACTCCTGCGCCCACGACGGCTCCGGCCTGCGCCGCCACACCGACCACGACGCCTTCTACGCCCGGCACGCCGCCAGCGACGGGACCAGGGTGGTCTACCAGTGCGCGGGCGACCTGTGGCTGGTGGAGGACCTGGCCGCGGACTCCGCGCCGCGCCGGCTGGAGGTACGGCTGGACGGGCCGCGCGCCGGGCGGCGTCCGTACCAGGTCGCGGCCGCCCAGCACGTCGACGGGATCTCGGTCGACGAGACCGGCCGGGCCAGCGTGGTCGTCGTGCGCGGCAGCCTGTACTGGCTCACGCACCGGGACGGTCCCGCGCGCACCCTCACCGACACCCCGGGCGTGCGGGTGCGCCTGCCGGAGATGCTCGGCGCGAGCGGACGCGTGGCCTACGTGACGGACGCGGAGGGCGAGGACGCGATCGAGATCGCCTTCCTGCCCCGGGCGAGCGGCGACCGCACCCCCCGGCGGCTGTCGGCGGGCGCGCTCGGCCGGGTGCGCGAGCTGGTCTCCGACCCCGAGGGCGAGCGGCTGGCGATCGCCTCGCACGACGGACGGCTGCTGCTGGTCGACGTCGCCGAGGACTCCGGCGGCGAGGTCACCGAGCTGATCCGGTCGGTCAACGGCCCCGTGCGCGACCTCGCGTTCTCCCCGGACGGGGCGTGGCTGACCTGGTCGCACCCGGGCATCGGGCGGACGCTGCGCCAGATCAAGCTGGCCCGCATCAAGGACCGGTTCGTCGTGGACGTCACCAACGGCCGCTTCGAGGACGAGAACCCGGTCTTCACGCGCGACGGCCGCTACCTGGCCTTCCTGTCCTGGCGCGGCTTCGACCCGGTCTACGACGTGCACACCGGCGACCTGTCCTTCCCGCTGGGCTGCCGCCCGTATCTGGTGCCGCTGTCCTCGGCGACGCCCTCCCCGTTCGCGGTGAACCCCGAGGGCCGCCCGGCCGCCGGGGGCCTGGACCCGGTGGAGGACGACGACAACGGGGAGAGCGGGGCGGTCACCGTGGAGGCCGAGGGCCTGGAGAGCCGGGTGACGCCGTTCCCGGTGGCCGCCTCCAAGTACTCGGCGCTGCACCCGGTGGCGGGCGGCGGGCTGGTGTGGCTGCGCTGGCCGATCTCGGGCGCGCTCGGCGAGACGTTCGCCAGCCCGGACGACACCAGCGGCCGGCCGACCCTGGAGCACTTCGGCATCACCAAGGCGAAGAAGTCCGAACTCGCCCAGCACCTCGACTGGTTCGCGGTCAGCGGCGACGGCAGCCGGCTGGTGATCGTCGACGAGGGCGAACTGCGCGCCGTCCCGGCGGGCGAGCCGGGCGACTCCGACTCCACGGTGTGGATCGACGCCCGCCGCATCCTGCACACGGTCGACCCGGCGGCTCAGTGGCGGCAGGCGTACGACGAGGCCGGGCGGCTGATCCGGGCCCACTTCTGGGACCCGGGCATGTGCGGCATCGACTGGGACGGGGTCCTGGAGCAGTACCGCCCCCTGGTCGAACGGGTCGCCTCCCCCGACGAGTTCGCCGACCTGCTGCGCGAGGTGCTCGGCGAACTGGGCACCTCCCACGCCTACGTCACGGCCGCCCGGCGCAACGAGGGCCCGCCGCACTACCAACGCCGCCAGGGCCTGCTGGGCGCCAACCTCGTCCGCAGGGACGGCGGCTGGACGGTCCGGCGGATCCTGCCCGGCGACTCCTCCGACTCCAAGGCCCGCTCCCCGCTGGCCGGCACGGGCATCCGCGAGGGCGCGGTCCTCACCCACGTCGACGGCCGCCCGGTGGATCCCGGCGCGGGCCCCTACCCGCTGCTGGCCGGCGCGGGCGGCACGACGGTCGAGCTGACCTTCTCCCCCGCCGAGGGCACGGGTCCGCCCCGGCGGGTCGCCGTCGTCCCGCTGGTCGACGAGCGGCCGCTGCGCTACCAGGACTGGGTGGCCAAACGCCGGGCGGTGGTCCGGGAGTTGAGCGGAGGCCGCTGCGGCTATCTGCACATCCCGGACATGGGCGGCTCCGGCTGGGCGCAGTTCAACCGCGACCTGCGCATGGAGGTCTCCCGGCCCGCGCTCATCGTCGACGTGCGCGGCAACGCCGGCGGGCACATCAGCGAGCTGGTCATCGAGACGCTGAGCCGCACGATCCTCGGCTGGGACCTGACCCGGGACGCGCAGCCCGTCTCGTACACCTCGAACGCTCCGCGGGGCCCGGTGGTGGCCCTGGCCGACGAGGCGACCTCCTCCGACGGCGACATGATCACCGCCGCGTTCAAACTGCTGAAGCTGGGGCCCGTGGTGGGGCAGCGGACCTGGGGCGGTGTGGTCGGCATGACCGGCCGGCACGAGCTGGGCGACGGCACGGTGATCACGGTGCCGATGAACGCCGCCTGGTTCGACGCCTACGGCTGGTCCGTGGAGAACAAGGGCGTCGAGCCGGACATCGACGTCCTGCGCACCCCGCTGGACTGGGCCGAGGGGCGGCACGCGCAGCTGACCGACGCGGTGGAGCTGGCGCTCGGGCTGCTGGAGACCGCCCCGCCCGCCACGCCGCCGACCTACAGCGACGTACCGGACCGCTCCCGCCCGAAGCTGCCGCCGAGGACGTGACGCGCGGGGGCGACCGGCCCCCGGACAGACCCCGCAGGCACACAGGGGAGAGGGGCGCCCCGCACGGGGGCGCCCCTGTCCGTTCAGCGCGCGACGTCAGGCTTCGTAGTCCTGGTCGAAGCGGTCCTCCTGCTCGCGCTCCCGCTCCCGCTCACGGTCGCGCTGCGGCTGCGAGGGGTCCATGTCCTCCTCGCGCCGGCGGCCGCGGCCCTGCATCTGCTCGCGAGCCTGGTCCGCCTTCTGACGGGCCTGGTTCTGCCACTGCTCGGACTTCTCCTGGAACTGGTCCTTCATACCCATGTGGGTTCACTCCCGTTGGGGGTGAGGGGATCTGGCTCGATCAGATTCACACGGGTCGTGACGCTGCGCATGTCGATCACTCACGCACGGTAGTGCGCTGCTGTTCGTCGGCCGCTCCACCGGCTCCGACCAGGCCCGTTCGCATGCCGTCCAGCCGGCCGGCGAAGCGCCGCATCTCCCGCTGGCCCACCGTCCCGATGACCGCGGGCAGATAGCCGCGCACCCCCTGCATCCCGCGCAGCCACCACTGCCCGTAGACATGGCTCGACCTGCGCTCGATACCGGTCACCAGCCGGTCCACGGCCGGGCCTAGCGGGTAGGTCTTGTTGGACGGCCAGGGCAGCCGCTGCCGCAACTCCCGCATGACGTCGTCCTGGTCGGCCCCGCGCACCATGTCGGTGTCGGTCCACGACAGGTACCCGACGCCGACCTTCACGCCCCGGTGGCCGACCTCGGCGCGCAGGCTGTGCGCGTACGCCTCCACGCCCGACTTGGATGCGCAGTAGGCGGTCATCATCGGTGCCGGCGTGATCGCCGCGAGGGAGGCGATCTGCAGCAGGTAGCCGCGGCTCTCCAGCAGCGCCGGCAGGAACGCGCGGGCGGTCACCGCCGAGCCGATCAGGTTGACCTCGATCACCCGCCGCCAGGACCCGGGGTCGGAGTCGGCGAACGGACCGCCGGTCGCCACACCGGCGTTGGCGACGACGATGTCGATCCGGCCGAAGCGCTCCTTGACCTGCTCGGCGACCCGCGCCATCGCCTCGTGGTCGGTGACGTCGGCGTACCAGTGGTCGCTGTCGCTGTGCAGCCGCGCGGAGACCTGCTTGAGCGCGTCCGGCTCCAGGCCGACCAGCGCGATCCGCACACCGCGCGCGGACAGCTTGCGGGCCAGCAACTCCCCGACGCCGCGCGCCGCCCCGGTCACCACGGCGACCTTGCCTTCGAGGCTCACCCTGTTCATGCGCTCTCCTCGGATACGACCTGGATGTGTGTGGTGACGAGCTCGCGTATCTTCGCGGTGACCAGCTCGGGCGCCTCGATCGGCGTCATGTGGCCGACGCCGGGCAGCTCGGTGAAGCCGGTGCAGCGCGGCAGCGCCTCGCACAGGGCCCTCGCCTGCGACGGCGGGGTCAGCCGGTCCGCCGTACCGACGACGACGGCCGTGGGCACGGTCAGTTCCCGCACCCCGTGGTCGAGGTCGAGCAGGTCCAGCACCTGCGACCAGCTGTGGCGGACCGCGCGGGGGCAGGCGTGCACGATCCGGGCGCACGCCTCGACCATCTCCGGGGCCGAAGCGGGGCCCATGGTCCCGTACTTGAGGATCCGCCGGGCCAGCGGTGTGACGGGGCCGAGCGGGGCGCGGGAGCCGAGGATCCGCCGGGTCAGCCAGGTGCGGACCCGCCCGGGCCGCATGGGCACGACCGTGGAGGCCGCGACCAGCTGTGAACTGCCCGTGCTGCACAGCAGGACGGCGGCGGCGTGCGCCCGGAAGGCCGCTCTGCCGGAGGCCGCCATGACGGTCATGCCGCCCATGGAGTGCCCGGCGATGACGGCCTGTTCGCCCGGGGCGAGGGTGGCGCCCAGCACGGCTTCCAGGTCGTCGGCGAGCGCGTCGGTGCTGCACGCCCGGCTCGCAGGGCTGCGGCCGTGCCCGCGCTGGTCGTAGGCGATGACCCGGTGGTCGGCGGCCAGGTCGCGGATCTGCGCCGCCCAGAAGGCGGTGGAGCAGGTCCAGCCGTGGGCGAGGACGACGGCGGGGCCGAACTCGGGCCCGTGGATCTCCACGTGCAGCCGGGCGCCGTCGGCGGAGACGGCCGTCAGCTCCCGCACCGGCGCGGGCGGGGCGTAGGGCCCGGAGTCGACGGGCAGCGGACGGCTCACGCCTCCACCCCCGTCGTCTGCGCGGCCTGCGCCCGGCCCGCCCCGGCCGCGGGCGGCCGCAGGACGTCGTACTCGGCGAGGTCCACCCGGCGCGTGGCCCGGCGGAACTCGGCCGTCGTACCGGGCCAGATGGTGGTGTTGCGGCCGCTCGCGTCGAGGTACCAGCTGGTGCAACCGCCGGTGTTCCAGACGGTGCGCTTCATGCGCTCCTGCACCCGGTGGTTCCACGCGCTCACGGCGCTCGGACGGGCGTCGAGGGCGACCCGGCCGCCGAGGACGTCGAGCTGGCGGACGTAGTCGGCCAGGTAGTTCAGCTGGGACTCGATCATCAGGATCATCGAGGAGTTCCCCAGGCCCGTGTTGGGCCCGATGATCGTCATCCAGTTCGGGAAGCCGGCCGCCGAGGCGCCGCGCAGGGCCTCCATGCCGCCCTTCCAGGTCTCCGCGAGGGTCCGCCCGTCGGCGCCCACGACCCGTTCGGCGATGGGCATGTCGGTGACGTGGAAGCCCGTGCCGAACACGATGGCGTCCACCTCGGCCGTGCTGCCGTCGGCGGCGACGACGGTGGAGCCGCGCACCTCGGCCAGGCCGCTGGCGACGACGTCCACGTTGGGCTGCGCGAGCGCCGGGTAGTACGTGCTGGACAGCAGGATCCGCTTGCAGCCGATGCGGTAGTCCGGGGTCAGCTTGGCCCGCAGCGCCGGGTCCTTGATGGCCCGGGCCATGTTCCGCTTGGCCAGCTGCTCGACGAAGCCCAGCTCGTTCGGGCGCTTGGTGAACGCCTGGACCTGCAACTCCCGGATCCCCCAGAGCAGTCCGCGCCGCAGCTGCGAGGTGAAGGGCAGCTGCCGGTGGACCCACCGCTCGGCGCCGCTGACGGCCCGGTCCATGCGCGGCATGACCCACGGCGGGGTGCGCTGGAACAGGGTGAGCCGGGAGACGTCCGGCTGGATGGCCGGCACGATCTGGATGGCCGAGGCGCCGGTGCCCACCATGGCGACGCGCTTGCCGCGCAGGTCGTAGTCGTGGTCCCAGCGGGCGGAGTGGAACACCTTGCCGGGGAAGGAGTCCAGGCCGGGCACGTCCGGCGTCTTCGGGTCGGACAGCGGGCCCGTGGCCGACACGACGAGGTCGGCGGAGAGGTTCCCGCCGGTGGTGTCGATGTCCCAGCACAGCCGCTCGGCGTTCCACGTCATCCGCTTCACCTCCGAGTCGAAGCGGATGTGCGGCCGCAGCCCGAAGGTGTCCGCCACGTGCTCCAGGTACGCCCGGATGTGCTCCTGCCCCGAGAAAGTGCGCGGCCAGTCCGGGTTGGGCGCGAAGGAGAACGAGTACAGATGCGACGGCACGTCACAGGCGCACCCCGGGTAGCTGTTGTCCCGCCAGGTGCCCCCGACACTGCTCGCCCGTTCCAGGACGACGAAGTCGGTGACCCCCTCCCGGCGCAGCCGTACGGCGGCCCCCAGCCCGCCGAACCCGGACCCGACCACCGCGACCCGCACATGCTCGCGTTCGCGCTCGTCCATGCCGACACCTCCACACACCACGAGAACCGTGCCAGTGAACACTGGCGCAATGGGAGCGTAGAGCAGTGGCGTACTGATGGGTAGGGGGCGGGACGAGGAAGTTACCCGCGGTACGCCTTAAGGTGCCCAGGTGGCCGAGAAGCGTGAATACCGCATGGAAGAGCTGGCCCGCCTCGCCGGGATCACGGTGCGCACCCTGCGCTTCTACCGCGAACGCAAGCTGATCCCGCCACCACGCCGGGAGGGCCGCATCGCCTGGTACGACGACCAGCACCTGGCCCGGCTGCGCACGATCACGGCCCTGCTGGAGCGCGGCCACACCCTCAGCGGCATCGCGGAACTGGCCGAGGCCTTCGACCACGGCCGGGACGTGGGCGACCTGCTCGGCGTGGGCGGCCCCACCGAGGAGGAGCCGGTCCACCTCACCCCCGAGGAACTCGCCGACCACTTCGCGGGCGAGGCCACCCCGGAGAACCTCGCCACCGCGATGGAACTGGGCTACCTCGGCACCGACGGCGAGGAGATCGTCCACATCAGCCGCCGCCTGCTGGACGTCTCCTCGGCCCTGGTGCGCGAGGGCATCCCGCTCGCGGACGTCCTCGGCGCCGCCAAACAGGTCCGCACCCACGCCGACGCCCTCGCCGCCCTCTTCGCGGACCTGGTCCTGCGCCACGCCTCCGCGGAAGACCTCCCCCGCCTGCGCCCCCTGGCCCGCAGCGTGGTGGAGGCGGAACTGTCCCTGGCGCTGGACCGGCGGATGCGCAGGCCCTAGCGGTCGTAGACGACGGTCACCGGCGCGTGGTCGGACCACCGCTCCGCGTGCGTGGCGGCCCGCTCCACGAACCCCTTGACCGCCCGCTCGGCGAGCCCCGGGGTCGCCACGTGGTAGTCGATCCGCCAGCCGGTGTCGTTGTCGAAGGCCCGGCCGCGGTAGGACCACCAGGTGTACGGGCCCTCGGTGTCCGGGTGCAGGGTGCGTACGACGTCGACGTATCCGCCGTCGGCCGGGTCGAGGACGCTGGTCAGCCACGCGCGTTCCTCGGGCAGGAAGCCGGAGGACTTCTGGTTGCCGCGCCAGTTCTTCAGGTCGGCCCGCTGGTGGGCGATGTTCCAGTCACCGCAGACGACGACCTCGCGCCCCTCGGCGGCGGCCCGTTGGCGGAGCTCCTTCAGATAGGCGAGGAACTCGCCCATGAAGCGCTCCTTCTCGTCCTGCCGCTCGGTGCCGACCTCGCCGGAGGGCAGATAGAGGGAGGCGACGGTGACCCCGGGCAGATCGGCCTCCACATACCGTCCACTGCCGTCGAACTCGGCGGACCCGAACCCGATCCGCACCCGGTCCGGCTCCCGGCGGGTGTACAGGGACACCCCGGCCCGGCCCTTGGCGGCGGCCGGCGCGTGCACCACGTGCCATCCCTCGGGCGCGCGGACGTGCCCGGGCAGCTGCTCCGGCTCGGCGCGCACCTCCTGCAGGCACAGCACGTCGGCGTCGGTCGCGGCCAGCCACTCCACGAAGCCCTTCTTCGCGGCGGCACGCAGCCCGTTCACATTCACAGAGGTCACAGTGAGCACCCCGGCACGATACCGGCACCCTGGACGAGGTCCAGTTCCGGATCGAATACCGTGGTTGGCATGCACATACGCCGGGTCTCCTTCGACCACCCCGACGCCATGAAGCTGAACGACCAGGTCCAGGCGGAATACGCCGTCCGCTACGGGGACGACGGCGACGCCACGCCCATGGCCGCGGCGGACTTCGACCCGCCGAACGGCATCTACCTGATCGCCTACGACGAGGACGGCAGCCCCGTCGCCTCCGGCGGCTGGCGTGCCCAGGACGCCAACGACGAGGGGAACCTGGACGGCGACGCCGAGCTCAAGCGCATGTATGTGATCGAGCAGCTGCGCGGCCGCGGCCTCGCCCGCCGCATCCTGGCGGCCCTGGAGGAGGACGCCCGCGCGGCCGGCCGCGTCCGGATGGTCCTGGAGACCGGCACCAAGCAGCCGGAGGCCATCGCCCTGTACACGTCGAGCGGTTACGAGCCGTGCGGCAAGTTCGGCTACTACCGCCACTACGAGTCCAGCCGCTGCTTCGCGAAGCGGCTGTGACGGTCCGAAGAGCCGTACGGGGCCTGCGAACAGAGCAGAGCCCCTGTCGGCTTTCGCCGACAGGGGCTCGAAGCTGCGTGGACCTGAGGGGATTTGAACCCCTGGCCCCCTCGATGCGAACGAGGTGCGCTACCGGACTGCGCCACAGGCCCTTGCAACGAGTGAAACTCTAGCACCCCGATCGGCCTGCATAAAAATCCGTTCCCGAGCGGCGGCCACCTGCGGGTTTCGCGGGCCTACTCGTTGGCGGCCCGGGGCCGGTCCCCGTCCTCGTACTGGTCGAACAGCGGCGTCCGGCCGCGCTCCCGGGCCCGCCGCGCGGAGGCCGCGGCGGGGTTGCCGCCGCGCGAGCGCTTCCGGGCGGGGGGCACGGCGTCGGCGTCCGCCCCCTCCTGCGCGGGGGGCTCCGCGGCGCCCTGCTCGGCGGCGCCGGCCGTCTCGTCCACCGCGTCGGGGGCGACCGTGCTCGACCGCGCCGAGCTCCAGGTGTCGGGTGCGCCGAGGTCCACGTCGCTCGTCGCCCGGGGCGCGACCGGCGCGGTCACGTAGGTCGGCAGGGGCACCGGCACCGGCTCCCAGCTGTCGCCCTGGCCGGGCCGCCGCTGCCGCTCGCGCTGCTGGTCGACCCACTCCGCGTGGTCGGTCTGCTCCACGAGGGCGCGCCGGTCCGCCGCGAGGGCCGACAGACCGGGGTCGGTCACCGGCTCGGGTCCCTCCTCCGGTTCGTCGGCCTCGTCCTCGGCCTGGGGGCGCCGGCGGGAGGGGCGCTGCCGCTCCCGCAGCCGCTGGGCGGCGGCCTCGGCCCGGCGGCGGTCCATCTGGTAGGTGAACCGGCGGCGCTCCTGGGAGCGCAGGTAGGCGATGTACACGCTGAGCATCACGGCGGGCACGCCCGGGGCCCACAGGAACGCCAGGCCCCCGACCGCGGCGACGATCGCGCCGAGGGTGAAGGCGAGGAAGAGCATGGTGGTGGTGCGCCGACGGCGCGCGAGCACCTTCGAGCGCCGGGCCCGCGCCGCGGCCGCCTGCTCCGCCTGTGCCGACGCGCCGCGCCGGGCGGGCACGCCGCCCGGGCCGCGTTCGGAACGGGCCGCGTTCGGTGCCGGGCGGGCCGGCTGCTCGGGGGCGGGCGACGGGAGGGGCGCCTGGGTCCGGGGGCGCGTCTTGGACACGGCGAAGGCCCGGACGTCCACCGACTCGGTGACGGCGTCCAGGTGGTCGGCGTCCTGCTCCCCCTCCTCGGTGGAGCGCGCCTGCAGGTCCTTGGCGTACCGGCGCTCCATGGCCGCCTTTCCGGACAGGAGCCGGATGGCGGTGCTGAAGCGTTCCGTCGGACGGGCCTCGTTCAGCTCGTCCTGCCTACGGAGCCACATCGGCACCAAGTAGGCGGCCCAGGCCCCGACAATGACTGCGTAGATGAGGCCGCTGCTGCTCACGCCTCACACCGTAGAGGGGTTTGCATGAGGCCATCTGCCAATTGAGCCGGTGTGTCGCACGATCTGGCTGATATTTCGAACTTTTTTTGCGACTGATGCGATCACCACACCATCGAGGCCGGGAATTCCTCGCCCCGAGACGGTCAACGGCCGATCAATTTCGAACAAGTATTCAATTTCCGGGGTGATGCCGCATTCCGCGATTACTCTGCGATCGTGCCCGCTGCCAGCGTCTGAGCAAACCGTCCGGCACCTCTTCCGCCGTGAGCGCGAAGACGAGGTGGTCGCGCCAGGCCCCGTCGATGTGGAGATAACGGGGCCGCAGCCCCTCCTCGCGGAATCCCAGCTTTTCGACGACCCGGCGGCTGGGGCCGTTCTCGGGACGAATGCAGACCTCCACGCGGTGCAGTCCGACCGTGCGGAAACAGTGGTCGACGACGAGGGCCACCGCCGTGGGCATCACCCCGCGCCCGGCCACCGCCTCGTCCACCCAGTACCCGACGTGCCCCGAGCACATCGAGCCCCAGGTGATCCCGGCGACGGTCAGCTGCCCGACCAGCCGGCCCTGGTACTCGATCACGAAGGGCAGCATCCGGCCCGCGTTCGCCTCCGACCTCAGATGGCGGACCATCTGGCGGAACGTCGGGCGGTGCGCCATCGGCCCGGCGGGCGTGGGCGGCGGGATCGTCGCCTCCCAGGGGCGCAGCCAGTCGCGGTTGCGCCGGTTGACCTCACGCCACGCCCGCTGGTCGCGCAGCTTTATCGGCCTGAGCACGATGTCGCCGTCCACCAGCTCGACGGGCCAGGAGGGGCTGTTCAGCTCGCACCCCCGTCGGGTCTGGGGTGGTCGCCGCCGCGCAGCTGCTCCACGGCGTGCACCAGCAGCGGCTCCAGCACGGCGAGGCCGTCCTTCACACCGCCGCTGGAACCGGGCAGATTGACGATCAGCGTCCGGCCCGCCACTCCGGCCAGGCCCCGGGAGAGCGCCGCGGTCGGCACCTTCGGCCGGCCGAACGCCCGGATGGCCTCGGCGATGCCGGGCACCTCGTGGTCGATCACCCGGCGCGTGGCCTCGGGGGTGCGGTCGGTGGGCGAGATGCCCGTGCCGCCCGTGGTGACGATGACGTCGTAGCCGGCCTCGACACCGGCGCGCAGGGCCGCCTCCACCGGATCGCCGTCGGGCACCACCTGCGGCCCCTCGACGTCGAAGCCGAAGCCCTTCAGCCCGTCCGCGATCAGCGGGCCGCCCTTGTCCTGGTAGATCCCTGCGGCGGCCCGGTTCGAGGCCGTCACGACGAGAGCGCGGTACGTCATGCCCGGCTCCAGTCGCCCGACTTGCCGCCCGTCTTCTCCTCGACCCGTACGTCCGTGATGACCGCTCCCTTGTCGACCGCCTTGACCATGTCGATCACGGTGAGCGCGGCGACGGAGACCGCGGTGAGGGCCTCCATCTCGACGCCCGTGCGGTCCGTCGTCCTGACGGTGGCCAGGATCTCCACGGCGTCGTCAGCGACCGACAGGTCCAGTTTCACACCGGACACCGACAACGGGTGACAGAGCGGGATCAGGTCGGGGGTCCGTTTGGCCCCCATGATCCCGGCGATGCGCGCGGTCGCGAGGGCGTCGCCCTTGGGGACGCCCTCGCCGCGCAGCAGCTCGATCACACGGGGCGAGACGAGGACGCGTCCGCTGGCGCGGGCGGTGCGCGCGGTCACGTCCTTCTCCGACACGTCCACCATGCGGGCGGCGCCCGCCTCGTCGAGGTGCGTCAGCCCGTCCTGCGTGGAGCCGTCCTGCGTGCGTGGGTCCTGCGTGCTCATGCTGTGTGGCGCTCCCGGTCCGGGCCCGTCGCGGTGCGGCGCACGGGCCTGCTGTGCGCGACACGGTACCCCCAACCAGCGGCTATCGGCCGAGCAGGATCACGTCGACCTGGCTGCCGGGCTCGACGGACTCGGTGTCCTCGGGGACGACGATCAGCGCGTCGGCCTGGGCGAGGGCCGCGACCAGGTGGGATCCGGCGCCGCCGACCGGGGTGACCCGGCCGTCGCGGTACGTGCCGCGCAGGAACTGGCGGCGGCCCTTCGGGGAGGTCAGCGCCTTCTCCGCGGCCAGCGTCGCCCGGGTCGCCGGGCGGTGCAGGTCCGGCAGGCCCATGAGGGCGCGGATGGCGGGGCGGACGAACAGCTCGAAGGAGACGTACGACGACACGGGGTTGCCGGGCAGGGCCAGCAGCGGGGTGTGGTCGGGGCCGATGGAGCCGAAGCCCTGGGGCTTGCCGGGCTGCATGGCCAGCTTGCGGAACTCCACGCCGCTGCCCGGCTCGTCCTCGTCCGCGACGTGGGACAGGGCCTCCTTGACGACGTCGTAGGCCCCGACGCTCACCCCGCCCGTGGTGACCATCAGGTCGGCGCGGACCAGCTGGTCCTCGATGGTGGAGCGCAGGGTCTCGGCGTCGTCGGCGACGGCGCCGACGCGGTAGGCGAGGGCGCCGGCGTCACGGGCGGCGGCGGTGAGGGCGAAGCTGTTGGAGTCGTAGATCTGACCCGTGCGCAGTTCCTCGTCGGGCGGGACGAGTTCGCTGCCGGTGGAGAGCACCACCACGCGCGGGCGCGGGCGTACGCGGACGCTGCCGCGGCCGATCGCGGCCAGCAGGGCGATCTGGGGCGGGCCGAGGATCGTGCCGGCCTCCAGGGCGCGGTCGCCGGCCTTGACGTCGCTGCCCTTGGCGCGCACGTGCGCGCGGGCCTCGGCCGGGCGGTAGACCTGGACCTGGCCGGTGGCGCCCTCGGGGCCGAGGCTGCGGGCGCGCATTCCGTGCACCGGGCCCTCGCCGAGCCCGCCGTCGGTCCACTCCACGGGCACGACCGTCTCGGCGCCGGACGGCAGCGGGGCGCCGGTCATGATGCGGGCGGCCTGGCCGGGCCCCACGTGGAGCGGTTCCGACCGGCCGGCCGCGACGTCCCCGACGACCTCCAGGGCGGCCGGGTACTCCCGGCTCGCGCCGGCCACGTCCGCGACCCGCACCGCGTAGCCGTCCATCGAGCTGTTGTCGAAGGGCGGCAGGGACACCGGCACCGTGACGTCCTCGACGAGGACGCAGCCCTGGGCGTCGAGCAGGTGCAGCTCGATCGGCTCCAGGGGCCGGACGGTGGCGAGGATGTCCTCCAGGTGCTCGTCCACCGACCAGAGGTGGTCGGGGCCCGAGTGGTCCTGGTGCGTGACGCGGGGCGCGGCGCTGCTCAACGTGCTACATCTCCTCGGCTACGTAACTGCGAAGCCAGGTCCGGAAGTCCGGGCCCAGGTCTTCACGTTCGCACGCGAGTCGGACAATGGCACGCAGGTAGTCGCCACGGTCGCCGGTGTCATAGCGGCGGCCCTTGAAGACCACGCCGTGCACGGGGCCGCCGATCTTCTCGTCCTCGGCGAGCTGCTGCAGGGCGTCGGTGAGCTGGATCTCGCCGCCGCGGCCCGGCTCGGTCCGGCGCAGTATGTCGAAGATGTTCGGGTCGAGGACGTAGCGGCCGATGACCGCGTAGTTGGACGGGGCGTCGGCCGGGTCCGGCTTCTCGACCAGGCCGCCGACCTTGACGACGTCGCTGTCCTCGGTGGTCTCCACGGCCGCGCAGCCGTAGAGGTGGATCTGCTCCGGGGCGACCTCCATGAGCGCGATGACGCTGCCGCCACGCTGCGCCTGGACCTCGACCATGCGCTGCAGCAGCGGGTCGCGGGGGTCGATCAGGTCGTCGCCGAGGAGGACCGCGAAGGGCTCGTGGCCGACGTGCGGGGCGGCGCACAGCACGGCGTGGCCGAGGCCCTTGGGGTCGCCCTGGCGGACGTAGTGCATGGTCGCGAGGTCGCTGGACTCCTGCACCTTGGCGAGCCGATCGGCGTCGCCCTTCTTCTGGAGCGCCGACTCCAGCTCGTAGTTGCGGTCGAAGTGGTCCTCGAGGGGGCGCTTGTTGCGGCCCGTCACCATGAGGACGTCGTCGAGACCCGCCGCGACGGCCTCCTCGACCACGTACTGGATCGCGGGCTTGTCCACGACCGGCAGCATCTCCTTGGGAGTGGCTTTGGTGGCCGGCAGGAACCGGGTGCCGAGGCCTGCTGCGGGGATGACAGCCTTGCTGATCCGAGGGTGCGACTGAGTCATGCCCGCCACCCTATCCGGTGCCTTTGCAGGGAATCTGCGGCTCCGGTTCATAGGCGCTCATATGAGCGTATTGCCATGGTACGGGAGCAACCATTGAGGCCTATCGCACGTCCGGGCGAGCCTGACAAACGGAGTTTGCGGCGCGAGATCCTCGCGGTGAGGAACAGGTTGACGGCGGATGACCTGCGGGAAACGTCGGCCGCGCTGGCCGGGCAGGCCCTGGAACTGCCCGAGTTGGCGCGGGCCGGAACGGTCGCGGCCTATGTCTCCGTGGGGAGTGAACCCGGAACGCTCGCGCTCCTGGACACCCTGCGCGCCCGGGGCGTGCGCGTGCTGCTGCCGGTGCTGCTGCCCGACAACGACCTCGACTGGGGCCGGTACGAGGGCCGGGACGCGCTCGCGCAGGTGCGGCACGGGGGCCGGATGGCCCTCTTCGAGCCCGCGGGCGAGCGCCTCGGGCCGGACGCGGTGACCGCGGCGGACGCGGTGCTGCTGCCGGGGCTCGCGGTCGACACGCGCGGGATGCGCCTGGGCCGGGGCGGCGGCTCCTACGACCGGGTGCTGGCGCGGCTGGCACGCTCCGGGGCGCAGGCCGCCCTGGTGGTGCTGCTCTACGACACCGAGGTCGTCGCCCAGGTCCCGGAGGAACCGCACGACCGGCCGGTGCACGCGGTGGTGACGCCGACGGGGGTGCGGCGGTTCGGGCAGGAGCCCTGACACCGGGAACGGCCCTCCACGCGTGCGTGGAGGGCCGTTCCCGGTCGCTGTCGCCGTCAGGCGTCGCCGTCGTTCAGAGGCTCACGGCTTGAGCACCAGCTTGTCGGCCGTGCCGTTCTCGACCGCCCGGTCCGAGAAGGACCACGGCAGCAGCTCGCCGCCGGCCCACTTGTCGGTCTGGTCGACGTAGTGGGCGCTGTAGGCGTGCCCGGAGGCGCCGGTGAGGTTGATCCAGCGGGACTTGTCGAGGTCGCCGAGGTTCACCACCATCCGCATGGACGGCACCCACACCACCCCGTAGCCGCCGGCGGCGTTCCAGCCGGTGGCGTTCACCGTCGCCTCACCGCCGCTGAGCTCCCAGGGGCCGCGGTTGAGGGCGTACTGGACGAAACCGGGGCCCGCGGTGCCGAGGGTCTGGTTCTTCAGGAACAGGCGGTGCAGCCGGCCCCAGCTCCAGGTGTCGATGTCCTTGCCCAGCTTGGCGGTCAGCTCCCAGCGGGCGTCGACCATGGCGCGCTTGAACAGCTGGTCGCGGTTGACGGCGCCGTCGCGGGTGCCCGCCTCGGGCGTCTTCCACCAGTCGCTCTTCGGCTGGTCCATGAGCTTGCGGACCACCTCGAACCAGCGGTCGCCGCCGTCCGGCTGCGCCTGGTCGGGGTCGCGCTGCCCGCACTCGCGGACCTCCTCGGCCTCGTCGGCCGGGCCGGTGGTGTTGACCGGCTTGACCCACAGGCACTGTCCCTTGGGCCGCAGTTCCTTGGGCAGCTTGTTGCCGAAGGCCAGCTTGAGGACGTTGCGCCAGACGGCGTTGAAGTAGGCGGCGGCGGCCGAGTCGGCGTCCTGGGTGTAGTCCCAGCCCTCCAGGAGCTTCTGCGCCTCGCGGACGTCCTTGTCGCCGGTGTCGATCTTCAGCAGCGTGGGCACCAGCAGCCGGGCGATCTCGCTGCTGTTGTCCAGCTGCATCTGGCGCATGTCGTCGGTCGAGATCTTGCCGCCGTCCTTGATCTTCGACTGGATCAGGTCGGTGATGCGCTGGCTGCGCGTGCCGTAGCCCCAGTCCGCGGTGAGCGTGTAGGGGTACTTGTCCTGGTCGATGACGGCCTGGTTGGCGGTGACGATGTAGCCGCGCTCCGGGTTGTACTCGTAGGGCAGCGCGTCCTGCGGGATGTAGCCGGTCCAGCGGTACTTCGGGTCCCAGCCGGGCGCCGGCAGGGAGCCGTCGACGCCCTCCGCGCGCAGCGGGATCCGCCCCGGCAGGGTGTAACCGATGTTGTCCTCGGTGTCGGCGTAGACCAGGTTCTGCGAGGGCACGTCGAACAGTGCGGCGGCCTCACGGAAGTCGGTCCAGTTCTTCGCCCTGTTCATGGCGAAAACGGCCTCCATGGTGGTGCCCGGCTGCAGCGCGGTCCAGCGCAGGGCGACGCCGTAGCCGTCGCCCCGGTCGGGCGCGGCGGTGTCGACGGTGGCCTTCTTGCCGACCTTCACGAGTTCCTCGTCGCGGTCGGAGAGCAGCGGCCCGTTGTTGGTCTCGCGGACGACGATCTTCTTGGACGGGCCGCCGGCGACCTTGATGGTCTCCTCGCGGGTCTCGAAGGGCCTGACCTTGCCGTCGTAGAGGTAGCCCGCGCCGGTGATCTTCTCCAGGTACAGGTCCGTGACGTCGACGCCGGAGTTGGTCATGCCCCAGGCGATGTCCTGGTTGTGACCGATTATCACGCCGGGCATGCCGGCGAAGGTGTAGCCCGTGACGTCGTACTGGCAGGTGCTGGAGACGCTGCGGCAGTGCAGGCCCATCTGGTACCAGACCGACGGCAGGGACGGACCCAGGTGCGGGTCGTTGGCCAGCAGCGGCTTGCCGGTGATCGTGTGCTCGCCCTTGACGACCCAGGAGTTGGAGCCGATGCCGTCGCCGTTCACGCCGACGGCCGGCGGGAGGTCGTTCAGGACCCGGGTGAGGCCCGTGAGCTGGCTGTCCAGGCCCGAGGTGCCGGAGGCGGTGCCGCCCGTGCCGGAGGCGGTGCCGGACGTGCCCGCGGTGCCGGAGGTGCCCGCGCCGGACGTGCCGGCCGTACCGGACGTGCCGGCGGTCCCGGCGGTCCCGGCGGTCCCGGCGGTGCCGCTCGTGCCGGACGTGGCGCCCTGATCGAACGCGCCGGTCAGCTCGCTGTACTGGCCCTCCTGGACGATCGCCTTGTTCCGGCTGTACGGGTACCGCGGGTACAGGTCGGCGATCTGCTTCGGGCCGAGGCGGCTGGTCAGCAGGGCGCGGTCGATCTCGTCCTGCATGTTGCCGCGCAGGTCCCAGGCCATCGCCTTCAGCCAGGAGACCGAGTCGACCGGGGTCCACTGCTGCGGCTTGTAGTCGTTGGTGAAGCCCAGCGCCGCGTACTCCAGCGAGATGTCCTCGCCGTCCTTGCCCTGGAGGTAGGCGTTGACCCCCTTGGCGTAGGCCTGGAGGTACTTCTTCGTGGCGGCCGACAGCTTGGTGTCGTACTCCTGCTTGGCGACCCGGTCCCAGCCCAGGGTGCGCAGGAACTCGTCGTTGTCGACCTGGCTCTTGCCGAACATCTCCGACAGGCGCCCGGCGGCCATGTGGCGGCGGACGTCCATCTCGTAGAAGCGGTCCTGGGCCTGGACGTAGCCCTGGGCCATGAACAGGTCCGCGTCGGAGGAGGCGTAGATCTGCGGGATGCCGTGGTCGTCCCGTTTGACCTCGACGGGTCCCGTCAGGCCTTCGAGCGTGAGAGTGCCCTTGGTCTGCGGGAAGGAGGCCCGGACCGTGCTGATGGTCCAGTACGCGCCGAAGGCGACGCCCCCGAGGAGGGCCAGCACCAGGACGAGCACGAGGAGACGGACCTTGCGCCCCTTTCTCCTGCCGGACTTGCCGGGCTGCTGACCCGTGGAGGCGGTGGTGTCGGTGGGCATCGCTGTCCTTGCTGTCCTAACGCGAGCGGCAGGTTCGGCTGTGCTTTTAACTGAGCGCTGGAGCAACGATAGGCGCAGGGCCTTGCGCCCCTTGACGCGGTGTCGGGAACCAGCACGGAAGGACGTTCGATCCTGCCCTCCCGAGTGTCAAGAAATCGTCAAGAGTTAGGTAAGGTAACGAAGTAGTCGGCGCACTGCGCCACCTGCTTCGTGTGCGATGTACGTGAGCCCACGCGCGCGTGCGTGCGGGCCAGGGAAGGATTCGGCCGCTGACTGTCCACCACCTCAACCAGCTCCTGCTCGTCTGCTCGCTCGTCCTGCTCGTCGCCGTCGCAGCGGTACGGATCTCCTCGCGCAGCGGGCTCCCCAGCCTGCTCGTGTACCTGGGCATCGGCGTCGCCATGGGCCAGGACGGCATCGGGGACATCCACTTCGACAACGCCGAGCTGACCCAGGTCATCGGGTACGCGGCGCTGGTCGTGATCCTGGCCGAGGGCGGTCTGGGCACGAAGTGGAAGGAGATCGAGCCGGTGATGCCGGCCGCCACAGCCCTGGCGCTGGCCGGTGTCGCGGTGAGCGTCGGGGTGACGGCCTCGGCCGCGCACTACCTGGTCGGGCTGGAGTGGCGGCAGGCGCTGATCATCGGCGCGGTCGTCTCCTCGACCGACGCGGCGGCTGTGTTCTCCGTGCTGCGCAAGATCCCGCTCCCCTCACGCGTGAAGGGCACGCTGGAGGCGGAGTCCGGCTTCAACGACGCCCCCGTGGTCATCCTCGTGGTGTCCCTGTCCACGGCCGGGCCGGTCGAGCACTGGTACGTCCTGCTCGGCGTGATCCTGCTGGAGCTGGCGATCGGCGCGGCCATCGGGCTCGCGGTGGGCTGGCTGGGCGCCTGGGGGCTCAGGCACGTGGCGCTGCCCGCGTCCGGCCTGTACCCGATCGCCGTCATGGCGATCGCCGTGGTGGCGTACGCGGCGGGCGCCCTGGCCCACGGCAGCGGCTTCCTCGCGGTGTACCTGGCCGCGATGGTGATGGGCAACGCGCGCCTGCCGCACTGGCCGGCCACGCGCGGCTTCGCCGACGGCCTGGGCTGGCTGGCGCAGATCGGCATGTTCGTCATGCTCGGCCTGCTGGTCACCCCGCACGAGCTGGGCGACGACATCATGCCCGCGCTGGTCATCGGGCTGGTCCTGACCATGGTGGCGCGTCCGCTGGGCGTGTTCGCCTGCCTGCTGCCCTTCCGGGTGCCCTGGCGGGAGTCGGCGCTGATGTCCTGGGCGGGGCTGCGCGGGGCGGTGCCCATCATCCTGGCGACCATCCCCATGGTGAAGGGCGTCGAGGGCAGCGACCGGATCTTCAACATCGTCTTCGTCCTGGTCGTCGTCTACACCCTCGTCCAGGGCCCGACACTGCCCTGGCTGGGCCGCAAGCTGCGCCTCGGCGAGGACTCGGAGGCCGCGGACCTCGGCATCGAGTCGGCCCCCCTGGAGCGGCTGCGCGGGCACCTGCTGTCCGTCGCGATCCCCGAGGGGTCGAAGATGCACGGCGTGGAGGTGGCCGAACTGCGGCTGCCGCACGGCGCCGCCGTGACGCTCGTGGTGCGCGGGGGCGAGTCCTTCGTGCCGCTGCCGACGACGATCCTGCAGCGGGGCGACGAGCTGCTGGTGGTCGCCACCGACCCCGTCCGGGACGCCACCGAGAGCCGGCTGCGCGCGGTCGGGCACGGTGGCAAGCTCGCCGGGTGGCTGGGCACGGACGGGCCGGGCTCCTGAAGGGCGATTCACCCTCCTTTGGGGTTTGTAAGGCGGGCGAGCCCATGGTGCTCGTTTTCACAGGCCCACAAGCCCTTGATCCCTGTACGATGAAGGCGTACCCAGATCGAACCAACTCTGCCTGACGCAGAGCTGGCGCGACCGTATGGCGGTCGGGACACCCCTCCTCACCGGGCCCCGGCATCTACCGCAGTTCCGCGCAAGAGGACAGCTCTCGGCGCCGCCCGCTGACGGGGCCGCGCTACCAGGCGGCAGAAAGGCACGGGCCGTGGCATCCACGGTCACCTCGAAGACGTCGGAGAACCCGCCGGCTTCCGCCCGCCCGGGATACGGCCGGCTGCTGCGCACCCGCGGCGCCTGGACGTTCCTGCTCCCCGGTTTCGCGGCGCGCCAGCCGTTCGCGATGCTGACGATCTCCATCGTGCTGCTGGTGCAGCACACCACCGGCTCCTACGGCGCGGCGGGCGCCGTCGCGGCCGCGACCGGTGTCTCCATGGCCCTCTTCGCGCCCTACAGCGGCCGCCTCGCGGACCGTCACGGGCAGCGCGCCGTGCTGATCCCGGGCGTGCTGCTGCACGCGGTCTCCGGGCTGACGCTGACGGCCCTGGCACTCGTGGACGCGCCCCTGTGGGCGCTGTTCGCCGCGGCCGTCCCGACCGGCGCCTCGGTGCCGCAGGTCGGGCCGATGGTGCGGGCCCGCTGGGGCGTCACGCTCAAGGGCTCGCCCCTGATGAGCACCGCGGCGGCCTTCGAGTCCGTCACGGACGAGCTGACCTTCGTCGTCGGGCCGCTGCTGGCCACCGCCCTGTGCACGGCCGTCGACCCGGCGGCCGGGCTGCTCACGGAGGCCTCGCTGACCCTGGTCGGCGGGCTGCTGTTCGCGGCGCAGAAGAGCACCCAGCCCTCGGTCTCGGGCGGCGGCCACGCGCGCGTGGAGCACACGTCCGCCCTGCGCGTCCCCGGGATCCGCGTCCTGATCGTGACCTTCCTGGGCATCGGCACCGTCTTCGGCGGCATGCAGGTCTCGCTGGCCGCGTTCACCGAGTCGATCGGCGAACCGGGCCTGAACGGCGTCCTCTACGGCGTCTTCGCCGCGGGCAACATGCTCTCCGGCCTCGTCTGCGGCGCCATCGCCTGGAAGGCGGCACCGCAGCAGCGCCTGGTCGTCGGCTACCTGGCCCTGGCGCTCACCGCCTCGGGCCTGTGGGCCGCCCACTCGGTGCTGGTCCTCGCCGGTCTCGGCCTGCTGGTCGGCATGTGCATCGCGCCCGCCCTGATCACCGGCTACACCCTGGTCGAAAGCCTGGTCCCGGCCGGCGCCCGCACGGAGGCCTTCACCTGGCTGACCGGCGCGGTCGCCCTCGGCCAGGCGGCGGCCGTCACGGTCGCCGGACAGCTGGAGGACCGCCTCTGGGACGGCGCCGGTTTCCTGGTGCCGATGGGCGGCACGGTGCTGGCCCTGGCGACCCTGCTGGCCCTGCGTTCCCGGCTGTCCCCGCGGGCCCACGGCCGGACCGTCGCACGTGGCGTGGGTCACCGCGTGCCGGTGGCAGTGGACTGAGCGGCCGGAATACGTCACTATGGAGCGTCGTTAGCACTCATCGAGTGAGAGTGCCAGGAGGAAGACAGTGCCCACCTACCAGTACCAGTGCACCGAGTGCGGCGAGGGCCTCGAGGCGGTGCAGAAGTTCACCGACGACGCTCTGACCGAGTGCCCCAGCTGCCAGGGCCGCCTGAAGAAGGTGTTCTCGGCGGTCGGCATTGTCTTCAAGGGCTCCGGCTTCTACCGGAACGACAGCCGCGGCTCCTCGTCGAGCAGCTCCCCGGCGTCGAAGTCGTCGAGCTCGTCCTCGTCGTCCTCGGACTCCGGCTCGTCGAGCTCGTCGAGTTCGTCGTCGAGCGCGGGCAGCAGCTCCGCGAGCAGCAGCAGCACGACCGCCGCGTAAGGCCTGATTCTTACGGGACCCTGTCGCCCTCGGGGCGACGGGGTCCTCGGCGTTTCCGCCTGCGGTTAGGGTGCGGGCATGGCGAACAACGCGAACGCGGCGACCCCGGTGGACTCGGCGGGCACGGAGGGCACGGAGGGCACGGAGGGCACTGAGGGCACTGAGGGCACGGAGGGCGCCGGGATCGGCGTCATCGGCGGCTCCGGGTTCTACTCCTTCCTCGACGACGTGACCGAGGTCCGGGTCGACACCCCCTACGGGCCGCCCAGCGACTCCCTCTTCCTCGGTGAGGTCGCCGGCCGGCGGGTCGCCTTCCTGCCCCGGCACGGGCGGGGCCACCATCTGCCGCCGCACCGGATCAACTACCGGGCCAACCTGTGGGCGCTGCGGTCGGTCGGCGTGCGCCAGGTGCTGGCCCCCTGCGCGGTGGGCGGTCTGCGCCCCGAGTACGGGCCGGGCACGCTCCTGGTGCCGGACCAGCTGGTGGACCGCACGAAGTCCCGCGCCAACTCCTACTTCGACGGACTGCCGCTGCCCGACGGCACGGTGCCGAACGTCGTGCACGTGTCGCTGGCCGATCCCTACTGCCCCGCCGGGCGGGCCGTGGCACTGAAGGCGGCGCGCGGACGGGACTGGGAGCCGGTGGACGGCGGCACGCTGGTCGTGGTCGAGGGGCCGCGCTTCTCGACCCGTGCCGAATCGTTGTGGCACCAGGCGCAGGGCTGGTCGGTCGTGGGCATGACCGGCCATCCCGAGGCGGCCCTCGCCCGCGAGCTGGAGCTCTGCTACACGTCCCTGACACTGGTCACCGACCTCGACGCGGGTGCGGAGACCGGCGAGGGCGTCTCGCACGACGAGGTACTGCGGGTGTTCTCGGCGAACGTCGACCGGCTGCGCGGCGTGCTGTTCGACGCGGTGGCCGGGCTGCCGGGGGCGGAGGAACGGGACTGCCTGTGCGTGAACGCGCTGGGCGGGATGAATCCGGGGTTCGCGCTGCCGTAGGGGCGGGCGGGCTGGCTGGCCGGACGGGTGGGGCCGCGCGCTGCCGCAGGGAGTGGGCAGGCCGACCGGACGGGTGAGGCCACGCGCTGCCGCAAGGAGCGGGCGGGCTGACCAGGCGGGTGGGGACGCGCGCTGCCGCAGGGAGTGGGCAAGCCGACCGGACGGGTGAGGCCACGCGCTGCCGCAAGGAGCGGGCGGGCTGACCAGGCGGTGGGGACGCGCACTGCCGTCGGTCGCCGGCGGGCCGACCGGACGGATGGGGCCACACGCTGCCGCAGGAGCGGGCCCATCGCGGACGGGTGGGCTCGCCGGCGGGCCGACCGGACGGATGGGGACGCGCGCTGCCGCAGGGGCGGGCCCATCGCGGACGGGTGGGCTCGCCGGCGGGCCGACCGGACGGGTGGGGACGCGCGCTGCCGCAGGGGCGGGCTGATCGCGGACGGGTGGGTCGGAAGCCGGAATTCGCCGTTCGGGTGAGGGAGTTGTCCACAGGCCGGCGGTGGGTCCACAGGCCGGAGCGGAGTGCGGCGGGACGCCTCATCGTGGGGAGCGCAAGCCGGTCCCTCGTCCCAGGTGGTGGTCCCCGTGTCCCTCGCTCGCCCTTCGTTCGCGCCGTCCCCGCCGTCCCCGTCCTCCCCGCCCTCCTGGGCCGTCGCGCCCGGCCCGCCCGGGGCCGAGGTTCCCGCGACCCGCGAGGTGCCCGGGTTCGACCCGGTCCGGGTACGGGGCGGCGGCCGCGCGGGCCGGCTGGTGCGGCACCGGCGGCGGGCCGTGGCGGTCGGGCTCGCGGTCACGGCGACGGCGCTCGTGGCGGCGGGCCCGCGCGACGCCGAGGGGGCTCGCGGCCATCCCCCGGCGCAGTCCCCCGCCCGCGCGGCCCCGGCCTCCGGGGAGCAATCCACCCGGGCCCGCCGGGCGATCGCGGCGGTGACGGCCCCGGTCCGGATCGCCGACGCGGCGACCGTACGGCTGCTGCGGCCGGGTGACCGGGTCGACGTCATCGCCGCGGAGGAGACGGCGACGGGCGGGGACGCCCGGGTCGTCGCGCGCGGAGCCCGGGTGACCGAGGTGCCGGAGCCCTCCCAGGACGCCACCGACGGCGGGGCGCTGGTCGTGCTCTCGGTGCCGCGCGCCACGGCCGCCCGGCTGGCCGGCGCGAGCGCCACCACGCGGCTGGCGGTGACGCTGTGGTGACCGGCGCGCGGGCGACGCGGAAGGTACGTCGGCGCGGGGTTCCGTCACGCCCCTCGTTGGAGGGACCCGCTTGCCCGGTTCGGCCGCACGGTGCCGTAGGTTGCGGAGCGTTTTGTTCCACAAGCTGCTCGTACGAGGAGAGGCCCCCAGGTGAGCGAGAAGAAGGATCCGAGCGTCTGGGAGGGCTTCAAGGCCTTCCTGATGCGCGGCAACGTCGTCGATCTGGCGGTGGCGGTGGTGATCGGTGCCGCCTTCACCAACATCGTCAACGCCGTGGTGAAGGGGATCATCAACCCCGTCGTCGGGGCCATCGGGACCAAGAACCTCGACCACTACAGCTCCTGCCTGAGCTCGACCTGCGAGGGCGAGCAGGGCATCCAGATCCTGTGGGGTTCGGTCCTCGGCGCCGCTCTCAGCTTCGTGATCACGGCGGCGGTCGTCTACTTCCTGATGGTCCTGCCGATGGCGAAGTACCTGGCCCGGGTGGAGGCCCGCCGGAAGGCGAAGGAGGGCACGCAGGAGGTCATGGAGGTGACCGAGCTGGAGGTGCTGAAGGAGATCCGGGACGCCCTGGTCGCCCAGCGCGGCTCGGGGCACGACCGGCGGTAGCGCCGCGCCCGGCGGCCGCAGGGGCGTCTCACCGGGGGGTGCGCCGGGCGTGGCGCCTGGTGAGGCACCGGGCGCTGCACCGGGTCGCTCAGAGGTGGTGCGGCGGCTTCTCGTCGAGGAAGCGCTTGAGGTCGGCCGCGCTGCCGCCGGAGTCGCCGCGCTCGCCCCAGCCGCGGTCGGTGTCGTCGGAGGACTGCTGGTCGAGCGGGTCGTCGAAGACCAGCGCGGGCTTCGGCGCGCGCGGCTCGGGTTCGGGAGCGGTGCTCATGCGTCCAGGGTACGGTCGCGGAGAAAATCCCGGCTCCTTCTGTTGTGCTGGGGACCATGACCTCCAGCACCCCTCCCCCGCCCGACCCCTCCGACGCGCCCGGCGGCCGGGGTCCGCTGCGCAGGATGAGGGCCCGCGGCCGCGACGAGGCGCACCGGACGGCCTCGCCGCTGGAGCTCTTCTTCGACCTGTGCTTCGTCGTGGCCGTCGCCCAGGCGGGCATCCAACTGGTGCACTCGGTCGCCGAGGGGCACGCGGGCGAGGGGATCGTCGACTACGCGATGGTGTTCTTCGCCCTGTGGTGGGCGTGGATGAACTTCACCTGGTTCGCCTCGGCGTACGACAACGACGACGTGCTGTACCGGGTGGTCACGCTGGTGCAGATCGCCGGCGTGCTGGTCCTCGCGGCGGGGGTCTCCCAGGCGTTCGAGGAGCACGAGTACCTCGTGGTCTGGCTGGGGTACGCCGTCATGCGGCTCGCCCTGGTGGCGCAGTGGCTGCGGGCGGCCCGTTCGAGCGAGGGCCCGGAGCGGTCGACGGCCCTGCGCTACGCCGGCGGCGTGCTGCTGTGCCAGGTCGGCTGGCTGGGGCTGCTGTTCCTGCCCTCGGGGGTGCGGCCCTGGTGGTTCCTGGCGATGGCGCTGCTGGAGATGTCCGTGCCGCTGTTCGCGGAGCGGGGCCGTGCCACGGCCTGGCATCCGCGTCACATCGCGGAGCGGTACGGCCTGTTCACCATCATCGTGCTCGGCGAGACGGTCGCCGCGGCCACGGTCGCGGTGAAGTCGGGCGTCGACGAGAACGACGCGCTGGGCGAGCTCCTCCCGATCGCCGCGGGCGGCCTGCTGATCATCTTCGCCGCGTGGTGGCTGTACTTCGTGGTGCCCATCCACAGCCATCTGCGCTCCAACCGGCAGGCGTTCCTGTGGGGCTACGGCCACTACGCGGTGTTCGCCTCGGCGGCCGCGATCGGGGCGGGGCTGGAGGTGGCGGTGGAGCAGACGGTGGGCGAGGCGCACATCTCCGCGCTGGCGGCGTCGGCCGCCGTGACCCTGCCGACGGCCCTCTACCTGCTGACCCTGTGGGCGCTGCACTCCCGCCACTTCAAGGTGGGCATCACCCAGCAGCTGGTGCTGCCGACGACGGCCCTGCTGGTGATCTGCTGCACGTTCCTGGGCGACTGGGCGGTGCTCGCGGCGGGTGTGGTGGTCGCGCTGTCGGTGGCGGTGGGAGAGACACTGGCGACGCGCCCGGCGCGGGTGCACGCCGCTTCGGGCCGGGCGGCCTGACCGCACCGGCCGGCCCGGCGCAGGCCCGCCTCGGCCGGCTCGTGGCGGCCCGCGCGGCCCGCCGTCTGGACGAGACTGTGCGCCATGACAGTCGAGGCTCGGATGGACGCTCTGACGGATGTGGCCGGTCTGCGGGTGGGGCACGCGACCCGCGCCGGCGACGGCTGGCTGACCGGCACCACGGTCGTACTCGCCCCGGAGGGCGGGGCGGTGGCCGCCGTGGACGTACGGGGCGGCGGTCCCGGCACCAAGGAGACGGACGCGCTGGACCCGCGCAACGTGGTGCGCAAGGTCGAGGCGGTCGTCCTGACCGGCGGCAGCGCCTACGGGCTCGACGCGGCGTCGGGGGTGATGGCCTGGCTGGAGGAGCGGGGGCGCGGCATCCGGGTCGGGGCGGACCCGGCGCACGTGGTGCCGGTGGTGCCCGCGGCGTGCGTCTTCGACCTGGGCCGGGGCGGTGACTTCCGGGCCCGGCCCGACGCGGCCCTGGGGCGGGAGGCGGTCGAGGCGGCCGCGGCGAGCGAGCCGGGCGCGCCGGTGCCGCAGGGCTGTGTCGGTGCGGGCACGGGCGCGGTCGTCGGGGTGGTGAAAGGCGGCGTCGGCAGCGCGAGCACGGTGCTCGCTTCGGGAATCACGGTGGCGGCGCTGGCGGTGGCCAACGCGGCGGGATCGGTGCTCGATCCGGAAACGGGGGTGCTGTACGGAGAGTTGTTCCAGGGGCGGGTCGCCTATCCGCGGGCGGAGGTCCACGAGGCCGCGCGGCGCAGGCTCGCCGAGACGTCCGCGCGGAGTGCGCCGCCGCCGCTCAACACCACGCTGGCCGTGGTCGCCACGGACGCGGACCTGACGAAGGCGCAGGCGCAGAAGCTGGCCGGGACGGCCCACGACGGCATCGCCCGCGCGGTGCGGCCGGTGCATCTCCTCAACGACGGGGACACGGTGTTCGCCCTGGCGACGGGCGACCGCGCCCTGGACGCGGCGAACCCGCTCGCGCTCAACGAGGTCCTCGCGGCGGGCGCGGACGTCGTGACACGGGCGATCGTGCGGGCCGTGCGGGCCGCCGGGCCGGTCGACGGGCCGGGCGGGGCGTGGCCGTCGTACGGCGAGTTGTACGGCGGCCGCTGACGGCCCGGGCCGCGCTCGGTGCCGTCACGCGGAGCCGGACTTTGTCGCGGTTCTGTCACGTGACAGCGTTCACCGCGCACGGACGGAACCCGGCCGGGGGCCGGTCCCCTCTTCCCTCACGTACTGGAGCGGATCACGCACATCACTTGAACTGGGAGCAGCCCGTGACAACGCCGGACATTGCAGCGCGGCGCGTACTGGGGGCCTGTGCCGCCCTGGTGGTCGGCGCCCTGACGCTCACCGCGTGCGGTGGCAGCGCCAACGCCGAGGACGACGGGAAGGGCGGCAAGGGCGACACCAAGACGTCCGTCGCGAAGATCGCCATCTCGGCCGAGGACGGTTCCACCGGCGCGTCCATCAACACCACCGGCGTGAAGGTCAGCGACGGCAGGCTGACGGACGTGAAGATGACGGTGGCGGACAACGGGCAGAGCGTGCCCGGCTCGCTCACCGCGGACGGCAAGGCGTGGAAGCCGAAGGAACGCCTGGAGCGCGGGACGAAGTACCGGATATCGGCGACCGCGAAGGACGCCGAGGGCCGGACGGCCGCGGCCAACTCCATCTTCACCACGGTGACGTCGTCGAACAGCTTCATCGGGACGTACACGCCGGACGACGGCACCACGGTCGGTGTGGGCATGCCGGTGTCGTTCACCTTCGACAAGGCGATCACCGACCGCAAGGCCGTGCAGTCGCACATCTCGGTCACGTCCAGCAGCGGGCAGAAGGTCGTCGGGCACTGGTTCAACGGCCAGCGGCTCGACTTCCGGCCCGAGGAGTACTGGAAGGCCGGGTCCAAGGTCACGATGAAGATCGACCTGGACGGGGTCGAGGGCGCGAACGGCGTCTTCGGGGTGCAGAAGAAGACGGTCACCTTCACCGTCGGGCGCTCGCAGGTCTCCACGGTCGACACGAACACGCAGACCATGACGGTCGTCCGGGACGGCAAGACGCTCAAGACGGTCCCGATCTCGGCGGGCAGCCCGGAGCACACCACGTACAACGGGCAGATGGTGATCTCCGAGAAGTTCGTGCAGACGCGGATGAACAGCCGGACGGTCGGGCTGGGCGGCGAATACGACATCCCGGACGTGCCGCACGCGATGCGCCTGACGACGTCCGGGACGTTCCTCCACGGCAACTACTGGTACAACAAGGGCAACCCGCCGTTCGGCCGCCAGGGCACCAGCCACGGCTGCGTCGGCCTCGCGGACGTCCGGGGCGCCGGGGGCGACACCTCCGCCAAGTGGTTCTACGACAACTCCCTCATCGGGGACGTGGTGATCGTGAAGAACTCGCCCGACAAGACGGTGGCGCCGGACAACGGGCTCAACGGATGGAACATGAGCTGGAGCCAGTGGGTCGCGGGCAGCGCCGCCTGACCTCACGAAGTACTGCTCCAGCAGGCGTTTTTGACGAACCGACGGGTCCGCGCGGGAACTTTTCGCGCGGCCCGCGCGTTTTCGTGGACGTACGTTTTCTCGGTTCCCGGACATGATGTCCGACCGAGGGGCTACGGTATGCACTCACAAGGTGACATGCAGCAACGCCGGGAGAAACCTTGAGCGTTCCGTACGAGACGGCAGCGTACGAACCCCATGACTCGCCCGAGTCTCCGGAGGAGCACCTCGCGCGACTCCTCGGCCGTGCCCTGAACTCCTTCGAGCTACCGGACGAGACGATACGGCGGCTGGACTGCGCGCTGGCGCACGACGGTTCGCTGCACTCCGCGCACCACAGCGCGGGGCTGCACCGCGAGACGTACCGGCACACGTGGCTGCTGGCCGACGGCTCGGCGCTCACGCTCTGGGAGCTCGTCCACAACACCGCGCCGGGCAGCGAGCCGCAGCACGAGGTGTACGTCGACGAGGAGGAGCTGCGGGCCGCGACCTCGCGGCTGCCGCTGCCGCCGGACACACCGGACTTCGAGCTGCCGGTGACGGTGCAGCTGTCCCCGGCTCCCACGCCCCGGCACGCCTACGCGGCGGAGGACTCGGCGGACCACGCGCGCCGCTTACTGCGCCGGGCGGAGAACACGGACCGGCCGGGCGCGGACACGGCGGCCCTGCTGGCCACGGCGTCCGGTCACCTGATCACCCAGGCCTTCGGCCGTCCCTGCCGCGCGGGCCGGGCTGGTCTGGGCTTCTCGCTCTACGAGCACGCGTTCCTGCTGCGCGACGGCGAGGAGCTGTCCCTGTGGGAGGTCGAGCACACGGCGACGCCGGACGGGCGGCACATGTGCGAGGTGTACGCCAGCGAGGACGCGGCGCGTGAGGCGATGGAGCGGCGGGCGGCGCAGCTGTCGTAGCGCGGTTCAGTCGCCGTCGCCGAAGCGGCGTACCAGCTCGGCGAAGGCGTCCGCCTCCTCGGAGGTCAGTTCCACGGACTCCGACCGGGAGCCCGTCTGCCGCTGCTGCGGGAGGGCGGGGAGGGAGTGGCGCTCGGGCCACCGCGAGACGTGATCGGACATGTGCCCCAGTAGACACCACGGCCCGGGGCATCGGTCCCGGGCCGTGATTTTCGTGATCTATCTCGCAGGCGGCATGAACAGCTCACACAGCCCGAAAGGGGCGGTTCCGGTTGAGCCTCAGGCCGCCACCGGCTGCTTGCGCTCGGCCGCCGGGGCCGCGGTGCCCTCGTCGGGGGCCGCGGTGGCGCCGGGAGCCGGCTTGCGCAGGCCCTTCAGGACGACGACCAGGGCGGTGGTGACGCAGACGCCCGCGGCGATGGCGACCAGGTAGAGCAGCGGGTTGCCGATCAGCGGGACCACGAAGATGCCGCCGTGCGGGGCGCGCAGGGTGGCGCCGAAGGTCATCGACAGGGCGCCGGTGAGGGCGCCGCCGGCCATCGAGGCGGGGATGACGCGCAGCGGGTCGGCCGCCGCGAACGGGATCGCGCCCTCGGAGATGAAGGAGGCGCCGAGCACCCAGGCGGCCTTGCCGTTCTCGCGTTCGGTCCGGGTGAAGAGCTTGCCGCGCACGGTCGTCGCCAGGGCCATCGCCAGCGGCGGGACCATGCCGGCCGCCATGACCGCGGCCATGATCTTCATCGCCGAGTCGCTGGGACTGGCGACCGCGATGCCGGCGGTGGCGAAGGTGTAGGCGACCTTGTTGACGGGGCCGCCGAGGTCGAAGCACATCATCAGGCCGAGGAGGGCGCCGAGCAGGATGGCGTTGGAGCCGGACAGGCCGTTGAGCCAGTCGGTCATGCCCTTCTGGGCCTCGGCGATGGGCTTGCCGATGACGACGAACATCAGGAACCCGACGATCGCCGAGGAGATCAGCGGGATCACCACCACCGGCATGATGCCGCGCATGGCCGCCGGGATCTGCACCTTCTGGATCGCGATGACCACGCCACCGGCGATGAGGCCGGCGGCGAGACCGCCGAGGAAACCCGCGTTGATGGTGAGGGAGATCGCGCCGCCGACGAAGCCGGGCACGAGGCCGGGCCGGTCGGCCATGCCGTAGGCGATGTAGCCGGCCAGGACGGGGACGAGGAAGCCGAAGGCGACGCCGCCGATCTGGAAGAGCAGGGCCGCCCAGCTGTCGGCCTGCGTCCAGACGAAGTGCTCCATCACCGACGGGGCCTTGTTGATCTCGTATCCGCCGATCGCGAAGCCGAGGGCGATCAGCAGACCGCCCGCCGCGACGAACGGCACCATGTAACTGACGCCGGACATCAGCCACTTGCGCAGCTTGGTGCCGTAGCCCTCGCCGGAGCCGCCGGAGCGCTCCACCGGGGTGGCCGGGGCGGAGCCGGCGGTGACCTCACCGCGGGCGGCCTTCTCGCGGACCTCCGCGATGAGTTCGGCGGGGCGGTTGATGCCCGCCTTGACGCCGACGTCGACGGTGGGCTTGCCGGCGAAGCGTTCCTTCTCCCGTACGGGCACGTCGTGGGCGAAGATCACGGCGTCGGCGGCGGCGATGACCGCCGGGTCGAGCCGGGTGAAGCCGGCCGAGCCCTGGGGTTCGACGGTGATGTCGACGCCCGCCTCGCGGCCGGCGTTCTCCAGCGACTCGGCCGCCATGTAGGTGTGAGCGATGCCGGTGGGGCAGGAGGTGACGGCGACGATGCGGAACGGGCGTTGCGCACCGGCGGTGACCTCGCCGGCGGTGGCCTCGTCCGCGTCGGCGGTGACCGTGGCGGCGGCATCGTCCGCGTCGGCGGTGACCGTGGCGGCGGCGGGAGAGGCCGCTCCCGCCGTCGCCACGGGGTCGGTGGAGAGGGCCGCGGCGGGTGCCGGCGGCTCGTCGCCGCGGATCAGCGCCGCGGCGGCCGCCGGGTCGCCCACCGCGCGCAGGGCGTCGGTGAACTCGCTGTTCATCAGCTGGCGGGCCAGGGAGGACAGGATCGTCAGGTGGGCGTCGTCGGCGCCGGCCGGCGCGGCGATCAGGAAGATCAGGTCGGCGGGGCCGTCCGCCGCGCCGAAGTCGATGCCGGCCGCGCTGCGCCCGAAGGCGAGCGTCGGCTCGGTGACGTGTTCGCTGCGGCAGTGCGGGATGCCGATGCCACCGTCGAGACCGGTCGGCATCTGGGCCTCGCGGGCGGCCACGTCGGCGAGGAAGCCGTCCAGGTCGGTCACCCGGCCCAGGGCCACCATGCGCTCGGCGAGGGCGCGGGCCGCCGCTTCCTTGGTGTCGGCGGACAGGTCGAGATCGACCAGTTCCGCCGTGATCATGTCGCTCATCGCGGGCTCCTTAGCACGCGTATCGCCCGGTGGGTGGAGTGGGCGGGGAGGGGGACGGGGGTGCGGTGGGGGGTGACGGGAGTGACGGGGATGACAGGGGTGGCGGTGGGGAGTAACGGGGAGGTCCGCCGACCGGGCGTCACCGGGCGCTGCGCGTCGTGGCTCATGACACCGGCTCCTGCAGCACGCGGTCGGCGGGCAGGTCGGCCGTGACCCTGACCGCCGCCGGGTCCAGGTCGGCCGGTGTCGGCATGACGCTGCCGGGCAGCTGGACGGCGGCGGCGCCGTGGGCGACCGCGGAGGCGAGGGCCTCGGGGCCGCTGCCGCCGGCGATGAGGAAACCGGCGAGGGAGGAGTCGCCGGCGCCCACGTTGCTGCGGACGGCGTCGACCCGGGCGCTGCCGAACCAGGCGCCCTGGTCCGACACGAGCAGCTGCCCGTCGGCGCCGAGGCTGGCGAGGACGGCCCGGGCCCCCATCTCGCGCAGTTCCTCGGCGGCCTTCACGGCGTCACCGACGGTGGCGAGGGGGCGTCCGACGGCCTCGGACAGCTCCTCGGCGTTGGGCTTGACGACGTCGGGCCGTTCCCGCAGGGCCGCGAGCAGGGCGGGCCCGGAGGTGTCCAGGGCGATCCGGGCACCGGCGGCGTGGGCGCGGGCGACCAGCTCGGCGTACCAGGAGGGGGCCAGGCCGCGCGGGAGGCTGCCGCAGCAGGCGATCCAGGAGGCGTCGCGGGACTGGTGCCGGATGGTCTCCAGCAGCAGTTCGCGTTCGGTCTCGGTGAGTTCCGGACCGGGCGCGTTGATCTTCGTCAGGACGCCGTCGGCCTCGGCCAGGGCGATGTTGGAACGGGTGGCCCCGGCGACCGGGACCGGGGCGACCTCGATGCCCTGCTGGTCGAGCAGCTCGGCGACGAGCGCGCCCGGGGCACCGCCGAGCGGCAGGACGGCCACCGTGCGCTGCCCGGCGGCGGCCACCGCGCGCGAGACGTTCACGCCCTTGCCGCCCGGGTCCATCCGCTCGCCGGTGGCGCGGATGACCTCGCCGCGGTCGAGGGACGGCACCTCGTAGGTGCGGTCCAGGGACGGGTTGGGGGTGACGGTGAGGATCATGCGCGCACTACTTCCGTGCCGCCGCGCTCGATCGCGACGGCGTCTTCGGGGCTCAACCCGCTGTCGGTGATCAGCAGGTCCACGTCGCTCAGGTCGCCGAAGCGGGCGAAGTGCTCCTGGCCGTGCTTGGAGGAGTCGGCGAGCAGCACCACGCGGCGGGCGGCGGCCACGGCCGCGCGCTTGACGGCGGCCTCGGCGAGGTCGGGGGTGGTCAGGCCGTGTTCGGCGGAGAAGCCGTTGGCGGCCACGAACAGCACGTCGGCGCGGATCTCGCCGTAGGCCCGCAGCGCCCAGGCGTCCACGGCGGCGCGGGTGCGGTGCCGGACGCGGCCACCGACCAGGTGGAGCTGGATGCCGGGGTGGTCGGCGAGGCGGGCCGCGATGGGCAGGCTGTGCGTGACGACGGTGAGGGAGGCCTCCAGCGGGAGGGCGGCGGCCATGCGGGCCACCGTCGTGCCGGCGTCGAGGATCATCGTGCCCTCGGTCGGCAGTTCCGCGAGGGCGGCCTTGGCGATGCGGTCCTTCTCGTCGGCGGCCGTGGACTCGCGCTCGGCGAGGTCCGGCTCGAAGTCGAGGCGCCCGACCGGGATGGCCCCGCCGTGCACCCGGCGGACCAGTCCGGCGCGGTCGAGGGCCTTCAGATCGCGGCGGATCGTCTCCGCCGTCACCTGGAACTCCTCGGCCAGCGACACGACATCCACTCGGCCGCCGTCACGGGCGAGCCGGAGGATCTCCTGCTGCCGCTCCGGTGCGTACATGTCCGTTCGCCTCCGCCTCATGCCCGAACGTGTGGTTTCAGCGGGAGGCTACGCCCAGATGTCCGGGAAGTAAACAGGTTCGGGCCCAAGCGGGCATGATCGGAAAGACGGAGACGGACCCGGCACCCCGAGGGGCCGAGTCCGTCTCCGTCCGAGGGCCGGTCAGACCAGCGCCGGCTCCTGCTCCTGCCGCCCGGCCGGCGTCTGCTCCCCCTCGACGTGCTGCGCGGGCCGCTTCGGCAGCGCGCACATCAGCAGGAAGATGACACCCAGCACGGCGGCCACGTACACCAGTGCGTTCTCGAAGGCGTCCGCGAAGGCCGGACCCACCTGCTCCGGGCGCAGGTGCTCGGAGATCGTGCCGAAGAAGACCACCGAGACCAGCCCCAGCCCCAGCGCGTTGCCCATCTGCTGGACGGTGTTGATCAGGCCGGAGGCCGAACCGGAGTGCTCGCGCGGCACCTCGGAGAGGATCGCGTCGGTCAGCGGCGCGACGATCAGCCCCATGCCGGCACCCATCACCACGAGCGGCAGGGCCATCTGCCACGGGGTGATCGCGAGGCCGTAGTGGCCGGACTCCCGAGCGCGACGCCCACGAGGTCGAGCTTCAGCGCCCGCGGCGCCTTGGACTCGGTGATGAAACGGCTGCCGAGGACCAGACCCGCGATCCCGACGGGCAGGTTGATCAGGAAGATCGAGCGCCACTCCCAGCCGAACAGGTTCCACTCGGTCAGCAGCGCCCCGAGCAGCGGACCGGACACGGCTCCGAGGCCGACCACCGCGCCGAACAGCCCGAACACCTTGCCCCGCTCGTGCGCCGGGAAGGTCGCATGCACGATCGACAGCACCTGCGGCACCATCAGCGCCGCCATGGCGCCCTGCAGGAACCGCGAGGCGACCAGCATCTCGGGGTTCACCGCGAGGCCGCACAGCGCGGAGGCGACGGTGAATCCCCCTATGCCGACGAGGAAGATCCGCTTGCGGCCGTGGATGTCGCCGAGCCGTCCGCCGGTGATCAGCCCGGCGGCGAAGGCGAGGGCGTATCCGGCGGTGATCCACTGGATCTCGCTGAAGGAGGCGCCCGCGTCCTGCTGGATCGACGGGATGGCGATGTTGACGATGGTCACGTCGACGAGGTCCATGAAGGCCGCGGTCATCACGATCGCGAGGGCGAACCAGCGCCGGCGGTCCGTGCCCGAAGAGGTCTCGGTGGAGTTCATGGGTCGACAGTAGAAGCCCAATAGGTCAGATTGTGTCCTAGTGATACGGCATCCTCGACGGCATGACGACGGACACCCCGGCCCGGCTGCTGACGCTCCTCTCCCTCCTCCAGACGCCCCGCGAATGGCCCGGCGGCGAGCTCGCCGACCGGCTCGGGGTCTCCCGCCGCACGGTCCGGCGCGACATCGACCGGCTGCGCGAGCTCGGCTATCCCGTACAGGCCACCAAGGGCACCGACGGCGGCTACCGGCTCGTCGCCGGCAAGGCCATGCCGCCGCTGGTGCTCGACGACGAGGAGGCCGTGGCCATCGCGGTCGGCCTGCGCGCCGGGGCCGGGCACGCCGTGGAGGGCCTGGACGAGGCGTCGGTGCGGGCGCTGGCCAAGCTGGAGCAGGTGCTGCCCGCCCGGCTGCGCCACCGCGTGACCACGCTCCAGGCCGCGACCACCCCGCTGACCAGCGGCGACGGACCGAGCATCGCCCCCGAGACACTGACCGTCATGGCCTCGACGGCGGCCGGTCACGAGCGGCTGCGGTTCGCCTACCGGGCCGCCGACGGCACCGAGTCGCGGCGCCTGACGGAGCCGTACCGCCTGGTGTCGACCGGCCGCCGCTGGTACCTGGTGGCGTACGACCTCGACCGGGACGACTGGCGCACGTTCCGGGTCGACCGGGTGAGCGAGCCGTTCGCCACCGGGGCGCGGTTCACCCCGCGCGAGCTGCCCACCGGCGACGCCGCGGAGTACCTGCGCCGGTCGATGCAACGGCAGCAGCAGAGCTACGACTTCGAGGTCACGTTCGCCGCACCCGCCGCCTTCGTCGCCGCCCGCCTGCCCGCGTGGCTGGGCACGCCCGAGCCGGTGGACGAGGACAGCTGCCGGCTGCGCGGGTCGGTGGGGGACGCGACGCCCTGGGTGGCGTTCCGGCTGGCGATGCTGGAGTGCGACTTCACCGTGCACGAGCCGCGGGAACTCGTGCACGCCGTGGGGGAGTTGGGAGCACGGCTGAGCAGAGCGGCGGGGGCGGGGGCGGGGGCGTGAGGGGGCCGGGGTCACGTCCCGGAACAGGAGCCGGGGGGGGCGAGGCTTTGGGGCCCGGAGTCGGGGGGGCGAGGGCCTGAGGGCCAAGGGCCTGGGGCCGGGGGCCACGGCCCGGAAGGCCGGGGGCGAGCGGCCCGGTGGCCCGGGGGCCCGGGGCCGGGAGGCGAGGGCCAGGGGGCCCGACGCCGGGGGCCTGGCCTGAGGAGCCGGGGGGGCCGAGGGCCCGGGTAGCCGAGGAGCCGGGGCGGGGCGGGGGCCGACGGCCCGGGGAGGGGGGCGAGGGCCTGAGGGCCAGGGCCTGAGGGCCCGGGGCCGGGGGCCCGTGGCCCGTGGCCCGTGGCCCGTGGCCCTGGCCCGTAACCGAGGGCCGGGGGCCGAGGGCCGAGGGCCCGGTGAGCCGGATGGGCCGGTGAGCCGGATGGGCCGGTGAGCCGGATGGGCCAGGGGACCAAGGGCCCGGAAAGCCGGGGCCCAGGGGCCCCGGGCGTGAGAGCTGGAGGTCACGCCCCGAACGGGAAGTCGCGGAGTGCCGTGAGGTTGCGCAGCGCGAGGTCGGCCGGGCTTCCCGGGCCCTCCGCCGGTCCGTCCCCCTCGGCCCAGCCTTCGAGCGCGGTCCGCACGGCGGCACTGGCGACGGCCGCAGCGAAGCGCAGTGCCGCGTCGGCGAGGCGCAGCTCAGCGGCGGCGGCAACGTTGTCGCCCCCGTCCGCCGCCGCGGAGCCCGCGACCGCACCGGCACGTGTCACCCGTTCCGCCAGCACCTCCCCCAGCATGCGCTCCGAGTCCTGGCAGACCTCCGCCCACACCCGGCGCAGGGACGGGTTGGCCGCGGCCAGGCGCAGGAGCGTGCGGACCCACTCCCAGGACGAGGCGGAGACGCCGACGCCCGGCGTGAGGGTGTGGCGGACCCCGTCCTCCAGGGCCTGCGGGACGCTCACGGAGGCGGGCGCGGCCCGCACCGCCTCCACCCAGCGCTGGGCGCCGGCCGCGTAGAGCGGGGCGACGGCCTCCTCCTTCGTGGCGAAGTACCGGTAGAAGGTGCGCGGGGCGATGCCGGCGGTCTGGGCGATGTCCTCCGCACGGGTGGCGCGCAGGCCGCGCCGCACGAAGAGGCCGGCCGCCGCACGGGCGATCTCCATGCGCGTCTCGGCCTTGCGCCGTTCGGTCAGCGAGGCCTGCGGGGTGGGGGTGGTGCTGCTCACGCCCGGCAGGCTATGCCCATGTGACACAATCTGCCATCTGGCGGGCCACCCCGTGGTTCAGGTACGGGGTGGCCCGCTCTCCAGTGCCGCGCGCCGGCGGGGCCGGCGGCAGAAAGAGAGCCGGGCCCCGGCGTCCGGGGGGAGGGACGCCGAAGCCCGGCCTTGGGAGAGTCCCGGCGCCGGGGGGAGTGCGACGGGACTTGGCTCTCGGGGGACCGGAGACCGGCCCCGGGCCCGAACTGATGGGCCCGGAAGTCTTGTTCCCTGAGCCCTGGGGGTTGAAGCGGCGTCCGAACGCCATGTTTGCGCGGTCTTTCGCCACCCGGCGTACGCGGTGACCACCGGGCGCACACGGCCCGTCACCCAGAGGGGCCACGGGTCGTGCGCCGGGGCCGTCCGCGATGATCGCCGGGGTCAGGCCGCCGCGTCGAAACCGGTGCTGCGAGCCAGCTTCTTCAGCTCCAGCAGCGCGTGCTTCTCGATCTGCCGGATGCGCTCGCGGGTCAGGCCGTGCTCCTTGCCCACCTCGGTCAGGGTGCGCTCGCGGCCGTCCTCGATGCCGTAGCGCATCTTGATGATGGAGGCCGTGCGCTGGTCCAGGCGGCCGATGAGGTCGTCGAGCTCCTCGCTGCGCAGCAGCGTGAGCACCGACTGCTCGGGCGACACCGCCGAGGTGTCCTCCAGGAGGTCACCGAACTGCGTCTCGCCCTCGTCGTCTACCGACATGTTCAGCGAGACCGGGTCGCGGGCCCAGTCCAGCACGTCGGTGACGCGCTCGGGCGTCGAGCCCAGCTCGGCGGCGATCTCCGCCGGCTCCGGGTCCCGGCCGTGCTCGCGGTTGAACTCGCGCTGCACCCGGCGGATCCGGCCGAGCTCCTCCACCAGGTGGACGGGCAGGCGGATCGTGCGGGACTGGTCGGCTATCGAGCGGGTGATGGCCTGGCGGATCCACCACGTGGCGTACGTGGAGAACTTGAAGCCCTTGCGGTAGTCGAACTTCTCGACCGCGCGGACCAGGCCGGCGTTGCCCTCCTGGATCAGGTCCAGCAGCGGCAGGCCGCTGCGGGGGTAGCGACGGGCGACGGCGACGACCAGGCGGAGGTTGGAGCGGATGAAGACGTCCTTGGCGCGCTCCGCGGCGGCGACCAGGGCTTCGAGCTCCTCCCGGGTCGCGTCCGTCTTGGTCTCCTCGTACCCGTCGAGGACCTGCCTCGCGAACACACCCGCCTCGATGACCTGCGACAGCTCGACTTCCTTGGCTGCGTCGAGCAGCGGTGTACGCGCGATCTCGTCGAGATACATGCCGACCAGGTCGCGGTCGGCGATCTCGCCGCCATGGGCGCGAACACTGCTTGCCGCGTCGGCCGTCTCGCCGGTGGCGGACTTACGACGGGCGACGGCACGGGTTGCCATGCGAGCTCCCTTGCGATGTGAGGTCAGCGGGTGGTCCTTCGGACGCCTGACTCCGTCTTCCGGACTCTCTCCGGACTCTCCTCGGGTGCCCTGCATCCGATGGAAACAACGACTGGAATCAGGACAGAATTCCCAACCGGGCCCCCGATTTTTCTGATCATGCAGTACCCTGTCGGGCCGCTGCCCGGTCCTGGAGGAGGGCGCGATGCCGTCGGCATCTACGGAGGTGCAGGTCAGGCCGGGAGTCGAGGACGACCTCCCCGCCCTCACGGCCCTCTACAACCACTATGTGCGTGAGACGGCGATCACGTTCGACACTGCGATCTTCACTCCGGAGGAGCGCCGCCCCTGGCTGCTCTCCCACCCTGAAGACGGGCCGTACCGCCTGATGGTTGCCGCGGACCGGAACACAGGGCGGATCCTGGGTTACGTCACATCGAGCCCGTTCCGCCCCAAGCCGGCCTACACGACCTCCGTGGAGACGACCGTGTACGTCGCCCCGGACGCCGGCCGCCGGGGCATCGGCACGCTGCTGTACGGGGCGCTGTTCGCGGCCCTGTCGGGTGAGGACCTGCACCGCGCCTACGCGGGCATCGCCCAGCCGAACGAGGCGTCGGCCCGGCTGCACGAGCGCCTCGGCTTCCGGCACGTCGGCACCTACCGCGAGGTCGGCCGCAAGTTCGGGCGGTACTGGGACGTGGCCTGGTACGAGAAGGAGCTGTAGGGCGGTCAGCCGAACTGCACCGACCGCTTCGCCAGTCCCATCCAGAACCCGTCGATCACCGACTTGTGCGCGTCCAGCTCACCGGTGGCGTCGGCCGCGCCCATGGTCACGAACAGCGGGGCGAAGTGCTCGGTGCGCGGGTGGGCCAGCAGGCCCGCGGGCGACTTGCGGGTGAAGTCGAGCAGGGCGTCGACGTCCCCCGCCTCCAGCGCCCGGCGGCCCCAGTCGTCGAACTCCGCCGACCAGGCGGGGACGCCGCCCTGCCGCAGAGCGGCCAGGTTGTGGGTGAAGAAGCCGGAGCCGACGATCAGCACGCCCTCGTCGCGCAGCGGGGCGAGCCTGCGGCCGATCTCCAGGAGCCGGACCGGGTCGAGCGTCGGCATCGAGACCTGGAGGACGGGGATGTCGGCCGCCGGGTACATCTCGACCAGCGGGACGTACGCGCCGTGGTCGAGGCCCCGGTCGGGGACGTCCTGGACGGGCATCCCGGGGGCGCGCAGCAGCTTCCGTACCGACTCGGCGAGCTCCGGCGCGCCGGGGGCGTCGTAGGTCACCCGGTAGTAGTGCTCGGGGAATCCCCAGAAGTCGTACACGAGCGGGACGGTCTCCGTGGCGCCGAGGGCCAGCGGGGCCTCCTCCCAGTGGGCGGAGACCATGAGGATCGCCCTGGGCCGGGGCAGGCCGGCCGACCAGGCGGCGAGCTCGCCGGGCCAGACGGGGTCGTCCGCGAGGGGCGGCGCGCCGTGGCTGAGGTACAGAGCGGGCATGCGCTCCTGAGTGGCGGCGGACATGCTGCGGCTCCTTCCGGGACATGGTTCCCTCTACAAAACTGTACGGGCCATTTGTTTAAAGTTCAAGAAGGATCCGCGTAGAGTGGAACGCATGAAGGCACCCGCATCCGCACCGGCAACCGGCTCCACCGCGGAGCCCCAGGAACCGCGCTGGCTCACCGACGAGGAACAGCGCGTCTGGCGTTCGTTCATGGAGGGCGTCACCCTCCTCGACGACCATCTCGACCGTCAGCTCCAGCGCGACGCGGGCATGCCGCACGTCTACTACGGCCTCCTGGTCAAGCTCGCCGAGGCGCCGCGGCGGCGGCTGCGGATGACCGAGCTGGCGATGCTCGCGAAGATCACCCGATCCCGGCTCTCGCACGCGATCGCGCGCCTGGAGAAGAACGGCTGGGTCCGCCGCGAGGACTGCCCCGACGACAAGCGGGGCCAGTTCGCCGTGCTGACGGACGAGGGCTACGAGGTGCTGCGCCGGACCGCGCCCGGCCACGTGGAGGCCGTGCGCCAGGCGGTCTTCGACCGGCTCTCCCCGCAACAGCAGAAGTCCCTCGGCGAGATCATGCGGATCATCGCCGAGGGACTTCAGCCGGCCGAAGCGGGTGCGGACCTGCCCTGGCTCCGCTGAGCCGGGGCAGGTCCTGGATTCCGTGGGAGCGGGGCGTCCCCTTCCCCGCACCCACGGATGGCCCGAAGTGCCCAAGGAGGGCCCGAAGGGGCGGGCGCCGCCGTCAGTGGGCGACGACCGGGATCTGCACCTCGTCCACCGCGCCCTCGTCGGAACCGGTCACCGGGCTCATGTCCGGACGGCCGGCGTTGACGAGGGTCAGGGCGATCGCCGCGGCCACCACGAGGATGCCGACGGCGAACCAGATGGCGCTGGTGTAGCCCTGCACCTGGCCCTCCAGCTGGACCAGCTGCTGCTGGGACCGGCTGGTCGCCCCCGCGATGTGGTCGGCGATGTAGGAGGTCGTCGCCGAGGCGGCGATGGTGTTCAGCAGGGCCGTGCCGATCGCGCCGCCCACCTGCTGCGAGGTGTTGACCATCGCGGAGGCGACACCGGAGTCCCGCGGCTCGACGCCCTGGGTGGCCAGCGACATGGCCGGCATGAACGCCGTACCCATGCCGAGGCCGAGCAGCAGCATCGCGGGCAGCAGCAGGGCCGCGTACGAGGAGCCGATCTCCAGCTGCGTCAGCAGCAGCATGCCGAGCGCGGCGACCAGGAAGCCGGGGCCCATCAGCAGGCGCGGGGCGACCCGGGTCATCAGACGGGTGCCGATCTGGGTGGAGCCCGTGATCATGCCCGCGATCATCGGCAGGAAGGCGAAACCTGTCTTGACCGGCGAGTAGCCCTTCACGATCTGCAGGTAGTACGTCAGGAAGAGGAACAGGCCGAACATCGCGATGATCGCGAGACCGAGGGAGAGGTAGATGCCCCCGCGGTTGCGCTCGGTCACCACGCGCAGTGGCAGCAGCGGCGCCTTGACCCTGGACTCGACGACCACGAAGGCCAGCAGCAGCACCGCCGAGGCGACGAACATGCCGACGGTCACCGCGTCGCCCCAGCCGTCCGACTCGGCGCGGGTGAAGCCGTAGACCAGGGCGACCAGGCCGAGGGTGGACAGGACCACGCCGGGGATGTCGAGCGGGGAGCGGTTGCGGCCGCCCTCGGGCTCACGGATGACGAAGTAGGCACCGGCCGCGGCGACGATGGCGAACGGGATGTTCACGAAGAACGTCCAGCGCCAGTCCAGGTACTCGGTGAGGAAGCCGCCCAGGATCAGGCCGACGGCGCCGCCGCCACCGGCGATCGCGCCGTAGATGCCGAACGCCTTGGCGCGCTCCTTGGCGTCGGTGAACATCACGGCCAGCAGGGAGAGCGCGGCGGGCGCGAGCAGGGCGCCGAACGCACCCTGGAGGGCGCGGGCGCCGAACATCATCGCCTCGTTGGTGGCCGCGCCGCCGAGCGCGGAGGCCGCGGCGAAACCGCCCAGACCGACGACGAAGGCCTTCTTGCGGCCCCACAGGTCGGCTATGCGTCCGCCGAACAGCAGCAGACCGCCGAAGGCGAGGGCGTAGGCCGTGACGACCCATTGCCGGTTGCCGTCGGAGATGCCGAGGTCCTGCTGGGCGGAGGGCAGGGCGATGTTCACGATGGTCGCGTCGAGCACGACCATCAGCTGGGCGAGCGCGATGAACATCAGCGCTTTCCAGCGGCCGGGATCGGGTTCGGCCGGGACGGCCGCGAGGTTGCGGGCCTTGGAGGCTGTTTCAGACATGGAGGTACCCACTTCGGGACTTCGTGACGGAAAAAAGTGACGAAAGGGAACGGCTCGCCTGCGGGGACGGCCGTCGGGACTGTCGTCTGTTCTTAGACGGATGGAACGGGCTGAACTGATCGGTCTGGGCGGATGGTGCGGCTTCCGGTGGGCCGGGCCCGGCCGGTCGGGAGCCGTTCGGTCGAACGGCCGTTGCGTCACAGGCCGCTCGGCCGACAGCCGTTGGGTCAGGAGTTGTTCGTCAGGAGTCGCCCGGGCACGGGCGGCGCAGGTCCTCCAGGGTCACGGCCGTGCCCGGCAGGGAGGAGCGGGCCGGAGCCCGCAGCCCGTCCAGGAACAGCTGGAGATGACGGTGGACGAAGCGGTCGGCACGGAAGCAGTCCGTACCGGCCGGGGGCCTGCTGAGCTGGGCCACGGCGATCATGACGTCCCCGACATCCACGTCGGAGCGGAGCTGCCCGGCCGTCCTGGCCCGGTCCATGACCTCCGCGACCAGCCGCTCGACCCGTTCACGGGCGGCCTCCAGGTCCGGGTGGTGCTTGTCGAACGTGCTGGAGACCATCGGGCACAGCGCGCTGATCCGCTCGTCGGCGGCGGCGTGCACGAAGCGCTCCAGCGCCTCGAACGCGTCGCCGCTCTCGGCGAGCGCGAGCTCGGCCGCGGCGGCCGTACGGTCCATGACGGAGCAGACGACCTCACGGACCAGCGCGTCGCGGTCCGGGAAGTTCCGGTACACCGTGGCGTTGCCGACGCCGGCCCGGCGGGCGATCTCGTCGAGCGGCACCTCGGGGCCGTGTTCGACGAACATCTCCCGGGCGGCGGTGACGATCCGCTCCCGGTTGCGCAGGGCGTCGGCGCGGGGCCGGGGCGCCTTGCGCTGTACGGGGGTTGCGGTCTGCACGGCGTACTCCTGGTTCGTGGTGGCGTGTGCTGCCGGGTGGTGCCGGGCGGCACCGGGGTGACACCGGGTGGTGCCGGGGTCCTGCGGTCCTTCGCCCGGGCGATCCGGGGAAGGGGTCCCCGTTTCGCTCGGACACATGGCTAAACGGGGAGTGGGTCCCCGGTATTTCCCGCTGCCGGGATATTTATCTGTGACCTGGGTCACTCTCCTGTGGCCGGGCCGCTTCGACCGGCCTCCCCGGCCGCCCCGGTCTGCGCGGGCTCCCTGGTCGCCCCGGTTCCCCCGGCCGCCCTGGCCTGCGCGGGCTCCCCGGTCGCCCCGGTTTCCCCGGCCGCCCCGGTCTGCGCGAACTCCCCGGTCGCCCCGGTTCCCCCGGCCGCCCTGGCCTGCGCGGACTCCCCGGTCCCCGCGCAGCGGCTACTCACGGGAAACCCACGATCGGTCTCCTCCAACGCGCGTCCCCGCAACCGGCGACGCAGGGTGATCGCAAGGGTGCAGCCGGAGACCGGAGGCTGCCGTGGCGCGGGAGGTCCCTTGCAGGTGCCCGACATGCAGCCACCCCCGCCGAGCCCTTCCTCGCCGCCGAGCCCCTTCCCGAGCCGCTCGGCCCCACCGGGCACGCCGGGCACGCCGGGCACGCCGGGGCTGCCGGGCTCGCCCGGTCACCGGATACCCCGGCGCCGTCTGGCCGCCCTGGCCTGCGTGTCCGCGCTGACCTTCACGGTCAGCACCTCGGCCGGCACGGCGCACCTCGCCCCGGGCACCACGGCGGCCGGAGCGGGCCCGATATCCCTGTCGCGCCACTCCGCCCACGCCCCCTGCCTCATCCGCGGCGCCCGCGAGGTCCAGATGTCCGAGGGCATCCCGACCACCGAGGGCTACTCCCGCTCCACCGGCACCGTCCGCGCCCTCACCCTGATGATCGACTTCTCGGACGCCCCCGGTGAGGGCAAGGCCCTGGACCGCTTCCGGGAGTTCTTCCCGCAGACCACCGAGTGGTTCCGCACCAGCTCCTACGGCCGCCTGGACTACCGCCCCGAGACCCCGATACCCGGATGGCTGCGGATGCCGAAGTCGTTCCGCGAGTACGGCATAGAGCGCGGCGCCCCGTTCGAGCCCGGGTACCGCACGCTCGTCCAGGACCTCGTCGCGGCGGCCGACCCGAAGGTGGACTTCGGCGCCTACGACCTGCTGAACGTCCTGGTCACCCCGAACGCCGGCCCCTCCGCCCTGGACACGGTCCTGTCCGTCACCTTCGCCGGCAACCCCGAGGCCCCCCAGGCCGACGGCACCGCCGTGGCCAACGCCTCGTTCGTCTACTCGCGCCAGGACGACGGCTCCGGTTCCTACCACCGCACCGGCTACCGCGTCCTCCCCCACGAGAACGGCCACGTCTTCGGCCTGCCCGACCTGTACACCGCCGAGGGCGGGGGCGCGGTCGGGCACTGGGACATCATGAGCGAGGACTGGGGCACCAACAACGACTTCCTCGGCTGGCACAAGTGGAAGCTGGGCTGGCTGGACGCCTCCCAGGTGCACTGCGCGACCGCGTCCGGCACGACCGAGTACACCCTGACGCCCCTGGCCCGCGCGGGCGGCTCCAAGCTGGTCGTCGTACCCCTGGACGCCGGGACCGGTTACGCCGTGGAGGTGCGCACGCGCGGCGGCAACGACGAGACGGTGTGCCGCCCGGGGGTGCTGGTCTACAAGGTCGACGCGGAGGTGGACACGGGCATGGGCCCGGTCACGGTCCACGACTCCCGCCCCGACAGCGGCGGCTGCACCCGCGCCCCCAACGTCCACGCGGAGCTGTCCGACGCGCCCTTCGTCCCCGGGGAGACCTTCAGGGACGCGCGCAGGGGCGTCGCGATCGAGGTCGCGGAGGCCGACGGGGAGGGACATCACCGGGTGCGGGTCACGCGGGACGAGCCGACGCGCCGGAGCTAGGGACACCGGGAAACCCCGCTGAACCCCCTCGGACGCCGGCGGCCCGGATCCGGATTACGGTGGGCCTGCCCCGACCGCCCACCGGAGAACCGATGCCAGCGAAGCCCACGCCAGAGCCCCCCGAGTGGTCGGCCCCACCGGCCGACGGAGAGGGCGCGCGGGCAGCGGACGCGCACACCCGGCGCGCCATCCCCTCGGACACCGGGCGCTCCACCCCCGCGGACGCGGACACTCTGCGCTCCACCCCCGCGGAGGCGGTCACCCCGCTCATCCGCGGCATCGCGGTCCTGCGCGAACTGACCGACGCCGGCGGCACGCTGAGCCTCAGCGCCCTGGAACGCGCCACGGGCCTCGCCCGCTCCACGGTCGACCGCATCACGGCCACGCTGGCCCGCATGGACTACGTCCGCCTCGACGGCCGTGACGTCTTCCTGGCACCCCGCCTGATGGAGCTGGGCAACGCCTACCTGGCCGCCCTGCGCCTGCCCTCCCTGCTCTCCCCGTACGCGGACGCCCTGGCCGACGAACTGGACGAGTCGGTCTCCCTGGCCGTCGCCGACCAAGACGGCATCCGCTTCATCCACCAGGCGACCCGCCGCCGCGCGATGTCCCTCAGCTTCCGCATCGGCGACCTGCTCCCCGCCGAACGCACGGCGCCGGGCCCGCTGTTCGCGACGCGGTGGACGGCGGCGGACTGGCAGCGCTGGCGCGCACGCCGGGCGGCGGATCCGAGGGACCTCTCCTTCACGGCCGTACCGCCCCGCAGGCACGGAGCGGACCCGGCGTACGACGAGGACTTCGTCCGCCGCACCGAGGAGGCGTCGGTGCACGGCTGGGCCCTGGACGACCAGCTGATCGAACCGGGCCTGGTGGCGATCTCGGTCCCCGTCCGCGGAGAGGACCTGGGCGTGGCGTGCGTGGCGAGCGTGGTCAGCCACACCAGCCGCCACACGGCCCACGACCTGCGGACGACGCTCCTGCCGAGGCTGCGCGCGGCGGTGGCGGAGATGGAGCGGGAACTCCACCGCACCCCTCCCCCGCACCCCGGCCCGCGCCCCGCCGACCTGGCCCTGTGGACGGGTGCGTCGAAACTGCAGCTGGGCCGCGACTTCATCGAGTCCCTGGCGCGGGGCCTGACGGTCCTCACGGCCTTCGGGGAAGGCAGGCCGGAACTGACCCTCACGGAGGTGGCCCAGGCGACGGGCCTGGCCAGGGCGACGGCCCGCCGGGCCCTGATCACCTACGAACACCTGGGCCTGGTGACCGCGGCCGACCGCGCCTTCTCCCTCACCCCCCGGATCCTCTCCCTCGGCTTCCCACCCCTCTCCCGCACCACCCTGCCGGAGATCGCCCAGCCCCACCTGGCCGAGCTGACGTCCCGCATCCACGAGTCGACGTCACTGGCGGTGCTCTCGGAGTCGGGCGAGGAGATCCAGTGCACGGCGAGGGTGGCGACGGGCCGGGTGATGAGCGTGAACATCACGGTGGGCACACGCCTGCCGGCCCGCGCGACGGCCCTGGGCCGGGTCCTGCTGGCGGACCCCGGCAGCACGGTCCACACCCAGGGCTACGCCCTGGTCGACGAGGAACTGGAAGAAGGCCTCCGCTCCCTGGCGGTCCCCGTCCGCGACCGGGCCGGCCGGGTGGTGGCGGCCCTGAACGCGGCGATGCACGCGAGCCGCCACTCCCTGCGGGAGTGCGTCACGGACCTCCTCCCCGAACTGACGGCGACCGCCACCCGCATCGAGGCCGACCTCCACACGGCGGGCCGCTTCACGCCCGTCCCCCTGACCTGACCCCACACCGGCCCGACCCGTATCCGGTACGCTGACGCCTGTGGTCCTCCCGGACCACAGGCACGCCGCTCCATGCGTCCGCTGCCACTGCCTTCGTAGCTCAGGGGATAGAGCACCGCTCTCCTAAAGCGGGTGTCGCAGGTTCGAATCCTGCCGGGGGCACCAGGCGAAAGGCCCCGGACCGATCATGGTCCGGGGCCTTTGACATCCACTTCTGACATCAACGAGGGCGGTCACTCGCGGATGCGGCGCCTCCTGAGCAGGCGGTCCATGTGGCTCATGGCTTCGCGCTGCGTGTCCTGGACGACGTGGGTGTAGACGTTCCATGGTCATGCTGATCTGGAGTGACAAAGGATCAAGTGCTTCAAGCGGGGCGTCGCGTCCAGCAGTTCGGCGGCTTCTCACGCTCGGCGTGCACCATCCCGTCCAAGACCGGAGGTTCGTGTCGCTGTCGGGCCAGGTGGAGCGGTTCTGCCACGGTCAACCAAGGTGTCTCGAAGGGGAGTTCTCTGCAGCCTGAGCACGTATTGGAGGCCCGGATCGGCGGTTTGACCCGCGGCTCGTGAAAGGGGTCTCGGCCCGATCCTGGTCCGGAGCCGTTGGTCTCCACCTCCGACATCAACGCCGCCGATCATTCCCGTGCCGTGATCGAGGTCAGCATCTGACCTAGATGCCCCCTAGCGTCTTCCATGACCGGCGGAACCCGAACCACGGAAGGCAGCGATCATGAGCGAGACCACGACTGTCAACGGACCGGCCACCCACGGCTCGGCCTCCAGCAGCGAGCGCGCGGACCTGCTGGAGGCCCTGGCCAAGCATCGGGACTTCCTGCGTTTCACCACCCGTGACCTCACCGATGAGCAGGCCGGGCGCCGGACCACCGCCAGCCGGCTGTGCCTGGGCGGCCTGATCAAACATGTCACTGCTGTCGAGCGAGCCTGGGGGCAGTTCATTCTGGACGGCCCGTCGGCGATGCCCGACTTCACCGCCATGACCGAGGACGACTGGGCCCGACGGGCCGACGAGTTCCGGATGCTGCCCGGCGAGACGCTGGAGGGCGTGCTCCTCGATTACGCCGAAGTGGCCCGCCGGACCGACGAGCTCGTCGCCGGCCTCCCCGACCTGGGCGCCACACAACCACTGCCGAAGGCCCCGTGGTCCGAGCCGGGCGCGCGATGGTCGGCCCGCCGGGTGCTGATGCACATCCTCGCCGAGACCGCGCAGCACGCCGGCCACGCCGACATCATCCGCGAGTCCCTGGACGGCGCCAGGACCATGGGTTAGCCGGCGGCGCGGCAGGGCTCGGCCTCGGGCGACTCGTGGACGCGGCTGATGCGTCCGGTGTAGCGAGCCGGGTGGGACAGTACGCTGAGCTCAGCGGGATCGGGCCCGTAGCCAGTGTCCGGGAGGTGCTTCATGACGGCCGAGATGGTGGCCCCGGCGTGGATGCATGAGCAGATCACGGCGGAGGAGTACGACTCCTGGTCCGAGGAGCGGTGCGCCGGCATCGAGATCGTGGACGGAATGGTCGTCGTGACTCCGTGTGCGTCCAAGCGGCACAACCGACTGGCCCGGATTCTGGCGAACGCCCTGGATGCCGCTGGGGGCCCGCAGTGGAACGCCGACACGGACTTCGACGTGCGGCTGCAGGACGTCCCGCTCACCAATCGCCGCCCGGACGTCGTCGTCTACCGCGCGGACACCATCGACATCAGCCCCACCCGCCCTGAGCACGTGCTGCTGGTCGCGGAGGTGGTGTCGCCCGGCTCGGAGACCACCGACCGGATCGTGAAGGTGGAGCAGTACGCCAAAGCCGGCATCGGCTTCTACTGGCGGATCGAGCAGGCCGCGACTGGCGTTCCTCTCGTCTATACCTACGTCCTCGACCCGGCGACGAGAAGCTACCGCGAGGGAGACGTGTTCACCGGCGTCCTCAAGGTGGTGGCCCCCTTCCCGGCGGAGATCGACCTCGGCCAGGTCTGATCACCAGCTGTTCAGCAGTCGGCAGCGCGTGTGGCCGCGAGGCCGGTGGGGATGTGACCTTCCTCGCCATCGTGAGAAATGAGCTCGTAAGACGGTCTCGGTGGGGTCGGCGGGGGCCGGGGCCTTGTGGTGTCCGTCCGGGGAGGTCACAGCGTTGGGCGTGGGAGCGTGGGCAGGTAACGCCGCCCGCCCGGAGAGCAATATCTGTGTTCGTGAGAGCAGGTATTGGGGCGGGGCTTCGTAGTTATTCCTCGCGCCGTGAAGTGGGCGGAAATTGATGATCGCGCCCGGTCGGTCGCACCGTGCTACTGTCGATCTCAGTTGCAGGTGTGGTTGCCAGAAGGTTCATTTCCTACGGGGTAATCATCACGGCGACACGGAATGCGCACACGGCGTTTTCCTGACACCGCCTCCGAAGGAGAAATGACATGGCTACTGGCACCGTGAAGTGGTTCAACGCGGAAAAGGGCTTCGGCTTCATCGAGCAGGACGGCGGCGGCGCCGACGTCTTCGCCCACTACTCGAACATCGCCACCCAGGGCTTCCGCGAGCTGCTGGAAGGCCAGAAGGTGTCCTTCGACATCGCTCAGGGCCAGAAGGGCCCGACGGCCGAGAACATCGTCCCCGCCTGACATCGGCGCTGACGCATACTTCGCAGCCGGGGCCCGCACCTTCTGGGGTGCGGGCCCCGGCTCGCTTTTTTCAGGGTTCGGGGCGGCACGATTTTTCTCCGCCGTTTCACGACCGGCGACGGCACAAGCCCGTCGGTCCGACTCGCCCCCATCACACCCGGCTCGTCTCGAGACTTCTCTGCGCCGCTCTTCTGCTGCGGGAATTCCTTGCCACGCGCCCATCAAGGAAGGTCCCGCCCGTATGAAGCGTGCCCGTACATCCTCATCTCGTTCGTCCTCGTCTCGTTCGTCCTCGTCTCGAAGCTATGACCGCTTCGGGGGAAGCGGTGGTGCCGGACGTTCCGGCGGTGGTCCTCGCCGGTCCCAGGGCGGCTACGGAAGCCGGCAGACCGGGCGTGCCGTGCACGGCGAGTTCGCGCCGCCGAAGACGATCACCCCCGGGCTGCCCGCCGTCGAGTCGTTCGCCGAACTGGACATGCCCGCGCGGCTGTTGGCCACGCTCGGGCACGAGGGCGTGACCGTGCCGTTCCCGATCCAGGCGGCGACCCTGCCGAACTCCCTGGCCGGGCGTGACGTGCTGGGCCGTGGCCGCACCGGGTCGGGCAAGACCCTGGCCTTCGGCCTCGCCCTGCTGGCCCGTACCGCGGGGCGGCGTGCCGAGCCGCGGCAGCCGCTCGCGCTCGTCCTGGTCCCGACGCGTGAACTGGCCCAGCAGGTCACCGACGCGCTCACGCCGTACGCCCGTTCCGTGAGCCTGCGGCTGGCCACCGTCGTCGGCGGCATGTCCATCGGCCGGCAGGCCGGTGCGCTGCGCGCCGGGGCCGAGGTGGTCGTCGCGACGCCGGGGCGGCTCAAGGACCTCATCGACCGGGGCGAGTGCCGGCTGGGCGATGTCGCCGTCACCGTGCTCGACGAGGCCGACCAGATGGCCGACATGGGCTTCATGCCGCAGGTGACCGCCCTGCTCGACCAGGTGCGTCCGGACGGGCAGCGCATGCTCTTCTCGGCCACCCTGGACCGCAACGTCGACCTGCTGGTCCGCCGCTACCTGTCGGACCCGGTGGTCCACTCCGTCGACCCGTCGGCGGGCGCGGTCACCACGATGGAGCACCACGTCCTGCACGTGCACGGCGCGGACAAGCACCGGACGACCACTGAGATCGCGGCGCGGGACGGCCGGGTGATCATGTTCCTCGACACCAAGCACGCCGTGGACCGGTTGACCGAGCACCTGCTGAGCAGCGGTGTGCGCGCCGCCGCCCTGCACGGCGGCAAGTCCCAGCCGCAGCGCACGCGGACGCTGTCCCAGTTCAAGAGCGGGCACGTGACGGTGCTGGTCGCGACCAACGTCGCGGCGCGCGGCATCCACGTCGACAACCTCGACCTGGTCGTCAACGTCGATCCCCCCAGCGACCACAAGGACTACCTGCACCGCGGCGGCCGTACGGCCCGTGCCGGCGAGTCCGGCAGTGTCGTCACCCTCGTGACACCCGACCAGCGTCGCGGCATGACCCGGCTGATGGCCTCGGCGGGCATCACCCCGCAGGTCGCCCAGGTGCGGTCGGGCGAGGAGGAGTTGAGCCGTATCACCGGTGCGCAGGCTCCCTCCGGTGTCCCGGTCGTCATCACGACGCCGCGCGTGGAACGTCCCGGCGGGGCGTCCTCCTCGTCCAGGAGCCGTCGCGGGCGCCGCGGTTACGGCGGCCAGGGCGCTCAGGCCGGTCAGGGCGGACAGGGCGGCAGGGGCGGTGCCGTCGGGGAGGCGGGGCGTCGCCGGCCGCAGCGGCGGACCGGCTTCGGCTCGGCTGCGTAGGTGCCGGACCCATCTCGCGTAGGAGGTACCTGTGACACCGGTTGAGACCATGCACCACACGGGGGGATCCACCCCCACGGCCGTGATCGACGACAGTGGCGTGTTCGGACCCCGTGTCCGCGACGACATGACGGTCGAGGTGGCCCTGTCCCTGATGGCCGGGGCCGGTGTCGATCACCTCGTCCTGTGCGACGGGGACGACCAGAGCACGGGCCTGATCACCCTGGCCCGGCTCGCCGTGCTCAGCGGCACTCCCGCCTACACGGACCGGGTCCGGCTGCGGGACGTCCTCGCCGGGTCCCCCGCTCAGCCCTGAGCCCTGTGCACCCCCGCTCCCCTTCCCCTGTGAGGCATCATGCGCTGTGTCATCGCCCGGTACCCGTTCGACCTGACCAAGGACGGCGTGCTGGCCACGATGAAGGGCGTCACGCCCGAGGTCGTCACGGGTGAGTCCGTGACCATCGGGCGTCGCCGTTACCCGGTCAAGCAGGTGGGCCAGGCCATCACCCGGCAGGACCGCCGCGACTTCACCAGCGGTGAAGTCGTCCGGGCCCTGACGCGGCTCGGCTTCACCTGCCACGAGCACCCCGACAGCGCACCGGTGACCGCCATCACCCCGCTCCAGGCCGCTTCGGCGCTGCTGTCGGGCGGCGTCTCGGCGGAGACCCAGGCCCAGGAGAACCCAGCCCGCGAGGCCCCCGCTCCGGAGGCGGCCCCTGTGCAGGGGACCTCCGCCCAGGAGATCCCCGCGCGGGTGTGACACCCGGCGGGCGACCGCCACCCCGAGGACCCGACGAGGGCCCTGCTGACGCGCGTCAGCAGGGCCCTCGTCGTCGTGTCGCCCGCTCGGCGTCTCGTGTCGCCGCGCACGTCGTCTCCTGTCGCCGCGCCGGTGTCCGTCGTTTCCACGACGGTTCGCGGCGGTTCGCGGCGGTTCGCCGCCGGTGGGCGGGTGTCTGAGACCCGTGCCCCGCCACGCAGAAAATCTACTCTTGCCAGAGTAGACATTCGGATCCGCCGTGGTTAATCTAAGTCGTGTTGACACGGTCAAGTGAGACCCGGCAGACACGAACTGGCGGGTAGCAGGACGTAAGTGATCGGTTCGGAGAGGACGGAGGAGCAGACGCCATCAGGATCGCCCGGTCCGGGATGCTCTCGGTCCGGGTACCGCAAGACCCCGGAATGGACGGTGGTTCCCGGTCACGCAGCAGCGATCCCCGCACCCCTCCCTCACGCGGACCGGGTAGCGGAAACAGAAGGTCGGCAGAGCATTAGGGCCGACAGATGGTGTTTCATTTCCTTCGGGGCCCTGGTGCCGTACGGCACCAGGGCCCCTCGACGCGTTGCGACTACGAGGTGACATGGCAGCAGCAGATACTCCGCTCAGCGATCGTCTGGACGACGACGACTACCCCGCGTACACCATGGGCCGTGCCGCCGAGATGCTCGGCACCACGCCGGCCTTTCTCCGCGCCATCGGCGAGGCCCGGCTGATCACTCCGCTGCGCTCGGAAGGCGGACACCGCCGGTACTCCCGCTACCAGCTGCGGATCGCCGCGCGCGCCCGCGAGCTCGTCGACCGGGGGACCCCGATCGAGGCCGCGTGCCGCATCATCATCCTCGAGGACCAGCTGGAGGAGGCTCAGCGCATCAACGCGGAGTACCGCCGCGCCGCGAGCCAGGCACCCGAGAGCCCTGCGCGCGGGGCGAGCTGAGTACCCGTACACGCCATGCGCTCCACCGCGTCGACCCCCGACCGTGTCCGTCCCGTCAACTCCCCCCCGGCCAGGACGACGTCGACCCTCATCTGATTCCCCGGCAGCCCCCTAGCGAGTGCGCGTCGGACTGAGGACCCCGGACCCATCACGGTCCGGGGTCTTCGGCGTTCACGGGGCCATCCGGGAGCGGCGCGTCCGCGGTGTGGGCGGCCTCACGTACCGAATGTCCGCCCAAGTTGCCCACCTCACAGCGAAAATGTCCTTTTGGCACCCATGCTCGATTCGGACGCCGAGGCCCGAAACGGGCTGCCGCGGCGTCAACTTGTATGGGACGCGGGCGAAGTGACCCACGCCACAGCTCTCGTGACGTTCGTGCTTCGCCCACTCCTCTTCTGCTTCCTTCCCGCTTCGGCGTCCGTCCTTCCTGCTCCCCTCCTGCTCCGCCAGAAAGGTGCCGACCATGGCCGCTTACCTGTGCCCCCCTGCCGTGATACACGGCGAGCACACCGTGAAGACCAGCCAGATCGTGGACGAGGTGCGCAGCCGGCACCCGCACGCCGCCTGGGCGCCGCGGATCGACGGCATCGCGGCCAGTACGGGTATCGAGGCCCGCGGCTGGATGCTGCCGCTGGAGACGGCCGTCGCGCCCGGCGACGGGAGCGGCCGGTGGCCGGGCGGCACCGGGCAGGCCCGGGAGGCGCTGGCGCAAGACGGGTTCGGCGAGCGGGACGTGGACCGCGTGCTGGCCGCCCTGGAGGCGATACCCGCCCCGCAGACCGTCCAGGAGCGCACCGCTCCGGCCTGGGCGGCCGTGCAGTCGTACGGGGAGCGCGCGGCGCGCGGGGCCCTGCAGATCGCCGGGCTCGACGTGTCGGACGTCGACTGCCTGATCACGAGTCACTCCACCACTCCGGCCCTGCCGGGCCTGGACGTCTCCCTCGCCAACAGGCTCCCGCTGCGCAGCGACGTCATGCTGCTGCCCGCGACGCAGTGGGCGTGCATCGCCGGGACCCGTTCCCTGGCGCTGGCGGCGGACCTCGTGGCCGCCGACCCCGACCGGGTGGTGCTGGTGGTGATCGCGGAGGCGCTGAGCACGACCTACCAGCCCGCGGACGACACCCTGGAGTCCCTGATCGTCCGGCTGCTGTTCGCCGACACCGCCGTCGCCGCCGTCGTCACGGGCCGCCCGAGGCCCGAGTCGGTGCTGCGGCTGGACGCCGCCTGGCACCACACGCTGCCCGGTACGCAGGACCTGCACCGCCTGGAGACGCGGGCGGACGGCACGCACTTCGTGATGGACCGGCGCGGACCGCGTGCCGTGCAGGAGACGGTCACCGCGATGTGGGAGTGGCTGCGCCTGCGCTACCAGGACGACCCGGACTCCTGGCACCCCGACGTCCTGCTCGCGCACCCCGGCGGGACGCGGGTGCTGGAGTACATGGAGCAGACGATGCCCGACGGGTGGCCGTCGGGGCTGCTGGACCACAGCCGGGCGAGCTACACCAGCGGCAACCGCGGGGGCGCCGCCGTGTTCGACATCATGCGCAGGGCCCACGACGCCGGGCAGGAACCGGGCAGCCGTGCCGTGCTCTACGCGGCCGCGCCGGGGCTCACGGCCACCGCGCTGGAAGGCGAGTGGCTGTAGTCGCCGTGGGGCGGCGGTCCACGGGGTCACCTCCAGATGCCGTGGGACAGCGGTCCCCGGAGTCACCTCCAGATGCCGTGGGGCAGCGGCCCACGGGGTCACCTCCAGATGCCGTGGGGGCAGCGGCCTCCGGCGTCACCACGCCGTAGGGACAGCGGCCTCCGGCGTCACCTGAACACGCCGTGACCGTGACGGTCCCCCGTCGTCACCTGCCCGCGCTCCCCGGCTCACCTCGCGACCGCCGCCCAGACGACCTTGCCGGTGTCCGTCCACCGCACCCCCCACCGGGTGGTGAGCCGGTGGACGACGTGCAGGCCGCGGCCGGCGTCGTCGAACAGTTCGTTGCGTCCCAGTCGCGGTCTGCCGTTGCCGGTGTCGCCCACCTCGCACAGCAGCCCGTGGCCGGTTCTGATCACCCGTACGGTGATGGGGCCGTCGGCGAAGCGGACCGCGTTGGCGACCAGTTCGTCGACCACCAGCACCACCCGGTCCCGGGTGTCGGCGCGGGTGCGCCATCGCGCCAGCAGGGTGGCGACCAGGGCGCGAGCGCGGGCGGCCGCGTCGTCGCGGGCGGGCAGCCGCCAGGTCGCGGTGTCCCCCTTGCGGTAGCCGATCGTGCGGGCGAGCAGCAGGGTCACGTCGTCGCGGCGGCGCGCGGGCGCGAGGGTGGCGACCACGTGCCGGGCGGCCTGCGGCAGGGCGTCCCAGGGGTGCACCGCGGAGACGGCCTCCGCCAGCCTGGCGATGCCCTCGTCGATCGACAGGGCGGGGTCCTCGACCAGGCCGTCGGTGTAGAGGGCGAGCAGGGAGCCGACGGGTGCGGCGAAGGCGTGCACGTCGAACGGTTCCCGCAGCGCGAACTCGGCGCCCAGCCCCGGGTGGGGCCGGACCGCCAGCGGGACGGCGGGGCCGTCCGGGGGCGCCAGGATCGGGGGGAGGTGGCCGGCGCTGGACAGGGCCACGTGCTGGGCGACCGGGTCGTACACCGCGATGCAGCAGGTCGAGCCGAGGGCGCTGTAGCCGGCGGCCAGGCCGGACTCCGCGTCGTCCAGCAGGGACACCGTCTCGTCCAGGTGTTCCAGCACCTCGTCGGGGGCCAGTCCCGCCGAGAGCAGGGCGCGGGCCTCCATGCTCAGCTGCCCCATGGTCGCCGCGGCCCCCAGACCGTGTCCGACGACGTCGCCCACGACGAGGGCGGTACGGCCGTCGGGCAGCGGGAAACTGTTCACCCAGTCGCCGCCGACGCCCGCGCTGTCGGGGGTGGCGGGCTGGTAGACGCTGGCGGTCTCGACGGTGTCGCCGCCGGTCCGGGGCAGCAGCCGGCGCTGCAGGGCCAGGACCTGGGTGTGTTCGCGCTGGTGCTGGCGGGCCAGGTCGACGTGGTGGGAGGTTCTGGCCACCAGTTCCTGCAGGTCGAGCAGCTCACCGTCGTGGAAGGGCCGGTCCGCCCGCCGCCAGACCTCCGCCACGCCCAGGACGACGGGCGGGGGGCCGTCCAGGACCAGGGGGATGAACGCCACGCCGGCCGCGCCGTCGCCGGGGACCAGGGCGCGTACCAGCCGGGGACTGCCGAGGACCCGCTCGATGGCGTCCCGGTCGGGTATGACGATCGCCTGGGCGGCGTCGTCGCGCCGTATCGCCTGGGACAGCAGGCGGCTCGCCTCGCCGGGGAGGTCCTCGCCCGGGGTCACGTAGCCGTCGGGCCAGGCCCGGTCGGGCACGAGGGCCGCCCGCCGCAGCCGGATGCGTCCCTGCGACTGCTTGGCGACGGCCTCGCCCGTCCACACGGCGAAGTCGAGGTCGACGGCGGCCACCTCTCCCCAGGCCAGCAGCGACTCGGCCAGGGACTGCGCGGTCTCGCCGATGTCCAGCGAGGTGCCGATCGCGGTCTCGGCGGCGTACAGGTGGAGCCTTTTGGCCATGGCGATCAGGGAGACGGTCAGGCCCTCCTGGGGTGCCGCGGCGGCCAGGATGCTCATGGAGACCACCAGCTCCGACCCGTCGGAGCGCCGCAGGCGCTGGACCCGGGCGACGTGCGGCTCGCCGGTCTCGAGGACCTGCCGCAGCCGCCGGGTGACCGTCGGCACGTCGCCCGGGGGCAGCAGATCGACGAACGGGCTGCCGATCACGGGGTCCACCCCGGCGAAGACGGGGGCGCCCAGGTTGCAGCGGGTGATGCGCAGGTCGCGGTCCAGGTTGACCGCGCCGAGGATCTGCTCCTGGCGGCCGGGGGCGGACACGAGGGGGCGGGCGGGCCGGTCGGCCTGCGGACCCGCAGAACCGCCGGACGCTGCTGTTCCGCCGCGCGGGATGTACTTCCCCAGGGCGCTGCTGATCATGTCGAACGGCGACGAGGACGATGATCCCGACATTCCTGACCGCACACCTCATTCAATAACAGGTAAGGGCACTTCGCCCACATCAGCGGATGGGCCACGGGCCTCCGGCAACCGCTCGCACGCGATCCGGAAGTACTACGAAACATTCGACTAGCGGAAGGGATCACTCCGGGCGAATCCTCGCGAACACGATCACCCGCAGGACAGAAGACCTGCTCAAGAAGGCGCGTGAACAGCGCGTACGGGCCTCCGTCATGAGCCGGCCACCGACGAATATTTCGAAACTAGTACCGAAACTGTTGACAGTTGTCAGGGCCAGGCCAACACTCCGGATGACCGATGAGGCGAAGGAGGAAGCGCCCCCCATGAACACGCTCTCGAATCGCTTACGGCTGCTCATCAGCGGTGTCTGCGCCCTGCTGATGGTGACTTTCGCAGCCAGTACCGCCCACGCGGACACCGTGGTCACGACCAACCAGACCGGCACCAACAACGGGTATTACTACTCGTTCTGGACCGACGCCCCGGGCACCGTCTCCATGACGCTGTCCAACGGAGGCACGTACAGCACCTCGTGGCGGAACACCGGGAACTTCGTCGCCGGCAAGGGCTGGAGCACCGGCGCCCGTCGCACCGTGACGTACTCCGGCAGCTTCAACCCGTCCGGCAACGCCTACCTGACGCTCTACGGCTGGACGGCCAACCCGCTCGTCGAGTACTACATCGTCGACAACTGGGGCACGTACCGGCCCACCGGCCAGTACAAGGGCACCGTCACCAGCGACGGCGGTACGTACGACATCTACAAGACGACGCGGTACAACGCCCCGTCCGTCGAGGGCACGCGCACCTTCGACCAGTACTGGAGCGTGCGGCAGTCGAAGCGCACGGGCGGCACCATCACCGCCGGCAACCACTTCGACGCCTGGGCCCGCGCCGGCATGCCCCTCGGCAACTTCAAGTACTACATGATCATGGCGACCGAGGGTTACCAGAGCAGCGGCAGCTCCACCATCACCGTGCGATGACCGTGCGGACGGACTCGCGCCCCGCACCGCGCGCCCTGCTCAGGAGGCTGACCGTCCTCGCGACGGCCATGGCGGCCACCGCCGCCGCCCTCACCGCCACCGCGACCGCCGCTCCCCCGCGGCCGGCCGCCTGCAACGGCTACGTCGGACTCACCTTCGACGACGGCCCGTCCGGGAACACGACGAGACTTCTCGACGCGCTCCGCCAGAACGGGCTGCGGGCCACGATGTTCAACCAGGGCCAGTACGCCGCCGCCAACCCGTCCCTGGTCCGGGCCCAGGTGGCGGCCGGGATGTGGGTGGGCAACCACAGCTACACCCACCCGCACCTGACCCAGCTGGGCCAGGCGCAGATCGACTCCGAGATCTCCCGGACCCAGCAGGCGATCGCCAACGCGGGAGGCGGCACACCGAAGCTGTTCCGCCCGCCGTACGGCGAGACCAACGCGACCGTGAAGTCGGTCGCGGCCCGCTACGGCCTGACCGAGATCATCTGGCACGTCGACTCGCAGGACTGGAACGGCGCGAGCACCGACGCGATCGTCCAGTCCGCGGCCCGCCTCACGAGCGGGCAGGTCATCCTGATGCACGACTGGTCCGCGAACACCCTGGCCGCGGTTCCCCGCATCGCCCAGGGTCTGGCAGCCCGCGGCCTGTGCGCAGGCATGATCTCCCCCCAGACGGGCCGCGCCGTGGCCCCCGGCTGACAGGGCCGCCCACCCGGCACACCGCACCAGGCGCGACGGCCCCCGGGCCGCCGCGCCGCCGTGCGCCGCCGACCGCGCGAGGTCTCGCGAGCGAGGGCGTGAGCGCCGCGTCCAGGCGTACGGCGCCGGTGCGGCCGTGCCGTACCGCGTCCGGCCGGCCGCCGGGAGCGCCGGGTCTCGGAAGGGCCGGCGCCCGCCGAGCCGGCGTGGGGTGCAGGCTGTCGCGGGTGGGTGAGCGCCCCGGGCCTCACCCGTCCGGGGCGGTCGTTCCGGCCCCCTGCCGCCGCCCGGGGATAATCAGGGCATGTCCGCCCCTGCCCCTGTCTCCCAGCCGCTCGGCCGGCTTCTCGGTGATCTGCTCTCGGTGGGTGAGGCGTACGCGCTCGTCCTCGCCGGCGGGTCCGCGGTGCTGGCGCACGGGCTGGTGGAGCGGGGCGGGCGGGACGTGGACGTCGCCACCGAGCACCCCGCCGGGATGGAGGCGATCGCCGACGCGGTCCGCACCGGTCTGGCGGCGCGCGGCTGGCTCGTGCAGACGCTGGGGACCGAGCCGCTGTCCGCGCAGTTCCTCGTGACGGACGCGGCGACCGGCGAGGAGTGCCGGGTCGGTGTCCGCAAGGAGGTGCTGTGGCGCCCGCCGGTGCCGACGGAACTCGGGCCGGCCCTCTCCCTGGACGACCTGGCCGGCACGCGGGTGCGGGACCTGGCCGACCGCGGGCTCCCCCGCGACCTGGTCGACGTGCACGCCGTCTCGGCCCGCTGGAGCCACCCCGAACTGGAGGAGCTCGGCCGCCGCCATGCCGCTGACACCTTCGATCTCACCGATCTGCAGGCCCGGTTGACCGGTACGGACTGGCTCGACGACAGGGCCTTCACCTCGCAGGGCCTGCAGACCGGGGCCGTGGCCGGGCTGCGCCGCTGGGCGCAGGAGTGGGCCGACGACATCGCGGAACGGCTCATCGAGGGCGAGGCTCCGCAGGAGAGCGAGCCGGACGGGGAGCCGTAGACGGGCCCTCGGCAGGGGCGGTCGGTGCGGGGCTTCTCAGGGGCTCGCCGCCGTCGTCCGTCGCTGCACTCCCTCCCGTCGCTCCGCCGCCGCCAGCAGCAGGGTCACTCCCGCCGACACCGCGGCCATCGCCGTCATGGCCCGGGCGGGCGAGGTCAGTTGGGCCAGGGATCCCGCCAGCGCCGCCGCCACGCCCTGCAGGGTGAGCATTCCCGCCGAGTGCAGGCCGAGGGCGTGCCCCGTCAGGTCGTCCGGGGTCAGGGCCACCAGCCGCTCCTGCTGCGCCAGGCTCGCGCCGAAGCCGACCGAGGCCACCGTGACCGCGGCCGCCGCGAGCGGGAGCGGCGGGTGCAGCAGGAACGGCACGTAGGGGAGGGCCAGGAGCAGCAGGAGGGGGAAGCCGAGGCGGGGGCGGAGCCGGGGCGGGACCAGGCGGCCGACCAGCACGTCCCCGGCCAGCATGCCGAGCGCGGCGCACGCGAACAGGGTGCCGGCGGATGCGGGTGCGTAGGAGACGTAGAGGGATTCGCAGCCGACGACCAGGCCGTTGGGGATCCACAGGGCCAGGTAGGTCCGGCGACGCGGCGCGGACGACCACAGCAGGGCGTTGGCGCGCCAGGTCGCCGCCACCGAGGGGCGGCCCGTGGTGCGGGGCGGGCGGCGGCTCAGGCCCAGCCGGACCACCGCGGCCGCGAGGACGTACAGGGCGGCCGCCGCCAGGAGCGACAGCCGGGGGGAGAGCAGGGCCACCAGGGCGCCGCCGGTGGCGTAGCCGGCGATCTGCATCAGGCCGCTCATCATGTTGAAGACCGAGCGGCCCAGCAGATAGCCGTCCTTGCGCAGGATCTCGTTGAGCAGGCCCCAGCGCACTCCCCCGCCCACCGACTCCGCCAGCCCCCTGGCCAGGACGATCGCGAGGAGCGACCAGACGGGCAGCCCGGGCAGGGCCAGGGCTGCGGTGGCCGTGGCGAAGAGCAGGGGCAGGGCCGTCAGGGCGGCCCGCGGGGGCAGCCGGTCGGCCGCCGAGAGCAGGAACGTCGCGCCCAGCACCTGCACCAGGGACGAGCCGAACATGCTCACCGCGGACAGCAGCGGCGACTCGGTCTGCCGGTACACCAGGGTGCCCAGGGCCAGTCCGCCCATGGTCTGGGCGACCGTCTGCGTGGAGGCGGCCAGGAAGAAGGGCGTGAACTCGGGAGTGCGGAACAGATCGCGGTAGCTGCGCATGCGCGGAGTCTCGGTCCGGCTCCGAGGCCGCGGTTATTGTTTCGCGCACACGCGAAAGGAGAAGGCCGTGGGCTGGTGGCAGATCAACGCCGACACCCTCGCGGGGAGCCGGTTCGTGATCTCGCCGTTCGCCGAGGCCTTCGGGAGCCTGAAGCTGCTGCACACGGCCGCGGCCACGCACCCCGGTGAGCGCCGCTGGCTCGGCACGCACCTGCCGGACTACCGGCGGCGGCTGGCACGCGACCCGGTGACCGCGCTGCTGGTCGGTGCCGGCATCGGGACGGAGTGGACGGCCGACTTCTTCGCCCCCACCCCGCGCGACGGGGAGACCTTCGAGCAGGCGGTGGCGCAGGTCCGGGCGGCCTGCCCGGCGGGGGCCCGCGCCGACCTCACCGTCTCGCTGCGCGGCCCGGTCCCGGCGGCGCTGGAGCGCGACGACCTGCCGGAGCGCGCCGCGGACCTGCTGACCTGGGTGTGGACCACGGCCGTACGGCCGTACTGGACCCGGCGGCGGCGCGTCCTCGAAGCCGACGTGGTCGCCCGGACGGCGCAGGTCAGCCGGGGCGGCTGGGCGAGCGCGCTGGACACGCTGCGGCCGGGGACGCGGTGGCTCGGCGAGAACCGGCTGCAGGTCAACGCGCACGAGTACCCGCCGCGCGAGATCTCCGGCGCGGAGCTGGTGTTCGTGCCGATCACCACGCAGCGCATCGGCTGGGTGTCCTGGGAGGGGACGGACCGGTACGCGCTGGTCTATCCGTGCGCCGGTGCCCTCGCCGACCCCGGCGGCAGGCCGGTGCCCGCGAGCCTCGCCGCGCTGCTCGGCCCGGCCCGCGCCGGGGTGCTGGTCCGGCTCGGTTCACCGCTGAGCACCAGCCAGCTGGTGGCCGTGACCGGCCAAGGGCTCGGCTCGGTCGGGCGGCATCTGCGGGTGCTGCTGGACGCGGGGCTGGTGGAACGGCGGCGGGCGGGCAGGTCGGTGCTGTACTCGCGGACGGCGGCGGGGCAGGTCCTGGTGGAGGCCCGGAACGGGCCCGCCACCCGGCAGGGCTAGCATCCGCCCATGACGACTACTGAGAACACCGGTTCCTCCCCCCTCGACGTCGAGATCGGCTCCCTTCAAGGCGGCTCCGCCGACCTGTCCCAGTACGCGGGCACGGCGGTGCTGGTGGTGAACGTCGCCTCCAAGTGCGGTCTGACCCCGCAGTACGCCGGCCTGGAGAAGCTCCAGGAGCGCTACGCCGGGCGCGGCTTCACCGTCCTCGGCGTGCCCTGCAACCAGTTCCTCGGCCAGGAGCCGGGCAGCGCCGAGGAGATCGCCGAGTTCTGCTCGGCGACCTACGGCGTGAGCTTCCCGATGACGGAGAAGGTCGAGGTCAACGGGGAGAACCGGCACCCGCTGTACGAGCGCCTGACCGGCTTCGCCGACGCCGAGGGACACAGCGGGGACATCCGCTGGAACTTCGAGAAGTTCCTGATCGGCCGGGACGGCTCGGTCGTCGCCCGCTTCTCGCCGCAGACCGAGCCGGAGTCGGCCGAGGTCGTGGCGGCGATAGAGGCCCAGCTGGCCTGAGCCACCCGCCGCGGCCCGGCCGGGCCGAGCCACCCGCCGCAGCCCGGCCGGGCTGCGGTACCCGCCGCTTGACCTTGCCCCTGGGGCAGGCCCGAGCGTCCTCCTCGTCGGGCGGACCAGCCGCCCGATGACGGAGGATGCCGTGGTGGACGTACCGGACGGGGAGCTGCTGACCATCGGGGCGTTCGCCGCGCGCGCCCGGCTGTCGGCCAAGGCGCTGCGGCTGTACGACCGGCTGGGCCTGCTGACCCCGGCGCATGTCGACGAGGCGACCGGCTACCGCTACTACCGGGCCGCCCAGGTGGAACGCGCCCGGCTCGTGGCGATGCTGCGGCAGCTGGACATGCCCCTGGCCCGGATCGCCGAGGTGGTCGCCGCGGGCGACGGGCCGACGGCGGCGGGGCTGCTCGACGCGTACTGGGCGGACGTCGAGGCGCGCGTGGCGGGGCAGCGGACGCTCGCCGCGTACCTCCGTGGACGACTTTCGGGGAGGAGCTCCGGGATGTACGGAACGTTCACGGTCGAGACGGTGCGGATGCCCGCACAGGTGGTGATCACCGAGAAGCGGCACACGCTCGCGGACGAGCTGCCGGCGTGGATCGGGGCGGCGCTGGGCCGGCTGGAGGAGGCGGCCCGGGAGTGCGGGGGCGTGGCCGGGGTGCCGTACGTCGCCTACCACGCCGAGGTGTCGATGGAGAGCGACGGCCCGGCGGAGGCGTGTGTGCCGGTCGCCGACGAGGCGGCGGCCCGGGCCTGGGTGGAGCGGCGGGGGCGGGCGTGGGAGACGGCCGTGCGCCTCGAGCCGGCCGGGCGGCTGGCCTACACCAGGATCACGAAGGCGCAGGTGGTGTATCCGCAGATCCTGGCCGCCTTCGAGGCGGTGGAGGAGTGGATGGGAGCGCGGGGGCTGACCGCGACCGGTCCGGGCCGGGAGCTGTACTTCGCGGACTGGGCGGCGGCCGGGCCCCAGGACCCGGTGTGCGACGTCGCGTTCCCGGTGGACTGAGATCCCTCGGGAGCCCGCGGGCACGAGCGGAGCCCTCTCGGCAAGGACGGCGATGCTGGTCGAGAGGGCTCTGTCGGTGTTACCTGTGCCGTGGCCGGTCTCGCGGTCAGATCTTGACCGAAGCCACGAAGGCGTTCCACGCGTCGGCGGGGAAGGCCAGCTTGGGACCCTCGGGGACCTTGGTGTCCCCGAGCTCCAGGGCCTCTTCGACGGTCGACCTGACCATCACGCAGGCGCCGTTGTTGTTGGTGTAGGAGGACGTCGTCCACGTTTCCGTGGCGCCCAGACGAATTGCCATGTTCGCTCCGTAGCCAGTTGCGTTTACGCCAACCTGTGCTGGTGGTTGGCGTGATCGACGCTACTCGCCCCCATCCTCGTTCGGAGCAGTCATTCACTCGACCGGATGGCATATTCCAGGGGAGACTTCCAGTCAGGCCTGTCAGGGGTGTAGCATCCCGCGCTTTGCCCGGTGGAAGGCCTCTTCCGACGGCCGTTCAGCGGGCGTAGTCCTTCGCCAGACGCTCGATGAGCTGCCGCGACTGGTCCACGTTCAGCGACTGGGCGCGCAGGTGCTCGTACATCACCGTGTACTTCTGCACGTCGAGCGGCTTCTCCAGGTACAGGTCGCTGGTGACGCCCTCGATGTACACCACGCTGGAGTCGGCGGCGTCGGCGAACTCCAGGATGGAGTACTGGCCGTTGATGCCCGCGTGCGCGCCGACCTCGAACGGCAGGACCTGCACGGTGATGTGGGGCAGCTGCGACATCTCGATGAGGTGCTCCAGCTGCTCCCGCATCACCAGCTTGTTGCCCACGACCCGGTGCAGGGACGCCTCGTCCAGCACCACCCACAGCCGCAGCGGGTCCGTCTCGGCGGTGATACGGCCCTGCCGGCGCAGCCGGACCTCGACGCGCTTGTCGTTGTCGGCCTCCGACGCCTCCGGCGAACCGCCCCGGATGATGGCCTCGGCGTAGGCGCGGGTCTGCAACAGGCCGGTGATGATCTGGGGTTCGTAGACGCGCAGCGACTCGGCGTCCGTCTCCAGGCCGATGTAGACGGAGTAGGGGATGTCACCGAAGGCGTGCCACCAGCCCTGCTGGCGGGAGTCCTTGGCCATCTGCATCAGCGAGTCGACGATCCGCTGGTCCTCGACCTCGTAGACCCCGCACAGGTCGCGTACGTCGCGCTGGCTGATGCTGCGCCGCCCGTTCTCCAGGCGGCTGATCTTCGACTGCGACACCAGCAGGCGCTCGGCCACCTCCTCGGCCGTCATGCCCTTGAGCTCGCGGAGCCTGCGGAGCTCCTGGCCCAGCCGGCGCCGCCTGACGGTGGGATTGACATTGGACGCCACGGGACGTGCACCTCCGGCTGCGTGCCTCTACTTTGCGTATCTGCTGTTGAGCAGACTGCCACCAAGGTGCTTCCTACCGCTGGGAAACGGTGGATAAGCGACGGGTACACGCCAGTTCGGGCACGGCACGCCGAGCGAGGCGGCGAGAGTGCGAACTCTCGCCGCCCCGCTCGGACAGCGGCTCCCGTGACCGGGTTCGTGGGTCCCGTGAGGTGTACCGGTCGTAGGTCGTGCCGGGTGGTGCGGTGCGGCTCAGTGGGCCACGGCACGCGCCATGGATCCGTGGCGCGGTTGCATCGGAACGCCGCGGGCGGGTTCCGGTGCGGGCCTGGCTCCGGCGGCCGGACGGCCGGTCGGTGCCGGGCTGCGGCGCGGCTGGGCCGCCACGCCGTTCTGGACGTCCATCACGGCGTGCGCGACGAGACCGCCCATGGGGTCGTGCCTGATCAGGTCCCTGAGCCGGGAGCGAGAGGAGCGTCCCTCGTTGCCCGGGTACAGGTGCTTGCCGAGGCCGACCGCGTGCGCCAGCGCGGCGAGCGCCGCGGTCCGCGGGTCCGGCGGTACGCCGGTGCGGATCGCGGAGTCCAGCCGGGCCCTGATCTCCCGGCTGATCTCGGTGTCCGTCGCCTGGTAGCGAGTCGTCGGCAGCACTCCGCACATCTGACCCGCCACGGCATGCACCATGCCGCACCGCTCCAGATGCGAGAGGTAGGTCTGGCGGAGCCCCAAGCGCGGCCCGCCTATCCAATGGACCGCCCGTACGGGAGCGCCACGCCTTCGCAGCAACTCCAACGCGCAGTCCAGAGTCGGATCTCCAGTCGGCCGTGGTACCACCACGGCGATACGATCCCCGTCTGGGGCTATCCGTCCGGCCAGCGCCAGCTCCACTAGCTGTGCTCCGGCCAGACCGAGGTCGAGCGACTGCGGCTGTGCAGTGGTACCCGTGGCCGGGTCCAACGCCAGCAGCAGAAGCTCCTCCGGAAGTGTTCTGCGGCTCCTGCCCATCCATGCCTCCCCGCGTGGATGAATGACAGGGTGACCCCTCTCACATTGGTCTGTCGAGGGTGCGTGACCGGTTCGTAGTGGAACCAGTAGGTATGTCGTTCTCGTCTACCGGATGGGTCCGGTCCGCACACAGGACACTGGTACATGGTTCGGACAGCGCCGGGGAGCGTTGTCAGGGCGGCGGTTCACGGTTCGGTTCGGTACGCGCACGCGGGTGGTGCGGCGCGAGGAGGAGGCATCGGTGGCGGGCGAGTCCCCCGACAGGTCGAAGCAGCGCGAGTCGTCGGCAGAACCGACGTCGGGGAGCGCGGGTCCGGTTCCCGGAGCCAGGAGCGAGTCCGCGGACCCGCGGCTGGCGATGGCACGGGAGGCGAAGGTGCCCTCGGGGCGCGCGGGTGTCGACACGGCGACCCGCGTGCTGTCCGCACGGACGGGTGACGACGCGCCGCGGGACGCGGAGCGCGGCGGCGAGGGCGACGACCCGGGCGTCGAGGACCCGGCCGCGGAGTCCGCGGAACCCTCGGGGTCCGCGAAGACGTCCGTCGAGGAGTCCCAGGAGTCCGAGGAGACCTCCGGCTCCGGCGAGCGGGGCGAGGGCGGCTCGGGCGGCACGGGCGGACGGCTGCGGGACGCGGTGGCGGCGTGGGTGTCGTCGGCGGACGGAGGCGAGCGGCGGACCAAGGACGCCGAGGACTCCGTGACCGCCGGGAGCGACGACGGGCCCGCCCGGGAAGACGCCCAGGAGGCCGCTGAGAAGGCGCCGGGAGGTTCCCTGGACCAGAACGCGGCCGAGAAGGCCGAGGAGGCGGAGGCGGACCGTTCCGCCACGTCCACGTCCGGCGGCGGCACGGGCAGCGAGGAGGCCGAGCCGGCCGACGCGCCCGCCTCCGACGCGGACGACGAGGGCGGCGAGGACGGCGGGGCAGCGGCCTCCGCGCCCGAGCGCGACGCGGACGACGCCGAGTCCGGCACGTCCCTGCCGGAGGCCGACGCCACGCCGAAGCCCGCCACCGCCGTTACCGGCGCCAAGACGGGCACCGACACGGCCGACGGCGACAAGGCCGGCACCGCTGCCGCCGCCAAGACCCCGGCCGACAGCGACACGGTCGGCAGCGGCGAAGCCGGCAATGGCACCCACGCCGACAAGGCCGGCCCCGCCGCGCCCCCCACCGGGAAGCCCGGCACCGCCGCCGCCGGCAAGCCCGGCACCGCCGCCGCCAAGACCCCGGCCGGCACGGCCGGTAACAACACCCCCGCCGGCAAGCCCGGCACCGCTGCCGCCGGCAAGCCCGGCACCGCCGCCAAGACCCCGGTCGACAAGGCCGACAGCGGCACGGCCGGTAACGACACCCCCGCTGACAAGGCCGGCCCCGCCGCACCCGCCGCACCCGCCGCAGACAAGACCGGCGCCGCCACCGGCGCCGCCGCCAAAACCCCGGCCGACAAGGCCGGTCCCGTCGGCGGTGAGGGATCCGAACCCCCCGTCGACCAGCCCACCGCCGTCTTCAAGGCCGTGCGGGCGCCCGTCGATCAGCCCACCACCATGCTCAAGCTCGGCGGCGCCACCAAGGACACGCCCGAGAAGGACGCGGCCGAGAAGAAGGTCGCGCCCGAGAAGGACGCCGAGCGGACCAGCAAGTTCGTCGCGCTCAAGCCCCTGGACGACCCGGCCGGACGCAAGCCCGTCCCGCCCGCCGAGGCCACCGCGCCCGTCCCGGCCGTCGGCCCCGAGCGGACCACCCAGCAGCCGCTGCCGCCGAAGCCGCCGCTGGACCTGCTGGCCGAGCTGACCAACACCCCGCCGCCCCCGGACACCCCGCTGCGCACGGCCGTGCGGCGGGTGAAGATCTGGACGCCGCTGGTGCTGCTGCTGGTGATCGTCTTCGCGGTCGTGCAGAACGTGCGCCCGCTGCCGGCGCCCACCCTCGAACTCACCGCGAAGGACAGCTACACCTTCGAGGGCGGCGAGGTCGACATCCCCTGGCCCGCCAAGGGCCAGGCCGCGCTGGACGTCCAGGGCATCGGCACGTTCGGTTCGTCCGGTGAGCAGAAGCCCGTGCCGATCGCCAGCGTCGCCAAGGTCATGACCGCCTACGTGATCCTGCGCGACCACCCGCTCAAGAGCGGCGCCGAGGGCCCGAAGATCGACATCGACCAGGCCGCGGAGGACCAGTCCGACGCCGGCCAGGAGTCCACCGTCGACGTCACCAAGGGCGACAAGATCACGCAGCGGGAGGCCCTGGAGAGCATCCTGATCGCGTCCGCGAACAACGTGGCGCGGCTGCTCGCCCGCTGGGACGCGGGGTCGGAGAAGGCGTTCGTGCAGAAGATGAACGACGCCGCCGAGGACCTCGGCATGAAGAACACGACGTACACCGACCCGTCCGGCCTGAACAACACGACCGTCTCCACGGCCGTGGACCAGGTGAAGCTCGCCAAGGCCGCCATGGAGCAGCCCGCCTTCCGCGAGGTCGCGGCGATGATGTCGTACGTCGACTACAAGGGCACCAGGCACGACAACTGGAACCGCCTGGTCGGCTCCAACGACGTCACCGGCATCAAGACCGGCACCACCACCTCCGCGCTCGGCAACCTGGTCTTCTCCGCGAAGAAGGACGTCGACGGCGAGACGCACCGGATCATCGGCGCGGTGGTGCGCCAGCCCGCGGGCGGCCCCGACAACACCATCCTGGGCGCCGCGCTCCACGAGGGCGACCGGCTCATCCGGGCCGCGCAGGGCGCGCTGGAGACGGCGACGATCCTGAAGAAGGGCACGGTCGTCGGGTACGCGGACGACGGTCTCGGCGGCCGTACGCCGGTCGCCGTCACCGAGGACGTCACGGCCGTCGGCTGGGCGGGCCTGTCCGTGAAGCTGACGTTCGCGGCGGACGACCTGCCGCACACGGCCGAGGCCGGCACGAAGGTGGGCACGCTGACCGTCGGGGACGGCAGCAGCGGCGCCGTGAAGGTTCCGGTGGCCCTCCAGGAGGACCTGGTGGAGCCGGGCTTCGCGGACAAGCTCACACGCATCGCCTGAGCCGGGGCGGCGCCCCGCGCGAGCGCACCCCGCCGGTGGCGGCCCGTCCGGGCGCTGCCCGGCGGGGTGCGTGCTAGCGTCGCGAATCGGGGCAGGTCGCCGTGCGCGGCGGCGCGGCCGGGAACCGCGGGCGAACGGGACGCGGCCGGGGGAAGAAGCCGGGAAAGAACAGAAGACGGGACACGGGGAGTGCCTTCGAGTGGCCACTGCGGAGCCGACACGCGCAGACGACACCGGGCCGGGTGCGGTATCGGGCCCGCGAATAGGCGCGCCCAGAACACCGGACCCCGGCACACCTGACGGCACGGCCGACCCCGTGCCCGAGAGCGCCTCCTCCGGACTCCGCCGGCTCCCCTTCGTGATGGCCGTGCGGGAGCGGATGCTGCGCCACCCGGTGCTCTCCGTCACCGCGCTCGCCGGGGTGCTGCACGTCGTCTGGTTCTTCACCTTCGCGAACAGCGGGGGCGACCTGGCCGCGCAGGACGCGTGGGCGGAGTTCGTCGGGCGGCATCCGGACTCGGCGTACAACCTCGCCTGGTACGGCGGCATGCACCCGGTGTCGTACAGCGTGGTGTCGCCGTATCTGATGTCCGTGCTCGGTGTGCGGACGACCATGATGATCGCGGGGACGGTGTCGGCGGGGCTGCTGACCCTGCTCCTGCTGCGCAGCCGCTCCGTCCGCAATCCGCTGTGGGCGTCGCTGGCGGGCGTGTTCGGGCTGTTCTGCAACGCGGTGTCCGGCCGGGTGACCTTCGGTCTGGGCATGATGTTCGCGCTCGGCGCGGTGGCCGTGGTGTTCTGCTGGCCGTACCGCTGGCGCTACAAGCGCTGGGCGAAGGCCCTGTGCGCGGCGCCGCTGGCGGCGCTGGCCACGATGGCGTCGCCGGTGGCGGGCCTGTTCGTGGGCCTGGTGGCCGTGGCGCTGTTCCTGCAGAAGCGGCGGCCGGGCGCGTGGGCGCTGGGTCTGGCGCCGAGCGCGGTGGTCGCGGTGTCGGCCTGGCTGTTCCCGTTCTCGGGGACCCAGCCGATGATGTTCGGTTCGGTGGTGCTGCCCCTGGCGTTCTCGGTGCTCGTCTTCGTCCTGGTGCCGCGGGAGTGGAAGACGGTCCGGCTCACGGCCGCGGTGTACGGCCTCGGGGTCGTGCTGGTGTGGCTGATCAGCTCCCAGATCGGTTCGAACATCACGCGTCTGGCGATGCTGTTCGCCGGTGTCGCGCTGGTCGCCGCGCTCCCCTTCACGGTGCCGCGCAGCCGCAAGTGGTACGCGGCCGTGGTCGCCCTCGTCGGCTTCGGGGTGTGGATCGGCTTCAAGACGATCGACGACATCGTGCACACGGCCCCGGCGGCCTCCTGGTCGCGCGAGCTCGCGCCGCTCGTCAACGAGCTGCAGGAGGTCGGCGCGGAGAAGGGCCGGGTCGAGGTCGTCCCGGCCCGTTCCCACCGCGAGGCGTCCGCCCTCGCGCCCTACGTCAACCTGGCCCGGGGCTGGAACCGCCAGGCCGACATGGAACGCAACCCGCTCTTCTACGACGACACCCTGAACTCGGCGAACTACCGCGAGTGGCTCAAGCGCTGGGCGGTCCACTACGTGGTGCTGCCCAAGGACGAGCCGGACGGCGACGGCGGGGAGCGGGAGCGGGCGCTCGTGCAGCGCGGCCTGCCGTATCTGAACCAGGTGTGGGGCGACGCCAACTGGCAGCTGTTCGAGGTCACCGACCCGACGCCGCTGGCCGAGCCGAACGCCGTGGTCGACCGGGCCGAGCAGGGCGAGATGGTCCTGCAGGTGCGTGAGGCGGGGCGGATCCTGGTCCGCATCCCGTACTCGCCGTGGCTGAGCATCGTCGACGCGGAGGGCAAGAGCCTGAAGCCGCCGCAGGAGACGGAGGCCTCCAAGGAGCGTCCGGAGGGCGAGCCGAAGTCGTACACCAACGTCAACGGCTGCCTTCGGGAGACGGAGGAGGACGCCCAGGGCGACCGCTGGACGGAGCTCCTCGCCCCGAAGCCGGGCACGTACCGCCTGGCGGCGCCGTACCAGCTGCCGCGCGGGACGCCCTGCCCGGAGGAACTGCGCTGACGCACACCCGGCGGACCCCGGCCGCCGGGATCGGGTCAGTCGCTCACGCGCCCGAACCGACGCTGTGGCGTTCCTGGCGTCGGACCGGGCGCGGACGATCATCCCATCATCAGTACTGGTCAACGCAGGAGAGTCGATTCATCGAGTTCACATAGATGAACCGAGGCCAGCACGCCGAACATTTTTACCTCCCTTTGACTCTACGCTTACTTGTCGTGTTCACGCGGCAGCACCCACGATGAGCGCCGGGCTGATCCCTGGGAGGGCGCACATGAACGGTCTCGACTGGGCCGTGCTCATCGGCTACTTCGCCGTGATGGTCGCGATCGGCGTCTGGTCGCACAAACGGGTGGACAACGTCAGCGACTTCTTCACCGCGGGCGGGAAGATGCCGTGGTGGCTGTCCGGCATCTCGCACCACATGTCGGGCTACAGCGCGGTGATGTTCACCGGGTACGCGGGCATCGCCTACACCTACGGCGTCACGTCCTTCGTCACCTGGTCCTTCCCCATCGCCCTCGGCATCGCCATCGGCTCGAAGCTGTTCGCGCCGCGCATCAACCGGCTGCGCTCCCGGCTCCATGTGGCGTCCCCGCTGGAGTACCTGAAGAACCGTTACGACCTGAAGACCCAGCAGGCGCTGGCCTGGTCGGGCATGCTGCTGAAGATCGTGGACGTGGGCGCCAAGTGGGCGGCGATCGCCACGCTGCTCTCCGTCTTCACCGGGATCTCCCTCAACCAGGGCATCCTCATCACCGGCGGCATCACGGCCATCTACTGCACGATCGGCGGTCTGTGGGCGGACGCGCTGACCGAACTCGGCCAGTTCATCATCCAGTTGCTGGCCGGCATCGCGATGTTCGTGGCGGTGTTCGTCCGGCTCGACGACCACGGCGGCTTCTTCGGCGTCTGGGACTCCCCCGAGCTCCAGGGCCATGAGAAACCGCTGGTCGGCCCGTACGGCACGGTGTTCCTGCTGGCGTTCCTCTTCATCAAGCTCTTCGAGTACAACGGCGGCATGCTCAACCAGGCCCAGCGCTACATGGCCACCCCGAACGCCAAGGAGGCCGAGCGCTCGGCCCGGCTGTCGGCGATCCTGTGGCTGGTCTGGCCGCTGGTGCTGTTCTTCCCCATGTGGATGTCGCCGCTGCTGGTGGAGTCACAGAAGCCGGACGGCTCCGACTCGTACGCGCTGATGACCGAACAGCTGCTGCCGCACGGCCTGCTGGGCCTGGTCATCGTCGGCTTCTTCTCGCACACCATGGCCATGTGCTCCTCGGACGCCAACGCCATCGCGGCCGTGTTCACCCGGGACTGCGCGCCGGTGATCTGGGCGCGGGCCCGGGCCTGGAACGAGAGCCAGGGCCTGCGGGTCGCGCGGATCGCGACGGTCGTCTTCCTCGGTCTGTCCATGGCGGCGGCGACGCAGGTCAACTCGCCGACGTTCAAGGACATCATCACCGTCGTGATCAAGTGGGTGGCCGGTCTGATGGGCCCGATGGCGATCCCGATGATGCTGGGCCTGCTGCGGGCGTTCCGCCGCTCCGGGCCCACGGCGGCCCTCACCAGCTGGTCGATGGGCCTGCTCGCCTTCTGGCTGGTGAACTACCCCATCAACTGGAGCGTCGAGGGCGGTGTGCCCCTGCAGTACCAGGTGTCGATCCCGCTGGCGGTCTCGCTGGTCCTGTACATCCTCGTCGGCTACATCCGCCCGGAGGACACCCCGGAACGGCTGGCGATCATCGAGAAGATCAACACGGACGGGGACGGGGCGGCCGCTGCCGCCGTACCCGCGCCGGCGGGCGGTGCGGAGGACACCGCCGTGCGCAGCACGGTGAAGGACTAGCGGCGGCGCGGCCGCGACGGCGGTACGCCCTCCGCCCGAACGGGCGGAGGGCGTACCGCCGTTCAGTCGTCCTCGTCCAGCGCGCCGGTGACCTTGCGCAGGTCGACGAACTTGAAGTCGGTGTTGTCGCGGACCTCTCCGTCCGCGTCCGTCTCGTCGGGGGTGTTGTGCCCGTCCTGCACCACGAGCAGGCCGTTCGGGTAGCGGGAGCCGAGGGGCGCGTTCAGGACGGCGGCACCGTCGCACTCCTCGGAGCCGTCGACGGTGCCGGCGGTGATCCGGAAGCCGCTCTCGTACTCGTTGGCGTCGGAGACCTCGCGGTCGTACGCGGCGAAGGTGTCGTCGCCCTGGCTGGAGGCGAGCAGGTAGCCGTCGCCGTCACCCTCGTCGAGGAGGGTCAGGCCCTCGACGTCGGCGGACAGGTGCGTGCCGCCGTAGCCGGGGTCGGTGCCCGCCACGCACTCCTCGGTCGCCTCGTCGTAGGTGGCGGGGACGCCGTACTCCCGCACCTTGTCGATCAGCTTCGGCTTGCCGCCGAGGTCGGCGGGCAGCCGCCAGATGCCGACGTCCTCCTGGCCGGCGTAGAGCACCTTGTTCGCCGGGTCCACGACCATGCCCTCGACCTGCGGGAGGTCGCCGGGGTCGGTGCAGGGGGTCCAGGAGGTGCCGTTCGGGAGGGTGAAGGAGGCGGGCAGGTCGTAGGTGCGCACCTGCCGGTAGGTGACCGCTCCGCCGGAGGTCGTCCTCAGCTCCAGCAGGGCGAGCCGGGTGCGGCTGCGCTGGCTGACCACGGCGTAGGAGCGGCCGGTGGCCTTGTCCTTCCAGGTGGCCAGGCCGTAGGGGGTGGCCTGGTCGTTGACCTCGTCCTGGGTCCGGGAGAAGACCAGCGGGGCGTGCGGGTCGGTGACGTCGGTCAGGGGCCGGGCGGCGTCGGGGGTGATGCGGTAGATCCGCAGGTGGTCGCGGCCCCGGTCGGTGACGACGGCGACGTCGGCGCGGCCGGTCGGCAGCGGGAACCCGGAGATCAGGTCCACGTTGTTGAAGCGGCCCGGCTTGTCGTCCGGGGTGGGGGCGGGCGGCGCCGGGATCGACTGGACCTCCTTGCCGGCCAGGTCGTACACGCGCAGGCCGCCCTCCTTGGCGGTGGCGATCACCAGGCTGGCACCGGGGTCGGCGGCGTTGCGCCAGATCGCCGGGTCGTCGGCGTCGGCGTTGCCGCCGGCGTCGTCGCCGTAGAGGGCCGGGGTCTCGGTGGTGGCGGTCACCTCCGGGAGACCGGAGTCGGCGGCCCGGGCCGGGGCGGGCAGAACCGCCATGGCCGTGAGAACCGCGGCGATCGCGGCCGTCTGTGTCCCGCGCAGGTTGCGCACAGTGCCTCCACGAAGGGGGATGAACGGACGAGACCCGGTGGAGCTGCCACGGGAGGGTGATCCCCGTGTCGGGCCGTGCAGATCCTGTGGACCGAAGGTGACGGGACGACCACGGTACGGTGACGTGCCCATGCCACGGGAGTGAGCAATGGAAGGGAGTGCGTCCTACACGGCGCGCGGGTAGCGGGCCAGCCAGGCCGGGGACGAGCCCGCCGGGCCGTGCAGCGCCGGGCCCTGGGTCATCTCCATGGCGAAGTCGTCGGCCAGTTCCAGGATCGTGGGGCGGCCCTCCAGCTCGGCCAGCCAGGCCGGCGGCAGGGCCGTCTCGCCGTGCAGTGCGCCGAGCAGCCCGCCGGTCAGGGCGCCGGTGGCGGCGGACGGGCCGTCGTGGTTGACGGCGAGGCACAGACCGTGGCGGACGTCGGGGGCGACCAGCGCGCAGTACACCGCGGCCGCGACGAGTCCCTCGGCGGTGCCCGCCCCGCTCAGCTCGGCGACTCGCTCGGGCCCGGGCATGCCCTGCCGCACGGCGCCCAGCGCGTGCTGCAGCGCCTCCGCGACGGGCTGGTGCCCGGGGCGCGCGGCGAGCAGGGCGAAGGCACGCTGCACCGCGCCGTCGAGGCTCTCCCCGAGGGCCAGACCGTGCACGACCACGGCGTAGGCGCCCGCGGCGAGGCAGGCCGTGGGGTGGCCGTGGGTCTGCGCCGCGCACTCCACCGCGAGCTGGGCGACCAGTTGCGGCTCCCACCCGACGAGCAGCCCGAACGGCGCGGACCGCGCGGCGGCCTCGGGTCCCGCCTCCCCCGGGTTCTTGGGCGCGTCCGGCGTCCCCATGGTGTCGTCGCCGAGCCCCAGGAGCAGCGCGCGGCTGGGGTCGCGGCGCGCGTACAGCCACTCCTCGCGCGCGAGCCAGCCGTCCTCCTTGCGGCGCTCGTCCGGGCCCCAGTCCCGCTGGGTGGCGGCCCAGCGCAGGTAGGCGCGGTGCAGGTCGGTCGGCGGGTGCCAGGCGCCGGTGTCACGCCTCACCTGCGCCCTGATCAGCCCGTCCACGGAGAACAGGGTCAGCTGCGTGAGATGTGTGACGGCGCCGCGTCTGCCGTAGGCGGGGGCGAGGTCCAGCAGGCCCTCGGCCCCGTGCGCCTCCCGGATCGCGTCGATCCCCAGCCCGTCCACCGGCGCGCCCAGCGCGTCCCCGACGGCCACGCCGAGCAGCGTCCCGCGCACCCTGCTGCGGAAGTCCTGCTGCTCCGTACGCCCCCAGACGGCACCGGCAGTCGCACCCACCTCGACCTCCCAGGGCACCGTCCACACGTACGACAGCTCGCCACTGTAATCGAATGGGGACGGTGGGTTCAGGGGGCGGGACGGGGTGGGGACGGGGCCCGGGATTCTTCGAGTGGGACGGGTCAGCCGTACCAGGCCGGCCCCGCGCAGGACCAGCCCGTCACAGTCCTGCCTCGGCCTCTGCGGCGTCCCGGATGGCGCGGATCTCGGCAATGGCCTCGGTCGGGTCCTGTTCGCCGGCATCGACGATGCGCTCCAGCTCCCGCAGACGCTCGGCCCTGGCGGGGTGGCGCTCGATCGCGACGAAAACGGCCCATGAGTGCACGAAGGCGCGCAGGGGCGCCAGGCTCTGAGTCTGCTGAGCATTGGTCGTGGCCTCGAAGAGGTGCCGCGTCAGCGTCGGGAGACGGCTCGGGGCGATCCGTGCCACGGCATCACGCAGTGACTCGGGCGTGAGCGGAGGCATCGGACTCGGCATCGTCACGCTGCCCTCTGTGCGTCGGTTCGGCAGTCGCGGCAGTGGCCGGGGTGGGGGGCGCGGAAGGCTCGGTCACAGCCGTCGCAGGTCTGGAGGGGAGCCGGGCGGACCGGGGGCGGGGAAGGGGGTGGGGCCGCGGGGAGCGGTGGGGGCAGGAGGGCGGTCAGGCGGTGGGCCAGGAACGCCGCCGGGTGCTGGATCGGGGCCGCGGGCAGGCCCGTCGTCAGGGCGCGCCGGACCGCCTCGGCCGGAACCCCGCGCTCCAGCCACGCCGTGACCGCCGGGGCCAGGCGGTGCACGTCACGCTCGCTGAGCAGCAGGCGGGAGTCGAGCGTGCGCAGGCCGGTGAGGACGTCGGAGGCCGCCGAGCGGTCCGGCCGCGCAGTTGCCGTGCCTTCCGGGCGGGGCGGCGCGGGTTCCGGTCGGGGCTCCGGGGCGGCGGCGGTCCGGGGCTTGTTGTACGAGACCGTGCGGGTTACGACTCGGCCCGATTGAAGACGCTCCCTGGGGCGAGCGAGGTACCCGTGGGCCTCCAGTTCGCGCAGGGCCGCCGCGATGCGGATCTCGCCCTCCGGGAACTTCGCCGTGAGTGCCTTGATGCCGACCGGCGTTCCGGCGGGCAGCGACTGGATGTGGACCGCCAGGCCGATCGCCGTCAGGGACAGCTCAGGGTGCTGGGCGAGGTGGTTGCCGACGACGGTGAAGTGGTCGTCGTGGCGTTCCGTCACGTGCTGGACACCCGAAGTGCCGGACTGCGCGCGCGAGGGCGCGCTAGGGTGCTGCTCAGTCATCGGGAAGGGCTCTTCTTCCTTGGTGATCAGGCCCTCGCAGTGGGATGGCAGTCCCGGCGAGGGCCGTATTCGTCTGTGGGGTTGTCTGCGCCGACGCTGCACCATCGACTGCCCGCCGCGCCAGCCGAGTTGGTGATGTTCACCCCTGCGGGTGAGCCGCGGGGGCGGCGGGGGTGGGTGGGTTCTTTTCCAGGTTCTTTGGTTCTTGGCGTCGGGACCGGCCGGGTCATGACGCACCGCGATGCGGTCACGCCAACGCCAGTTCGGCCCACACGGTCTTGGCGCCGGCCGGGGCCCGCGTCACGCCCCAGCGGTCCGCGTACGCCTCCACGATGCGCAGGCCCCTGCCTCCTTCCGCGTCCTCCTCCACCGGGTCCGGGACCCGCGGGATCCGGTCGCCCCGGGCGTCCGTGACCTCGACGCGGAGCGTGCGGTCGGCGCGCAGTTCCAGCCGCAGCCGGAAGTCCCTGCCGAGCACCCGCCCGTGCCGTACGGCGTTGGACGCCAGCTCGGCCACGACGTGTGCGGCGGCGTCGTAGGGCTCGCCCCACGCGTCGAGTTGGCGTTCGGCGAGCAGCCGTGCCAGTCGCGCACCTCTTCGAGTCGCCGACAGCTGAACGGCGAAGAGGCGGGTGTGCGCGGGGATCCGGGTGGGGGATTTCTGACTCATGTCACCCAGCGTGGTCGCCCGTCCCTACTCTGAACAGCGACGACCCCGGTACGGAGCGTGACTGTCCGGACGCGTGACGGGGTCGTACGGGTCGTACGTCAGGAGGGGAAGGCGTGGAGGACGAGGAAGCGGCTGCCGTGCTCAGGACCGTCGGGCGGCAGATCAAGATGTGGCGCGAGGCGGCGGGGCTGAAGCAGGCGGAGTTGGGCGCGGCCATCGGGTACGGCGAGGAGATGGTGTCGTCCGTGGAGCGAGCCCGCCGCATCCCCAAGCCGGATTTTCTCGACAAGGCGGACGAAGTGCTTGCCGCCGGGGGCAAGCTCGCCGCGATGAAGGAGGATGTGGAGAAGGCTCGGTATCCGAAAAAGGTGCGGGACCTCACCCGGCTTGAGGACGACGCCGTCGAACTGGGGGCTTACGCCGGTCTGCACATTCACGGTCTGCTTCAGACACCCGAGTACGCCCACGCCTTGTACGCCATGCGGCGACCGGCCTACACGGAGGAAGAGATCGAGCGGCTCGTGGCCGCCCGCATGGCCCGGAAGGCCGTCTTCGAGAAGGTGCCCCGGCCGCTCCTCACGTTTGTCCAGGAAGAGGCGACACTGCGGCGGCCTCTCGGGGGCAGGATGGTCCTGCGCCGCCAACTCGAACACCTGCTTGAGGTAACGGAGTTGAGGCATGTATCGATCCAGGTCATGCCTACGGACCGGGAGGATCACGCGGGCTTGATGGGCCCGTTCAGGGTGCTGAAGCTGAGGGACGGCACGACGCTGGGGCACTCGGCGGGCCAGCTGCACGACCGAGTCATCTCCGACCCGAAGGACGTCCAAGTCCTGGACATGCGCTATGGAATGATCCGGGCGCAGGCCCTCTCGCCCCGGGAGTCGCGAGCCTTCATCGAGAAAGTACTGGGAGAAGAGACATGACACCCACCCCGCCGAGGTGGTTCAAAAGCAGCTACAGCGGCAACGACGATGCCGACTGCCTCGAAGCCGCCATATCCCCCACCCCCCAACTCACCCTGCACGTCCGCGACTCCAAGCAGCGCGACGGCGCCCACCTGGCATTCACCCGCGCCGCCTGGTCGGAGTTCCTCGCGTTCACGGCAGGTCGCTGACCCGGAGCACCTCCGCCCTGCGGTCCAGCGCCCAGGCGTATCCCGGCCGGAGTTCCACCGCCCGGTTCAGGTCGGCCAGCGCTTCGGCGTGGCGGCCGAGTCGGGTCAGGGACGCGCCCCGGCTCGCGTACGCCGAGGCGTACTCGGGGTCCAGGGTCAGTGCGACATCCAGGTCGGCGACGGCCTCCTCGTCCCGGCCCGCGGCCCGCAGCGCGTCGCCGCGTTCGCACCGGGCCCACGCCCAGTCGGGCGTGAGCGACAGCGCGCGGTCGAGGTCGGCGAGTTGGCGCTCCGGGTCGCCCAGGGCCCGCCATACTCGCGCGCGGCGGGCGAGCGCCCAGGCGTAGTCCGGCTTGATGTCGAGGGCCTGGTTCAGGTCGGCCAGGGCCGCTTCCGGGTTCCCGGTGCGTTCGTGGGTGGCGCCCCGGGAGGCCCAGGGGAACTCGTTGGCCGGGTCGAGGCGGACGGCCTCGGTGAGGTCGCGGATCGCCTCGGCGTCGTGCCGCGCGAGCCGGTGGTGCTCGCCGCGCAGGGCGAGGCACCAGGCGTTGCCCGGCTCCAGGGCGACGGCACGGTCGAGGTCGGTGATCGCCGCGTCCAGGTCGCCCAGTTGTCCGTGGAGCACGGCGCGGTTCCGGTGGGCGGGGGCCAGTTCGGGGTCCAGGGCGACGGCCCGGTCGTACTCGGCGAGAGCCTGTTCGTAGGCGCCGTCGCCGCGCAGGGCGTCGCCGCGTACCAGGCGGGCGCGGGCCTGGGCCGGCGTGCCGAGTCCCGCGCGGCGCAGGAGGAGGCCGAGTGCGGACCCGATGCCGTCCGCTTCGAGTGCCGCGGTGAGTTCCGCGCCCCACGCGGCCACCTCCTCCGCTTCCGCGTCCCGGCCCGCGTCCAGCAGGAGCCGTGCCCACCGCGCGGCCACTCCCGCGCCCGCCTCGCAGGCGTGCACGACGTCGTGCAACGCGTCCGGCAGCGCGTCCCGTGTCCCGGCGCACAGGACGTGGTACGTCTCGGCCAGGCGTAGCTCCCGCCACGCCTCGTCCGGCCACAGCGCGCCGGGCTCCCGGTCCGTCTCCGCCTCCTCGCGCCAGGTCCGGAACGTGGCGGCCAGCCGCCGGTGCCGTTCGGCCCAGCCGCGCGGCGACCGCCGCCGCTCCGCGCGCAGCATCGGCGCCCGTACGACGTCGTGGTACCGCAGCCGCTGCCCGCCCCGGTCGGTGACGAACGGCATGCCGCGCAGCCACGCGTAGACGCTCTCCGCCTCCTCCGCCGGGCAGTCGGCCGCCGCCCGGAACACGTCCGCGTCGAGCCAGCGGGGCAGCGCGCAGGCCAGCGCGGCGGACCGCCGCACGGGGTCGCGCTCCCAGCGCAGGAAGCGGTCGACGGCCGTGGCGCTCGGGTCGCCGACGTCGTCCGGGTCGACGGGGCGGGACTCGGCGAGGGTGGAGACCAGGACGGGAAGGCCGCCGGTGAGGCGCAGGACCTCCTGGACGACCGGTTCGGCGGTCACCCCCCGGCCCGCGAGCAGGCCGCGCGTCTCCGCCTCCGTGAAGGGGGCCAGGGGCACGTCCGTGACGAAGTCCCGCAGGCCGCCCCAGCGGGCCGGGTCCACCGGGCGCTGCCCCGCCGTGACCACGACCGCCGTGGCGGGCACGGCGCCGTGCCGGTCGGTCGTCATCGTCTCGTGCAGCCAGCCGTCCAGGTACGCCGCGGTGCGCTCGTAGGTGTCGAAGAAGAGGGCGATCCAGGGGACCGACCCGGCCGCCTCCGTGAGTTCGCGCAGGAAGACCGGCGTGAGGACCCGCTCCGGGGCGAGGACCAGCTGGGCGTCCTCGTGGTCGCGCAGCCGGGACAGCACCCTCGTCCGCAACCGGTCGGCGCCCTCGGCGAGTTGGTCCGCGTCGAGCAGGCCCGCCAGCGGCCCGGCCACCGGGACCATGCCCAGCGCCACCACACCGGCCCGGGCCGCCAGCCGCCCGCCCGCCGACGGGCCGTCCTCCTCCTCCGTCTGCGCGGCGAGCACGGCCAGCTCCGCCTCGTGCCGGCGCTCACGGTGGGCGGCGAGGAGGCGGTCCAGGTCCTTCATGCGGCGGCCCTGGGCGGCGAACTGGCGGCTGATCCCGGCCAGTACCTCCGGCAGGCTGCCCGCGCTGTCGTCGACCCGTGCGGTCAGCGCGCCCTGGTCGCGGGCGATCTGCTCCCACTCGCGCAGCAGGAAGGTCTTGCCGACGCCCGCGTTGCCGTGCACGTGGAAGCGGAAGCGGTGGCGTTCGTCGTCCGGTTCGGTGGTGAAGTTGGCCCGGAACAGGGCGCGTTCGGCGGACCGGCCGACGAAACCGGCCCGGGTGCGCCGCCGGATCAGCTCCTGCATCGACGGCCTCGCCTGTGCCATCCGCGCGCCCTCCCTCAACTCGCCTTCGGAAACAGGGGTGTCCACCGGCATTCTGTCGCGAGTCCACCGGCACTTGGGGAAAATGATCGCCATGGCCACCTCCACACCCCCTCGCGGCGGGCTGTCCCTCGCCGCCACGCTGCTCACCGGGACCATCGCGCTCTACATGGCGCTGGTCGCCTTCGGGAACATCACCGACTTCGGCACCAACCAGCAGTTCGTCCGGCACGTGCTGGCGATGGACACCACGTTCAAGGACGAGGACCTGATGTGGCGTGCCATCACCAGTGAAGGGCTCCAGGACGCCGCCTACGTCGCGATCATCGCGTGGGAGACCGTCGCCGCGCTCGTCCTCATATACGGCACGTGGCTGTGGGCCGGGCGTGATGCCGTGCGCGCCCGGCGGATGTCGACGTACGGGCTGCTGATGGTGATGCTGCTGTTCGGGGCCGGGTTCATCGCGATCGGCGGTGAGTGGTTCTCGATGTGGCAGTCGAAGACCTGGAACGGGCTGGACGCCGCGACCCGGATCTTCCTGTTCAGCGGGGTCGTGCTGATCGTCAACCAGCTGTCGGCCCCGCGCACGGAGACGTCCGCTACCTGACCACGGCCACGGTCGTGCCGACCGTGCCGAACGCCCACAGTGCCGTGCCGTCCGCCTTCTTCATCCGGACCCCGCCGGTCTTCCCGCCGGAGGCGGCGGGCGGCGGGGACGATCCGTCGACCGCGTTGGAGAAGGCGACGGAGACACCGCCCTGCGCGGCGAAGTACATGATGTGCTCGATCTGGACGCCGTCGGAGCCGGTCGTCGCCTCGTTGCGGGACGAGATCGTGTAGCTGCCGGGGTCGGGACTGACCGTGCCCGGCCAGACCGTGAACGTGCGGCGGGTCGCCTCGCTCGCGTCGACCATCCACACCCGCTTCTCACCGAGGGAGTAGACGATGCGCCGGCCGGTGCCGGAGCCGTCGGGGACCCGGGCCGGGGCGGTGGCCGTGGGCGTGGGCTGCGCGGACACCGGGGCGCTCGGCTTGGCCGAGCTCGCGGTGGGGTGCGGGCCCTTGTCCGCCTGCACGGCCAGGACCGTCACCGCGGCTATCGCTCCCACGGTCAGCCCGGACGTCCAGGCCCACGAAGGAAGTCGGGCAGGCACCGGTACGCATCTCCTCAGTCACGGGACCCCGCGCCACACCGGGGTTCCGATCATCGTACTGCGCGCCCTGCTCCTCCTCGACGGTCTCGCCGCCCTCGTCCTCAGGGGCCCTCTGCGGTCTTGCGGACCGGGACGGGGCCGGTTCCGGCGCCGCGCGCGGTGTAGCGCGGGGTGCGCCGGGGGGCCGGGTAGGCCAGGTGCACCAGCCGGGTCTGCTCCTGGCGCATGTGGGTGAGCGACTCCAGGATGTAGCCGACGAGCAGGACCAGCGCGGCGATCGTCATGATCGCGGCGGCGAGGATCGCCGTGGGCACGCGGGGCACGGTGCCCGTGCGGACGAAGTCGGCGATGACGGGGATGCCGAGGATCACCGAGACCAGGGCCAGCACGCCCGCGATCACGGTGTGCACGAGCGAGGGGCGCTCGCGGCGTGCCAGATCCAGGATGACCCGCAGGATGCGCCAGCCGTCCCGGTAGGTGCGCAGCTTGCTCTCGCCGCCGGCGGGCCGGACCCGGTACTCCACGGGCACCTCGGCCGTGGGCAGCCGCAGGTGCAGCGCGTGGATGGTCATCTCGGTCTCGGTCTCGAATTCGCGGGCCAGCGCCGGGAAGGACTTCACGAAGCGCCGCGAGAAGACCCGGTAGCCGCTGAGCATGTCGGTCACGTCGTTGCCGAACAGCGAGCGCACCGCCCCGGTGAGCACCTTGTTGCCGACGGCGTGCCCGGCCCGGTAGGCCCCGTCGCAGGTGACCCGGCGGGCGCCGACGACCTGGTCGTACGGTCCCTCGAAGAGCAGGTCGACCAGGTCGCGGGCGCGGGAGACGTCGTAGGTGTCGTCGCCGTCGACGATGAGCAGGGCGTCCGCGTCCACGTCGGCGAAGGCGCGGCGGATGACGTTGCCCTTGCCCTTGCGGGACTCGTGCCGGACGATCGCGCCGGCCTGCCGGGCCAGCTCCGCCGTGCGGTCGGTGGAGGCGTTGTCGTACACGTAGACGACGGCCTCGGGGAGGGCGGCGCGCAGGTCGCGGACGACCTTGCCGACGGCCGCCTCCTCGTTGTGACACGGCACGACACACGCGATCGTCGGTTCCACGACCACTCCTCACCCGGACCGATGTCTGGTTCGCCTGCCGGTTCGCCAGGCAGGTATGTGTGGGTAAATCATGCGATATGCGCGTGTTTGGGGCGCGCGGGGGCGCCGGGTCGTTACGCTCGCCGGGTGCCGGTCCTCGCATCCGTGACGCTGCGTGCGCGCGACGCCGTCAAGGGCGTCTGGCGGGAGGCCGCCAAGTTCGGCGTCATCGGGGCCCTGGCCTTCGTCGTCGACAACGGCGGCTACAACCTGCTGGTCTTCGGCCTGCCCGGTGGCGCCGAGGGCGGGGTGATGCGGACCGCTCCCGTGCAGGCGTCCGTCGTGGCGACGGGTGCGGCGGCGCTCTTCAGCTGGGTCGGCAACCGGTACTGGACCTACCGCCACCAGCACCGCGAGAAGGTGACCCACGAGCTGGCGCTGTTCCTCGTCGCGAACGCCGTCGGGCTCGTCATCACCGCCGGGACGGTCTTCGCCTCGCGGCAGCTGCTCGGGCTCGACTCGGCGCTCAGCGACAACACCGCCCGCATCCTCGGCTGGGTACTCGCGACGCTGTTCCGCTTCTACGCCTACCGGCGCTACGTCTTCGTCGCCCTCTGAGCCGCTAGCATCCGGCATATGTCACAAATGGGACGGTTGTCGGATGCTCAGCGCTGGATCGCGGGTCTGGCCGCCGTCGCCGCGGTCTGCTGCCTGGGCACCGTCCTCGTCTTCGCCCCCGGCTTCCTGAGCCCCGACAGCCTCGACCAGCTCCAGCAGGCCGAGGGCAGCAGACCCCTGACCGACTGGCATCCGCCCGTGCTGAGCCTGGTGTGGCGGGCCCTCATCGCGGTGACCGGCTCGATCACGTCGATGCTGGTCCTGCAGTCCCTCGTCCTCTGGGGGGCGTTGGGGGTGCTGTCCTGGGCGGTGTGGGAGCTGACCGGGAGCCGGGCCGGTTCGCTCGCGGTGCTCGGGCTGGGTCTGGCGCCGTTCGTGCTGACGTTCGCCGGTGTGGTGTGGAAGGACGTGCACGCGGCGTTCGCGCTGCTCGCGGCGTGTGCGGTCGCCTTCACCGGGCTGCGGATCCGGGACAGCGGCGCGCGTCCCGCCGTGCGGTGGGCGCTGCTCGGGCTCGGCGTGCTGTTCCTGGCGTACGCCATGCTCGTGCGCAAGAACGCCTTCCTCGCCGCGCTCCCCGTCTTCGCCCTGCTCGTCCTCGCGCTGTGGCGCGCTCCCGGGCGCCGGACGTGGGTGACGTGCACGGCGGCCCTGGCGGCCGCACTCGTCGTGCCCGCCGCCGCCATCGCCCTGTTCGCGAAGCCGCTGCGGACCGAGCAGGGCGCGCAGATCATGCTCGACGACCTGGTGCACGTGCTGACGGTGGACGAACTGCGGTCGGCGGACGTGCCACCCGCGCTGCGCGACCGGCTGGTGGCCTCGGCCCGCGAGTGCGCCCGGACCGGCGACCTGTCCGACGCCTACTGGGCCTGCTACCAGCGCCCCGCCGACGGGCTGCGCGGGGACTCCGACGAGATCACCTCCCTGTGGCTGCGGGAGATGGGCGGGCACGTGCCGGGCTACGTCCAGTACCGGCTGCGGCTCTTCGCGACGCTGCTGTTCGAGACGGACTACGTGTACAAGGCGGGCATCACCCGCAACGACCTGGGCATCGAGGTCGCGCACCCGCAGCTGGAGGCCACGCTCGGCACGTACGTCGGCGGGATGGCGGCGGACCTGCGGTGGCTGTTCCGCGGCTGGTTCTGGCTCGCCGTCGCGCTGGTGCTGGCCGTCCGGCCGGGAACCGGCGTGTTCCGCCTGCCGGTCCGGACGCTGGGCGTCAGCTCGGCGGCCTACATCCTCGGCTATCTGCCGACCATGCCCGCGACGGACTTCCGCTACGTGTACTGGCCGGCGCTCGCCGGGGGCCTCGGGGTGCTGCTGCTGTGGGCGGGCCGGGGCACCGCGGCGCCGCCGCGCCCGGCGAGCCCCGGCGCCGCGGCCGGCCGCACGGTGACGGTGCGGCAGCCCACGGACGCCGGGAACCCCTGAGAGCGCGTCAGTCCAGCACCGGCAGCAGTTCCGGCAGGTGCCCGTCCGAGGCCCGCGCCGCCCGCTGCCGCTCCTCGGGGACCTCGCCGTAGAGGGTGGTGCGGGGCCTGGCCGGACGCCCGGCCGCGTCCGCCACGGCGATCAGGTCCTTGACCGACTTGTACGAGCCGTACGACGAGCCGGCCATCCGGGAGATGGTCTCCTCCATGAGCGTCCCGCCGAGGTCGTTCGCGCCCGAGCGCAGCATCTCCGCCGCGCCCTGCGTGCCGAGCTTGACCCAGCTGGTCTGGATGTTGGGGATCCACGGGTGCAGCAGCAGCCGGGCCATGGCCGTCACCGCGCGGTTGTCCCGCAGGGTCGGGCCCGGGCGGGCGATCCCCGCCAGGTAGACCGGCGCGTTGGTGTGCACGAACGGCAGCGTCACGAACTCGGTGAAACCGCCGGTGCGCTGCTGGATCGAGGCGAGGGTGCGCAGGTGCCCGAGCCAGTGGCGGGGCTGGTCGACGTGCCCGTACATCATCGTCGAGGACGACCGGATGCCCAGCTCGTGGGCCGTCGTCACGACGTCGATCCAGTCGGCCGCGGGCAGCTTGCCCTTGGTGAGGATCCAGCGGACCTCGTCGTCGAGGATCTCGGCGGCGGTGCCGGGGATGGTGTCCAGACCGGCCTCCTTGGCGGCGGACAGCCACTCGCGGACCGACAGGCCCGTGCGGGTCGCGCCGTTGACGACCTCCATCGGCGAGAAGGCGTGCACGTGCATGCCGGGGACGCGTTCCTTCACGGCCCGGGCGATGTCGAAGTAGGCCGTGCCGGGCAGGTCCGGGTGGATGCCGCCCTGCATGCACACCTCCACCGCGCCCACGTCCCACGCCTGCTGGGCCCGGTCGGCGACCTGGTCCAGGGAGAGGGTGTAGGCGTCGGCGTCGGTGCGGCGCTGGGCGAAGGCGCAGAAACGGCAGCCGGTGTAGCAGACGTTGGTGAAGTTGATGTTGCGGGTGACGATGTAGGTGACGTCGTCGCCCACGGCCGACTTCCGCACGTCGTCGGCGACCCGGGCCAGGGCGTCCAGCGCCGGTCCGTCCGCGTGCAGCAGCGCCAGCGCCTCGGCGTCGGTGAGCTTCGTCGGATCGTCGGCGGCCGTGCGCAGCGCCTGCCGTACGTCGGTGTCGATGCGCTCGGGGGCCATGCCCGGGGCGGCGGCCTCGCGCAGGGCGTCCCAGTCGCCGTACACCTCGTCGAAGTCGTCCCGGCGGTCCGACGTACGGCCCTCGGTGTCGATCGAGGAGTGCAGGTCGGTGCGGCCGGAGGCGGTGAAGACCTCCTCCGGCTCCTGCCAGGGCAGCCCTCGCGGCAGGGCCTCGGGGCGGGCCAGGCCGGTCTCCGGGTCGGCCAGCGCGGCCACGTGCGGACGCAGCCGCGGGTCCAGCCAGGGCTCGCCGCGCCGCACGAACTCCGGGTAGACGCAGAGCCGTTCGCGCAGTTCGAACCCGGCGGCCCGGGACTTCTCGGCGAGCTGCTCGATCTGCGGCCAGGGGCGCTCGGGGTTGACGTGGTCGATGGTGAGCGGGGAGACGCCGCCCCAGTCGTCGACGCCGGCGCCGATCAGCCGCTCGTACTCGTCGTCGACGAGGTTGGGCGGGGCCTGGATGTTGCCGCCCGGGCCCATCAGCAGCCGGGCGACGGCGACCGTGGCGACGAGTTCGTCCAGCTCCGCGTCGGGCATGCCGCGCATCGCGGTGTCCGGCTTGGCCCGGAAGTTCTGGATGATCAGCTCCTGGACGCCGTGGTAGGCCCGGGCGACCTTCCGCAGCGCGAACAGCGACTCGGCGCGCTCCTCGTAGGTCTCGCCGATGCCTATGAGCAGCCCGGAGGTGAAGGGCACGGAGGACCGCCCGGCGTCCTCCAGCACCCGCAGGCGGACGGCGGGCTCCTTGTCGGGCGAGCCGTAGTGGGGGCCGCCCGGCTCCGACCACAGGCGGGTCGCGGTGGTCTCCAGCATCATGCCCATGCTGGGCGCGACGGGCTTGAGCCGCTGGAAGTCGGCCCAGCTCATGACGCCCGGGTTCAGGTGGGGCAGCAGACCCGTCTCCTCCAGGATGCGGATGGAGATGGCCCGGACGTAGGCGATGGTGTCGTCGTAGCCGTGCGCGTCGAGCCACTCGCGCGCCTCGGGCCAGCGGTCCTCCGGCTTGTCGCCCAGGGTGATGAGGGCTTCCTTGCAGCCGAGCGCGGCGCCCTTGCGGGCGACGTCGAGGACCTCGTCCGGGGACATGAACATCCCGTGGCCCTCGCGGCGCAGCTTGCCGGGCACGGTGACGAACGTGCAGTAGTGGCACTTGTCCCGGCACAGCCGGGTCAGCGGAATGAAGACGCTCTTGGAGTACGTGATGACGCCGGGCCGGCCGGCCGCCTCCAGCCCGGCGTCCCGCACCCGGGCGGCCGAGGCCGCCAGGTCCTCCAGATGCGCACCCCGCGCCTGGAGCAGCACCGCCGCCTCGGCGACGTCGAGCGAGACGCCGTCCCTGGCCCGTTTCAGGGCGCGACGCAGGGAGTTCTCGGTGGGTCCGGTTCCGGAGGTCGCGGGAGTCGTCATCCTTCGAGCATACGAGTGCGCTGATCAGGCTCCGGGGAGCCCGGTCAGTGGAAGGCCAGCCAGCCGATGCCCAGGGCGGACACCAGACCGGCGGCGGCCACGGCGGCCGGCCGGACGCGGTGCAGCGCGAACCACAGCAGCGCGGCGGTCACCAGGACCGCTGCGGTGCCGACGGCGCCGCGCACCGGGCCCTGGCTGTAGCCGTAGTCGTCGAAATGGCGCGCGAGCCAGGAAAACCAGGCAAGCCTCAAGACGCTCTCCCCCGAGTCGACCGTGCACCGGGCCCGCCCCCCTGCGGCGCGATGGTCGGTCGCGCGCGGGTGCGGACCCGGTCCGTTACTGACCCGTAGTTTAGTTGGGAGGTGAACTCGGCTGCGTGGCACCCCTGTTGTCAGAGGTGTTCTCCCAGGCGGTCCAACGCCTTCAGTACCTCGCTCTCCCCCGCCGGCGGCAGCTGCACCACCACCTCCTCGATGCCGAGGTCGGCGTAGTGGGCGAGTTTGCCCGGGGTCGGGTGGACGGCGTACGGGACGATCTGGAGGGACTCGGGGTCGCGGCCCGCCTCGTTCCAGGCGGTGCGCAGCTTCGGCAGGGACTCGGACAGGCCGCGGCCGCCGATGGGCAGCCAGCCGTCGGCGTACGTGCAGACGTGGTCGAAGAGCTTGGGCCCGGCCGCCCCGCCGACCAGGGTGCGCGGACCGACCACGGGACCGCGCGGCTCGCGCACCGGCTTGGGGTGCGCCTCACTGGCCCGGACGCTGCCGAACTCCCCGTCGTAGGCGACCGGTTCCGGCGACCACAGCGCCCGCATCAGCGCCATGCGGTCCTTGACCAGCTCGCGCCGGGTGCGCCAGCGCACGCCGTGGTCGGCGGCCTCCTCGACGTTCCAGCCGAAGCCCACGCCCAGCGTGAAGCGGCCGCCGGAGAGGTGGTCCAGGGTGGCGATCCGCTTGGCCAGGTCGATCGGGTCGTGCTGGGCGACGAGCGTGATGCCCGTGCCGAGCCCGAGCCGCTCGGTGACGGCGGCGGCCTGGCCGAGCGCCACGAACGCGTCGAGCGTACGGCCGTACTCGCGCGGCAGCTCCCCGCCCGCCGGGTAGGGCGTGGTCCGCTCGACGGGGATGTGCGTGTGCTCGGGCAGGTACAGCCCGGCGAAACCGCGCTCCTCCAGCTCCCGGGCGAGCCGGGCCGGGGTGATCGTCTCGTCGGTGAGGAAGATCGTCACGGCGATACGCATGACCCATCTGTACCCGAGGGCGGACGGGGTGTCCATACCGACTGGTCGGCACCGATCTGCGGGCGCATGGCCCGTTCCCCTGCTCCCCGCCGTGGGATCCCCTTCCCTTGCACGCCGGTTCACGCCTCAATACAAGAGTTGCGCGCACCACCCCTGCACCACCCATGACAGGTCAGCGACGACACCTTGGGAGCAGCAGCATGTGCGAGGACAACCACGGCGGGCTCGGCCGGCGCGCTCTGTTCGTGACGGGAGCGGCCGCCGCGCTTACGTTGGGGAGCGTGAGCTTCGCTTCAGCGGACGGCCGGGACCAGGACGACGGCGGCCAGGAGACCAGAACGGTGCGGGGCACCCTGCCGCCCGGGTCGCCCGACTTCGTGTACGTGCCCGTCGAGGTCCCGGCCGGCGTCCGGGAGCTGCGGGTGGCCTACACCTACGACCGGCCGTCCGTACCGGCCGGCACCACGGGCAACGCCCTCGACATCGGCATCTTCGACGAGCGCGGCACCGACCTCGGGGGCAGGGGCTTCCGGGGCTGGTCGGGCGGGGCGCGCACGGAGTTCTTCCTCCGCGCGGACGACGCGACGCCCGGCTACCTCCCCGGCCCGGTGCGCGAGGGCACCTGGCACATCGCGCTCGGCCCGTACACGGTCGCCCCGCAGGGTCTGGCGTACGAGATCACCGTCACCCTGACGTACGGCGAGCCGGGCGAGGCGGCCCGGCCGGTGTATCCGCCGGAGCGGGCCAAGGGGCGGGGCCGGGCCTGGTACCGGGGCGACTGCCATCTGCACTCCTGGTTCTCCGACGGCCGCCGCACCCCCGCCGAGATCGGCGAGCTGGCCCGCGCGGCCGGTCTGGACTTCATCAACTCCTCCGAGCACAACACGCACGCCGCGCACGCCCACTGGGCCGACGTGGCCGGGGACGACCTGCTGGTCATGCTGGGCGAGGAGGTCACCACCCGCAACGGTCACGTGGTCGCCCTCGGCACCGACCCGGGCACCTTCGTGGACTGGCGCTACCGGGCCCGCGACAACCGCTTCGGCCGGTTCGCCCGGCAGATCCGGCGCGCCGGCGGCCTGGTCGTCCCGGCCCATCCGCACGCCACCTGCGTCGGCTGCAACTGGAAGTTCGGCTTCGGCGAGGCCGACGCGGCCGAGGTGTGGAACGGCCCGTACACGCCCGACGACGAAGTGGCGCTGGCCGACTGGGACAGCATGCTGGTGGCGTCCGTGCGCGACGGGCGCGACTGGATCCCGGCGATGGGCAGCAGCGACGCCCACCGCTCCCCGGACGCCGTGGGCAGTCCGCAGACGGTGGTACTGGCCGACGACCTGACCCGGCGGGCGATCCAGGACGGCATCCGGGCCGGGCGGTCCTACGTCGCCGAGTCCGCGAAGATCTCCCTGTCGTTCCGGGCGTCCGGCGGGCGCGGTGAGCACGCGGGCATCGGCGAACGGCTCGCCGTCGGCCGCGACACCCCCGTCACCGTCCGCCTGGAGGTCACGGGCGCCCCGCGCTGCACGGTCCGCTTCGTCACCGACCAGGGCGTGCTGCACACCAGCGCCCCGCTGCCGGTGTCCGGCTCGGGCACCGTCGAGTGGCGCACCACCCCGTCGTACGCGGCGTACGTGCGGGCCGAGCTGCGGCACGAGGCGGCGGCCGGTCCGGTGCCGGGGCCGCTGGCGGCGTTCACGAACCCGGTCTTCCTGGGCCGCCGCGCGGACTGAGGGAGCGGGTCAGGTGTCCTCGCGGCCGGCCAGGTCGGCCACCACCGCCGCGTGGTCGGAGGGCCACACCCCGTCCACCGGGCCGTCGCAGGCCCGCCGCACGGCCCGTACCCGGCCCAGGCCGCCGGGGCCGGGCGGGCCCACGTGGATGTAGTCGATGCGCACGCTGGGCTCGTGGGTCGCCGCCACGTACGGGTTCGCGGCGTCCCAGGTGGCGGCGGGAGCGGCCGGGTCGGCGTACTCCCAGGCGTCGAGGAGGACCTGGCCGGGCACGGCCGGGGCGGTCCTGTAGCCGCCGAGGAGGCGGACCTCGTCGGAGTCGGGCCAGGCGTTGAGGTCGCCGGTGACGACGGGCGGGAAGGCGGTGCCGCCGCGGTGCCGTGCGACGAACTCGGCGAGCGCGGCGGCCTGGCTGCGGCGGACCGCCGAGGCGTGCACCGCGGAGGTGAAGTGCGCGGTGAAGAAGGGCACCTCGTGACCGGGAGCGGCGATGCGCGCGTAGAGGGCCAGCCGGCCGTCGTCCATGTCGGCCGGGGCGGGCAGCGGCAGCGCGTCCCGGTCGACGACCGGCCACCGGCTGAGCACGGCGTTGCCTATGTCGACCGTGGGGTCCCCGAGCCGGGCCCGCCAGCGCTCCGGGGCGGGCGAGGCCGCCCAGGCGCAGTGCAGGCCCAGTTCGCCCGCCAGCCACTCGGCGAGGTTCTCCCCGCCGGCGGCCCACACCTCCTGCAGCCCGACGACGTCCGGATCCAGCTCCCGCAGGGCCGTCAGGACGGCCTTCTGCCGGGCCTGCCACGGCCCGAAGCGCCACCAGAGGTTCCAGGTCACTATGCGCACCGCCGGCCACCCGCTCCCGTCCCGCCGCGTCAGGGGATCATCATGGAAGCAGGGTGCCCCGCGGAAACGATGAGAACCGTGTGTGAAGGAGTCGTCCGCCATGTCCCACCGCACCGATCTGAGGTTCCGCGCCACCACGGCCTTCCAGCGCCGCGTCAACCCGCTCCTGCGGCGCCTGCCGCTGCAGACGGTCCTGGAGACCCGGGGCCGCGTCTCCGGGCTGCCCCGCCGCACCCCGGTGGGCGGCCGCCGCGTCGGCGACTCCTTCTGGCTGGTGTCGGAGTTCGGCGAACGGTCCCAGTACGTCCGCAACATCAAGGCCGACCCGCGGGTGCGGGTGCGCATCCGGGGCCGGTGGCACGAGGGGACGGCCCGTCTGCTGCCGGACGACCACCCGGTGGCACGGCTGCGCCGGCTGCCCCGGATCAACAGCCTGGGGGTGCGGGCGTTCGGGACGGATCTGCTGACGGTGCGGGTGGACCTGACCGGCTGAGGGTCAGCCCTGCGGCGTTGCGGCGGACCCCGGCGGCGGCCGGCCCGGCGTCCCACAGCTCGACGATCGGCAGGGGGACGAGCCGCCCGTGCGCGTCGGGGCCGCACCACCCCTCCGGACGTGCGCGGGCTCCACGGTGTGGTCGTCCACGGAGATGATCAGCGGGAACGTGCTCGCGTGGCTGTCCATGCGGTTCACCGCAGCAGCGATCTGCCGGATCGTCAACTCCGTGGTCAGGGGCGGATTCCGGACGCGGCGGCCTGATCGGGCCGCTCCGGCCGGGGACCCCTGCGGAGAGACTGTGCAGACCTCGTGGACTCCCGTGCGCCGCCCTGTGATCGGTGTCTCCCACGGCTGACGTATCCGCTCGCACAAGGCAAACTGGCGGGGTTGCTCAGGATGTCTAGGGGGACTGCATGGACGGTGTACCGGCCGGTGTACCGCGCGTACCGGAGCAGCGGCGTCCCGGCTCCGCACCGGAGTCACCGGGGCCGGTGGAGCCGGCGGGGCCGACCGAGGCGGCGCCGTCCGCGGCGCTGCGCTTCAGCGTGCTCGGACCCGTGCGCGCCTGGCGCGGCGCCGAGCCGATCACCACGGGCTCCCCCCAGCAACGCGCCCTGCTCGCCGCCCTGTTGCTGCGCGAGGGCCGTACGGCCACGGCCGCCGAGCTGATCGACGCCCTGTGGGGTGAGGAACCGCCCTCGCAGGCCCTGGCGGCGGTCCGGACGTACGCCTCCCGGCTGCGCAAGGTGCTGGACCCGGGTGTCCTGGTCAGCGAGTCCGGCGGGTACGCGGTGCGGGACCTCGCCGACGGCGCCCTGGACCTGGCCGTCGCCCAGGACCTGGCCACCGAGGCGGAGAAGGCCAGGACGGCCGGCGACCTCTGCCACGCCCGCGACGTGCTGCGGCGCGCCCTCGCCCTGTGGGACGGCGAGACCCTGGCCGGCGTCCCCGGCCCGTACGCGGAGGCCCAGCGCGTCCGCCTGGAGGAGTGGCGGCTGCAACTCCTGGAATCCCGGCTGGACATGGACCTGGAGCAGGGCTGCCACGCCGAGGCCGTCTCCGAACTCACCGCGCTCACCGCCGCACACCCGCTGCGCGAACGGCTGCGCGAGCTGCTGATGCTGGCGCTGTACCGCAGCGGCCGGCAGGCCGAGGCCCTGGCGGTCTACGCCGACACCCGGCGGCTGCTCGCCGACGAACTGGGCGTGGACCCGCGCCCGGGCCTGAGCGAGCTGCAGCAGCGCATCCTCCAGGCCGACCCGGGCCTGGCGGAGCCCTCCTCCCCGGCCCCCGAACCCGCCTCGGCCCCGGTCCGCCCGGCACAACTGCCCGCGACCGTGCCGGACTTCACCGGCCGCTCCGCCTTCGTGCGGGAACTCGGCGGGCTGCTGGCCGCCGCCGAGGGCCGTGTCATGGCGGTGTCGGCCCTGGCGGGCATCGGCGGCGTCGGCAAGACGACCCTCGCCGTGCACGTGGCGCACCAGGCGCGCGCGGCGTTCCCGGACGGGCAGCTCTACGTCGACCTCCAGGGCGCCGGCGCCCGGGCCGCCGAGCCGGAGACGGTGCTGGGCTCCTTCCTGCGCGCGCTCGGCACCGTCGACTCGGCGATCCCCGACTCCCTGGAGGAGCGCGCGGCGCTGTACCGCTCGATGCTGGCGGGCCGCCGCGTCCTGGTCCTGCTGGACAACGCCCGCGACGCCGCCCAGGTCCGCCCCCTGCTGCCCGGCACGGACGGCTGCGCCGCCCTGGTCACCTCCCGGGTGCGCATGGTGGACCTGGCGGGCGCCCACCTGGTCGACCTGGACGTGATGTCCCCGGACGAGGCGCTGGCACTGTTCACCAGGATCGTCGGCGAGGAGCGGGTGGCGTCCGAGCGCGAGGCCGCCCTGGACGTGGTGGCGGCCTGCGGTTTCCTGCCGCTGGCGATCCGCATCGCGGCGTCCCGCCTGGCGGCCCGCCGCACCTGGACGGTCTCCGTCCTCGCGGCGAAGCTCGCCGACGAACGCCGCCGCCTGGACGAGCTCCAGGCCGGCGACCTCGCGGTCAAGGCCACCTTCGAGCTGGGCTACGGCCAGCTGGAGCCCGCCCAGGCCCGCGCCTTCCGCCTTCTTGGCCTCGCCGACGGCCCGGACATCTCCCTCGCGGCGGCGGCAGCCGTGCTGGACCTGCCCGCCGAGGAGACGGAGGACCTGCTGGAGTCCCTCGTCGACACCTCCCTGCTGGAGTCGGCGGCCCCCGGCCGCTACCGCTTCCACGACCTGGTCCGGCTCTACGCGCGTGCGTGCGCGGAACGCGACGAACAGCCGCCGGGCGAGCGGACGGCGGCCGTCTCCCGCCTGCTGGACTTCTACCTGGCGTCGGCGGCCGGCGTGTACGCGATCGAACGGCCCGGGGACCGGCTGGTGGACCACCTGGCGCCCACGCAGTACCCGGGCCTGCGGTTCGGCAGCCGGCACGCGGCGCAGGACTGGCTGTACGCGGAGGCCATCTGCCTGCTGGCGTGCGTACGCCGGTGCGCGGCCCAGCCGGACACCCTGCCCCGGGCCATCGACCTGCTGTGGGCCGCGCACGACCTCTCCGAGTCGGGGGCCAACGCCCGCGAGTACGAGGCGACCGCCGAGGCCCTGCTGGAGGCGGCCCGGCTGCACGGCCTCGGGCGGGGGGAGGCGCGGGCGCTGACGACCCTCGTCAACGTCCACCACGTCGGCGGCCGCTTCGAGCGGGCCGACCAGGAGGCCGAGCGGGCCATCCTGCTCGCCCAGGAGGCCGACGACCTGCTGCCGGTCTGCTGGGCGCGCAACGCCCGCGGCATCATCGCGCTGTACCAGAACCGCCACGAGGACGGCGAGGAGCACCTGTCCCGGGCCATCGAGCACTTCCGGGCCCTGGGCGACCGCCCCGGCGAGGCCGCCGCACTGTGCAACCTGTCCCGGATCCACCTGGCGACCGGCCGCACCCAGAGCGCGGTGGCGCTGGCCCAGGAGGGCATCGACATCTACGACGGCATGGGCAACTCCCTGCGCGGGGCGAACGCCCGCTACGCCCTCGGTCTCGCCCTCACCCAGAGCGGCGAGCTGGGCGACGCGGCCGGGCGCCTCCAGGAGGCGCTGGAGGTCTTCCGCGACAGCAGGCAGCGCCTGTGGGAGGGGATGAGCCTGTTCCGGCTGGCCGAGGTGGACCTCGCCGCCCGGCGTCCGGCACAGGCCGCCGCCAACGCCGAGATGGCCCTCACCGTGCTGCGCGGGATCGGCGGGGAGTGGCGCCGGGGCAACGTCCTGACCGTGCTGGGCCGCGCGCTCAGCGGCATAGGGCAGACCGGCCGGGCCCAGGTGTGCTGGCAGGAGGCGGCCGTCATCTACGAGGAGCTGAGTTCCCCCGAGGCCGCCGAGGTGCGCGCGCTGCTGACTCCGGTGCGGGCGGCCTGAGCACCGTTCGGGGCGTGTTCGGGGCGTTCATCATTCGTTTATCGCCCCCCGCCATGCTGGACGTAGTCGATCCGTCGCGTCGGGGGGCAGACGGGTCGCCGCACAGGGCCCGTCCGGTCGGACTCGGGGGAGTGACCGGGCGGGCCCGCCGACCGCACTGCCCGATCCATGCCAAGGAGAGTTGACGATCATGGGTGACGAGCTCAAGCCGCAGGACCTGCACGCGACCGGCACGACGGACGGCGAGGCCTCCACGGAGGACCTGCACGCCACGGGTGAGGGCGTCGCGAAGACCGAGGACCTGCACGCCACCGCCGAGCCGCTGGAGACGAAGGACCTGCACGCCACGTCGGAGCCGTTCAAGCCGACGAAGTAAGCCACCACCACGCGGGGTTCGGCCGCGGCGGCGCGGAGGGGGAGCCGTCGCGGCCGAGGCGTGCGCGCCACCGGGCCGGGGGCCGGGCCGGTGGCGTGCGCCGGTGCCCCGGGCGCGCGACGGTGGGTCCGGAGCGATCACGGTCGGCCCTTTCCCGGAGGCGGCCCCATGCCCGGCGAGCAACCGCAGACGTACGAGACGCTCGACGAGCGGTTCCGCACCGGCCGGTGCCAGGCCGGGGACTCGACGCTGGAGACGCTGTTCGAGGGCTGCCGGTGGGCCGAGGGGCCCGTGTACGTGCCCGCCGGGCGCTACCTCGTGTGGAGCGACATCCCCAACGACCGGCTGCTGCGCTGGGACGAGACCACCGGCGCCGTCGGGGTGTTCCGGTCGCCGGCCGGGTTCCCCAACGGCAACACCCTGGACGGGCAGGGCCGGTTGATCACCTGCGGGCAGGGGGCGCGGCGGGTGACCCGGACCGAGCACGACGGTTCCGTGACCGTGCTCGCCGAGCGGTTCCGCGGGAAGCGGCTCAACAGCCCGAACGACGCCGTGGTGAAGTCCGACGGCTCGCTCTGGTTCTCCGACCCCGAGTTCGGGATCGCCAGCGACTACGAGGGGCACCGCGCGCAGAGCGAGATCGGCGCCCGGAACGTGTACCGGGTGGACCCGGGCAACGGGCAGGTGCACCTGGCCGCCGACGGGTTCCAGGGGCCCAACGGGCTGGTCTTCTCGCCCGACGAGCGCCGGCTGTACGTGTCCGGCAGCCTCGCCAACCACATCCGCGTCTTCGACGTCCGCGAGGGACGGCGCCCTCGGCGGCGACCGCGTCTTCGCCACGTGCGCGGGCGGCACGTTCGACAACATCCGGTGCGACGACCGGGGCCGGGTGTGGGCGGCCGCCATGGACGGGGGCGTGCAGTGCCACGACCCCGACGGCACCCTCCTCGGCCGGATCCTGGTGCCCGGCACGGTCGCCAACGTCCGCTTCGGCGGTGCCCGGCGCAACCGCCTGTTCATCGCCGCCGACACCACGCTCCACTCCCTGATGATGTCGGTGACCGGAACCCCGGCCCTGCCGGTCAGCCGGTGACCCTGCCATCCGCTGGGCTTGCTGATCCCGCCCCCGTGCGGGACTGACGCGCGTCAGTCGTCGGCGAGCGCCTGGCGGTCGTTCTCGCAGTGGTCGACGTCACCGCGTGGCGACCGGTGCGTACCCGGCGTAGCGTCTGCGGTGAGAGCGGCGACCGGGCCGCTCCCCCGAACGACGGCCGCCGTCCGGAACCCCTTCCGTGCGCCGGTGCGACGGCCGTCCCGGACGCGTCAGGCGGTGCGCGCCGTGCCCGTGCCCTTCTCCGCGTCCAGCGCGTACACGCAGCGGTCCTTGCTGCACGCGTACACCACCCCGTCCCGGACGACCGGGGAGCCGGTGATCTCGCCGCCGGTGGCGAGCTTCCAGCGCAGCCGGCCGTCGTCGGCCTTCAGGGTGTACAGCAGGTGGTCCGTGGAGCCGAAGTGGATGCGGCCCTCGGCGACCGAGGGGGCGCCGACGATGTCGCCGCCCGCCTGGAAGCGCCACTTGGGCGTGCCGGTGACCGCGTCCAGCGTGTAGAGGCCCTTGCCGCTGCCCACGTGGACGTGGCCGGCGGCGACCAGGACCGGCTCGACGGAGGCGCGGGCCTCGGTGGCGATGCGCCAGCGGTCGCGGCCGTCGGTGGCGTCGAGGGCGTAGACCGTGCCGAGGTAGTCGGCGAGGTAGATGCCGCCGCCGGTGACGGCCGGGCCCGGCACGAAGGTGGGCGGGGAGAGGAAGACGGCCGGGGCCTCGAAGTGCCAGCGCACGTGCCCGGCGGCCACGTCCAGGGCGAGCACGCGGGTGCCGGCGCAGACGTAGACGTACCCGTCGGGCGCCTGGACGATCCGGACCGGGACGCCGCCGCAGGAGGCCGCGTCGCCGATGGGGTAGGACCAGCGCTCGTCGCCGGTGCGGGCGTCGAGGGCGCGCAGCCGGGCGTCCTGCCACACGTAGACCGTGCCGTCGTGCAGGGCGGGCCCGGCCTCCGGGGACTCGAAGTCGGTCTGGCAGCCGGTGACCTCCCACAGCTTCTGGCCGCTGGAGGCCTCCCAGCCCTGGACGCCGCCGCCCCGGGTGCCGGTGACGACGGTGCCCCGGTCGGCCTTGAGCGCGTAGACCCAGGCGTCGGTCTGCAGGCGCCACAGATCGCCGCCCTCGCGGGCGTCCAGGGCGAACAGCGTGGGGCCGTCGGAGGCGTGGATGCGGCCGTCCGAGACCGCCATGGACCAGGCGACGTCCCGGGTCTTGAAGCGGCGCCGGCCGGTGGCGACGTCGAGGGCGTGCACCTCGAAGGAGGTGACGTAGACGAGGTCGCCGGCGACCGAGGGGGTGCCCCAGACGTCGTTGGACATGCGGAAGCGCCAGGGGCGCCAGCCGCCGGGCTGCTCGGGCGGGGCGGCGGGGGCCACGGGCGCGGCGACGGCGGGGTCGGCGCCGTTGACGCCCGGGCGGGGCTTGGACCAGGAGGCGGCGAGGGCGGCCTCGGGAGGGGGCGCCTTGACCGCGGCGGCGCGGACGTCGGCGACGCGCGGGCCCGGGCCGATGGGCACCTGGGCGCCGGCCAGCCGCACGGGGCCGGTGTCGGGTCCGCCGACCGGGGCGGGCACCGGCGCGGGCGCCGGGACGACGGGGTCGTGCGAGGGCGGCGGCGGGATCGGCGCCGGGCCGGGGGCGGGCCGGCCGCCGCCGCTGCGGCCGGAGCCCGCGGCGGGCTTGGCGGCCGGGCGGCCGTTGCGGCGGGACTCGATCAGGCCCACCGCCCGCTCGGGCAGCCACGCGGAGGCCGTGCCGCTGTCGTCGGAGCCGGAGCCGAAGAGGTGCGGGGCCAGCTGCGCCTGGAGGTCGGCCGGGTTGGGGCGGGCCGTGGGGTCCATCTGCATGCACGACTCGATGAGCGGGCGCAGTTCGTCCGGGAGGCCTTCGAGGTCCGGGCCCTCGCGCAGCAGCATGAAGACGGTCTCGACCGGGTTGGCGCCGTGGAAGGGCGGGTGCCCGGTGGCGGCGAAGACGAGCATGGAGCCGAGCGAGAAGACGTCGCTCGCGCCCGTGACGCTGCGGGAGTCCTTGGCCTGCTCGGGGGACATGTAGGCGGGCGTGCCGACGGCCACGTTCGTCATCGTCAAACGCGTGTTCGAAACGCCGGACGCGATACCGAAGTCGATCACCCGCGGGCCGTCCTCGACGACCAGGACGTTCGAGGGTTTCAGGTCCCGGTGCACCAGGCCCGCCCCGTGGATCGACTGGAGCGCCTCCGCCACACCCGCCGCGAGCCAGCGCACCGCCTGGGCCGGCAGCGGCCCACAGTCGTTCACTATCTCTTCCAGGGAGGGCGCGGGGACGTACGCGGTGGCCAGCCAGGGCACGGCGGCGCGCGGATCGGCGTCCACGACGGCGGCCGTGTAGAAGCCGGAGACGGCGCGGGCCGCCTCCACCTCACGCGTGAAGCGGACCCGGAACAGCTGATCCTCGGCCAGCTCCGTCCGGACGGTCTTGATCGCCACGCGCCGGCCGGACGCCGAGCGCGCGAGATAGACCAGCCCCATGCCGCCGGCACCCAGCCGTCCCAGCACCTCGAACGGCCCGATCCGCCGCGGATCGTGCTGCGTCAGCTGATCCACCACTCTGCCTGCCACCTCCCCGTACGAGCCGCGCCAAGCCACATCTTCCACGCGACCCCGTGCAGCGTCTCACCACCGCACCGCCATGGCGGCACGCACCCCGATTCTTCCTGGCCAAAGCCGTGGTGGCGAACCCGGTGACCATTGGGGTGTCTCCGTCCATACGGGGACGAAACATGACCAGTGGGTGGCCGCTCAGCGGCGCAGCAGCGCGAAGGACGCCCCCTGGTCGTCCGTGACGACGGCCACGGTGCCGTAGGAGGTCTCGAACGGCGGGGCCTGGACCCGTCCGCCGAGCCGGGTCACGTCCTCCAGGGCGGCCGGGACGTCCTCGACGGCGAAGTGGACGAGGAAGTGGGGCGGCATCTGTGCCGGGAAGACGTCGGAGACGGGGGCGCGGCCGACGTCGGGGTCGGCCTCCGGCCCGAACAGGGCTTCGTGGAAGAGCTCCCCGTAGAAGCTGTTGGCCGTCTCGGTGTCCCGGGCGTACAGCTCGGCCCAGGCGAAGGTGCCCGGCTCGTGCCGCCTGCCGAAACCGGGGTGCTCCCGCGGCTGCCACAGGGCGAAGACGGCCCCCTCCGGGTCGGTGACCAGCGCGGTGACGCCCAGCTCGGCGGCCGGCACCGGCGACTGCACGACCTGCCCGCCGGCCGCCTGGATCCGCCGGACCAGGGCCCGGGCGTCCGGGGTGGCGAAGTACACCGTCCAGACGGTGGGCAGCCGGCCGTCCGTCTTGCGGACCAGCGCGGCCACCGGTTCCCCGTCCTTCAGCGCCCGCGTGAAGGGTCCGGACCAGTCCTCGAAGGTCCATCCGAAGAGTTCGCCGTAGAAGCGCTTGCCCGCCTCGACGTCGGGAAGCTGCGCGTCCACCCAGCAGGGGACGCCCTCCGCGTACACCGATGCCCTGTTTTCGGCCATGCCGCCAACGTAACCGCGACCGCCGCAACCCGCAGACCAGGCACACCCGCCTCCGCACTCCCGGGCACCCCATTTGCAGTCGGCCGAATCGCGCCCCGATCACGCCTCGGTAAGCTGACGTCATGACAGGACAAGTGCGTACCGTCGACGGCCGCGTGGCCGGTCGGCGTGGGCAGGCGACCCGGCAGAAGCTGCTCGACTGCCTCAGCGAGATGCTCAGCTCCTCCCCGTACCGGGACGTCAAAGTCATCGATGTCGCCCGGAAGGCGGGCACTTCGCCCGCGACCTTCTACCAGTACTTCCCGGACGTCGAGGGCGCCGTCCTGGAGGTCGCCGAGCAAATGGCGACCGAGGGCGCGTCGTTGACCGAACTCCTGGAGGGCCGCTCCTGGGCCGGCAAGGCCGGCTGGCAGACGGCGCAGGAACTCGTCGACGGCTTCCTGGAGTTCTGGCGCAAGAACGACGCGATCCTCCGGGTCGTGGATCTCGGCGCCGCCGAGGGCGACAAGCGCTTCTACAAGCTCCGCATGAAGATCCTCAACTCGGTCAACAACTCCCTCGCGGACGCCGTCGCCGAGCTCCAGGCCAAGGGCCGGGTCGACAAGGACGTGAATCCGGCGGCCGTCGCGGGCTCGCTGGTGGCGATGCTCGCCGCCGTCGCCTCGCACCAGAAGGGCTTCTCCTCCTGGGGCGTGAAGCAGGCCGAACTGAGGCCAAACCTCGCACTGTTGGTGTACCTGGGCGTCACGGGGAGGAAGCCGACGAAGTAGCCGGTCCCGGCGGCCTCTCCTTACCCAAGTCCTGTCTGGCAGGCGGTGGTTCACTCCGGTGGACCACCGCCTGTCGTGTTGTGCGGGGACCGGCGGGTGCGGCGCGGCGACGGGTCGTTGCCGCGGCCGTCGGCGGCCTGGGAGGAACACGTCCGGCGCGTCCCGGCGTTGGACCGGGCAGTGACCGTTTCGCCGAAGGAGACCGTGGTGGCCCTGACCCGCGAAGAACGTGAACAGTTCCTGGCCGAGCCGCACATCGCGGCGCTCGCGGTCGACGCGGGGGCGGGCCGCGCCCCGCTCACCGTGCCGATCTGGTACCAGTACGAGCCCGGCGGCGACATCTGGATCATGACCGGGCGCGACTCCCGGAAGAACGAGCTGATCGGTGCGGCGGGCCGGTTCTCCCTCATGGTGGACCGGGTCGAGCCCACCATCCGGTACGTGTCCGTCGAGGGACCCGTGGTCGACACGGCCCCCGCGACCCTCGAACAGCTCCGGGAGATCTCGGCACGCTACCTGCCGGCCGAGAAGGTCGACGGCTACGTGGACTTCGCCTGGAAGAACCACGGGGAGCAGCTGGTGCTGCGGATGCGGCCGGAGCGGTGGGTCTCCTCGGACCTGGGGCAGGTGTGAGCCCCCCGCGACCGCCGCAGCGGTGACAATCGGGGCATGGCAACCGATCTTCACGCGCTGCTGAGGTCGCAGCGGGTCTGGGACCCGCGGACCACGCAGTTGCGGCCCTTCGACCCGGCCACCGCCCCCGCGGCCCCGCTGGCCCTGTTCACCGAGTGGTTCGCGCAGGCGGTGGCGGCCGGGCAGTCCGAGCCGCACACCATGTCCCTGGCCACCTCGGACGCCTCGGGCCTGCCCGACGTACGGATCGTGATGCTGCACGGCGCGGACGACGAGGGCTGGTCCTTCGCGTCCCACGCCGGCAGCCGCAAGGGCCGCCACCTCGACGGCCGCCCGTATGCCGCGCTCGGCTTCTACTGGCCGGTGCTGGGCCGCCAGGTCCGCGTCCGCGGCCCGGTGTCTGTCGCGCCGTCCGAGGAGTCCCAGGGCGATCTGCACGCCCGCTCGACCGGTGCCCTGGCCGCCGCCCTGACCGGCCGCCAGAGCGAGGTCCTCGGCTGCCTGGAGGAGCTGAACCGGGCCTCGGAGTCGGCGTGGGAACGGGCCGCGCGGGAGCCGCAGGCACCGGTGCCCTCCTGGACGCTGTACCGGCTGCGGGCCGAGGAGGCCGAGTTCTTCCAGGGCGACGAGCGGCGACGGCACGTCCGGCTGCGCTACCGGCGTGCGGAGGGGGGATGGACCCGGGAGCTGCTCTGGCCCTGACCGCCGGTCGGGTCCGGGGCACCGACACTGCGCTCCCGGGCACCGGCGGCGCGGTCCCCGCCCGGCCCGCCGCCGGCCGCTGCGCCGCGCCGCCTCACGCCTCGCCGCCCCGCCCGGAGCCGTGCAGCCCGGAGCCGTGCAGCCCGGAGCCGTGCAGCGCGGAGTCACGCAGCCCGGAGCCGTGCACCACGAAGTCGTACACCGCGAAGTCCGCGACCGGCCGGAACCCGATCCGCCGGTACAGGCCGTTGCTGGTCGGGTTGGCCAGGTCCGTGAAGAGCAGCACCTCGTCCGGCCCGGCGGCGCGGGCGGCGCGGGCGACCTCGGCCGTCACGGCGCCCGCGTAGCCGCGGCCGCGCAGGGGCGCCGGGGTGTAGACCGGGGCGACGCGCACCTGGCCCGCGACCCTCGGACTGGTGCCCGCCATGGCGACCGGGGTGCCGTCGGGGGTCTCCCACAGGGTGATGCCGCCGCTTTGGATCCGGGCGTCGGCCCACTCGGCGGCGTCCCGGACCGTGCCCGCTCCCACGGCCTCGGCGAACTCGTCGTGCCAGCGCACGAGGAGCGCGCGGTCGGCCTCGCCGGCGATCCGGGGCCCGCCGGGCGGTACGGGCCCGGGCGCGGTCGGTGTGCCCAGCCGGTAGAGCCGCTGCCGCTGCCGCAGGACGGCCGGGACGCCCGTGTGCCGCCGCCAGGCCCGCACGAACGCGGCGGCGGTGTCCCGGTCGGCGCTCACACCGGGCAGGGGCGTGCCGAGGGCGGCCAGCCGCGCGGCGAGGACGTCGGCCTCCCCGGGGGTGAGGGCGGTCAGGTTCAACCAGTGCGGTGGCGTGCGGAAGAAGGCCGCCCGGACCGTCCCGTCCCGCTCCAGCGCCCCGAACTCCGGCTCGCCGTCGCCGTACACCCGCGGCCCCGTCTGCGCAGCGTCTCCGTGACGGTCAGCGGGACGGTGTGCAGGGCCGGCCGGGAGCGCAGGAAGTCCCCGGCCCTGTGCAGGAAGCCGTCGAGGTCGCGGGTGAGGTGCCAGGTGCCCGGGTCGGTGTCCATGCCTCATGGTGCCGCCGGCCGGCCTCGGGACCCTCCTGGTTTTTCGCCCGTCCGTCAGCTCACGTGCCGCTGTCCTCGGCGAGGGTGTGGGCGACGAGCGCGTTGGCGTGGCCGTGGCCCAGGCCGTGCTCGGTCTTGAGCCAGGCGACCAGCTCCATGTGCCGGGTCAGCGGGGAGGAGCGGACGAGTTCCTGCCAGTCGGCGATCGGCCGGCCGTACTTCTTCTCGATGGAGGGGAAGTAGCTCGCGGGGCCCTTCACGGGTGCGGTCATCTCGGCTGGTCCCTTCTCTGTGGTCACCGCGTAGGACCGGCGGGGCGGCGGGGACTGAGCGGCCGGGGCGTGTGATCCCGGTCACCCGGGGTGTTCAAGGGGCCGCCGGGGCCGGGTCCGTGGCCAGCCGGGCGTGGAGGTGGGCGTCCCGGAACGCGTCGTGCCGGCCCTCCTGGAAGATCGCCCCGCGCAGGGTGCCCTCGTGGGCGAACCCGCACCGCTCCGCTATCCGGCACGAGACTTGGTGACCGACCGCGTGATCCAACTCCAGGCGGTGCAGCCCCAGTTCCCCGAAGGCCCAGTCGGCGGCGAGCAGCAGGGCCCGGGTGGCGACGCCCCGGCCGCGGGCCTCGGGAAGCACCCAGTAGCCGACGCGGGCGGCCTTCAGGTGGTACTTGATCTCGTTGATCCCGATGTGCCCCAGGGCCTCGCCGGTGTGCGCGTCCCCGACACGGAAGGAGACCGAGGTGCCCTCCATGGCGCTCTGCGCCCGCGCCAGCAGGGACTCGCGGGCACTCCTCCGGTCCGACACCAGCCGCAACGGGGTGTTCCAGCGGCGGAACTCCGGGTCCCGCATCCCGCGCAGCCAGGTGTCGATGTCGGTGCCCGATCCCGCGTCCCAGGGACGCAGGGCCAGGCCGTGGCCGCGGAGCTCCGCGTGGGGGCCGGTCAGGGACTGGTCGCGTAGGGAGGCCATGGGGCCATTCAATCCCGTACCCCGAGGTACGGGATCGGGGACGGCAGGATCGGCGGACCCCGCCGCCGGCCGGGCTCACCTCCCGGGCGGGCCCGTGGGCTGCAACTCCTCGGCGGAACCGGCGGACTGAGGTACGGCCCCGGGACGCGGCCGGGCACGCGCCCACCCCGGCAGTGCCGGGAACCACCAGTTGGCGTCGCCGAAGAGCTTCATGAGGGCGGGCACCAGCAGCGCGCGGACCACGGTGCAGTCCAGCAGGACGGCGAGCGCGAGCCCGACGCCGAAGACCTTGAGCAGCAGCAGCGAGGACAGCGCCAGGGACACCGCGACGGTCACGAAGACCAGCGCGGCCGAGGTGAACAGGCGGCCCGTGTGCTGCAGTCCCAGCGCCACGGCCATCGGCGTCGGGTGCCCGCGGCGGTGCTCCTCGACGATGCGGGAGAGCAGGAACACCTCGTAGTCCAGGGACAGCCCGAACGCCAGGCAGAACATCAGGCTGGGGACGACCACGTCGGTGACCCCGGTGGCCGAGGCGTCGCCCAGCAGGCTCAGGAAGTGGCCGTCCTGGAACACCAGCACCACGACACCGGACGCGGCGCCCAGCGTGAGGACGTTCAGCAGCAGCGCCTTCAGGGGGATCAGGACGCTCCTGCTGAACAGGGTCAGCAGGAGCAGCGTCGCCGCGCAGATGATGCCGAGGGCGAAGGGAAGCCGGGCGGTCAGGGCGTCCTCCAGGTCGGCGAGGGCCGCGCCCGGGCCGCCGACCAGCGCGGGCGCCGGCGCGGGCACCGCCCGCAGGGCACGCGCCTGGTCGCTGCCCTCGGGGGACGACGGATTGAGTCCGCGCTCCGGCACGACCGCCAGCCAGGTCCCGCCGGCGCCGGTGTACGCGGCGGCGGCCCGGCCGGGCGCGGCGGTGCGCCGCCCCTCGCGGTAGGTGCCGGTCGCGGCGTCCACCCGGCGTACGTCCGGCACCCGGGAGAGCCGCTCGGCGTACGCGTCGAGGGCGCTGTCCGCCCGCCCTCCGGTGCCGAAGCGGGGCAGGACGACCTGCGCCCGGTCCATCACCGTGGGGTCGAAGTCGGCGCGCAGTTCCCTGGTGACCTGGGCGAGTCGCGTCGACGGCGGCAGGATGCGCTCGTCGTACATGCCCAGCCGTACGTCCGTGACGGGCGCCGCCAGCAGCAGGAGCACGGCGAGCAGGCCGGTGGTGGCCGCGACCGGGTGCCGCATGGTGCTCCGGGCCAGCCGGAACCACCTGCCGCGGGTCACGTCGGGCACCGGGCGGCGCAGCCGTGCGAAGAGGTCGAAGCGGTCGATGTGCCGGCCCAGCAGCAGCAGGAGGGCGGGCAGCACGGTGAGGGACGCCGCCGCCGAGGCGCACACGACGGCGATGCCGCCGTAGGCCACGGACTTCAGCAGCGGCTGCGGGAACAGCAGCATGGAGCACAGGCAGACGGTGAGGGTCGCCGCGGAGTAGACGACGGCGCGCCCGGAGGTGCGCAGCATCACCGTGAGCGCCTCGCGGGTGCGGCGTCCCGAGGCCGTCTCCTCCCGGTGGCGCCGCACCAGCAGCAGGCAGTAGTCGACCGCGAGTCCGAAGCCCAGGATCGTGGTGATGTTGAGGGCGAACGCGGACACGGTGACGTGCTCGGCGAGCAGCCGCAGGAAGACCATGCTGACACCGGCCGCCAGCGCGCCCACGGCCACCGGCAGCAGCGCCGCCGGCAGACTGCCCAGGACCCACAGCAGGATCAGCAGGACGAGCGGTACGGCCATGAGCTCCGCCCGGTGCAGGCTCCGCTCGCTCAGCCTCTCGGTCTCCGACAGGACCAGGGCCTTGCCCGACATGGACACCCGCAGCGGGCCCACCCGCTCCGGGAAGCGGTCCTGCACGTCCCGAGCCGCCGTGCGGACGGTCTGCTCGTCGCCGCGCAGGTGCACCAGCACCACGGCGGACCGGCCGTCGGTGCCGCGCAGCTTCGGGTCCCGGGCCGGCCAGGCGCAGGTCACCTGGTCCACCCGCGGATCGGCCTCCAGCCGGCGGCACACCTCGCGCCCGGCCGCGGCCGTCCGCCGTGCGTCGAGCGGCCCGGGGGCGTCCGCGCGGACGATCAGCTGGGGCCCGACGACACCGAACCGGGTGGCCAGCGTGGTCTCGGCGCGGCTGGACTCGGCCGACTCCAGGGTCCAGCCGCCCTGGGACAGCCGTCCGGTGAGCCCTTGCGAGGCCACGGCGGACAGGCCGCCGAGCAGACAGGCGACCAGCACCACCACCCAGGCCCAGCGCCTGGCCCTGTGCTCGTCACCGGGCGAGACGGTCCCGGCCGGCTTCGTCGTCACTTCCGTACCCCTCCTTCAGGGCCGCGGTGGGCCCTGCCTCGTGCGCGGGGCGGGACGTCCGCCGCGGGCCCGCACGTCACTGGGGTTCCTCGGCCAGGGCCCGGGAGACCAGGAGCGCGGCGCGCTCCAGTTCCTCCTCGGTGTGCGCGGCGGTGACGCCGAGGCGGAGCCGGGCACCGCCGATGGGCACCGCGGGCGGGAACAGCGGGCCGACGAGCAGCCCCTGGTCCCGCAGCCGGCGGGTGACCCGGGCGGTGCGGTCGACCGAGCCGACCGGGACCACCACCACGTGGGCGGCCGACCCGGCGATGTCCACGCCCGCCGTGCGCAGGCGCTCGCGCAGCGACCGGGCGGTGCGCGCCAGACGCTCGCGCCGCCGGGGCCCTTCCTTCTCCAGCACCTGGAAGGCGGCGAGGGACGCCCCGACGGCGGCGGGCGGCAGCCCGAGGGAGAGCAGGTAGGCGACCGCCGTGTGCCGCAGCGCGTCCACCACGCGCGCGCCGGCGCAGACGAAGCCGCCCGTGGAGGCGAAGGCCTTGCTGAACGTCCCGGTGATCACGTCGACGCGGTCCAGCACACCGAGCTGTTCGGCGGCGCCCCGTCCGCGGGGGCCGAGCGGTCCGGCGCTGTGGGCCTCGTCGACCACGAGCACGGCGTCGTACGCCTCCGCCACGTCCGCGATCTCGGCCAGCGCGGCCAGGTCCCCGTCGGCGCTGAAGAGCCCGTCGACCACGACGATCCGTCTGCCGGGTCCGGTGCTGCGGCGCAGCAACTCGTGCAGATGCTGGACGTCGTTGTGGCGGAACGGCGCCATGTGGGCTCCGGACAGCCGGATGCCCAGGGTGATGGAGCCGTGGTTGAGGTGGTCGGTCAGCACGGTGTCCCCGGGCCGGGCCAGCGTGGCCAGTGCTCCCACGTTGGCCTGCATGCCGGTCGGGAAGAGCAGCGCCGCCGGCTTGCCGAAGTAGTCCGCGACGGTCGCCTCGAGCTGCTGGTGCAGCGTGGTGAAACCGCCGACCGCCTGGGTGCCGTAGGCGCCGGTGCCGAAGCGCTCGACCGCCTCGACCGCCGCGTGCCTGACCTGGTCCAGCCGGGAGAGCGCGAGGTAGTCGGCCGAGGCGAAGACGGTGACCGGCTGCTCGTCACCGTCGGCGGAGCGGATGCGGGCCGTGGTGTCGCAGGCCTCGGCGACGACGGGGAAGAGGGGGTAGCAGCCTTGCCGGCGCCAGGTGTCGACGGTGTCGAGCGCGCCGTTCACTGCCGGGGAGAAGTCCATCAGAGCCGTCCTCGGGGGGTGGGCCGTGTCGCGGGAAGGGGGGCGGGCACCGCGTTCACGCCGCCGCCGTCACCGACTCGGCGAGCGCGTCCAGCAGGGGGCCCACGGGCAGGGTCGGGTACAGGTGCTCGGCCAGGGACACGATGTCCAGGGCGACGTCGAACTCCTCCTCGACGGCGGCCAGCGTCTCCGACAGCAACAGCGAGTCCAGGCCGACGCGTTCCAGCGTCGCCTCCTCGTCCAGGCTCTGCGGCGTCAGCCGCAGCCGGGCGGCGAGCAGCGCCTTGACCGTCTCGCGCACGTCGTTCCCCACGCCTGAGAGGGTTTCCGTCACGTCGCTCTCCTCGTTCGGTGTGTGCGGGTCATCGGGACGCGGCCGCGAGCTGGACGGTCCGGTTCCAGCACCGGCCGAGCCGGTCCGTGCGCAGTTCCTCGGCCAGGTGCAGCCGCCGCACCTTGCCGCTGGTGGTCCTGGGCAGGGCGCCGCGCCGCCCCACGTAGATCTCCTGCACCGGCAGGCCGAAGTCCCGCAGGACGGCGAGCCGGACGGTGTCCGCGAGCCGGGCCTGCTCCTCCTCGCCGGTGGTGCGCAGGACCTCGAGGAAGAGCACCAGGTCGTCGGCGGTCTCACGCCGGGCGACGGCCACGGCCGCGGCGGCGCCCAGGAGCGCGGGTTCGGCGGCGAGGGCGGTCTGCTCGACGTCGGCGGGTGCGATCGTGCGGCCCGCGTGCTTGATGACCTCTTTGATCCGGCCCACGACGTACAACTCGCCGTCGACGAAGGCGCCGAGGTCCCCGGTGGGCACCAGCCCGTCCGGCCCGCGGGCGGGGACCTGGCGCCCGTCGGAGCCGACGATCCACTCGCAGGCCGACTCGCCGCCGATGCGGATCTCCCCGACCGCTCCGGGCGGCGCGGGGACGCCGTCGGCCGTGACGATCCGGACCTCGGTGCCCTCCAGCGGCACGCCATGGCCGATGAGCGGCCTCGCCGGCGTCTGCCCGGACGCGGCATCCGGCGCCTCGGTGAGCCGGCCGGCTTCGAGCCGCTCCGGGTCGGCCGCGAGGACGGCGGAGGGGGTCAGCGGCCGGCGCAGGGTCACCGCCAGGCAGTTCTCGGCCAGGCCGTAGCCGGGAAGGAGCGTGTGGCGGCGCAGGCCGTACGGCGCGAACACGGCCTCGAACCGGTCGCACAGCCGCGGCGCGATGCGTTCGGAGCCGACGACGAGCGCCTGCAGGGCGGACAGGTCGAGCCCCGCGAGCCGGGCCGGGTCGCGCTCGGCCCGCCGGATCGTCAGGTCGAGGGCGAACGGGGGGCCGCTGGAGTGGGTCGCGCCGAAGGAGGACATCGCCTCCACCCAGCGCAGCGGGTCGCGCACGAACGCGCCGGGCGCCAGGGCGTGGAAGGCCGAACCGCCGTACAGGCAGCCCAGGAAGCTGCCGATGAGCCCCATGTCGTGGGAGAGCGGCAGCCAGGTCACGCCCCGGCCCGCGACGAGTCCGATGCGCCGCAGGAACGCCCACACGTTCACCACGAGGTTGCGGTGGCTGAGCAGGATGCCCTTGGGGGCGGCCAGGCTCCCGGAGCTGAACTGCAGCAGGGCCGCCTGCTCCGGCAGCACCGGCGGCAGCGGGTGCGGCTCTCCCGCCCCGGCCACGCCCTCGGCGGCCACGTCCTCGACGGGCAGAACGGTCAGGTGCAGACCGGCGGTTGCCAGCAGGTCCGCACGGGCGACGGCGTCCCCGCAGGTGAGGTAGCAGCCGGCCCCGCTGGCGCGGACGATGCCGGTCACCCGCCGGTTGTCCGCCGAGTCGGGCCGCACACTCGAGGTGGCGGCCACGGGCACCAGCACGGCACCGGCCGCCAGCACCCCCAGCGCCGCGCAGAGCACGGCGGTCGAGGTGCCCGTCTCCACGACGACACGGGTGCCCGGTTCGACCCCCGCACCGCGCAGTCGCGCGGCGCAGGCCGTCGCCCCGGCCCACAGCTCCGGATACGTGAGCCGGACGTCTTCCGCCGCCCCCACGGTCTTGTCCACGCCCGCTCCGGCATGGGCGCGTACCGCGTCGACCAAGGTGTCGTGGGGCGCGGCGACAGTACCGCTCTGCCTCAATGCGCTGCCTCTCAGATCGTCTTCTGCACCCCGCCGCAGCGTCGGCTGCGCGGAAGGCCGGGCCCCACCGGAAGATACACTAAGTAGTCGTCCTATAGCTCTGTGTAATATCCGGTGTTGCCTTCACCTCCCCGACCACAGCGACCCTGGAGGCCTGACTCGATGGCCTACGCGCAGCAGACGGATCCACCGCGCCCCGCCCGTCAACCGCTCACCGCCGTGCGGGTCCACGGCGTCGACACCCGGGCCGACCACCGTGCCTTCCTGGGTCTGCCGCACCGCCTGCACGGCGATCTGCCGCTGTGGGTCCCGCCGTTGCGGACGGAGCAGCGGCGGCTGGTGGACCGGCGGGCCAATCCCTTCTTCGAGACCGGCTCGGTGCGGCTCTTCCTCGCCCGGCGGGGACGGGACGTGGTCGGCCGGATCGCCGCGGTCGACAACCCCGCCCACAACGCCCACCACGGCACCCGGCACGGCTTCTTCGGTCTGTTCGACTGCGCCGACGACCCGGACGCGGCGCGGGCGCTCCTCGCCTCCGTGACCGCCTGGCTGCGCGAGCGGGGCCACGAGCGGGTGGTCGGGCCGGTCGACTTCACGACGAACGACCAGTGCGGTGTGCTCACCGAGGGCTTCGACGAGCCCCCGGCCGTCCTCATGCCGTACAACCCGCCCTACTACCCCGGGCTGCTGGCGGCGGGCGGGCTGGAGCCTGCCATGGACCTGCTGGCCTGGGAGATCCCCCTCGATCTGCACGAGCGTCCGCGGGCCGAGCGGCTCGCCCGCCATGTGGCGCGCACCGTCCCGGGCCTGCGCGTACGGCCGGTCGACCTGCGGGACTTCGCCGCCGAGACGGCCGTCCTGCGCCACCTCTACCAGGAGGCCTGGCAGCACAACTGGGGCTACTCGCCACCGTCGGAGAAGGAGTTCGACGCCCTGGCGAAGCTGCTGCGCCGCGTGGCACGGCCCGAGCTGGTGCTGATCGCCGAGGTGGCCGGGGAGCCGGCCGCCTTCACGCTGGTGCTGCCGGACGTCGCCCCGGCGCTGCGGGCGGCCCGCGGGCGGCTGCACACCTGCGGCGTGCCCCTCGGGCTGGTGCGGTACCTGCGCGCGGCCCGGCGCGTCACCCGGGTGCGGGTGGTCGCCGCCGGTGTGCTGCGCCCCTACCGCGGCCGGGGGCTGGACACGCTGCTGCACGTGGAGGTGTCGCGCAGGGCGCGGCACCTCGGCTACCGCACCGCCGAGGTGTCCTGGACCCTGGCGGACAACCAGGCCGCCAACCGGACGCTGGCCGCCTTCGGGGCCCGGGTGTCCAAGCGGTACGCGCTGTACGAGGGCCCCGTGTGACCGGCCGCCGCCGCATCCGCCCACGCCGGACCCGGGTCCGGCCCCGTCCGCTCCGCCTCTCACCCCAGGGACACGTATGACAGCCGAGAGCCCCGCACGCGCCGAGCGCCTCAGCGCCTCACCGCCCCTGTTCGACTCGCCGTTCCTCGACCGCTTCACCCGCGTGCACCCGGCGCTGCCGGCCGCGCTCTACGGCCCCGCCGCGGCCGTCCTCGTGGTCGCCTCGGTGCGCGCCTCCGGCTGGCTCACGGCCCTGCCGGCCTTCCTCACCGGTTACCTGGTCTGGACGCTGACCGAGTACTGGGTGCACCGGCTGGTGTTCCACTGGGAGCCGTCCTGCGGCTGGGGCCGCCGCTTGCACTGGACCCTGCACGGCATCCACCACGAGCACCCCAACGACGTCCGCCGGGTGGTGATGCCGCCGGTGGTGAGCCTGCCGGTCGCCGCGGTGGCGATGGCCCTGTTCGAGCTCCTGCCCGGCCGGGGCGTCGGCCACGCCGTCACCGCGGGCTTCTTCACGGCGTACGCCGTCTACGAGACGGTGCACTACCGCGTCCACCACCACCGCCCGTCCAGCAGGGTCGGCAGGACGCTGCGGCGCAGGCACCTGCTGCACCACTTCGACGACCACGAGCGCGGCTTCGGCGTCTCCTGCCCCTACTGGGACCACGTGTTCGGCACGGCTCCGCGAACCCGCACGGGCCGGGCCGGGGAGCCCGGGACCCCGCTCGGCGACGGCGGCTCGCAGCCCGCCGGCTGAAGGGCCCGCCCGCAGACCTGCGCGTCACAGGGGCACGCCGTGGCGCGCAGGCGCCTTCGCCGGGCGCGGCAGCACGGCCCGGGTCCGCGGCCAGGCCGCGTTGAGGCGCGGGGCGAGGAGCCGTACGGCCGCGGCCAGGGCCAGGCCGGCCAGCACGTCGACCACGTAGTGCCACCGCAGGTACAGGGTGGACAGGCCGATGGCGACGAGCAGGGGCGACAGCAGCCACAGCAGCGGCCGGCAGTCCCGCCAGGCGAGCAGGCCGACCAGGGTCGTGGTGGCGATGTGCAGACTGGGGAAGGCGTCGACGTTGTTGTTGTGCGCCCGGTAGTGGGCGATCCACCAGTTGCCGTCGATCGAGACGGTGAACCGGTCGGCCAGTTCGTACCAGGGGCCGATCGCCGGCAGCAGGAAGTACCCGGCGAAGCCCGCGCAGTGGCCGAGCGTCAACGCCAGGACCAGGTCGGACAGTTCGCGGTGGCGGCCGCGTACGGCCAGCACCACCGCGAGCGAGAGCGGCGGCACCCACAGGCAGAAGTAGACCCAGCACAGCGCCGCCGTCAGCGTGGGGTGCATCAGCGGCTCCACCATCGTCAGCGGGTCGCGGCCGCCGAACAGCCACCGGTCGGCGCGGGCGAGCGCCGCGTCGTAGCGGGCCGGGTGCAGCATCGGGACCGCCCAGCGCAGGCTCGGGTACAGCAGCAGGCACAGCGCAAGGGCGAGCAGGCCGCGGGCGTGTCCGGTGAGGCGCGAGCGCCTGCCGTGCCACACCGGGCACCATGCCGCGGCCGCGCACCACAGGGCCGCCAGCACCGCCGAAGCGGCCAGCGCGGACCGGGAGTCGGGATGCCCGACGGCCGACGGACGTGCGACGGCGAGCAGCGCCAGCAGGACGAGGAAGGGCAGCACGACGGCTTCCCCGGGCTCCAGCAGGGACAGGACGGTGCGGGTCCGGCTGCCCGTCCTGGTGGTCGCCGTCCGCATGCGCCGCTCCGTCCCGCTCCGTGACTTCTCGGTGGAATCACCCTGTATACCCTGATGAACACCGAAATCGACGACCGGTCACGAGGGGGACGGCGAGGCGGTGGTGCACGGCGTGCGGTCCGTGAAGGGCGTCCCGCCGCAGGACGGCCAGCCGTTCCACTCCGCCGAGCCCGCCGAGCCCGCCGGTCATCGCGGGCCGCGGGCCGGACCGGGCCGCGCAGCCGTGATCAATCCGCAACCAATTCCGGTCTTGACCGAGACCCATCAAGCAGGTCCGGGATTACGCTCCCGCTCATGGCCGACTCCACACCCCCCACACACTCCTCCGCGCCTCCCCCACCCGACCGCCCCGTCTACGTCATCGGAGGCGGCCCCGGCGGACTCGCCGCCGCGTACGCGCTGCGGGCGAGGGGCATACGGGCCGTCGTCCTGGAGAAGTCCGACCGGGTCGGAGCGTCCTGGCGCCGCCACTACGACCGGCTGCACCTGCACACCACGCGCCGCCTGTCGGCCCTGCCCGGGCTGCCGATGCCGAGGCGGTTCGGGCGGTGGGTGTCCCGGGACGACGTGGTGCGCTACCTGGAGAAGTACGCCGAGCACCACCGGCTGGAGATCGTCACCGGTGTCGAGGTGTCCCGCGTGGAACGCCTCCCCGACGGCACGGGCTGGCTGCTGCACGCCACCGGCGGCCGGGAGCTGACCGGGGCCGCGGTGGTCGTCGCGACCGGCTTCAACCACACCCCGCGCGTGCCCGACTGGCCGGGCCGCGACTCCTATCCGGGCGAGTTCCTGCACGCCGCCCAGTACCGCAACGGCACGCCGTTCGCCGGCCGGGACGTCCTCGTCGTCGGGGTCGGCAACACGGGCGCCGAGATCGCCGTGGACCTGGCCGACAGCGGTGCCTCCCGGGTCCGGCTCGCGGTGCGCACCGTCCCGCACATCCTGCGCCGGTCGACCGCGGGCTGGGCCGCCCAGTACAGCGGCATCCTCGTGCGCCGGCTGCCGGTCGGCCTGGTCGACCGGATGTCCCGGCTGCAGGCGAGGGTGGCGACGCCCGACCTGTCGGCGCACGGGCTGCCGCGCCCGGACACCGGCCTGTACAGCAGGGTCAAGCAGGGCGCGATCCCGGTGCAGGACGTCGGCCTGATCGACGCCGTACGCAAGGGCCGGGTGGAGATCGTCGCCGCCGTGGACGGCTTCGAGGACGGCGGCAAGATCGCCCTCGCCGACGGCAGCCGGATCTCACCCGACGTCGTGATCGCCGCCACGGGCTACGTCCGCGCCCTGGAGGATCTGGTCGGCCACCTCGGCGTGCTCGACGACCGCGGCAGGCCCGTCGTGCACGGCGCCCGCACCCCTCGGACCGCCCCGGGCCTGTACTTCACCGGATTCACCAACCCGATCAGCGGCAACCTCCGCGAGATGGCGATCGACGCGGTCCGCATCGCGAAGGCCGTCGCCCGGGACGGCTCGGGGACGGTGGCCCGGCTGCCGGGCTGACCACGCACCGCCCACCCGGGCCGACTCGCTTGGCTCCCGCCCATTCCCTGACGCTCCGTCAGCCTCGCGGACCTGACGGTATGTCAGTTCGGCGTCGGTGGTGAGCGGCGTGCCGTGAGGGCCCGCCGTGCACGGCGGGCCGGCCCAGGGGGGCGGCCTCGACGTCAGCGGCCGTCCGCTGCACGCCGGGGTCCCGGACCCGGACCACCGACCGGCTCCGGCGCCACCGCCACGCCCCCGGTCCGTCGCCTGATCACCAGCGCCATCAGCGCCGCAGCGGCGCACAGCGCCCCCGACGCGTACCACACCACGTCGTACGACCCGAAGGCGTCGCGTGCCACGCCGCCGAGGAAGGCGACCAGGGCCGCGCCCACCTGGTGGGAGGCGAGGACCCAGCCGAAGACGATCGCGCTGTCCTCGCCGTACTGCTCGCGGCACAGGGCGAGGGTGGGCGGGACGGTGGCGACCCAGTCGAGGCCGTAGAAGACGATGAAGAAGATCATCGGCGGATGGACGCTCGGTGCCAGCAGCATCGGCAGGAAGAGGAGCGACACGCCCCGCAGCGCGTAGTACACGGCCAGCAGCCGGCGCGGCTCGAACCGGTCGGTGAACCAGCCGGAGGCGATCGTGCCGACGACGTCGAAGGCACCGATGACCGCCAGCAGCGAGGCCGCGGCCGTGAGGGGCATGCCGTGGTCGTGCGCGGCGGGCACGAAGTGGGTCTGGACCAGGCCGTTCGTGGAGGCCCCGCAGATCGCGAAGGTGCCGGCGAGCAGCCAGAACGGGCCGGTGCGCGCGGCCGAGGACAGCACCGTCAGGGCACGCCGGGCGGCGCCCGGCACGGGCGCCGGCTTCGGCACGAACTCGGTGGCACCGTAGGGCTTCTGGCCCACGTCGGCGGGGTGGTCGTGCAGCAGCAGCCACACGAACGGCACGACCGCGAGCGCGGCGAGCGCGACGGTGACGGCGGCCGGACGCCAGTCGTACGTCTCCACGATCCAGGACAGCAGCGGCAGGAAGATCAGCTGCCCGGAGGCCGACGCGGCGGTGAGGATGCCGCTGACCAGGCCGCGCCGCTCGGTGAACCAGCGGTTGGTGACGGTCGCGGCGAAGGCCAGCGCCATGGAGCCGGAGCCCAGACCGACCAGCAGCCCCCAGCACAGCATCAGCTGCCAGGCCGCCGTCATCCACACCGTGAGGCCGGAGCCGAGCGCGATCACGCTCAGGGCGACCGCGACCACCCGGCGGATGCCGAAGCGGTCCATGAGCGCCGCCGCGAACGGGGCGGTCAGGCCGTACAGCGCGAGGTTGACGGAGACGGCGGCGCCGATGGTGCCGCGTGACCAGTCGAACTCCCGGTGCAGCGGATCGATCAGCAGACCCGGCACGGAACGGAAGGCGGCCGCGCCGATGATCGTCACGAAGGTGACGGCGGCGACGAACCAGGCGCGGTGCACGCGCCGCCGGCGGCTGGACTTCGGCGGCTGCTCGACGGCCGCTGCTTCGGTTGTCTGGGTCACGGCATAGAGCTTCGGGCCCGGCCCGATCGGCCGGCGAGTGGCCCGGAGGACAGCATTCGCTAGGATCGGGCCATGACCTCGGCCACCGGATCCGGGCCCGCGGACGCCGGCCACCGCCCGCACCGCGTCGCCGTCCTCGCCCTCGACGGACTGCTCCCCTTCGAACTGGGCATCCCGCACCGCATCTTCGGCCGCCCGAAGGACGACCGCGGACGGCCCCTGTACGAGGTGGTGACCTGCTCGGTCCGGCCGCCGGGACCGGTCGAGACGGACGCCGACTTCGCCGTGCACGTCCCGCACGGCCCGGAGGCCCTGGCCACCGCCGACACGGTGATCGTCCCGGCGTCGTACGAACTCGGCCCGGTCTACGAGGAGGGCGTGCTGACCGACGATCTCGCCGCCGCCCTCGCCCGGGTCAGACCCGGCACCCGGCTCGCCTCCATCTGCACCGGCGTCTACGTCCTGGCCGCCGCCGGCCTGCTCGACGGCCGCCCGGCGACCACCCACTGGGCCCAGGCGGAGCACCTGCAGCGGCTCTTCCCGCGGGTCCGCGTCGACCCGAACGTGCTGTTCATCGACGACGGCGACGTGCTGACCTCGGCGGGTGTCGCGGCCGGCATCGACCTGTGCCTGCACATGGTGCGCCGCGACCACGGCTCCGCCGTCGCCAACGAGGTGGCCCGCCGCACGGTCGTACCGCCGCACCGCGAGGGCGGGCAGGCCCAGTTCATCGCCCGGCCGGTGCCCGACCCGCAGCAGGCGACCACCACCACGGCGCGCGCCTGGGCCCTGGGCCGTCTCCACGAGCCGATCCAGCTGCGCGACATGGCCGCCCAGGAGGCCATGTCGGTGCGCACGTTCACACGCCGCTTCCGCGAGGAGACCGGCGTCAGTCCCGGCCAGTGGCTCACCCAGCAGCGCGTGGAGCGCGCCCGGCACCTGCTGGAGTCCACCGACCGCTCGGTCGACCAGGTGGCCCGGGACGCGGGCTTCGGCACGGCCCAGTCGATGCGCCAGCACCTCCAGGCGGCGCTCGGCGTCACGCCCTCGGCCTACCGGCGGACCTTCCGGGCCGGGACCGAGCACCCGGCGGGCGACGTCAGAACGTGAGGACCGCCCGGGCCACCCGCCCCGCCCGGGCGTCCGCCCATGCCTCGTCGACGTCCTCGACGGGATAGCTGCCGGTCCGCACGCCTCAGTGCTCCCACGCGCGCGATGTCGCCGCCGTCGCCGACGACACCCTGACCTTCGTGGTGTTCCCGCCCGAGGCCGAGGACCTGTGGCTGCCGGTGCACGCCCTGCACCTGGTGGAGAGGGGCGTGCCGCAGGGCCAGGACCGGAATCTCGAAAAGTTGTCCACAGCCTGTGGAGAAACCGGCCGCCACGCCTTCCCGCTGTCGGCCACCCCCGAGCCGTTCACCGGCGCGACCGGATCCCCGGTGGCACCGGTCGCCGTCCCGCAGGCCGGTCACCGACCCCACCCGGAGCTGGATGGCGGCGCCGCGCTGCTCGCCCCGAGCCCGCCAGCGCGCGCCGCCACCCTGACTCCGGCGCTCCCACCCCGGCTTCCCGTGGCCCTGAAGGAAGCCGACGCCGAGTCACGACTCACACTCGCCGAGGGCCGCCGTCGTCGCGGCCCTCGCCGTCCCCTCACGGCGAATCGCTGCCCCCAAGCGTGAGCATCCGGTCACGAGGCGTCAACACCGATTCTGAGATTTGTCGCTGATGCGGCTTTTGCCGCAGGCGCGCACGGAAGCACGTCCCGGCGCATCGCCGCATCCCCGCCAGGAACCGGCCGACCCGTCATGCACCCGTGCCCCGGGCCCGCCGCACGCTCGCACGGCATGTGCCGCCGCACCGCGCGCGAGAGGAGCGCGGGACTCGCCACCGCCCCGCACACAGGAGTGAGCCCCGCACCGCCGCGCCGGCCGCCCTACACCGCCTCGTAGGCCGCGAGTCCTTCGAGGGCCGCGCCGCCGGTGCCGCCGTACGCCACCGCGCCGCTCCCGCACGGCGCCGTGTGGTCACGGGACTTCGCGCACCGGTCCAGCTCGCACCAGATGCGCTTGCCGGTGGCCTCCACGCTCCAGCCCCAGCGGTCGGCCAGGCCGTCCACGAGGGCGAGGCCCCGGCCGCCGGTCGCCTCGTCGCCCGCGCACCGGGGCACGGGGGCCCGGCCGCTGTGGTCGGCGACCTCCAGGCGGACCGTGACCTCCTCCGTCACCGCGGGAGGCAGGGACAGCCGCAGCACGGCGGGACGGCCGGTGTGGACCACGGCGTTGGTGACGAGCTCGGAGACCAGCAGGATCAGCGTCTCGGCGAGCGGTTCATCGGCCTGTATACCCGACCCGGCGAGGCGCGAGCGGGCCCACCGCCGGGCCCGCCCCACCTCTGCGGGGTCGGGCCGGATCTCCAGCTGCACTTGAAGCACCTGCACCGCTCACACCATCCGAACCGGCGGACACTTAGGCTCGCGCCTCACGAGGGCCACGATCGTAGCCATTTTCTGCATGGCCAGAACAACGGCCGGGTCAGGGATCACGGACCGTGAATCCCTTGTGGGACAGCATGGTTGACGTACAGTCACCCCAACAAGCGCTTCGGGCATATTCCAGCGCGAAGGAGTACCCGTGCGGCATACTGTGCGACGCTCACCCGGGGCAGTCGAACAGGCGGCGCCACTGGGTCGCACTGCGCTCAGAGCCACTCGCATCTCACACAAGGTACCGGAGCCCGTCGTCGACTCCGGGCCGTGACGAGTCACGCCGAGGACACAAGCCGGTATCAACGCTCCGTGATCATGGCGTGCCACGATCCGCGACATCTTCCCGGCCCGGTGCCGCGACACCGCAGCCAGACGGCCGGTCAGGCCGTTCCGTTCCCCGGATCCGCCGCGAACAATTCCTCACTCTCCGTGACATGGTCGGCATGTCAGGTTCGAATGCATGCGCGTTTCCGGTGGAGAGGGACGTCGGACTCCCAGGTGAAGCCCATGCCGCCATGCACCTGCAGACAGTCGCGGGCACCGCGCTCGGCGGGCTCGTCGGCGAGCGGCCGGGCGGCCGCGATGTCGGCCGGGTCCGCGGTGACGGCCGCCGCGTGCACGGCCGCGCGGGCCGTCTCCGTCCGAACCAGGATGTCGGCGCACAGGTGTGCCACGGGCCTGGAACGCCGAGATGGGCCGACCGAACTGGTCGCGCGCCCGGGCGTGTTGCGCCACCGGCGCGCAGACGCGGCCGGCACCGTCCGCCGGATCCACCGGACGTCCGGCACGACGTCCGACCCCAAGGGCGTGCCGCACACGGACCGTTCACCGCTCCGCCGGAGCTGTACCGCGCGGTGGTGCGGGAGATGGGCGTGCAGCTCACCCACGGGTGCGGCATGGCCGAGGTGCCGATGATCACCAAGGGGGCGCCGGACGACGGCCCCGAGCTGCCGGCGACCACCGAGGGCCGGCCGCCGGAGGGGATGGAGATCCGGATCGCGGACGGGGAGGCGCGGCCGCGCGGGGAGGCCGTGTGCCGGGGGTATCCGGACCCGCGCGCGGGGAACTGGTGCGCGCGGTGGTGGAACAGCCGCCCGGCGCCGAGCCGTTGACGCTCGCGGCCGTCACCGCTCTCCTGCGCGCCGAGGGGCTGGCGGTGCGCAGACCGCCCGAACGGCTGGAGCGGGTGGCCGCCCTTCCGCGGGGCGAGACCCCGCGGAAGGTGCTGACGTACAGGCCGCGCGAGCGCTTCACGGGCGGGTGAACCCGCCGCGGTCTACTCGGGCACGGTGAAGTAGCGGGCGAAGGCGGGCACGACATCGGCCTCGCCGACCTTGCCGTCGCCGTCCGCGTCGAGCGTGGCGGCGGCCGGTGCGGCCGCCTCCTCGGGGACGCCCAGGCACTTCAGCACGCGTCCGGCCTCCTCGACCGTCACCGCGCTGTCGTCGTCGGTGTCGGCGACGTCCAGCGCCGCGTGCAGGAAGGGGCGGGCGATCTCGGCGAAGCCGTCGGGGTTGTCGCGCAGGCGCTTGACCGCGCCGTTGACGAACTCCTCGCGCGTGATGCGCTGGTCGCCGTCGCGGTCCGCCATCCCGGCCATGCCCTGCCAGAAGGCCTCGGCGCCGCCGTACAGCGCCTGCCCCTTGTCGGAACGGGCCGCGACGCCGAACTCCGCGAGCAGCGCCTTGGCCGCTCCGTAGAAGTCCTCGCGGTCGATGTAGCCGTTGCCGTCCTGGTCGAAGGTGGCGAACCGGGCGGCGATCCTGCGCTCGTACTCGCTGCTGACCATGTCTCTTTCGGGCCGCCTTACGTCAGGTGGGGTGCGTCTGGGTCGGAGCGTACGACGGAGGGGGCGGTTCGGGCGCGGGAAAACGTCACTTGTGCCAAGACCGGGGGAATTCCGGGACAACACCGTGCCACGAGGGCGGCGCCCGGTCCACCGTGCGTGAGAGGGACGTCACGCACGGGTCACGCCGACAGGGGTTCGCCCTCGTCGCCCAGGGCCGCGTCCAGGTCGCCGTACACGTCGAACAGGCGGCGCACGCCCAGCGCGCCGAGGACCCGGTTGACGTGCGAGCCGTCGGCGGCGCCCCGGGCGGGCAGCACCAGGCGCAGCCGGCCCTGGCAGGAGCGGATCAGCCGGCGGGCGGCGATGAGCACGCCGACGCCGCTGGAATCGCAGAAGAACACCCCGGACAGGTCCAGGACGAGACAGTGGTGCCCCTCGGCCACCACGTCGTGCACGCGTTGACGCAACACGGGCGACGTCACCAGATCCAGTTCGCCCGACACTTGGAGCACGGCCCACTCGCCCTGCTCGCCGCCGGTCACTTTGAAGGTCACCACCACGCCCCTCGCTCGCCAAAACGGAAGCAGTCCCTACGCTTCCTTGCAGCGCGGCTGCCCAGCGGCCGTTCCCTGAAACACGGCCCGAAAAACGGGCACCTCGCAAAAGAGGCTTGTTTTAGTCGACTTCGATCCTGTTCGATCCTCATCGGTCATGTCTGATCGGAGTGCGGGTGGGTAGGCGCGCACCAAAGGCTTCCGGCGCGAGCCCCGGTGGGCCCCTACCACCTGCGGCCCTCCGGGGGGCGCACATTGCCACAAAGGGGCGTGCGCTACCGGACGTGCCGACTACATTCGAGGAGACGTGAAGCACAGGCTGGACAGGGCACGGGCGCGGAACACGGGCAGGGGGTGAGGGGCCGCATGGCGCAAAGGGACGTACCGCCTCGCTGGGACCGCAAGATGCAGCAGCGACTCGCACGCGGGGAAGCCGCCGCCCTCGGTGAGCTCTACGACCGCTTCGCCTCCCTCGTGCACGGCCTCGCCCACCGCGTCCTCGGCGACGAGCGCGCGGCCGACGGCATCACCCGCGAGGTCTTCGTCCACGTCTGGGAGCACCCCGACTCCTACGACCCCAGGCAGGGACCGCTGCGGACCTGGGTCGCCACCCTGACCCACCGGCTCGCGGTACAGCGGCTGCGCGCCACCGAGACCGCCGCCCTCGCCCGGGACGGCTCCGGCACCGCGGAGGAACTGGAGCTCCGGGTGCGCAGCGCGGCCGTCGCCGCCCGCGCCGACTACATCGTGCAGTCCATGCCGGTCCCGCTGCGCGCGGCCCTGGAGCGGGCCTACTTCCAGCGCCGCGACTACCGCCAGGCCGCCGCCGACCTCGGCATCACCGAGGACGAGGCCCGCCGCCGGCTGCGCCTGGGCCTGCAACTGCTCTCCACCGCCCACGACACCGAGGCCCCGGGCGCCCCGCCCGGATGCGGGGGTGCGGTGTGAGCGGGCCGGACCCCTTCGAGGCCTTCGACGACCATGACGGCGAGGACGGCGGCCCCGGCGGCCGCGAGTACGGCGACGCCCCGGACGCCGGAGGCGGACAGCCGCCGCGGATCCCCCTGCCCCGCGCCTCCGTCGAGGACGGCGGGCTGCCCCTGCCCGCGCCCCCACCACCGGAACGGCCCGTGTTCGAGCATCCCGTGCTGAAGTCCCTGCTCGGCGCCTGGGCGCTGGCCGCCTGCTCCCCGGAGGAGGCCACGGCCGTCGAGGAACACCTGGGCTCGTGCGGCGCGTGCGCCGACGAGGCCCGGCGGCTGCGCGAGGCGGTCGGGCTGCTGCAGCGCCCGGAGAGCCTCGACCTCGACCCGGGTCTGCGCACGCGCGTCCTTCAGACGTGCCTGGAGCGGCGCCCGCCGCGCATCCCGGTGCCCGAGTGGGCCGCCGCCTACGACGCCGAGACCGCGCGACTGGACGCCCTGCTGCAGGACTTCGGCGACGCCGAGTGGCACGCCCCGGTACGGCTGCGCTGGTTCCGCGCCGACGAGGCGACGACCCGCCGGACCACCGTCGCCGGGGTGATCGCGCATCTGCTCAGCGTGGACGGGCTGGTGGCGGTCGCGCTCGGCCTGGACGACCCGCTGGGCGACCTCCCCGCGTCGCACCCCACCCCGTCGGCGCGCACCGAGGCGTTCTGGCGCGCCTCCCACTTCCCGCCCACGCGCGCGGTGCGCGGCCCCTGGCGGGAGCAGAGCCACAACCTGGTGCGCACGGTGTCCTTCACGGGCGGCGGCGCGGGACGCATGCCGATCCCGTACGGCGACTTCGAGCTGCCGCTGCACGACGCGATGCTCGACCGGGCCTTCGAGTGCTGGGTGCACGCGGAGGACATCGCGGACGCGGTCGACTACCCCTACGACCCGCCCTCGCCACGCCATCTGCACCGCATGATCGACCTGGCGGCCCGCATGCTCCCGACGGCCCTGGCCCACCGCAGACAGGCCGGTCTCGCGGCCCCCGCCCACCACCGCCATCTGGTCGCGGCCGGCGAACCGGGCCGCAGTCTGCGCCTGGAGATCGAGGGCTCGGGCGGCGGCGAGTGGCTGATCCCCCTGGACTCCCCCGCCGCCAAGGGCTCCGCCGAGCACGAGGTGGCCCACGTGGCCCTGGACGGTGTGGAGTTCTGCCGCCTGGCGGCCGGCCACGTCCCTCCGCAGGAGGCCGCGGCCGGGCAGGTCGGGGACCGGGAGGCGATCAGGGACGTCCTGTTCGCGGCGGCGTCACTGAGCAGGATGTAGTCCCGGCCCGGACTGTCAGGCGAAGACGACCGTCCGCCGCCCGTTGAGCAGGATCCTCCGCTCGGCGTGCCACTTCACGGCCCGGGCCAGCGCCTGGCACTCCACGTCCCGGCCGATCGCCACCAGCTGGTCCGGCGTGACGTCGTGCCCGACCCGCTCGACCTCCTGCTCGATGATCGGCCCCTCGTCGAGGTCGGCCGTCACGTAGTGAGCCGTGGCCCCGATCAGCTTCACGCCCCGGGCGTGCGCCTGGTGGTACGGCTTCGCGCCCTTGAAGCTCGGCAGGAACGAGTGGTGGATGTTGATGATCCGCCCGCTCAGCTGCTTGCACAGGTCGTCGGAGAGGACCTGCATGTAGCGGGCCAGCACGACCAGCTCCACGCCCTCCTCGCGCACGATCTCCAGCAGCCGCGCCTCGGCCTCGGACTTGGTGTCCTTCGTCACCGGGATGTGGTGGAAGGGCACGTTGTAAGAGCCCACCAGCTCGGCGAAGTCCGTGTGGTTGGACACCACACCCGCGATCTCCACGGGCAGCGCCCCGATCCGCGCGCGGAACAGCAGGTCGTTCAGGCAGTGCCCGAACTTGCTGACCATGAGCAGGATGCGCATCTTCTCGTCGCCCCGGTTGATCTGCCAGTCCATCTGGAAGGAGTCACCGATGGCCGCGAAGCTGGCCCGCAGCTTCTCCACCGTCACCGGGGCGTCCGCCGAGAAGTGGACCCGCATGAAGAACAGTCCCGTGTCGTGGTCGCCGAACTGCTGGCTGTCCTCGATGTTGCAGCCGGTCATGAACAGATAGCTCGACACGGCGTGCACGATGCCCTTCCTGTCCGGGCAGGAGAGGGTGAGGACGTACTGCTCGGCCGGGACCGCGGCACTGGTGGACTGCTCGTTCATGCAGGACAGGTTCCCACAAGGAACGACGGCAGCGGCAATCGTCCCGCTAGGCGGACCTGGTCATGATCCGCAGCACTTCCAGGCTCCGCGGCGGGGTGTCCGGCTCCTCGCCGTCGCTCGCCGCGAGCCGTACGTGCGCTTCCCGGGCGGCCCGGACCGCCTCCGGCCACGCCTCGTGCTCCAGGTACGCGGCGACCGGCGCGTCCGGCCCGACCTGGTGCATGATCCGCAGCACCCGCAGCACGGCGGTGTCCACGAGGGCCGCCTCCTGCGAGTCGCGGAAGATCGTGCCCACGTACTTCTCGGCGGACCAGTGGTCCAGCCAGGTGTCCTCCACCAGCCGGTACACCGCGTCCGTCACGTCGCCGTAGCCGTCCACGCCGGCCAGCCAGACGTCCCGCTGGAAGACGGGATCGGAGAGCATGTGCAGCGCCGAGCGCACGTTGCTGCGCCAGCGCCACCACGGCATGTCGTTGACAGGCATGCCGCCCATGGTGGATGAGCGACGGCCACGTCGGGAAGAGTTCTCCGAAGCTTGCACGGTCATCGATCGTACGTTCCCCTCCACATCGGTCACACCGGCCCCCGTAATTCACCTGTGCGTCACCGATCGTTGACCACGGATCACTCACGGGTTAGCCATGTGACGGAATCGTGCGGAACCATGACCGGCAGGCGACGCACCCGCAGCACATCCCTCCCCGGCCTCCTCACCCGTCACGCCAGAAAAGGCGTCCTCTCCGCGGGCACGGCGGTCGCGTGCGCGTCGCTCCTCGCCGGCTGCGGGGTCGTCCCCGGCACCACGGGGGGCGCCGGGGACGACCCCATCACCGTCATGACGTGGGCGCCCGAGAAGACCAAGGCCACCAACAAGCCCGGCATGCCGGCCTTCGCCCGGGCCTACGCCCGCTGGGTGAACGCGAGCGGCGGCATCAACGGCCGCGAGCTGAAGGTGCTGACCTGCAACGACCACAACGACAGCGTGGACGCCGCGAAGTGCGCCCGGCAGGCGGTCAAGGAGAACGTGGTCGCGGTCGTCGGATCCTACAGCCAGTACGCCGACTCCTTCTTCCCCTCCCTGGAGGGCGCCGGCATCCCCTACATAGGCGGCTACGGCATCACCAACGCCGAGTTCACCAGCCCGCTGTCCTACCCGGTCAACGGCGGCCAGCCCGCCCTGCTCGCCGGACTCGGCAGCGCGCTCGCCGACTGCGGGCCGGTCGCCCTGGTCCGGCCCGACACCATCGCGGGCGACCAGCTGCCGCCGCTGCTCGACTCGGGCCTGAAGGCGGGCGGGCACGACCCGGCGCGCGACCAGCGCGCCCCGGAGGACGCCACCGAGTACGACGGCCACGCCGCGCGGGCGCTGCGGTCGACGACGACCGACCCGGAGGACGAGGGCTGCGTGGTACCCGCGCTCGGGGACCGCAACGGCACCTTCATGGACTCCTTCCGCCGGGCCCGCGAGGACTACCCCGACGTACGGACGGCCGCGGTGCTCGGCAGCGTCGACCAGACGGTCATCGACGCGACCGGCGGGGCCTCGGGGCCCTACGAGGGCTCGTACATCACCGGCTGGTACCCCGTGGCGAGCGATCCGCGCTGGGACGCGATGAAGCGCGTGATCAAGGAGGAGGCCTTCGGCGACAACCGCATCGACCCCGCGGACGCCGGAGTGCAGACCACGTGGATCGCCTACACCGTCTTCCACCGGGTCGTGGAGTCGCTCGGCGGCGGCGAGGTGAGCGCCGACACGGTGACCGAGGCCCTCGACGACGGACTCGAAGTCGGCACCGGTGGTCTCACGCCGACCCTCAGGTGGCGCTTCCAGGACAAGCTCGCCTCCGTCGGCTTCCCGCGGCTGGTCAACGCGAACGTGACCCTGCAGGTGGTGCGCGAGGGACGGCTGGTGTCGGCGCGCAAGGGCTTCGTCGACACGACCCGCACGCTGCAGGACGCCGACGTCACCTACTAGGCGTGCGCCCCGGCCCTGAGGCGTGAGCCCCGGCGGTCGCCGCCGGGGCCCGGTCCGGCCCGGGCCGGGTCACAGCTGCGTCGGCTGCCGCTCGGTCAGGCCGTAGGTCTTGGCGATGCTGTTCCACAGCGTGGCCGCCTTGGCCTTCTGGGCGCTCGCCACGCCGCTGGCCCGGTTGCCGGCCTGAGTCTGGGCGGTGACCCGGGCCTGCCCCTTCTTGCAGCCCTTCTTGCCTGCGGTCTGGTCGGCCCACGCCGCGTAGTGGTTGTCGGCGGAGGCGGAGGCCTGCCACGCCTTGGTGAGGGCCGTGGTGAGCGCGGCGTGGTCGGGCAGCCGGTCGACCTCGATGGCGCCGAGCCGGGTGACCAGCTGCGTGCGCTGCCCGGCCGCGTCACGCAGGTCCTTGGCGGCCTGGGCGAGGTTGTCGCAGCCCTTGACGTCCGCCACCGCGTTGATCACGGCACTGCGGCTGTCGCCGCTGTCGGCGAGCAGCTTGTCCAGCTCGACGGCCTGGGCGCGGGCCGGGTCGGCGGAGGGCGACGCGGACCCGTCCGTCGCGGGCGCGGAGGCGGCCACGGTCTTGTTGTCGTCGCCGCCCTCGTCCCCGCCCCCGCCGGCCAGCAGCGCGCCCGCGCCGACGCCCAGGACGGCTATGCCGATGCCGACGGCGGCGATGACGGGGACGCGCGAGCCGGTCCGGCCGCCCCGGGAGCGGCCGGCGGGGGGCGCGGCGTGGGAGGTCTGGGGCTGCCGGGACTCGACGCGGGGCAGCTGCTGGGTGGCCCCGGCGGGGGCCGCGGCGGCCCGGTCGTCGCGGAAGAGGTGGCCGAACTCGGCGGGCGGCTGCCGGTCCGCGCCGCCGGGCACCGGCGCAATGTACTGCGTGGCCTCGGCGTCCGGGTGGGAGGCGGGCGGCAGCGGCCCGGCCCCGGCGCGCGGCCCGGTGCCCAGGAACCGCGTCGCCTCGGGGTCCTCCCCGGCGGACGACTCGGGCGGCAGCGCCCCCGGTCCGACCGGGGGTATGTACTGGGTGGCCCCTTCGTCGGCGGCCGCGGGGACGGGCGGCAGGTACTGCGTGGCCGCGGCGGCCCCGTCCCCGGCGACGGGCGGCAGGTACTGCGTCGCCCCCTCGTCGGCCGCGGGCAGCGGGGCGCCCGCGGGACCGTGTCCCTGGGCCCCGGCCGGGGCTCCGTACGCGCCGGAGGAGGGCGGCAGGCCGCCCGCGGGCGGCCCGTAGGCGTCCGCGGCGGGCGGCAGCGGGGCCGCCCCGGCGCCGTACGCACCGGAGGACGGCGGCAGGCCGCCTCCGGCCGGGGACCCGTAGCCGTCCGTGCCCTGCGGCCCGCCCGGGTGCCCGCCGGCCCCTTCCGGCGGCAGCGGGGCGCCGCCGTAGGCACCCGCCTGCGGCGGGGCCGGGTCGTACGGGGCGTGGTGCGGGGGCCGGGCGTACGGGTCCGGCGTATGGGCGTCCTGCTGCGGGAGCGCTCCCGGGTCCTGCGGAGCGGGCCCGCGGCCGTCCCAGCCCTGCTGCTCCGGCGTCTGCCACTGCTGGGGCGGCGGGGACTGCCAGGTCTGGCCCGGCTGCGGGGACGCCTGCTGCTCGGGGCCCCAGGGCCCGCCCCAGGTCCGGCCCTCGGCGGGGGCCTGCCCCGACGAGGACGGCGCGGCCCGGCGGCCCGCCTGGGCGTCGCCGGGTCCGCCCGTCATGCCCGGCAGCAGGGGTTCGCCACCGTCCGAGGGCAGCACGATGCCTTCGCGCGCGGGGCGCGCCGAGGGCTCCTCGCCCTGTCCACTCTGCGTCACCGGGACTCCTACTAATGGGGGACCTTGTGAATCGTCGGGTCACGCTACCGGGTCCCCTGAGCCCCGTGCCACGCAGCACAGGGCGCGACCTCCTGCCCTGTGAGCGCGGTAACAACACCGGGTCACGGCACGCCTTGCACGTCACCTCCCGCCCGTCGAGCGGCCGTTTCCCGGACGTTCACCCCTGTGCGGGGCCGGTGTTCACGCCGCCGCCTGCAGGTCGAGCCGGGCGCCGAACTCCCGGACCACCGCCTCGTCCCGGTACGGCTCCAGCCGCTGCTGGAAGTCCTCCAGGTACTCGGCGCCCCGGTTGGAGCGCAGCCCTTCCAGCAGTTCGACGGCCTTCATGCCCGTGTTGCACGCCTCTTCGATCTCGCGCTGCTGCACCTGCGCTGTGGCGAGCAACACATATCCGATGGCCCGGCGGCGGGCCCGCGTCCCGGGGTGCCCGGCCAGCGACTCCTGCGCGCACCGCGCCGCCGCCTCGGCCTGCCCCAGGTCCCGGTGGCAGTGGGCCAACTCGTCGGCGAGGTAGGCCTCGTCGAAGTGCGCGATCCACACCGGGTCGTCCCCGGTGGCCGGGTCGGCCGCCTCCAGGGCGCTCACCGCGCGCCCGGCCGCGACCTGGGCGGCGCGCGCGTCGCCCAGCAGGGCGTGCCCGCGCGCCTCCGCCGCGTGGAACATGGACTCCGCGCGCGGCGTGACGCGCCCCCGCGCTCCCTCCTGCGCCGCCCGCGCCAACTGCGCGATCTCGCGCGGGTTCCCGAGCTGCGCGGCCAGGTGGCTCATGGAGGCCGCGAGGACGTACCCGCCGTACCCGCGGTCCCCGGCCGCCTGGGCGAGCCGCAGGGCCTGGATGTAGTAGCGCTGGGCGAGCCCCGGCTGGCCCGTGTCGACGGCCATGTACCCGGCGAGTTCCGTCAGCCGCGCCACCGCGGCGAACAGGTCCCGCCCCACCGCCTCCCGGTACGACCCCGCCAGCAGCCCCGAGACCACGCTGTTGAGGTAGTGCACGACCACCGGGCGCACGTGCCCGCTGCCGTACTGGTGGTCGAGGTCCACCAGCGCCTGCGTCATGGCCCGCACGGCCTGCACGTCGGACTGCCCGACCCGCGGCCCGGCCGACCGCGACACCTGCGAGTCCGGCGCGGAGATCAGCCAGTCGCGGCTGGGCTCGACCAGCGCGGACGCGGCGACGGAGGAGCCGGACAGGAAGTCCCGCCGCCCCACGTCGCTGCGCCACAGCTCGCAGACCTGCTCGATGGCCCCCAGCACCGTCGGCGAGAACTGCAGGCCGACTCCCGAGGCGAGGTTCTTGCCGTTGGCCATGCCGATCTCGTCGATCGTGACCGTACGGCCGAGTTTGCGGCCCAGCGCCTCGGCGATGATCGCCGGGGCCCGGCCCCGCGGTTGCTGCCCGCGCAGCCAGCGCGCCACGGACGTCTTGTCGTAGCGCAGGTCGAGTCCGTGCTCGGCTCCGCACATGTTGACCCGGCGGGCGAGGCCGGCGTTGGAGCAACCGGCTTCCTGGATGAGCGCCTGGAGCCGTTCGTTCGGCTGCCGGGCGACGAGCGGCCTTGCGGCCATGGCGTACCCCCTGTGGCTGCGGTGCCTGCCCACGCACCGAGTTGACGTGTCTTCCGCGGCCGGGGTCCCTCGCGTCCCGGCGAACAGATCCGGCCGTGAAGATCAATGCCCCGCCGACCAGGCGAAAATGCGAGGCATGTGAGGATTGCCGGGGTAACGGCTGGTGCCGGCCCCACACGTGGCTACCCACCTCCGGCCACCGATCCTCCTGCGCGCCCCCGCACATGCACCCATGCGCCCCGGCCCCGGACGCGGTGCTCCTCCCCGCGCACGCGGGCGGGCGTAACCCCTGGTGACGACCGGAGTTGTGTTCATCGTGGAAGAGACGATCGCCGGCACCGAAGCCGCTCAGATCCCGAAGCAGCGCGGGGAATCGCTGCTGGAGACCGCCGTCCGCTACGCCGAGGAGCGCCACTGGGACGTGTTCCCGGGCACCTGGCTGGAAGCCGTCGACGGCAGTCAGCGCTGCTCGTGCGGTGACGCCGCGTGTCCGGCACCCGGTTCGCACCCGGCGCGTCCGGACTGGGCGACGCAGGCGACGGGGAGCGCGACGGTCGCGCGCCGGATGTGGCAGAAGCAGCCGACGGCGTCCATCCTGCTGCCCACGGGGCGGACGTTCGACGCGATCTCCGTGCCGGAGACGGCCGGGTTCCTGGCGCTGGCGCGGATGGAGCGGATGGAGCTGACGCTGGGGCCGGTGACGCTCACGCCGGACCGGCGGATGGAGTTCTTCGTGCTGCCGGGGGCCGCCGCGAAGGTGCCCGATCTGGTGCGCAAGCTGGGCTGGTCGGTGTCGTCGCTGGATCTGACGGTGCTGGGCGAGGGCGCGTACGTGGCCGCGCCGCCCACGCGGTTCGGGTCGCGGGGTGCCGTGCAGTGGGCCTGCCGGCCGACGCCCGCGAACCGGTGGCTGCCGGACGCGGAGGAGTTGATCTCGCCGTTGGCCTATGCGTGCGGCAGGGATCGTTAGGCGCCCGTTCGTCTGCCCCTTTGCGTTGTGCGGCGACCGCGGGCCGTCCGGGGTTGCTCGCGCAGTTCCCCGCGCCCCTGAGGCATCACCGAAACCGTAGGGTGCAGGGTGACGGAGGGAGACGCGGTGGGATCCAGCGCTGTACGGGTGCAGGGGCTGTGGAAGCGGTTCGGGCAGCAGGTCGCTGTCGCCGGGATCGATCTGGAGCTGCCCGCGGGCAAGTTCATCGGGCTCGTCGGGCCGAACGGGGCCGGGAAGACCACCACGCTGTCCATGGTGACCGGGCTGCTCCGGCCCGACCAGGGGACCGTCGAGATCGTCGGGCACGACGTGTGGCGGGATCCCGTCGAGGTGAAGGCCCGGATCGGGGTGCTGCCGGAGGGACTGCGGCTGTTCGAGAGGCTGTCGGGGCGGGAACTGCTGGCGTATTCGGGCCGGTTGCGCGGGCTGCCCGGCGCCGAGGTCGACAAGCGGGCCACCCAGCTCCTCGACGTCCTCGACCTGGCCGGCGCCCAGCACAAGCTCGTCGTCGACTACTCGACCGGCATGCGCAAGAAGATCGGCCTCGCCGCCGCCCTCCTCCACAATCCCGAAGTGCTCTTCCTGGACGAGCCGTTCGAGGGCGTCGACCCCGTCTCCGCCCAGACCATCCGCGGCGTGCTGGAGCGGTACACCGCCTCGGGCGCCACCGTGGTGTTCTCCTCCCACGTCATGGAGCTCGTCGAGTCGCTGTGCGACTGGGTCGCGGTGATGGCCGCCGGGCGGATCCGCGCCACCGGGACCCTCGCCGAGGTGCGCGGTGACGCGCCCTCACTGCAGCGGGCGTTCCTCGAACTCGTCGGCGCCCAGGGCCGGGACGCCGGATCCGACCTCGACTGGCTGGGCGGCGGATCCCGGTGAGCGCCCCCGCCCTCACCCCCGTCTTCGTCCGGCTGAAGCTGTCCCTGCTGCGCAACGGGCTGCGGCAGTCCGGCGGGCGGACGGCCGCCTACGTCACCTCGGCGGCCTTCGCGCTGCTGTTCGCCGCGCTGCAGCTGATCGGCCTGATCGCGCTGCGCGGGCACGCGCACGCCGAGTCGGTGGTCGTGCTGGCGGTGGCGGTGCTGGCGCTCGGGTGGGCCGTGATGCCGCTGTTCTTCCCCAGCGGCGACGAGACCCTCGATCCGACCCGGCTGGTGATGCTGCCCCTGCGGCCCCGGCCGCTGGTGGGGGCGCTGCTCACGGCCTCGCTGGTGGGGATCGGGCCCCTGTTCACGCTGTGCCTGCTGGCCGGTTCGGTGATCGCGGTGGCCCGGGGCGGGGCCGCGTTCGCGGTGGGCGTGGTCGCCGTCGTGCTGGCGCTGCTGGTGTGCGTGGCCCTCGCGCGGGCCGTGGCCGCCGCCAACGTACGGCTGCTGTCGAGCCGCAAGGGGCACGATCTCGCGGTGCTGAGCGGACTCGTCATCGCCCTCGGGGCGCAGGTGGTCAACTTCGGCGCCCAGCGCATCGGGACGTCGGGGCTCGGCGAGCTGGACCCGGCCGGGGACGTGCTGCAGTGGGTGCCGCCCGCCTCCGCGATCGGGGCCGTGCACGCGGTGAGCGAGGGGTCGTACGCACGCGCCGTCGCACAACTGGCGCTCAGCGCGGGCGCGCTGGTGGCGCTGCTCGCGGTGTGGTCCCGGCATCTGACCCGGCTGATGACCTCGCCCGACGGCTCGACCCTGCCGACGGCCGGCAGCGCCGCCCGCGAGCGGTCGTCGACCGGGCTCGCGCGGCTGCTGCCCGCCGGCCGTACGGGCACCGTCATGGAGCGCAGTCTGCGCTATGTGTGGCGCGACCCGAAGACCAAGGCGGCCTGGGTGACCTCGCTGGCCATCGGGCTGATCGTGCCGGTCTTCAACGCCTGGCAGGGCACCGGGTCCGTGTACTTCGCGTGCTTCGCGGCCGGGATGCTCGGCATCCAGATGTACAACCAGTTCGGGCAGGACTCCTCGGCGTTCTGGATGGTCGCGACGACGATCTCCTCCACCCGTGACGCCTACGTCGAGCTGCGCGCCCGCGCCTGCGCCCTGCTGCTGATCACCCTGCCGTACGCCGCGCTCGTCACCGTCCTCACGACGGCCCTGCTCGGCGACTGGCGGCGGTTGCCGGAGGCGCTGGGGCTGTCCTTCGCGCTGCTCGGCGCGATGCTCGCGACCGGGGCGTGGACGTCCGCCCGCTTCCCCTACTCCATCCCGCAGGAGGGCTACAAGAACGTCGCCCCCGGGCAGACCGGGCTGGCCTGGATCTCCATCTTCGGCGGGATGATCGGGGCCGCCCTGCTGTGCGCGCCCGTCATCGCGCTGACGATCTGGCTGAACCTGAGCGCGGACGGCGAGGACGTCGCCTGGCTGCTGCTGCCCGCGGGCTCGCTGTACGGGGCCGCGCTCACGGTGGCGGGGCTGCGGCTGGCCGCTCCCCGGACGGCCGGGCGGCTGCCGGAGATCCTGCAGGCGGTCAGCAAGGGGTGAGGGGGCGCCGGCCGTCACCCGGGCCGGTTGTCACCCGGGCCGGTCGTCGCCCGGGCGGTCGTCGCCCGGGCCGGTGTCAGTCGTCGCCGAGCGAGTCCAGGAACGGCTCGATGGCCGCGCGCCAGGCCTCCGGCTGGTCGTAGTGGACGAGGTGACCGGCGTCGGCGACCTCCGCGTACTGGCCGCGCGGCAGGACGCGGACCATCTCCTGGGCCTCGGCGCGGCCCAGCTCGCCGTCCAGGCCCCGCACCACCAGGGCGGGGCACCGCACCTGGGCCAGCTCCTCCCAGTGCGCGTCGTACACCCAGGTCTCGCGGGAGCGGAGCATCTGTTCCGGTTCGAAGACGGGGCGCCAGCCGTTCGGGGACTCGGCCATCACCTCGGCGTAGAACTCGCCGCGGGCCGGGTTGGGCCGCTCCACCCAGGGGTCGTCCTCGCCGAACCACTTGCGGACGTCGGCCAGCGTGGCGAACGGCAGCGGCCAGGAGTCGAACCACTGGGCCCACTCGCGCTGCGACGCGGCGCCGAGCGCGGAGGCCCGCATGTCGCAGATGATCAGCCCGCGCACCAGGTCCGGACGCCGGGCGGCGAGCTGCCAGGCGGTCAGCGCCCCCATGGCGTGGCCGATGAGGACCACCGGGTCGAGACCGAGCTGCTCCAGGGCGGCCTCGGCGTCGTCGACGTAGGCGTCCCGGGTGAAGGCACCCCGCGGGGGCTTGTCGCTGCGGCCGTGGCCGCGCTGGTCGAGGGCGACCGCGCGGTACCGGCCGGAGAGCCACCGGGCGGTGGGCGCCCAGTGCGAGGCGCGGCCCATGAGGCCGTGCAATAAGAGCACGCCCGGGGAGCCGCCGGCCCCCGCCCGGCCGCCGTGCCCCTCCGCCGCGCCCGGCCCGTCCTGCGCCGGATCCGTCTTGGGCGGGTCGCCGAACTCCCAGGCCGCGAGGCGTACGCCGTCCGTCCCGGTCACGTCGATGCGTCGCGCCATGTCCTGGCACCCCCCAAGCTTCGCGCGGACCGCGGCCCTACGGCCGGACGGTCCTGTGAACCGTGTTCTGCCTGCTGTGCCTGTTTCTGCCGGGTCCCTGTCGAACCTGTGCCCTGTGTCGCCCGCAGACTATCGAATGCGCTTTCGAAGATGCGGTTCTGGCGGACAACACCCCTCGTTCGAGTGACCGCCCTCGGGGATTGAGCGCCGCCGCCGAGGGGAGATCTTCAGCGGGGGGCGGACCGCTCGGGGAAACCGGTCCGCGGGGGATGACCCTGAGAGCTCGGGGCTCCGGGTCAGCACAGGGGAGGACAGGCCCCGGCGCCAAGCGGCGCCGGGGCCCTCTCCGTCCGAACGGCACATCCTCCCGCCCCCTCTCCGGCCGGGCGACATCGCTGTCAGGCCACGGCCAAGAGCCCCTCAGGTCATATGCCCCACGCGACAGCGTCGCACGGGAAGCGAACGAGCGCTGCCATTCGACGGACTGAATCCGGGAAGCGGTACGGATCACGCCACCGACGCAAGCGCCCCCGGCGTCACGGCAGTTGCCACCGGACCGCGGACCGTCGGCGGCCGTCCGCCGGTCAGGGCTTGGCGACGAACACGTGGGACGCCACGTCCGACTCCAGTTCGGCGGCCTCGCCGCCGCTGCCCACCAGCACACCGCCCGCCGACTCCGTCACGCTCACCACGGAGCCCGGCTGCACGCCCGCCCGCCGCAGCGTGTACATCAGCTGCGCGTCCGTCTGGATCGGCTCGCCGATCCGGCGCACCACGACCGTCTTGCCCTCGGCGCCCGGGTCGAGGCTGGCCAGCGACACCATGCCCTCGTCCAGGAACGGGTCGGCGCCGTCCTTCTCGCCCAGCTCCTCCAGACCCGGGATGGGGTTGCCGTACGGCGACTCCGTCGGGTGCCGCAGCAGCTCCAGGACGCGGCGCTCCACGGCCTCGCTCATCACGTGCTCCCAGCGGCACGCCTCGGCGTGGACCTGCTCCCACTCCAGACCGATCACGTCGACCAGCAGACACTCGGCCAGGCGGTGCTTGCGCATGACGCGGGTGGCGAGGCGGCGGCCCTCGTCCGTGAGCTCCAGGTGCCGGTCGCTGGCGACGGACACCAGGCCGTCGCGCTCCATCCGCGCCACAGTCTGGCTCACCGTCGGGCCGCTCTGGTCGAGCCGCTCGGCGATACGGGCGCGCATGGGGACCACACCCTCTTCCTCCAGCTCGAGGATGGTGCGGAGATACATCTCCGTGGTGTCGATCAGTCCGGACATACGTGCCCCTCGAATGAGATCTGCCGGAGGCTGGACGGCTCACCGGCGTGTGCGCTGGCCCTGCACCCAATTCTGCCGGATACCACCGACAACCGTGCCGCGGGCGGGAAAGCGGGGGATTACCGGGCCCCGGAGCAGGGTACGGACATCCGCTTCACGGCCCTCGGCCGCCGGGGGCCGTCGCCCCGGCCCGGCGCGGCCACGGCCGTATTGACACCGCACTGGTCCAGACCGCACCGTGATGCGCGGCACACGCCCATGAGGCCAGTTGGAAGGGGATCCCGTATGAGCGACCGCGCGCCCGCCGGCCAGTTCCTCGACGCCGCGATCGACCTGCTGCGGCAGGTCCGCGACGAGGAGGCCGACAGCATCGCGGCCGCCGGGACGCTCCTGGCGGACACCATCGAGAACGGCGGCCGGCTCTTCGCCTTCGGCGCCGGGCACTCCTCCCTCGCCGCACAGGACCTCGTCTACCGCGCCGGCGGACTGGCGCTGATGAACCTCCTCGCCGTGCCGGGCGTCGTCGGCGTCGACGTCATGCCCGCACCGCTCGGCTCCGCCCTGGAGCGCGTCGACGGCCTCGCGAGCGCCGTCCTGGACTGCTCCCCGCTCCGCGCGGGCGACGCCCTGCTGATCATCTCCCTGTCCGGGCGCAACGCCCTGCCCGTGGAGATGGCCCTGCACGCACGCGCCCTGGGCGTGAAGGTGATCGGCGTGACATCGGTGGCGTACGCCGCGCAGACCACCTCCCGGCACACCTCGGGCACCTACCTGAAGGACCACTGCGATCTCGTCCTCGACTCGAAGATCGCGGTCGGCGACGCGGAACTCACCCACGAGAAGGTGCCCGCGCCCTTCGCCCCGGCCTCCACGGTCGTCACCTCCGCTCTCCTCCAGGCCGTCATGGCCACGACGGCCACGACCCTCGCCGACCGGGGCGTCGAGCCGCCGCTGCTGCGGTCCGGGAACGTCGACGGGGGACACGAGTGGAACACCCGGGTCATGGAGCGGTACGGGGACCGCATCTTCTACCGCCACTGAGCGGACGGCTCCCCCGGCGCCGGAGGGAACGGCTCCACCCCGCCCGGCGGACGGCCCGGTCACCTCTCCTCGGGCGGTTCCGCCAGGTCCCTCAGGTCCAGCGCCGTCGCGATGCGCACCGCCACGTCCTCCGCGTACATCGCGTCGGACCGCTCGAAGGCGCTGCGGCCCGCGCCCCGCAGAAACGTCACGACCCCCAGCGTGCGCCCCCGGCTGCGCAGCACCGCGCACAGGGCGTGCACCGCGTCCGGCGGCCACTGGCGCGCCAGCGCCCACTCCCGCGCCCGCTCGGCCGGAGCGGCGCCCGCGCTCGCCCGCAGCGCCCCCGCGCGCTCCACGCACTGCAGCGCCGGGTGGCCCTCCGGGTAGCGCACGGGCAGCCCCGCCCGGCCCGTGAACCTGCTCGGCCCGGGGGCGCCGGCGGGCGTGGCGGCGACCCGCACCAGCCGGACCGGGCCCTCGGCCTCCGGGTCGGCCTGCGCGCCACCGGCCACCCGGTCGATCAGCGCGTGGTCGGCGAATCCGGCCAGGGCGAAGTCCAGGTGGACCGTCGCCGCCTCCGCCGGGTCCTCGCACTCGGCGGCCGCCCGCGACGCCCGGTGCAGCTGCTGCGTGCGGAACCGCAGCAGCGACGCCTCCTGCTCGTTCTGCTTGGACTCCGTCACGTCCTGGAACAGCCAGCCCACCCCCAGCGGGACCGGCTCCTCCGCGAGCGGCGAGGCCAGCCGCAGGAAGCCGCTGCGCCAGCACCGCCGCCGCTCCCCGTCGGGCGAGCGGACACTCACCCACATCTCGGCCGGTGCGGGCGGGGCGCCCTCCGCCAGCACGTGCTGCAGCGCGCTCTCCAGCTCCTCCACGCCCTGCGACAGCAGCTCCCCGAGCGGCCGTCCGAGCACCGACGTACGGCCCGTGCCCAGCGCCCGGGCCGCGTGCGCGTTCACCACGGCCGGCCGCAGGTCGACGTCGACCAGGACGACACCCCAGGCGGCGTCCTCGAACAGCGCCTCGCTCAGCGCGATGGATCGCTCCAGGTCGATCTGCGCGTGCACCTCGCTGAACGCGCAGTAGACCCCGGCCGGCTTCCCGTCGGGCCCGCGCACGGCCGCCGACTGCGTCCGCACCAGGACCCGGCCGCCGTCCTTCGTCAGCAGCGCGAACTCGTGCACCTGGCGGCCCGGGGCGTGCATGGCCGACAGCAGCCGCTCCTCGACCTCACCGGCGTCGGCGCTGCGCACCGCCCAGCCGGCCAGGCCGCGCTTGCCGACGGCCTCGTCGGCGCTCCATCCGAGGATCCGCTCGGCCTCGCGGTTCCAGTGCGTGACGACGCCGTCGGCGTCGAAGGCGCACAGCGCCGCGTCCATCCCGTCCAGCAGCGCGGCAAGCAGATCCGAACCATCCGCACCGTCCCGCCCGGGCTCGTCCGGCCCCAGCTCGTCGGTGGTCCCACTACGCCGGGAAGCACTCACCTGGACCCCCTGCAGGCTGCGTCCGCACGTACGGCACGCCGGTTCGCTCCTTGCCCTCATTCAACTGGAACGTGACCCAGCGCACACCGAGTTCCCACAACATTGAAAGAATCGTTGTACGCGGGCAATCACCACGTCAACGGCCCGTGACAGCACCGCTGCCGCGGCGCGCGTCCACCTCGATCTCGATCCTCATCCGGGGGTCGGCCAGACCGCACACCATCATCGTCGCGGCCGGCCGCACCTCGCCGAAGCACGCGCGCAGCACCGGCCAGCACGGCTCGAAGTCCTCCCGGTCGGGCAGCAGGTACCGCACGCGCACGACGTCCGCGAAGGTGCAGCCGGCCTTCTCGAGGGCGTCGCCGATGTTGCGCAGGCACTGTTCGGCCTGCTCCACCACGTCCTCGGAGATCGTCATGGTCGCGTAGTCGAACCCGGTCGTGCCGGACACGTGCACCCGGTCCCCGTCGACGACGGCCCGGGCGTACCCGATCCGCTCCTCGAACACCGAACCGCCGATAACCGCCTGCCGTCGCGTCATGGGGTCAAGGTCTCAGAAAAACAGTTGATGCGGGCCGGGACGGTTTCCTAGGGTTCCAGGTACACGAGAGAGGAGGTGGTTCGGCAGATGTATGGAAACCGGACGCGTGAGGTGGCTGCGGGCTAGCGGCCCGACACCACACTCGGTGCGGTGCCGAGCCAGCGCGTGATCGACGCGTGCAGCCGGCCCAATCTCAAGCAGTCACCCGACCCGCGAGTCGCCGGTACGTCCGGCCGGCTCCTCCCCGGAGGAACCAGACTCGCGGGTCGTCTGCGTTCTCCGCCGGGTTCGCGGGTGATCGGTGATGCCGGTTCCCACCCGGCCACGCGGTGATGTCCGGTCCCCCGGCTGCTCGGTGCTGCTCCTCGACGATCCGACCGGCTCGCGGAGCCCGGTGGGCTGGCGGCCTCACCCGGGGACGGGTGAGGCCGTGAGGGGCGGGTCAGTGGGCGATGTCCTCGTAGCCCTCGATCTCGCGGGGGTTGCGGCTGCCCGGGCCGACGTAGCGGGCCGAGGGGCGGACCAGGCGGCCCGTGCGCTTCTGCTCCAGGATGTGGGCGGACCAGCCGGCCGTACGGGCGCAGGTGAACATGGACGTGAACATGTGCGCCGGGACCTCGGCGAAGTCCAGGACGATGGCCGCCCAGAACTCCACGTTGGTGGCCAGGACGCGGTCGGGGCGGCGGGCGTGGAGCTCCGCCAGGGCCGCCTTCTCCAGGGCCTCGGCGACCTCGTAGCGCGGGGCGCCCAGTTCGCGGGCCGTGCGGCGCAGGACCCGCGCCCTCGGGTCCTCGGCGCGGTAGACGCGGTGGCCGAAGCCCATGAGGCGCTCGCCCTTGTCGAGGGTCTGCTTGACGTAGGCCTCCGCGTCGCCCGTGCGCTCGATCTCCTCGATCATGTGCAGGACCCGGGACGGGGCACCGCCGTGCAGCGGACCCGACATGGCCCCCACCGCGCCGGACAGCGCGGCCGCGACGTCCGCGCCGGTGGAGGCGATGACCCGGGCCGTGAACGTGGAGGCGTTCATGCCGTGCTCGGCGGCGCTCGTCCAGTAGGCGTCCACCGCCGCCACGTGCTTGGGGTCCGGCTCGCCCCGCCAGCGGATCATGAACCGCTCCACGACGGAGTGGGCCTTGTCGATCTCCCGCTGCGGCACCATGGGCAGGCCCTGGCCGCGGGCCGACTGGGCCACGTACGACAACGCCATGACGGCCGCCCGGGCCAGGTCCTCGCGGGCCTCCTCGGCATCGATGTCGAGCAGCGGCTTCAGGCCCCAGACGGGCGCCAGCATCGCCAGCGCGGACTGGACGTCGACCCGGATGTCACCGGAGTGGACGGGGATGGGGAACGGCTCGGCGGGGGGCAGGCCCGGATTGAACGCCCCGTCGACGAGCAGGCCCCAGACGTTGCCGAAGGAGACGTGGCCGACGAGGTCCTCGATGTCGACGCCCCGGTACCGGAGTGCGCCGCCCTCCTTATCCGGTTCGGCGATCTCCGTCTCGAACGCGACGACTCCCTCGAGCCCGGGTACGAAGTCGGACATCAGGCGGCTCCTCGTGATGTAAGCGACAGATGGTGTGATGTGGGGTGGAACGTGCGAACCATGTGTCAGTCAGCTGGCGAAGCGGGCGCCGTCCAGAGGATCCGCGGTCGTCTGCGGCGACTCGCGGTCCCGGCCGGTTGCCCCTGTGATGCCCCGAACGGTCGGCGGTCACCCAACCGCAACGGCACGGAAACGATATCTCCGAGTGCCACGGTTGGGGAGGGTTCGCGGCACTCAGTGCCAGGCAGTGACGAAGGACACCGTCCATACGGCAAGATGACCGGGTGACCGACCGCGACGACGTCCCCCTCGATCCGGCCTCGATGCGCAAGCAGTACCGGGCGGAGGGCCTCTCCGAGCACGAGCTGGCCGCCACGCCCGTGGAGCAGTTCGCGCGCTGGTTCAAACAGGCCGCGACGGACGGCGGGCTGTTCGAGCCGAACGCCATGGTCGTCTCGACGGCCGACGCCGAGGGCCGGCCCAGCGCCCGTACGGTGCTGCTGAAGCACTTCGACGCGCAGGGCTTCGTCTTCTACACCAACTACGACTCCCGCAAGGCCCGCGACCTGGCGGAGAACCCGTACGTCTCGCTGCTGTTCCCCTGGCACCCCATGGCCCGGCAGGTCGTCGTCACGGGGGTGGCCCGCCGCACCGGGCGTGACGAGACGGCCGCCTACTTCCGCACCCGCCCGCACGGCTCCCAGCTCGGGGCGTGGGCCAGCGCCCAGTCCTCGGTGATCTCCACCCGGGCCGACATCGACGGCGCCTACGCCGAGCTGGCCGCCCGCTACCCGGAGGGCGAGCAGGTGCCGGTGCCGCCGCACTGGGGCGGTTTCCGGGTGGCGCCGCAGACGGTGGAGTTCTGGCAGGGCCGCGAGAACCGGCTGCACGACCGCCTGCGCTACGTGGAGCAGCCGGACGGCAGCTGGCGCGTGGAGCGGCTCAGCCCCTGAGGCGCCGCCCGGCGACGGCCCCTCGCGCAGGCGGCGCAGGCGAAGGACCCGGCGCGGTGCGGGCACACGGCCCGCCGGGCCAGGGCCCGGCGTCCGCCGCGGTCGCGACCGGGCCGACGATCGCCCGGGCGTGGTCGCCCGCGGTCAGCCCAGGGCCTCGTCCAGCAGCCGGGCCCACTGGGCGACCACCCGGTCGCGACGCGTGGCGTCGTCCGTGAGGAGGTTGGCCAGGCCCAGGCCGCGGGCCATGTCGAGCAGGCCCTGGACGGTCTCGCGGACGCCGGGGACGGATTCGTCGGCGGCGAGCAGGTCGACGGCTATGCGGTGGGTCTCGCGGCCCACGCGGGATTCCAGTTCGGTGACGCGGGGGCGGAGCTGCTCCTCGTCGGAGGCGGCCACCCACAGGTGGAGGGCCGCGCGGAACAGCGGTCCCGTGTAGAGGTCGACCAGGGCCGCGACCACCGCGTGGCGGTCCCCGGCGGCGCCCTCGGGGAACAGGGCCCGCAGGGCGGTGGAGCGTTCCTCGGCGACGTACTCGACGGCCGCCGTGAAGAGGTCCTCGCGGGTCGGGAAGTGGTGCTGGGCGGCGCCCCGGGAGACACCGGCCCGTTCGGCCACGACGGAGACCGTCGACCCCGCCCAGCCGTGCTCGGCGAGGCAGGACACGGCGGCCTCCAGGAGCCGCTGCCGGGTGGCCCGGCTGCGGTCCTGCTTGGGGACTCTCTCCGCACGGTCGGCCGTGCTCACACCACCCATGCCGCATCCCGTCGTTCGAGGAAGGCCGTCATCCCCTCGCGTGCCTGCGGGGAGGCGAACAGCCGGGCCGAGAGCGCGGTCAGGTCCGCCGCCTCCCGGTCGAAGGCTTCCAGCACCCTAGCCGTGAGCAGCCGTTTCGTCTCGGCCAGGGCGTCGGGAGCCGCTCTGCGCAGGCCGTCGAGGACGGGGGCGAGGACCGTGTCGACGTCCTCGGCGTACGCGGTGAGCAGGCCCGTCGCGGTCGCCTCGGCGGCGTCGAAGCGCTCGCCGGTGAGGTAGTGGCGGGCCAGTGCGCGCGGGTCGGCGCGGGGCAGCAGCGGCAGGGAGATGATCGCGGGGGCGACGCCGATGCGGACCTCCGTGAAGGCGAAGGTGGCCGCGGTGGAGGCGACCGCGATGTCGCAGGCGGCCAGCAGACCGAGGCCGCCCGCGCGGACGTGCCCGGTGACGCGGGCGACGACGGGCTTGGGCAGTTCCACGATCCGGCGCAGCAGGGCGACCAGCGCCCCGGGGTCGGGCGGGTCCCTGAGGTCGGCACCGGCGCTGAACGTGGTGCCGGTGTGGGTGAGGACCACCGCGCGGACACCGGGGTCCCGGCCGGCGTCCGCGAGCGCGTCGGACAGCTCGCCCACCAGGGCCGCCGACAGGGCGTTGCGGCGCTCCGGGGCGTCCAGGGCCAGGGTCTGGACGGCACGCGCGCGGCTGCGGGCGATCAGGTTCATGCGCTCTCCCTGAGCTGTCGGCGCAGGATCTTGCCGGAGGCCGCGCGCGGGACGCCGTCGATGAAGGTGACCTGGCGTATCCGCTTGTAGGGGGCCACGCGCTCGGCGACGTACATCTTGATCTCCCCGGCGGAGAGTCCGGCGGCGGCCTGCTGGCGGACCACGTAGGCGTGCGGGACCTCGTTGCCGTCGTCGTCGTAGGTGCCGATGACGGCGGCGTCGGCGATGCCGGGGTGGGTGAGCAGCAGCGCCTCCAGTTCGGCCGGGGCGACCTGGAAGCCCTTGTACTTGATGAGCTCCTTGACCCGGTCCACGACGAACAGCCAGCCGTCCGCGTCGACATGGCCCACGTCCCCGGTGTGCAGCCAGCCGTCGCCGTCGACCATCGCGGCCGTGGCGTCGGGGCGGCCGAGGTAGCCCTTCATGATCTGCGGGCCGCGGATGAGGATCTCGCCGGACTCGCCGGCGGGCAGGTCCCGGGTGGGGTCGTCGAGGGAGACGATGCGCATCTCGGTGCCGGCGATCAGTTTGCCGACGGTGCCGGGCGGCGCGTCGCGCATGGCGTCCAGCGGCACGACGTGGGTGCCGGGCGACAGTTCGGTCATGCCGTAGGCCTGGCCGACGGGCGGCAGGCCGAGCCGTGCGGAGCAGGCGGCGGCGAGGCGGGCGTCCAGGGGCGCGGCGGCGCTGACGATGTACTGCAGCGACGACAGGTCGTACCGGGCGACGGCCGGGTGCTTGGCGAGGGCCAGGACGATCGGCGGGGCGACGTACAGCGCGGTGATGCGGTGGTTCTGGATCGCCGCGAGGAACTGCTCCAGGTCGAAGCGCGGCAGGACCACGACCGTGGCGCCCTGGCGCAGGGGCGCGTTCATCAGGGCGGTGAGGCCGTAGATGTGGAAGAAGGGCAGCACCGCGAGGACGCGGTCGCCGGGGCCGGCGGGGATCGCCGGGGCGAGCTGGGCGAGGTTGGTGGCGATCTGCCGGTGGGTGAGCATCACGCCCTTGGGGGTGCCGGTGGTGCCGGAGGAGTACGGCAGGGCGGCGACGTCCGCGGCGGGGTCGACGGCGATCCGGGGCTCGGGGGCGGTGGTGGCCAGCATGTCGATCAGGGAGCGGTGGCCCCGCGCGCTGTCGCACACGAAGATCTCGCGTACGCCGCCCGCGAGTTCGGCGGCCCGGCGGGCGATGTCCAGCAGCGGCGAGACGGTGACGATCCAGCGGGCCGCGCAGTCGCCGAGCTGCTTGGCGAACTCCTGGGCGGTGGCGAGCGGGTGCACGGTGGTGACGGTGGCACCCGCGCGCGTGGCGGCGTAGAACGCGGTCGGGAAGGCGACGGTGTTGGGGCTGTGCAGGGCGAGGACGTCGCCCTTGCGGACGCCGGCCTCGGCGAGGGCGGCGGCGACGCGCCGGTGGAACCGGTCCACCTGCTCGTACGAGAGGGTGGTGCCGTCGGTGCCGTCGACGAGGGCCGGGGCGTCGCCGAACTCGGCGGCGCGGGCCAGGACGGCGTCGTGGATGGGCAGGTCGACGGGCGGGACGTCTGCGTACTCGCTGCGGAACATGCGGGGTTCCTCCTCGCGGCGCGGTGCGTCTCAGTACGACTTGGGCAGGCCCAGGGTCTGGTGGGAGACGTAGTTGAGAATCATCTCCCGGCTGACCGGGGCGATACGAGCCACGCGCGAGGCCGTTATCAGCGAGGCGAGGCCGTACTCGCGGGTGAGGCCGTTGCCGCCGAGGGTGTGCACGGCCTGGTCGACGGCCCGCACACAGGCCTCACCGGCGGCGTACTTGGCCATGTTGGCGGCCTCGCCCGCGCCCATGTCGTCGCCCGCGTCGTACAGGGCGGCGGCCTTCTGCATCATCAGACGGGCGAGTTCGAGGTCGATGTGCGCCTGCGCGAGAGGGTGGGCGATGGCCTGGTGGGCGCCGATGGGGGTGTTCCAGACGGTGCGGTCGCGGGCGTATCCGACGGCCTTGGCCAGGGCGTGGCGGCCCATGCCGATCGCGAAGGCGGCCGTCATGATGCGCTCGGGGTTGAGGCCGGCGAACAGCTGCAGGAGTCCGGCGTCCTCGTCGCCGACCAGCGCGTCGGCGGGCAGGCGTACGTCGTCCAGGACCAGCTCGAACTGCTTCTCCGCGGCGTGCAGTTCCATGTCGATGGGGCGGCGGCCGAAGCCGGGGGTGTCGCGTGGGACGATGAACAGGCAGGGCTTGAGGCGGCCGGTGCGGGCGTCCTCCGTGCGGCCGACGATCAGGGTGGCGTCCGCGATGTCGACGCCGGAGATGAACACCTTGCGCCCGGTGAGGATCCAGCCGCCGGTGTCCCGGTCGCGGCGGGCGGTGGTGGTGATGCGGTGGCTGTTGGAGCCGGCGTCGGGCTCGGTGATGCCGAAGGCCATGCGGCGGGTGCCGTCGGCGAGGCCGGGCAGCCAGGCCCGTTTCTGGGCGTCGGTGCCGAAGCGGGCGATGACCGTGCCGCAGATCGCCGGTGAGACCACCAGCATGAGGAGGGGGCAGCCGGCGGCGCCCAGCTCTTCGAGGACGATGGACAGTTCGGAGATGCCGCCGCCTCCGCCGCCGTGCGCCTCCGGCAGGTTGACGCCCAGGTAGCCGAGTTTGCCCGCCTCGGACCAGAGGTGGTCGGGGTTGCCGCCCCGGCCGTGGCGTGCGCCGAGGGCGGCGACTGCCGAGCGGAGGGCCTTGTGCTCGTCGGTTTCGATCGTGGGCATGTGACTCCTTCGTCGTGGCCGGTCGCGCAGTTCCCCGCGCCCCTTACGGGGCTTCCTCCACCACTGCCAGGAGCACGCCCGGCTCGACCTGTCGTCCGGGCACGGCGTGCAGCTCGGTCAGCGTTCCTGTCACCGGGGCGGTGATCCTGTGCTGCATCTTCATCGCCTCCAGCCAGAGGAGGGGCTCGCCGGCCTTCACCGGTGTCCCCGGCGTGAGTCCTTCGGCGACGCGGACGACCGTGCCCGGCATGGGGGCCAGGAGGGAGCCGGGGGCGTGCTGGGCGGTGGGGTCGGGGAAGCGGGGCAGGGCCGTCAGGGCGGTGGCGTCGACCCACACCCGCTCGCCGTGGCGGGCGACCTCGAACCGGCGCCGCACCCCCTCGACTTCGAGGATCACGAGGCCCGCGTCGGCGTGCACCACCCGCACCCCGTCCGCCTCCAGGCCCTGCCGGGTGTGCCGGTAGCGGACCTCGTGCTCCTCCCCCGCCATCAGGTAGCGCTTGGTCTGCGGCTGGGAGGGGACGTTGCGCCAGCCGCCGAAGCCCGGGCGGGAGCGCGCGCCGGCGTCGGCGAGGGCCGCGGCCAGGGGGGCGTACGGCTCGGGGGCGGGCGCGGTCAGGTCCGCGAGGTGGCGGTCGTAGAAACCGGTGTCCATGCGGGCCGCGGTGAACTCCGGGTGGCGCAGGGAGCGCACCAGCAGGTCGCGGTTGGTGACGGGGCCGTGGATCGCGGCCCGTTCCAGGGCGGAGGCCAGCTTGCGCAGCGCCTCCGCGCGGGTGGGCGCGTGGGCGACGGCCTTGGCGATCATCGGGTCGTAGTGGACGCCGATGGTGTCGCCGTCCGTGTAACCGGTGTCCAGGCGGACCGCGCCGGGGACCGACAGGCGGTGCAGGGTGCCCGTCTGCGGGGACCAGTCGCTCGCGGGATCCTCGGCGTACAGCCGGGCCTCCACGGCGTGGCCCCGGGCGCGGGGCGGCTCGGGGTCGAGGGCGTGCCCCTCGGCGACACGGATCTGCTCCGCCACCAGGTCGACGCCGAACACCGCCTCGGTCACCGGGTGCTCGACCTGGAGGCGGGTGTTCATCTCCAGGAAGTGCGCCGTGCCGCCGGCGACGAGGAACTCGACCGTGCCGGCGCCGACGTAGTCGACGGCCCGGGCGGCCCGCACGGCCGAGGCGTGCAGTTCCTCCCGCAGCGCGCCGGGCAGACCGGGGGCCGGTGCCTCCTCGATCACCTTCTGGTGGCGGCGCTGCAGGGAGCAGTCGCGGGTGCCCAGCGGCCAGATCGTGCCGTGTGTGTCGGCGAGGATCTGCACCTCGACGTGGCGGCCGCGCTCCACGTACGGCTCGACGAAGACCTCGCCGTCGCCGAAGGCGCTCACGGCCTCGGCGCGGGCGGCGGCCAGTTCGCCCTCCAGGTCCGCCAGGCGCCGTACGACGCGCATGCCGCGGCCGCCGCCGCCCGCCGCCGCCTTGACCAGCACGGGCAGGTCGGCCTCGGTGACCTCCGTGAGGGGCGCGATGCCCAGGAGCTGCTTGGCGCGGGTCTTGGACGCCATCGCCTCGATGGCCTCGGGGGGCGGGCCGATCCAGCGCAGGCCGGCGTCCAGGACGGCCCGGGCGAAGCCGGCGTTCTCGGAGAGGAAGCCGTAGCCGGGGTGCACCGCGTCCGCGCCGGCGGCCAGGGCGGCCTTCACGACGAGGTCGCCGCGCAGGTAGGTGTCGGCGGGCGTGTGCCCCGGGAGGCGGACGCTCGCGTCGGCCACGCGCGCGTGGAGGGCGCCGGCGTCGGCGTCCGAGTGCACGGCGACCGTGCGGATGCCCAGCTCGCGGCAGGTGCGGAAGACGCGGCAGGCGATCTCGCCCCGGTTCGCGACCAGCAGGGTGGTGATCATCTGTTGCCTCACATCCGGAAGACGCCGAAGCCGCCGCGGGCGCCCTCGTAGGGGGCGGTGTGGATCGCGGACAGGCACAGGCCGAGAACGGTGCGGGTGTCGCGCGGGTCGATGACGCCGTCGTCGTACAGCCGCCCGGACAGGAACATCGGCAGCGACTCGGACTCGATCTGCTGCTCCACCATGGCGCGCAGCGCCGCGTCGCCCTCCTCGTCGTAGGGCCGGCCCTTGGCCGCGGCCGACTGGCGGGCGACGATCGACAGCACGCCCGCGAGCTGCTGCGGGCCCATCACGGCCGACTTGGCGCTGGGCCAGGCGAACAGGAAGCGCGGGTCGTAGGCGCGGCCGCACATGCCGTAGTGGCCGGCGCCGTAGGAGGCGCCCATGAGGACCGACAGGTGCGGGACGCGGCTGTTGCTGACGGCGTTGATCATCATGGCGCCGTGCTTGATGATGCCGCCCTGCTCGTACTCCTTGCCGACCATGTAACCGGTGGTGTTGTGCAGGAAGAGCAGCGGGATGTCGCGCTGGTTGGCGAGCTGGATGAACTGGGCGGCCTTCTGGGACTCCTCGCTGAACAGCACGCCTTGGGCGTTGGCGAGGACGCCGACCGGATAGCCGTGCAGGGTGGCCCAGCCGGTGGCCAGGCTGGTGCCGTACAGCGGCTTGAACTCGTCGAAGTCGGAGGCGTCGACGACACGGGCGATGACCTCCCGCGGGTCGAAGGGGGTCCTCAGGTCGCCCGGGACGATGCCGAGGAGCTCGTCCGCGTCGTACTTCGGCGGTTCCGCCGGGCCCGGATCACCGTAGGCCTTGCGGTGGTTGAGGCGGGCGACCACGCGGCGGGCCTGGCGGAGCGCGTCGTGCTCGTCGGCGGCGAAGTAGTCGGCGAGGCCCGACACGCGCGCGTGCATCTCGGCGCCGCCCAGGGACTCGTCGTCGCTCTCCTCCCCCGTCGCCATCTTCACCAGCGGCGGACCGCCGAGGAACACCTTGGCCCGCTCCTTGACCATGATCACGTGGTCGGACATGCCGGGGATGTAGGCGCCGCCCGCGGTGGAGTTGCCGAAGACGACCGCGACGGTCGGGATGCCGGCCGCGGACAGCCGGGTGAGGTCCCGGAAGACGGCACCGCCGGGGATGAAGATCTCCTTCTGCGACGGCAGGTCGGCGCCGCCGGACTCCACCAGGCTGATGCAGGGCAGCCGGTTGGCGAGCGCGATGTCGTTGGCGCGCAGGGCCTTCTTCAGCGACCAGGGGTTGCTCGCTCCGCCGCGCACGGTCGGGTCGTTGGCGGTGATCAGGCACTCGACGCCCTCGACGACCCCGATGCCGGTGACCAGGGAGGCGCCGACGGTGTAGTCGCTGCCCCAGGCGGCCAGCGGGGACAGCTCCAGGAAGGGCGTGTCGGGGTCGAGCAGCAGCTCGATCCGCTCGCGGGCCAGGAGCTTGCCGCGCTCCCGGTGCCGTGCGACGTACTTCTCACCGCCGCCCGCCAGGGCCTTGGCGTGCTCGGCGTCGAGTTCGGCGAGCCGGGCGAGCATCGCCTCGCGGTTGGCCCGGTAGTCGGGTCCGGCGGTGTCGAGCGCGGAGGTCAGGACGGTCACAGCAGGGCCTCCGGTAGGTCGAGGTGGCGGGAGCGCAGCCATTCGCCGAGCGCCTTGGCCTGCGGGTCGAAGCGGTGCTGGGAGGCGACGCCCCGGCCGAGGATCCCCTCGACGACGAAGTTCAGGGCGCGCAGCCCCGGCAGCACGTGCCGGGTCACCTTCAGCGGGCGGCTCTCGGGGATCAGCTCCCGGAACCGCTCGACGGTCAGCTCGTGCGCGAGCCACCGCCAGGCGTCGTCCGTGCGGACCCAGACGCCGACGTTGGCGTTGCCGCCCTTGTCGCCGCTGCGGGCCCCCGCGACCCGTCCGAGCGGGGCGCTCCGGCGCGGCCCGGGCGGGAGCGGCTCCGGCAGGGGCGGCTCCCGGACGTCGTCGAGCACCCGGGTGTCGTGGGGCGGCGGCACGGTGACCCGGCGTCCGTCATCGAGGACGGCCACATGGTCGGCTCCCTCCTGGGGAACGGCCACATCCTCGAACACCCCATAAGGAGCGCCCTTTCCCGGTGGTGCCAGCACATGGAAGCCGGGGTAGCTGGCCAGCGCCAGCTCCACCGCGGCGCCGCTCAGCGCACGGCCCACGGCCTGCTGCTCGGGGTCGCGCACGACCAGCCGCAGCAGCGCGCTGGCCCTCTCCTCGGTGTCGGCGTCGGCCCGGTCGGTGCGGGACAACTCCCAGCGCACGTCCGCGACCTCGCGCAGCGCGTCGTCCATCTGGTCCCGTACCAGAGCGGCCTTGTCCTCGATGTCGAGGCCGGTGAGTACGAAGACGACCTCGTTGCGGAAGCCGCCGAGCTTGTTGAGCCCGACCTTGAGGGTGGGCGGGGGCGCCTCCCCGCGCACGCCCTCGATCCGCACCCGGTCCGGCCCGTCCGGCCCGAGGCGCACCGTGTCGAGCCGGGCGGTGACGTCCGGACCGGCGTAGCGGGCCCCGGCCGTCTCGTACAGCAACTGGGCGGTGACCGTGCCGACGTCGACGAAACCGCCGGTGCCGGGGTGCTTGGTGATGACGCAGCCGCCGTCCTCGTCCAGCTCGGCGATCGGGAAGCCGGGGCGGCGGACGTCGCCGTCGCGGAAGAAGGCGTAGTTGCCGCCGGTGGCCTGCGCCCCGCACTCCAGGACGTGCCCGGCGACGACGGCACCCGCGAGCCGGTCGTGGTCCGCCGGGGTCCAGCCGAAATGGGCGGCGGCGGGCCCGGTGACCAGGGCCGCGTCGGTCACGCGCCCGGTCACCACGAGGTCGGCGCCCTCGCGCAGGCAGGCGGCGATGCCGAACCCTCCGAGGTAGGCGTGGGCGGCGAGGCTCCCGGGGTGCGCGGCGGTGAGGTCGTCGCCCTCGACATGGGCGACCCGCACGGGGATCCCGAGCCGCTCCGCCAACGCCCGTACGGCGTCCGCGAGTCCAGCCGGATTGAGCCCGCCCGCGTTGGCGACGATCCGCACGCCCCGTTCGTGCGCGAGGCCGAGGCACTCCTCCAGCTGCCGCAGGAAGGTGCGGGCGTATCCGGCGCCCGGGTCCTTGAGCCGGTCCCGGCCCAGGATGAGCATGGTCAGCTCGGCGAGGTAGTCGCCGGTGAGGACGTCGAGTTCGCCGCCGGTGAGCATCTCGCGCATGGCGTCGAAACGGTCGCCGTAGAAGCCGGAGGCGTTGCCGATGCGCAGGGGTTCCGGGCGGGTCCGCGCACCGGTGGGGACGGTCGTCACGAGGTGGCTCCCTTCGGCGGGCGTCCGCTCCCCGGCGGTCCGGCGAAGGCCTGCGCGAGGCCCAGCCAGCGGTCGGCGTCGGGTCCGTCGGCGCGCAGGGTCAGATCGTCGCGGTGGGCGCGCTGGGTGACCAGGAGGCAGAAGTCGAGGGCGGGGCCGGTGACGCGCTGCGCGGCGTCGTCGGGCCCGTACGTCCACAGATCACCGGAGGGCGCCCGGAGTTCGACGCGGAAGGGCTCGCCGGGCGGAGTCAGCCCGTGCGCGCCGAAGGCGAAGTCCCGGGTCCGCACCCCGAGCCAGGCCACATGCCGCAGCCGGTCGGTGGGTGGGCGCACCACACCCAGGGCGTCGGCGACATCCTGCCCGTGGGCCCAGGTCTCCATCAGCCGGGCCGTCGCCATGGAGGCGGCCGACATGGGCGGCCCGTACCAGGGATAGCGCGCCTTGGGCGGTGCGGCGCGCAGGGCCTCCTGAAGCGCCGTGCGGCCCTCGCGCCAGCGGGCGAGCAGGACGTCGGGCGGGAGCGCCGCACCCTCCTCGGCGCCCTCGTCGACGAACGCGTCCGGCGCCGCGAGGGCCTTCTCGACCAGGGCGTGGAAGCCGTCGGCGTCGGTGACCGCGAGCAGGGCCGAGTGGTCGGTCCAGGCCAGGTGGGCGATCTGGTGGGCCACGGTCCAGCCGGGCGCGGGGGTCGCGAGCGCCCAGTGCCGCGCGTCCGACCCGGCCACGAGGCGGTCGAGTTCCTCGCTCTCCTCGCGCAGATCGTCGAGCACGGACGTCGAATCGGACACGGTGCGCTCCCCTCGGACCACAGGCCACGGCGGTGTGCGGGACGGTGCGACGTGCTGAGGAGCATGGCAGCGGACCCGGAAACAATCAAGCATGCTTGCATGAAAATATGCCCAGGCCGGGTGAAGGGCGGTGCCGGGGGGGGACGCCGAGGGGGGGTCAGTCTCCGCGGTACGAGGCGATCAGGCGGGACAGGTGGCGGCCCGCGAGGTCCAGTGGTGTGGTGCTGCGGGCGACCTGGGCGGCCAGTTCCGCGCCCTCCAGGGTCGCGATCACCGTGTGGGCCAGCTCCTCGGCGTCGGTCTCGGCGAAACCGGCCGCGACCAGCCTCTCGGCGACCACCTTCCGCCAGCGCGCGAACGCCTCCGCCGCCGCCCGCTGGATGCCGGGCGCGCCGGCCGCCGTGCCGACCGCGGCGGAGGTGACCGGGCAGCCGTCGAGCCAGTCGGAGTCGCGCAGCCCTTCAGCCAGGGACGCGGCGAGGGCGAGGAGGGCCCGCTCCGGGTCCGGTTCCGCGTCGAGCGTCTCGCGCAGCAGTTCGGTGAACTCCTCGTCGCCGAGCCGCACGGCCGCCGCGCCGAGCTCCTGCTTGCCGCCGGGGAAGAAGTGGTAGACGGATCCCAGCGTCGCACCGGCCTCGCGGGAGATCTGCTTGATGCCCGTGCCCTCGTAGCCCTGGCGCTGCATCAGGCGGGACGCCGTGCGGACGATCCGCTCGCGGGTGCCGGCGGTTTCGAGGTCGTGCGGGGCCCTGGTCTTCACGCACCCACTCTATCGAGCTAGAGCGATCGCTCCAGTGGCTGTGCTACGTTCCTCTCTGGATAGAGCGTTCGTTCTAGCCGTGATCAGAGTGGTCACAGTGATCAGAGGGGGATCTCCATGAGCACGTCCGTCACCGTCATCGGCCTCGGCCCCATGGGCCGCGCCATGGCCGGCGCCTATCTCGACGCCGGTTACCGCGTCACCGTGTGGAACCGCACCGCGAGCCGCGCCGACGAGCTGGTCGCGCGGGGCGCGGTGCGGGCCGCCAGCGTCGAGGAGGCGCTGGCGGCCAACGAGGTGGTGGTGCTGAGCCTCACCGACTACGCCGCCATGTACGCCCTCCTGGAGCCCGCCACCGCGGCCCTGCGCGGCCGCGTCCTGGTCAACCTCAGCTCGGACACCCCGCAGCGGGCCCGGGAGGGAGCCGCCTGGGCGGAGAAGCACGGGGCGCGCCAGCTCACCGGCGGGGTGCAGACCCCGCCCTCCGGCATCGGCCAGGCCGGGTCCGACACCTTCTACAGCGGCCCCCGGGACCTCTTCGACGCCTGCGCTGAAACGCTCCGGGTCCTCACGGGCACCGACTACCTGGGCGAGGACCCGGGTCTGGCCGCGCTGTACTACCAGCTCCAGATGGACCTGTTCTGGACCACCCTGACCGCCTGGCTGCACACCCTGGCGGTGGCGGACGCGCACGGCATCAGCGCCTCGCGGTTCGCTCCGTACGCGTCCCGGACCCTGGGCGGGATGGACCGGTTCCTCGACTTCTACACGCCCCGGATCGAGGCGGGGGTGCACTCCGGGGACGTCGAGCGGATCTCCATGGCCGTGGCCAGCATGGACCACGTCGTGCACACCACGCGGGACTCGGGGGTGGATGCGGCGCTGCCCGCCGCCGTGCTGGAGGCGTTCCGCCGGGGGGCGGCCGGGGGGTACACGGAGGACAGCCTCACGCGGCTGTTCCAGGTGTTCGGGCGGGGCGCGTACGGGAGCAGGTCAGAGCTTGTCGATCACGTAGTCGACGCACTTGGTGAGCGCCTCGACGTCCGCCGGGTCGATCGCCGGGAACATCGCGACGCGCAGCTGGTTGCGGCCGAGCTTGCGGTAGGGCTCGGTGTCGACGATCCCGTTGGCGCGCAGCACCTTCGCGACGGCGGCGGCGTCGACCTCGTCCGTGAAGTCGATCGTGCCGATGACCTGCGAGCGCTTGGCCGGGTCGGTGACGAACGGGTTCGCGAACTTGACGTCCTCGGCCCAGCCGTACAGCGTCCGCGCGGAGGTGGCGGTGCGGCGCACCGACCAGTCCAGGCCGCCCTGGCCGTTGATCCACTCCAGCTGCTGGTTCAGCAGGAAGAGGGTGGCCAGCGCCGGGGTGTTGTACGTCTGGTTCTTGCGGGAGTTGTCGATCGCGGTGGGCAGCGAGAAGAACTCCGGGACGTGGCGGCCGGAGGCGTGGATCCGCTCGGCGCGCTCGATGGCGGCCGGGGAGAACACGCCGATCCACAGGCCGCCGTCGGAGGCGAAGGACTTCTGCGGGGCGAAGTAGTAGACGTCCGTCTCGCTGATGTCGACGGGCAGGCCGCCGGCACCCGAGGTGGCGTCGACCAGGACCAGGGCGCCCTCGTCGGCGCCGGCCACGCGCTTGATCGGCATGGCGACACCGGTGGAGGTCTCGTTGTGGGTGAACGCGTAGACGTCCACGCCCGCCTCGGCGACCGGCTCGGGGTGGGTGCCCGGGTCGGCGGAGATGACGTCCGGGTCGGCCAGCCACGGGGCGAGCTTGGCGGCCTTGGCGAACTTGGAGGAGAACTCGCCGAAGCTGAGGTGCTGCGACTTGTTCTCGATCAGGCCGTGCGTCGCGATGTCCCAGAACGCCGTGGAGCCGCCGTTGCCGAGGACCACCTCGTAGCCGTCCGGGAGCTGGAACAGCTCACTGATGCCCTCGCGCACCTGGCCGACCAGGTTCTTGACGGGAGCCTGACGGTGGGAGGTGCCCAGGAGGGAGGTGCCGGTCGCGGCGAGGGCGTCCAGCGCCTCCGTCCGCACCTTGGAGGGGCCCGCGCCGAAACGTCCGTCCGCGGGCTTGATGTCAGAGGGAATCCGGATCTCAGCCACGGAGGGGAGCGTAGCCGTTCACAGAAACGTGGGCGAAACGTCGTCCGTCGGGTGAGACGGTCACGGGGGCGCCGGTGTTCCGGCCCGCCGGACGCGGGGTCGTCACTGTCCGTGCCCGCGTGCATGCTGGAGGCATGACGGATCTTCCGCACGGCACGGAGCTGACGGCCAGGGATCTCGCGGCCCTGGAGGGCGAGTTGCGCGCGGCCGTCCGGGGCGACGTCGGCTTCGCCGCCCTGGACCGGGCCCTGGTCACCATGGACGCGTCCAACTACCGGCGGGTGCCGTACGGGGTGGTGGCGCCGGTGGACGCCGACGACGTGGCGGCCGTGCTGGAGGTGTGCCGGGGGCGTGGCGTGCCGGTGGTGCCGCGGGGTGGCGGCACGTCCATCGCCGGGCAGGCGACCGGCACGGGTGTGGTGCTGGACTTCACCCGTTTCATGAACCGGCTGGTCGCCCTGGATCCGCAGGCGCGGACGGCCGTCGTCCAGCCGGGTCTGGTGCTCGACCGGCTGCAGGAGGCCGCCGCCCCGCACGGGCTGCGCTTCGGGCCGGACCCGTCCACGCACAGCAGGTGCACGCTCGGCGGCATGATCGGCAACAACTCGTGCGGCTCGCACTCGGTGGCGTGGGGGACGACCGCGGACAGCGTGCGCGAGCTGGCCGTCGTCACCGCGCGCGGGCGGCGGCTGCGGCTCGGCCGGGACTGGGCCGGGGCGCCCGAGGGCCTGCGGGCGCTGGCGGAGGGGGAACTGGCCCGGCTGCGCACGGGCTTTCCGGACCTGCCCCGCCGCATCTCCGGTTACGCGCTGGACGCCCTGCTGCCCGAGCGGGGCGCCGACGTGGCGCGGTCCTTCTGCGGCTCGGAGGGCACGCTGGGCGTGCTCACGGAGGCGGTCGTGAGCCTGGTCGAGGCGCCCCGCGCGCGGGCGCTGGCCGTGCTGGCGTACGCCGACGAGAGCGCGGCGGCCGAGGCGGCCGCCGGGCTGCTGCCCCTCGGGCCGCTGACCGTGGAGGGCATGGCGGCGGACCTGGTGCCCCCGGCCGCCGGCCTGCCCCGGGGCGGGGCCTGGCTGTTCGTGGAGACGGGCGGGGAGTCGGAGGCGGAGGCACGCGCGCGTGCGGAGGCGATCGTGCGGGCCGCCGACGTCCTGGACGCCCTGGTGGTCACGGACGCGGCGGGGCAGAGCGCGCTGTGGCGGATCCGGGAGGACGCGAGCGGCACGGCCACGAGGATGCCGGACGGCACCGAGGCCTGGCCGGGCTGGGAGGACTGCGCGGTGCCGCCCGCCCGGCTGGGGGCGTACCTGCGGGACTTCCGGGCGCTGACGGCACGGCACGGGCTGCGCGGCACGCCGTACGGGCACTTCGGGGACGGCTGCATCCACGTCCGCATCGACTTCGACCTCCTCACCGACCCCGGCATCGCCCGCTTCCGCCGCTTCTCGCAGGAGCTGGCGGACCTGGTCGTGGCGCACGGCGGTTCGCTGTCCGGGGAGCACGGCGACGGGCAGGCCCGGGCGGAGCTGCTGCCGCGCATGTACGGCCCGGAGACGGTGGGCCTGTTCGAGCGGGTGAAGGCGGTGTGGGACCCGGACGGCCTGCTCAACCCCGGGATGCTCGTCCGGCCCGCGCCGCTGGACTCGAACCTGCGCTTCTCCGTCCTGCCCCGCGAGCCGGTCGACGTCGCCTTCGGCTACCCCGCCGACGGCGGCGACTTCGCGGCGGCGGTGCGGCGCTGCGTGGGCGTGGCCAAGTGCCGGACGGCGTCGGTGTCCGGGTCCTCGGTCATGTGCCCGTCCTTCCGGGCGACCGGCGCCGAGGAGCACTCCACGCGCGGGCGGGCCCGGCTGCTGCACGAGATGCTCGCCGGCGAGGTGATCACGGACGGCTGGCGCTCGACCGAGGTCCGCGACGCCCTCGACCTGTGCCTGTCCTGCAAGGGCTGCCGGTCGGACTGCCCGGTCGACGTCGACATGGCCACGTACAAGGCGGAGTTCCTGCACCACCACTACGCCGGGCGGCGCCGGCCCGCCGCGCACTACGCGATGGGGTGGCTGCCGGTGTGGCTCCGCGCGGTGGCCGTGACACGCACCGCACCCCTGGTGAACGCCCTCGCCGGGACACGCCTCTTCGCCGGTGCGGCGAAGCGGCTGGGCGGGATCGCGCCCGAGCGGCGGCTCCCGCGGGTGGCGCGGCGGACGTTCAGCCGGTGGTGGGAGCGGCGGCCGGGCCGGGCGGGCGACGGGCGGCTGGTCGTCCTGTGGCCCGACACGTTCACCGAGCACCTCTCCCCCGCCGTGGGGCGGGCCGCCGTGCGGGTGCTGGAGGCGGCCGGGCTGCGGGTCGCGCTGCCGCCGACCGTGCACCTGCGGAAACCGCCGGTGGGCGACGGCCGGACGGTGGCCCTGGACCCCTTGTCGCTGCTGCGCGGCCGGGGCCGGGTCTGCTGCGGGCTGACGTACGTCTCGACCGGGCAGCTCGACCGCGCCCGGGCGGTCCTGCGCCGCACGCTCGACCTGATGGAACCGGTGCTGGAGACCGACACGCCGGTCGTGGTGCTGGAGCCGAGCTGCGCTGCCGCGCTGCGCACGGACGCCCCCGAACTGCTGCACGACGACCCGCGCGCGGCCCGTCTCGCCGCGCGGGTCCTCACCTTCGCGGAGACGCTGGAGCGGCACGCCCCCGGCTGGACGCCGCCGCGCCTGGACCGGCCGGTGGCCGGCCAGACCCACTGCCACCAGCACGCGGTGCTCGGCGACGCGGCCGACCGCCGGCTGCGTGAGGCGGCCGGTCTCTCCGGCGCGCTCAGCGGCGGCTGCTGCGGCCTGGCGGGCAACTTCGGCTTCGAGAAGGGCCACTACGAGGTGTCCGCGGCCTGCGCCGAGGACCAGCTCCTGCCCTCCGTGCGGGACGCCCCGGACGGCACGGTGGTCCTGGCGGACGGCTTCTCCTGCCGTACCCAGCTGGAGCAGCTGGCGGGGGTGCGCGGCCGGCACGTGGCGGAGGTGCTGGCGCAGGCGCTGGGCGAATGCCCTCCGGACCGCGGGCCCGCGTGAGGCGTTCGGGCCACACGGCGGGCGGACCCGAGTGTCCGCAGCCGGGGATCGGCGGGCCGCTCCTAGGCTCGCGGCACCACTCCCCGCCCGTCGAGGGCCGCTGCCCGAAGGAGCCCGCGCATGAGCGTCCGCGTCCAGCCGATCACCCCTGAGGAGCACCTGGCGTTCGTCACCGCCCGCCCCTCCGCCAGCCACACCCAGGTCCCGTCCTGGGGCGCGGTGAAGCCCGACTGGGAGGCGGAGAGCCTCGGCTGGTTCGACGGGGCCGGGCAGCTCGTCGGCGCGGGACTGGTCCTGCTGCGCCCGCTGCCCGGGCTGCGGCGGTACCTCGCCTACCTCCCCGAGGGCCCGCTGATCGACTGGCACGAGCCCGGGTTCGAGCGCCTGCTGGAGCCGATGCTCGCCCACCTGCGGCGGCGGGGCGCCTTCGCCGTGCGGATGGGCCCGCCGGTCGTGGTGCGCCGCTGGAGCGCCGAGACGGTCAAGGCGGCGATCGCGGACCCGGCCGCCCGCCGGCTGCGCGACGTCCGGGCGACGTCGTACGAACCGCGGGCCGGGCGGGTCGCGGACGGTCTGCGCCGCATGGGCTGGCGGCTGAGCGAGGCCGGCGGGGCGGCCGGCTTCGCCGCGGGACAGCCGCGGTACGTCTTCCAGGTGCCGTTCGCCGGCCGCTCGCTGGAGGAGATCCACGACGGCCTCAACCAGCAGTGGCGGCGCAACATCAAGAAGGCCGACAAGGCCGGAGTGAAGGTGGTGCGCGGCGACCTGGAGGACCTGCCGGCCTTCCACGAGCTGTACACCGAGACCGCCGGGCGCGACGGGTTCCTGCCGCGCCCGCTCTCCTACTTCCAGGGCATGTGGCGCGCGCTCACCGCCGAGCACCCGGACCGGATGCGGCTCTACCTCGCCCACCACGACGGCGAGGTGCTCGCCGGCGCCACCATGCTGACCGTCGGCGACCACGTCTGGTACTCCTACGGCGCCTCCACCAGCCGCCGGCGCGAGGTGCAGCCGAGCAGCGCCGTGCAGTGGCGCATGATGACCGACGCCCATGAACTCGGCGCCGCCGTCTACGACCTGCGCGGCATCACCGACACCCTGGAGGAGTCCAGCCCGCTGCTGGGCCTGCTCCGTTTCAAGGTCGGCACCGGCGGCGAGGCCGTCGAGTACCTCGGCGAGTGGGACTACCCGCTCAACCGGCTGCTCCACAAGGCGTTCGAGCTCTACCTGTCCCGCCGCTGAGGCCCGCGGGGAGCCCGGGGCGGCGTCTCACGGCGCAAGACAGCGGCAAAAGGGCTTCACGCACCTGACTCAGTCCATTACCCTGGACTGCGAAGTACACCATGATGCACGCGGAGTGCAGACCGGTGTACGGACCGCCCGCACCGCGCCGACGAGCACAGGACCGCCCGTGACCACCCCCGACAGCGTCACCACACCCCAGCCCGCGACCACCGCGCCGCCCGCGTCCGGCCCCGCCGCCGGCCCGGGCCGCCTGGGCTCCCTCGGACCCGTGGGCCTCGTCCTCGCCGGCGGCGTCTCCGTGCAGTTCGGCGGCGCCCTGGCGGTGACGCTGATGCCGAGGACCGGCGCCCTCGGGGTGGTGGCGCTGCGCCTGCTCGTGGCGGCGGTCGTGCTGCTGCTGGTGTGCCGCCCCCGCCTGCGCGGCCACTCGCGCGCCGACTGGGGCACGGTCGTGGTCTTCGGCATCACCATGGCCGCGATGAACGGCCTGTTCTACCAGGCCGTCGCCCGGATCCCGCTGGGTCCGGCGGTCACCCTGGAGGTCCTGGGCCCGCTCGCCCTGTCGGTCCTGGCGTCCCGCCGCGCGATCAACGTCGTGTGGGCGGCCCTCGCGCTCGCCGGTGTCTTCCTCCTCGGCGGCGGAGGCTTCAGCGGCCTCGACCCCGTGGGAGCGGCCTTCGCCCTGGGCGCCGGCGCCATGTGGGCGGCGTACATCGTCTTCAGCGCCCGTACCGGCCGCCGCTTCCCGCAGGCGGACGGGCTGGCCCTGGCGATGGCGGTGGGCGCGGTGCTGTTCCTGCCGCTGGGCATCGCCGAGTCGGGCACGAAGCTCCTCGACCCGGTGACCCTGGGCCTGGGCGCGGCGGTGGCCCTGCTCTCCTCGGTCCTGCCCTACACGCTCGAACTCCTCGCCCTGCGCCGCCTGCCCGCCTCCACCTTCGCCATCCTGATGAGCCTGGAACCGGCCCTCGCCGCCACGGCCGGCTTCCTGATCCTCGACCAGACCCTCACGGCGCCGGAGGCCGCGGCGATCGCGCTGGTGATCGCGGCGAGCATGGGCGCGGTGCGGACCCAGGTGGGCCGGGGCCGCGGCAAGGCGGCCTTGCAGAGCACAGGGCTGGAAGGCTAGGCGGGCGCGGACCGCGCCCCCCTCCCCGGCGCCGTCCGCGCGACCCGGAACCCCACGTCGTCGATCCGGAACGTCGGATGGCTCCGGCGGCGCACCGAGGCGCGGCAGCTCCAGTGCTCGTCGGACCAGCCGCCGCCGCGGAGCACCCGGTAGGTGCCGTAGACCTCGGGGTCGTAGAGGTCCCAGCACCAGTCCCAGACGTTGCCCAGCATGTCGTGGAGCCCCCAGGCGTTGGGCTCCTTGCCGCCCACCGGGTGGACGGTGTCGTCCGCGTTCCCCCGGTACCAGGCGATCTCGTCGAGGCGGCCGTAGCGCGGGCCGGTGCTGCCGGCGCGGCAGGCGTGCTCCCACTCGGCCTCGGTCGGCAGCCGGTAGCCGTCGGCCGAGGTGTCCCAGTCGACCGTGCCGGTGCCGTCTCCCACCCGGTACGCCGGAACCAGCCCCTCGCGCAGTGACAGGGCGTTGCAGAAGTGCACCGCGTCCCACCAGGACACGCCCTCCACGGGCAGCCGGTCCCCACGGGCCGCGCTCGGCCTGCGGCCGGTGACGCCGGCGTACCGCTCCTGCGTGACCGGGAACGCGGCCTGGTGGAACGGCGCGACCTCCACCGCCCAACTGCGCCGCGTCCGCCGGTCGGACAGCGTGACCCGGCCGGCCGGGACCGGGATCATCTCGTCTTCGGCATCCCCCATGACCGGCCACCCTACGGATGGGGGCGCCCGGCCACCACCGAGCGCGCCCGCCCCCGTTGCCGCCCCGCTACCGGCTGAGCTTCCTGAACCGCCGTACCGCCAGCGGCAGGAAGATCGCCGTCAGGATCACCGGCCACACCCCGGCCATCAGCAGCGCGTGCTGCTCCACCCAGGAGTCGCCGCCGGCGACGGGCGGGCCGAACAGGTCGCGGGTCGCCGCCGCCGTGGAGGAGACGGGGTTCCAGGCCGCGACCCAGCCCAGCCAGTCGGGCATCAGCTGCGGCGCGACGAAGATGCTGGAGATCATCGTCAGCGGGAAGGCGACCGCGAACAGGCCCCCCGCCGCCTCCGGGTTGGGCACGAGCAGCCCCAGCCACACGCCGATCCAGATCAGCGCGAACCGCAGCCACAGCAGCAGCCCGAACGCGGCGAGGAAGCCGAGGCCGCCGTCCGGCCGCCAGCCCATGGCGACGGCGGTGAGCATCATGATGGCCAACTCGGCGCAGGCCACGAGCAGATCGGTGACCCCGCGCCCGGCCACCACGGCGGAGGACGCCATCGGCATGGAGCGGAAGCGGTCGATGACGCCCTTGGTGGAGTCGTAGACCACCAGCGTGGCGGTGTTGATGAAGCCGAACGCCATGGTCATCACGAACATGCCCGGCATCAGGAAGTCCTTGTAGTCCCCGCCGCCGGGCACCTTCATCGCGCTGCCGAAGACATAGCCGTAGAGCAGCACGGACAGGATCGGGAAGCCCAGCTGCCAGGCGATGTTGACGGGCTGGCGCCGGTAGTGGGTCAGGCCGCGGCGGACGATGTTCCAGCAGTCGGCGAGCAGCCAGTACGTGCCGCTGCGCGCGCTCGTGGTGCTCAGGTCGACGGCGCTCACGCTGCGGCCTCCTTCTCGGTCCGGTGTCCGGTCAGGCGCAGGAAGACGTCGTCGAGGCTCGGCCTGCGCAGTCCGATGTCCTCGACGCGCACGCCCTCGTCCTGGAGGGTCCGCGCCACGTCGGTGAGGGCCGCGACCCGGTCCGTGACCGGGGCGTGCACCCGCAACTCCGCCTCGTCCGCCTCCGGTTCGCCGTCGCTGACGCGGGCGACGACCTTCACCACCCGCGCGATCTCGGACCGCTCGGCGACCACGACCTCGATCCGGTCGCCGCCGACCAGGCCCTTCAGCCCGTCCGGGGTGTCGTCGGCGATGGCCCGGCCCTGGTCGATGACGGTGATGCGGGAGGCGAGCTTGTCGGCCTCCTCCAGGTACTGCGTGGTCAGCAGCACGGTCGTGCCGCCCGCGACCAGCGCCCGGACGGTGTCCCAGACCTCGCCCCGGCTGCGCGGGTCCAGGCCGGTCGTCGGCTCGTCGAGGAAGAGCACGGCCGGGGCCAGGATCATCGACGCGGCGAGGTCGAGGCGGCGCCGCATGCCGCCGCTGTACTTGCCGACGCCCCGGTCCGCGGCGTCCGTCAGGTCGAACTGCTCCAGCAGCTCGGCCGCCCGCAGCCGGGCGCGCCGGCCGCCGAGGTGGAACAGGCGGCCGAACATCTCCAGGTTCTGCCGGCCGGTGAGCACCTCGTCCACCGCCGCGTACTGGCCGGTGAGCCCGATCCGGGCCCGCACCTCGCGCGGCTGCCGGGCCACGTCCAGGCCGGCGACCCACGCCCGGCCCCCGTCCAGACGGATCAGCGTGGACAGGATGCGCACGGCGGTGGTCTTGCCCGCCCCGTTCGGCCCGAGCAGGCCGTGCACCGTGCCCTCGCGGACCGCGAGGTCGAAACCGTCCAGGGCGCGCTTCTCGCCGTACCTCTTCTCCAGCGCCTCCGCGCGCACCGCGTATCCGTCCATGTCGCCCCTCCCGTGGCTCGTGCCCTGCCCGCACTCAACTGAGTACAGCGTACCCGATTACGCGTACGGTGTACCCGGTTTTTGGGCGGGGCCCTAAGCTGGGCTCATGACGAGCGGCACGAGTGGCAGTGGCGGTACGGAGACCAGCGGCAGCGGGGACATCGCCCGCACCCTGGAGTTGCTGTGGGACACCGGCCGGCGCCCGAGCCGCGGCCCCAAGCCGACCCTGACCCTGGACCGGATCGTGGAAGCGGCCGTCCGGGTCGCGGACGCCGAGGGCCTGGAGGGCCTGTCCATGCGTCGCGTCGCGGCCGAACTGGGCACCGGCACCATGTCGCTGTACCGGTACGTCCCCGGCAAGGGCGAGCTGCTCGACCTCATGCTGGACCGGGTCCAGCGCCCCTCGGACCACCCGGCCGACCTCGGCGACGGCGGCTGGCGCGCGGCCCTGGAGGCCCTGGCCCGCGAGACCCTCGCCCTCTACCGCCGCCACCCCTGGCTGCTCCACGTCAACCAGTCCCGCCCGATCCTCGGCCCGAGCGCCCTCGACGGCATGGAGAAGGTCCTCACCCTGATCCGCCCGATGGGGCTGAGCGACCCCGAGCTGGTCTCCGCGATCATCATGATCGACGGGTACGTCGTCGGGGCCGCGCGCACGCAGCTGTACCAGCTGGAGGCGGAACGCCGGACGGGCCTGACGGACGCCGAGTTCTGGCAGGCGCAGGTGCCGGCCCTGGAGAAGGCGATGGCCTCGGGCCGCTACCCGGTCATGGCCTCACTGTCCGAGGACACCTTCGGACCGGACTTCGACCACTTCGAGTTCGGCCTCCAGCGGATCCTGGACGGCCTGGCGGTGCTGGTGGAACGGCGCCGGACGCCGGGCGCGGATGCGGCCACCGATGCGACAGCGGATGCGGCCGGGACCCCGGACGCGGCCGGGACCGAGGAATCGGCCGGGACCGAGGAATCGGCCGGGACCCCGGACGCGGACTCGGCCGCGGACCGGCCCTAGCCCCGCCGCCTGAGCTTGCGCAGGCCGAACACGACCACCAGGGCCGCGGCGGCGGCGATCGCCCCGGTCCTGAGGTCGCCGCTCAGCCCGTCACCGCCGGCGCCCCCCTCCGACGAGGCCGAACCGCCGTTGCCGGAGGGCGAATCCGGGGAGCCCGGGGCGTCCTGCGGTTCCACCGGGCTGTCGGCGCCCTCCGCGCCGAACATGAGCTTCGTCCCGTCGGCGGTGTAGGTGACGGACTCCCCCTGGCCCAGGAACGGCACGCCGAGCCGCTCCTTCTTCTTCGGCTTCCCGCCGTTCCAGTCGTAGGCGATCGCCCCGAAGTAGCTGCGTACCACCAGGTGCCGGCCGTCGGGGGAGAGCGTCGCGTCGGTGGCCTCCAGGTCGGGGAGGGCCGCGACGGGCCGGAACACGTTCGTGCCGCTCGGGGAGAGGTCGGCGGGGCCCTCGTACAGGTGCCCGCCCTTCTCGTTCTTGTCGACGAGGTAGACGCGGCCGGTCTTCGGGTGCACGACGAGTGACTCGGCGTCCCGCGCCCCGTCGGCGTACTTCACGACGTACTGCGTGGCCCGGACGGTGCCGTCGCGCAGGGTCTTCGGCTCGGGCAGCCGGTAGATCCACACGTGCGGCCAGGAGCCGCCGAGGTTGTCGCCGATGTCGCCGACCCAGATCTGGTTGTCCGGCCCGATCGAGACGGCCTCGACGTCGCGCGGGCTGCCCACGCCGCTCATGGTGATCGTGGCGACCGTCTCGCCCGTCCTGCTGTCGACGGCGTAGAGGTAGGCACCGTCGTCGCTGTCGTTGTGCGTCCAGTAGATCCCGGGGTGCTGACGCGAGGCGGCCAGACCGCTGGACTCGGTGATGCGCGGATCCCTGATCGTGAACTCGCCGTCTCCGTCGGCGGCGGTGGCGGCGGGCGCGGCGAGAGCGCCGGTGAGGAGGGCCGCGGCGAGGAGGGCGAAGGGTCTGCGCATGCCCCAAGCGTGCCATCACACACGGCGGTTCAGCAGGCGGATCAGCAGGCGCTCCACCGGGAGGACGGCCTCCCCGGCCGCCGCCGGGGACGGTGCGTGGCCCGACTCACATCCCACCCGGTGCGCTGATCGTCCATCATGAGCGGATGCTCAGGTTCATGCCCGTCGGTGACTCCATGACGATCGGAAGCACGGGCGAACACACGTGGCGCTACCGCATGTGGCAGCACCTGTGCCGTTCCCACGGCGGCCCCGTCACCCTCGTCGGCCCCCGCGAGACGCTCTACGACCAGCACGCCGGCGCCCCCACGTCGCACGCCTACGCCGAACCGGACTTCCCCCGGGCACACCTGGCCGGCTGGGGCGAGGGCTGGCTGCACATGGCGCCGCTGATCGGCGAGGCGGTGCGCTCGTGCCGGGCGGACGTCCTGCTGGTCTCCCTGGGCCTGATCGACCTCGGCTTCTACACGAACGCGGAGCAGACCGCCGGCAACGTCCGGGCCTTCACCGCCGAGGCGCGGGCGGCGAACCGCCGGGTGCGGATGGTGTGGCTGCCGGTGACACCGAACGTCCGGGCCCACACCGACGCGCTCTTCGCCGGCGAGGTCGCCCGCTTCAACGAGATCCTCGCCAAGACGGCGGCCGACCTCGACGAACCGGCCTCCCCCATCCTGCTGGCCTCGACGCCGCCGTCGTACGACGTCTCCACCGACACCTACGACGGGACCCACCCCAACGCCGCCGGCGAACACAAGATCGCGGCGGCCTTCGCGGCGGCGCTGCACCAGGGCTGGGGACTGGGCGGCCCCTACCGGGCCTGACGCGCCCCGAGCGCTTGCCTGGAGCGCACTCCAACACGTTGGCTTGGTCGTCATGGAGTACACGCAGCTCGGACGCACGGGACTCAAGGTCAGCCGGCTCGTCCTCGGCACCATGAACTTCGGCCCGCAGACCGACGAGGCCGACAGCCACGCCATCATGGACGCGGCGCTGGACGCGGGCATCAACTTCTTCGACACCGCCAACGTGTACGGCTGGGGCGAGAACAAGGGCCGTACCGAAAGCATCATCGGCACGTGGTTCGCCAAGGGCGGGGGCCGGCGCGACAAGGTCGTCCTCGCCACGAAGGTCTACGGCAACATGGGCGCCGACGGACCCGCCTGGCCCAACCACGACAAGCTCTCCGCCGTCAACATCCGCCGGGCCGTCGACGCCAGCCTGAAGCGGCTGCAGACCGACCACATCGACGTCTACCAGTTCCACCACATCGACCGGGACACCCCGTTCGAGGAGATCTGGCAGGCGATCGACGTCCTGATCCAGCAGGGCAAGATCCTCTACGTCGGATCGTCGAACTTCCCCGGCTACAAGATCGCCCAGGCCAACGAGATCGCCGCCCGGCGCGGCGGGACCATCGGCCTGGTCAGCGAGCAGTGCCTGTACAACCTCGCCGAGCGCCGCGCCGAGATGGAGGTCATCCCGGCCGCGCAGGACTACGGCCTCGGGGTCATCCCCTGGTCGCCGCTGCACGGTGGTCTGCTGGGCGGCGTGCTGAAGAAGGAGGTCCAGGGCGGGCGCCGCGCCTCGGGCCGCGCGGCCGACGCGCTCGCCGACCCGGCCACCCGCGCGCAGATCCAGTCCTACGAGGACCTGCTCGACAAGCACGGCGTCGAGCCCGGCGAGGCCGCCCTGGCCTGGCTGCTCACCCGCCCGGGCGTGACCGGCCCGATCGTCGGCCCGCGCACCGCCGAGCAGCTCGCCTCCGCGGTCCGCGCGTCCGAGCTGGAGCTGTCCGAGGAGCTCCTGACCGGCCTGGACGAGATCTTCCCGGGCCCCGGCCCGAGCCCGGAGGCCTTCGCCTGGTGAACGCCCCCGCCGGGGGCGCGGGGAACCGCGCGACGAGCCCACGCCGGCCCGCGGCCGGACGGCAGCCGTCCGCGGTTCCCCGCCGCGCTACCTCCCCAGCACGGAGGCCAGGGCGACGACGAGGAACATCAGCACGAGCACACCGGCCATGATCCGGTTGCGGGTTTTCGGGTCCACGCCCCGAGCCTAACCGGCGCCCCGCAGCGGCCAGCGCCCGACCGCCTCGTACCGGGGCTGCTCCCCGGGGACGCCGGAGGTCGGCAGGTTGCTGCGCACCAGCACCAGCTCGTCGACGGTCCAGGTCCGGCCGGCGAACTCCCCGAGCACGTCCAGACAGGGCCGCACGTCCCGGGCCTCCCGGCTCCGGGCCACGGTCAGGTGGGCCTTGTACCGCCGGTGCTCCCCCATCGGCACGCCCGCCTTCCGCGCCGCGGCCTCCGCCCGCTCGGCGAGCAGCCGCAACGTCGCCAGGTCCCCCTCGGCCCCGGCCCACAGCGCCCTGCCGTGCCCGAACTGCCCGCCGCCGCGCACGGCCAGCGGGAACGGGCCGGTCCGGTGCGCGGCCCGCTCCAGCCGCTCCGTCAGCCCGGGGACGAGCCCGTCGTCCACCTCACCGTAGAAGGCGAGCGTGAAGTGCCACCCGGCCCGCCCGGTCCACCGCATGCCGTCGGCCCCGGCCGATCCGCGCAGCTCGTCGACCACGGCCGCGAGCTCACGGCACACGTCGTCGGGGGGCAGCACGGCGGCGAAGAGTCTCATCCACCCAGTCTGCCCGCCCCCGCCCCGATGGCCCGGGCGTGCCCTGATCGCCGTGCGTATCGTTGCTACTGCGCGGCCGTATCCATCGTCGGGTGCGGCCGGGGAGGAGCGCCACGATGACCGTCCTTGACGACAGGATCGAGATGGACGACAGCAGCGGCGAACTCACCCTCGACATGATGTTCGAGTGGGTGGAGACGATGCCCGTCCCCGAGGGTTACAAGGTCGAGATCGTCGGGGGGAACATCTTCATGGCGCCTCAGCGGGACACCCACTGGGACATCATCCTGGACATCGTCGAGCAGCTGCGCGCCAAGTACCCGCGCAAGCGCCTGAAGTCCGACGTCCGTGTCGACTACCCGGGCCACCTCAACGGCTTCGCCTCGGACGTGACCCTGATGGCGGAGGACGCGGCCACGAACGACAAAGGGCTGTGGCGGTACGAGGACGTCGAGTTCGTCGCCGAGGTGATCTCGAGGAAGACGGGGGCGAACGACTACGGCCCCAAGAAGGACGCCTACGCCGCGGCCGGTGTACCGGTGTACCTGATCGTGGATCCTTACACCGGCCGCTGGCATCTGCACACCAAGCCCAAGGACGGCGAGTACCGGGGCGAGCTGAGCCTGGACTTCGGAGACGAGATCGACCTGACCGGCACCGTGGTCGGCCTCGTCCTGAACACCGGCGACTTCCCCCGGGACTGACGGCCCCGCTACGCCGCCGGGGCCAGTTCCTCCGTCCGTTCCCGTGGTACGAAGCGCACCCGGGGATGTCCGCGGTGCCAGCCGACCGCCAGGCGCAGGTTGCCCACGCGGGCCAGGATGAGGCCGATCGCGGCCGCGGCCGCCACCGCCACCGCGCCGCCCGCCGCGAGGCCGACGCGCGCGCCGTAGGTGTCGGTGATCCAGCCGACGATCGGGGCGCCGACCGGGGAGCCGCCGAGGAACACCATCATGTAGAGGGCCATGACACGGCCCCGCACGGCCGGGTCGGTGGACATCTGGATGCTGGTGTTGGTCGTGACGTTGACCGTCATGCCGAACAGGCCCAGTGGCACCATGAGCAGGGCGAACATCCACAGGGTGGGGGTCGTCGCGGCGAGGATCTCCAGCGCCCCGAAGGCCATCGCCGCCACGATCAGCAGCCGCAGCCGGGCCGTGCCCCGCCGCGCGGCGAGCAGTGCGCCCGCGACCGAGCCGACCGCCATCAGCGTGTTGAACATGCTGTACGCGCCGGCGCCCGCGTGGAAGACGTCGTCCGCGAAGGCCGACAGGTAGACGGGGAAGTTGAAGGCGAACGTGCCGACGAAGCCGACCAGGACGATCGGCCAGATCAGCTCGGGCCGGCCGGTGACGTAGCGGACGCCCTCGCGCAGCTGTCCCTTGCCCCGCGGGGCGCGCTCGACGGCGTGCAGCTCGCGGGCGCGCATCAGCAGCAGGCCGGTGAGCGGCGCGATGAAGGACAGGCCGTTGAAGAGGAAGGCGTAGCCGGTGCCGACGCCGGTGATGAGTATGCCCGCGACGGCGGGACCGACCAGGCGGGCCGACTGGAAGTTCGCCGAGTTCAGGCTGACCGCGTTCTGCAGCTGCCCGGGGCCGACCAGCTCCGAGACGAAGGACTGGCGGGCCGGGTTGTCGACGACGGTGGCGAGACCGACCGCGAAGGCGGCCAGGTACACGTGCCAGACCTGGACGTGGCCGGTGAGTGTGAGGACGGCCAGGGCGATCGCCGTGAGCGCCATCGCGGACTGCGTCACGAGCAGCGTGGGCCGCTTGCGCAGCCGGTCGACGAGGACGCCGCCGTACAGGCCGAAGAGCAGCATCGGCAGGAACTGCAGGGCGGTCGTGATGCCGACGGCGGCGGAGGAGCCGGTGAGGCTGAGCACGAGCCAGTCCTGGGCGATGCGCTGCATCCAGGTGCCGATGTTGGAGACGACCTGCCCCAGGAAGAACAGGCGGTAGTTCCGCACCTTCAGGGAGGAGAACATCGAGGACGTGCGGACGCGGTCGCCGGAGGCGGGTGCTGCGGGAGCGGGCGGGGAGTCGTGGGGTTCAGGTGCGGGGGCGGAAGCTGTTCCGGGTCCCGAACTCAAAGGGTTCGCCTCCTTGCTACATACGGCTTACAGGTGCGCGAGCTTCTCCAGCACGGGGGCGGCGGCGCGCAGTTTCGCCCACTCGTCCTCGTCGAGGTTCTCCACCAGCGTGGACAGGAACGCGTTCCGCTTGCGGCGGCTCTCCTCAAGCATGGCCTCGGCCTGCTCGGTGCGCGTCACGACCTTCTGGCGCCGGTCCTCGGGGTGCGGCTCCAGACGGACCAGTCCCTTGGCCTCCAGCAGCGCCACGATGCGGGTCATCGACGGCGGCTGGACGTGCTCCTTGCGGGCGAGCTCGCCCGGGGTGGCCCTGCCGCACAGGGACAGGGTGCCGAGCACCGACATCTCGGTGGGGCTGAGCGACTCGTCGACCCGCTGGTGCTTGAGCCGACGGGACAGCCGCATCACGGCGGATCGGAGGGAGTTCACGGCGGCTGCGTCGTCGCCATGGCTGAGGTCCGGCATGTTCTTTAGCGTAACTCATTACTCTCGCTAAATACCACCGGGGACACGCGGACTGCCCGTGACGCCCGCCACTGCGCCACCACATCACTCATATGGGTGATCCCGGAGGGGAACGTGACACACCGCACCGAACGGTGCCGCGACCCTCATGGTCATGGGGACCAGCGTGCTCAGCCTGCGAATAGACCACGACCTGCTCGAACGGCTCCGGCACCATGCCGCCAAAAGAGGAATGAGCGTCCAGGACTACGTCGTCCGGACGCTCATTCGTGATGACTTCGACCAGCGGTTCCGCACCGCCGTCGAGGAGACGGAGAGGTTCTACGGCGACTCCGACTCCGAGGACGAGGATCAGGTCAGACCCAGCGCCGGCATCAGGTAGTAGAAGGCGAACACCGCCGCCACCGCGTACATCGCCGACGGCACCTCACGGCCCCGGCCGGCCGCCAGCCGCAGCACCACGAAGGTGATGAAGCCCATGCCGATGCCGTTCGTGATCGAGTAGGTGAACGGCATCATCAGCATCGTCACGAACGCCGGGACCGCGATCGTGTAGTCGGCCCAGTCGATCTCCTTCACCGACCCGGCCAGGATCAGGAAGCCGACCGCCACCAGCGCCGGGGTGGCCGCCTGGGACGGGACCATCGTGGCGATCGGGGTCAGGAAGAGCGCGACGGCGAAGAGACCGCCGGTGACCACGTTCGCCAGACCCGTCCGGGCCCCCTCACCCACACCCGCCGTGGACTCCACGAACGCCGTGGTGGCCGAGGACGAGCTGGCACCCCCCGCCGCGACCGCGAGACCGTCGACGAACAGCACCTTGTTGATGCCGGGCATCTGACCCTCGCCGTCGGTCAGCTTCGCCTCGTCGGAGACGCCCATGATCGTGCCCATCGCGTCGAAGAAGCACGACAGCAGCACGGTGAAGACGAACAGCACCCCGGTCAGCACACCGACCTTCTCGAAGCCGCCGAACAGGCTCACCTGCCCGACCAGCCCGAAGTCCGGGCTGGCGACCGGGTTGCCGGGCCACTTGGGCGTGGTCAGACCCCAGCTCGGCACCGTGGCGACCGCGTCGATGACCACGGCGACGACCGTCATGGCGACGATCGAGATCAGGATCGCGCCCGAGACCTTGCGCACGATCAGCGCCAGGGTCAGCAGGACACCCAGTACGAAGACCAGCACGGGCCAGCCGTTCAGGTGCCCGTCGCCGCCGAGCTGCAGCGGGACGGTGGTCCGGGCGGCGTCGGGGATCCGGGAGACGAAGCCGGCGTCGACCAGCCCGATCAGCATGATGAACAGGCCGATACCGATGGAGATGGCCTTGCGCAGCCCGTAGGGCACGGCGTTCATCACCCGCTCGCGCAGCCCCGTGGCGACCAGCAGCATCACCACGAAACCGGCCAGCACCACCATGCCCATCGCGTCCGGCCAGGACATGCGCGGGGCCAGCTGGAGGGCGACGACCGAGTTCACGCCGAGACCGGCGGCCAGGGCGATCGGGACGTTGCCGATCACGCCCATCAGGAGCGTGGTGAACGCAGCGGTGAGGGCCGTGGCGGTGACCAGCTGCCCGTTGTCGAGCTGGTGACCGTACATGTCCTTCGCGCTGCCGAGGATGATCGGGTTCAGCACGATGATGTAGGCCATCGCGAAGAAGGTGGCGAGACCGCCGCGGACCTCGCGGGACAGGGTGCTGCCCCGCTCGGAGATGCGGAAGAAGCGGTCGAGGGTCGTGGGCCCGGCTCCCGGCTGTTCAGGGGCGGGGACCTTGGCGGGAGCCGAGGAGGACATGGGTTTGGTGTTTCCTACGAAGAGAAGTGGTCAGACACAAACCGTTTCAGTATGAACATATAACGCCCCCCTCGGCTATCTCCGCGCGTAGACCAGATCGCCTCGTAAGCTGTCCCCATGGCGAAGTGGACCCCCCGACACGAGGCGCCGGAGCCCCTGGAGGGCCCCGTGGTCGCCACCATCACCGGCGGCACGATCCTGTGGTTCGTCCTCTTCCTGGTCCAGCTCCCGTTCTACGGCTGGTTCGACGACCGCGGCAGCACCTGGTGGATCTGGACCTGCCTGGCCGGGGGCGGCCTGGGCCTGATCGGCATCTACTACGTCCGCAGGCGCGACGCGGCACTCAAGCGGGCAGCGGCCCAGGACGAAGCCGCATAGGACGACGCACCCGCACCCGCCGGACGGCGCAAGGGGCCGTGCCGGGGGGTGTCCGCCCGCAGCGGTTGGCGCGTCGACGAACAGTCGGTCGGCACGCAACCCCATCGCGCCGTTCCGAGGACGGACACCCCCCCGCCCCGGCCCCCCCCCCCCCCCGCCCGCGGCGCCGCACGCCCACGCCCGCCCCC